>NZ_CP139482.1:155000-837500 GCF_041222825.1 Candidatus Thalassolituus haligoni
CTCTGCAAACACGAAAGTGGACGTATAGGGTGTGACGCCTGCCCGGTGCCGGAAGGTTAATTGATGGGGTTATCTCACGAGAAGCTCTTGATCGAAGCCCCGGTAAACGGCGGCCGTAACTATAACGGTCCTAAGGTAGCGAAATTCCTTGTCGGGTAAGTTCCGACCTGCACGAATGGCGTAATGATGGTCACACTGTCTCCACCCGAGACTCAGTGAAATTGAAATTGCGGTTAAGATGCCGTATACCCGCGGCTAGACGGAAAGACCCCGTGAACCTTTACTACAGCTTCACAGTGAACTTTGAATTGGCTTGTGTAGGATAGCTGGGAGGCTTTGAAGCGATGACGCTAGTTGTCGTGGAGCCAATCTTGAAATACCAGCCTGGTCAATTTGGGGTTCTAACTCAGGTCCATTATCTGGATCGAGGACACTGTGTGGTGGGTAGTTTGACTGGGGCGGTCTCCTCCCAAAGAGTAACGGAGGAGCACGAAGGTCGGCTAATCCTGGTCGGACATCAGGAGGTTAGTGTAATGGCACAAGCCGGCTTAACTGCGAGACAGACACGTCGAGCAGGTACGAAAGTAGGTCATAGTGATCCGGTGGTTCTGTATGGAAGGGCCATCGCTCAACGGATAAAAGGTACTCCGGGGATAACAGGCTGATACCGCCCAAGAGTTCACATCGACGGCGGTGTTTGGCACCTCGATGTCGGCTCATCACATCCTGGGGCTGAAGCCGGTCCCAAGGGTATGGCTGTTCGCCATTTAAAGTGGTACGCGAGCTGGGTTTAGAACGTCGTGAGACAGTTCGGTCCCTATCTGCCGTGGGCGTTTGAGATTTGAGAAGAGCTGCTCCTAGTACGAGAGGACCGGAGTGGACGAACCTCTGGTGTTCCGGTTGTATCGCCAGATGCATTGCCGGGTAGCTACGTTCGGACGGGATAAACGCTGAAAGCATCTAAGCGTGAAGCCTCCTTCAAGATGAGATCTCACTGGAACCTTGAGTTCCCTGTAGGGCCCTGGAAGACCACCAGGTTGATAGGTCAGGTGTGTAAGCGTTGCGAGGCGTTGAGCTAACTGATACTAATTGCCCGTGAGGCTTGACCATATAACACCCAAACCGGGCTGTTATAACAGACGGAAACACCAGGCAACTGCTGCCTCTATTATGAATCTCTCAAAAAACTCATGTATCCAACCCTATTTGGTGAAACTCTGCCGGGTCGATCGACCGATCCCCTTCAGACAGACAACACCATAACAGTTTGCTTGACGACAATAGAGCTGTGGAACCACCTGAATCCATCCCGAACTCAGAAGTGAAACGCAGCATCGCCGATGGTAGTGTGGGGTCTCCCCATGTGAGAGTAGGTCATCGTCAAGCTCTTAAATAGAACACCCCGTCCTGCGCTGCAGGGCGGGGTTTTTTACGTTCGCTGTAAAACCAATGTGCTGAACAGTACCCTGAAACCAAAGGCCTGGTAGATTATTCTGCCAGGCTTTTTTGTATTTTGAATTCGCATAAATATCAGCTCGGTGTTAGTCGTGAATACTTCTCAACCTGCCTACTGCTTGGAAAGGCGTCATGAATTAAGGCAATCGACGACAAAAAAACGTCCCTTTGTCGTCAACGTCTTATTCTTGACTACACTTTCTTTGTACGTGTTACGGGGAACAGCAGTGGCAACTTATCTGGTTGTTGAAGACGACCCTGTCGTCAGCAAAATACTCAAACATATCATTCGGCAATCTCTTGGCGATCATGTTGTTTATGCATCGACATTGCAGGATGCTCTCTATCTTTTGAAGCAACATCGACAGACGCTAGCTGCTGCGCTGGTTGATGTGTGTTTGCCTGATGCACCGAACGGCGAAGCCGTGGATGCTATCGTGACTGCTGGTGTCCCATGTGTCGTGCTGACTGCCAGTAACAATGAAGAAACGCGGCAGCGGTTTTTGCAATCCGGTATTGCTGATTATGTAACCAAGGATGGACGCTATTGGTACCTGTATGCGGTGAAGATGCTTGAGCGACTCGAGCGCAACCACTTATTTCCTGTTCTCGTGGTCGACGACTCAAAAGTTTGCAGAAATACCATGATCAGAATGCTGGAAACCCATCGTTATCCGATTATTGAAGCCAGTAGCGCAGAAGAGGCTTTGGAGCATCTGGGAGAGAACCCGGAAATCAGAATCATGGTAGTCGAGCATGAACTTCCGGGCATGAATGGTCTGGAGCTGGTTCAGATGGTACGTTACAAATACAGCGGACGACCGATAGGTATTATTGCTATCTCTGGTGTTAACTGCGGGCGTGAGCAGCTGACGGTAGATTTTATCAAGTCCGGTGCGGATGATTTTTTGCCAAAGCCATTTGATCATCAGGAATTTACCTGCCGTATTACCAATAGTACGTTGGCGACAGAAGCTTTCATTCAGCTACAGGAGCAGGCATCCAAGGATTATCTGACGGGCATGTTTAATCGCCGTTATTTTTCCAAAGAAGCTGATGAACGACTGGATAAATACAATAATGTAAAAAACAGCATGGCGCTGCTCGATATCGACTTTTTTAAGAAAACCAATGATGAATTTGGTCATCAGGCGGGTGATATTGTTTTGAAAACATTATCAGCTGAATTATTGCAGACCTTCTCCCAGCTGTTATCGGCCAGAGTTGGGGGTGAAGAGTTTGCGATATTGATGCCCGGTATAAACTCCAGCCGGGCATCGGCCTTGATGGATGGCTTTCGACGGCACATTGAAGGGCTGCTTATTGATGTCGAAGATGGCGATTTGTTGCGGATTACGGTCAGCATCGGTATTTGCACGACCAGCGGTGGTTCTGCTGAGCAAATGTTTTCGGTGGCGGATGAATGCCTCTACCGCGCGAAACTGAGTGGTCGTAACAAGGTGGTATCCGTCGACGACGACTGATGATGGATTGAAGAGAGGCCGGGCTGTACAGTAAGGTGTCCGATAATGACAGGAGGACACTATGTCTGAAGACACTATTTTTGGCAAAATAGCGCGCGGTGAGATCCCGGCCAACATTGTTTATGAAGATGATCTGGTGCTGGCTTTTCGCGATCTTTACCCGGCAGCGCCCACTCATATTCTGATTATTCCCCGTAAACCCATTCCCCGGCTGTGCGATGCTAACGTTGAAGATAAGGCGTTGCTTGGGCATATGCTGCTGACTGCTAATCAGGTGGCCGAGGCTGAAGGTCTCGGAGATAAATTCCGATTGGTTATTAACAACGGTGCAGATGCGGGTCAATCGGTTTTTCATTTGCATATGCACGTCATCGGTGGTCGTCCACTGAACTGGCCGCCGGGTTGATAACAGATGAAGTTCGAAGCAATACGCGCAAAGCTCCACGATGGCCGTTATCTGGTTGTTGATCAGTGGCAGATTGACGAAGGTCAGTTCTGGGCGATTACCGGAACTAACGGCAGCGGGAAAACGGTTCTGTCCTGTCTGTTGGGAGGGCGGGTCAAGCTGAGTCATGGCACCATACAATCACTGCGGGATAATGTCGCTTATGTCTCTCTGGAGGCTCAGGCCGAGCTGATTGAACACGAGCGCAAGGTGGATGAAAGTGACCTTACGGACATGGCCTACAAGGGAACGCTGGTACGTGATCTGATTTCACCGCTGGAGGATGTCGCGGATCTTATTGATGGTTTGGGAATTCGCCATTTACTCGACCAGGGCTTCAGATCCTTGTCGACGGGTGAAAGTCGCAAGGTTTTGTGGGTTAACCGGCTGCGTCAGCAGCACGACTTACTGGTGTTGGATGAGCCGTATGAAGGTTTGGATGCGAACAGCCGTGACTACATCAGGGAGTGGCTGGATGATCTGGCAGCGAAAGGGATCCGCATTGTCTGGGTCGCCAATCGACTGGATGAATTACCGGACTGGATAACGCATGTGGCGTTTATGCACAATGCTGAACTTATGGCGCAAGGTGTTCGGCAAGAAGTACTGGCTCGGCCTGAGGTTAACGCCCTGATCCATTTTGACAGTGAGTTGCCCGAGTTACCGCCGCCGCCAGCTCCACCACTGATCCTCGCAGAAGATGAACCTCTTGTTTGTCTGACCCAGGGTAATATTGGTTACGACGATCGCGTGCTGTTTGATCAGTTGGACTGGACAATTACACCGGGCCAGCACTGGGCGGTTCAGGGGCCTAATGGTTGTGGCAAAACCAGTTTGTTACAAATGTTGACGGGGGATAACCCGCAGTGCTACCGCAATAACTTGCGGCTGTTTGGTATCCAGCGTGGCTCGGGTGAAAGTATCTGGGATATAAAGAAGCATATCGGCCTGGTATCTGCCTCGTTGCAGTGGCAATACCGGGCTTCAACCAATGTCATCAGTGCCCTGGTTTCCGGCCTGCATGACAGTATCGGTTTGTATAAAGCCGTGCGGGATGATGACAAAAAGCTGGCGTTGCAGTGGCTGGATATTCTGGGACTTCGGCATAAGGCCAACCAGAGTCTGCAGCACCTGTCATACGGTGAACAGCGACTGGTGCTGATTGGTCGGGCGCTGATCAAGCAACCGGCTTTGCTGATTCTGGATGAACCCTGTCAGGGGCTGGATGATATCAGTCGTCAGATGGTCTTGGCGTTTATCAATCGTTTGGTGAGTCAGCAGCGTATGACGATGCTGTATGTCACTCACCACGCTGATGAAATTCCGGCTGAATTCCATCAGCGGTTGCTGTTTCAACCGCAACCGGATGGCAGCAGTATCATCCTGCCAATGACGACGGGCTGACAGCTGTCAGGGTTGCGAGAGTTTTGGTTTTGAGGTGGCTGGTACTGGTACCGACGCCTCAGATTCCAACGTATGCAGACGGCTGGTGAGTTCCTGGATTCTCTTTTCCAGCGGAGCCTTGATATTAACTGACAGTTCGTTGGCTTTCTGTACCAGTGCCAGAGTCTGATCGATAAAGGCCATATTGCGAAGGTCGCCAGCGTTAAGCGCTTCGGCTAACTGATGCAGGTAATCCTCGAAGCGCAGAGCAGCCTGCTCTGCGTCATCGATATCCATATTGATGATTTTTTCGGCTTCACGGCCGATATAAAGCGCATGTTGTGCCGCTCGCAGTGCCCGTTTGCCGATCTGTTCCGACAAAACCCGATTGGGGTATTGGTCACTGATAGTATCTCTGGCTTCTTCAGTTAGCTTTTCTGCTGCCCGAAAGGTATCGGCGGCAAAGTCATCGACACCTTCATCTTCGGCCTTATCAAGGGTTTTTCGGGCGGGACGCCAGTGCAGCTCGAGCATGGTGTCACGCTCCAATGCCTGCATGTCTTCAAGCAGATCACTAATATCGTCGTTCATATTGCCATCGCGGCCCGCTTCAATACGTTGTGCCAACGCTTTGATTTGCTCGAACTGCTTCTGATAGGCGGCTGGTAATACCTTGTTGGCCTTGATTTCTTCCAGTGTCTGTTTCTGCACCAGTAGTACCGATAGCCTGTCTTCAACTTTCTGTTTGTTGGTCATAGCGCTTTCAAACAGTGTTAGCGTCCAGGCGGCGGCTTCGATAGCTTGTTGGTTTTTTCCGGCCAGGTCATCCTTACGTGCCGTTTTGATGGACTCGTTCATCTGTTGCCAGTGCAGCGGAGAATACAGGGCAATATTTTCATTTCTCGCCGTGATCAACGCATCTTCCGCCTTGTCGAGTGCGGAATCCGTATCGCCGGTAAAGGCTTCTGCCTTGCGTGCAGCGAGGTCGTCGAAGGCTTCTTCGTTAGCGATATGTTTGCTGGCACAGCCTGATGCCAGCAGCAGGGCCAGCAGAATAGGCAGGAAAGTGCTATGCCGGAGCATGGAGAACATATAGAGATCCTGTTAGTGCAAAAAAAAGCGCTGTCTCACTGACGGTGAAACAGCGCCGCTTTCAGGTCACACGTCAGTGTGCTGAAAGATCAGACTGGCTATCGTCTGACGGGTTCTCAATTTCTGGCGTTAATCGAGTAACGATTTGTCGCGCACGGCACCTTTATCGGCGCTGGTAGCGAACTTGGCATATACCTTCAGTGCCGTGCTGACTTTACGTGGACGCTGCTCCACCGGTTTCCAGCCGTTGGCATCCTGCGCTGTGCGACGGGCAGCCAGTTCGGCGTCATCGATCATCACGTTAATCGTACGGTTCGGAATGTCGATGGTAATCGGATCGCCATCTTGCAGCAGACCAATCGCACCGCCGGCAGCGGCTTCCGGAGAGGCATGACCAATCGACAGACCGGAGGTGCCACCGGAGAAGCGACCATCCGTCAGCAGTGCACAGTCTTTGCCCAATCCTTTTGATTTAAGGTAAGAGGTCGGGTACAGCATTTCTTGCATGCCGGGACCGCCTTTCGGACCTTCGTAGCGGATGATGACGACATCACCGGCGACCACTTCGTCGGCCAGAATGCCTTTTACCGCGCTGTCCTGAGACTCAAAAATTTTCGCCTTGCCGTTAAACAACAGAATGGAATCATCAACACCAGCGGTTTTTACCACGCAGCCGTCGAGGGCGATATTGCCGTACAGAACCGCCAGCCCACCTTCTGTGGAGTAGGCGTTTTCGAGATTACGAATACAGCCGTTGGCGCGATCACCATCCAGCGTTGGCCAGCGGGTGCTCTGGCTGAACGCGGTCTGGGTCGGAATTCCGGCCGGACCTGCTTTATAAAACTCCAGCACTTCTGGCGTCGGATTGCGCATGATATCCCACTTATCCAGCGCCTCAAGCATGGTCGCGCTGTGTACGGTGGGCAGGTCGGCGTGCAGCAGACCGGCGCGTTCGATTTCGCCCAGGATACCCATAATGCCACCGGCCCGGTGGACATCTTCGATATGGTATTTCGGTGAGTTCGGCGCCACTTTACACAGCTGCGGCACGACACGGGACATACGGTCGATGTCTTTCAGATCGAAGTCCACTTCGGCTTCCTGGGCCGCCGCCAGCAGATGCAGAATGGTATTGGTTGAACCACCCATGACGATATCCAGCGTGATGGCATTCTCGAACGCTTTAAAGCCGGCGATGGAACGCGGCAGCACCGATTTATCGTTTTCTTCATAATAACGCTTGGAATTTTTCACGATCAGACGCGCCGCTTCGAGGAACAACTCTTCACGGTCAGAGTGAGTCGCCAGTACCGTACCGTTACCAGGCAACGACAGACCAATGGCTTCGGTCAGGCAGTTCATGGAGTTGGCGGTGAACATTCCAGAGCAGGAACCACAGGTTGGGCAGGCGCTGCGTTCGTATTCGGCGACTTTTTCATCGGAGGCCGAATCATCGGCGGCGATGACCATGGCATCAACCAGATCCAGCTTGTGTTCCGACAGCTTGGTTTTACCGGCTTCCATCGGACCGCCAGAGACAAACACTACCGGAATATTCAGGCGCAACGCCGCCATCAGCATTCCCGGTGTGATTTTGTCGCAGTTGGAGATACACACCAGCGCGTCGGCACAGTGGGCATTGACCATATATTCGACCGAATCGGCAATGATTTCGCGGCTGGGCAAACTGTAGAGCATGCCGTCGTGCCCCATGGCGATACCGTCATCCACGGCAATGGTGTTGAACTCTTTGGCGACACCACCGGCTTTTTCGATTTCACGCGCGACCAGCTGCCCCATGTCCTTCAGATGTACATGGCCCGGAACAAACTGGGTAAAAGAGTTGGCGACGGCGATGATCGGCTTATGGAAATCGTCGTCTTTCATTCCGGTGGCGCGCCACAGGGCACGGGCACCCGCCATATTACGACCTGCGGTTGAGGTCTTGGAGCGGTACTCAGGCATGGTGTCTCTCTCTTTATTCGTAGATCCTGCCGCAGCGGCTGGCAGTACGGCTATTTTATGCGCTTCGGGTTGGCGACAAGCGCTGCCCGGATGCGTGAAAGGCACGTAGTTTAGCAAAAGGCCGCTCACAACGCAGTGATCTTGGCGAACGATTGGTGTCATCTTGTTGCTGAGTAGTAGGGAAATCCGCAGGTGTGAATAAGGTGGACTTATCCCATGTTTCTGTGGATAAAAGCTGGGATAACTTTGGGGTAACCAGCGGACTCCCCTGTCGTTGTTAGAGGTTGGTTGAGTTGTTCAAAAAACAACCTTTGTGATTTCATGCCAAAGATTCTCTAAAGACCAAAAAAATATTAACAAATCATCGAGTTATAGAGTGTTTCACGAATCCTTCGGCTGCTTGTCAGGAAAAGCACATCTTTTATGTTCGTTGGAGGGTAAACAATGACCGGTGTCCCTTGACGTTCTGTGATGTGGATAACAAATTGCAATGGCGCGATCGATGTGTGGATAAGTGTGTGAATAGATAGATGGATAACTTCTTTTGGTGGCGGCTTCCAGAGAAAACGGACGGAAAACGGCGGTCACTTGATCGGATGTATTCTGACGGTGCGTTTTAGTCACTGAACAAATCATCGGGTTTTTGTACTGGGTGCAGCCCTATCCTTCACCCGGAGCGCTGAATTTGAGATACTCAGGTTCCTTTCCTGTCAATCGATACCAATCTGATCCCCTGCTTATGAAACCGCAAATTGCCGAGCTGCTGTCCGTCGCCATTTCTTGTCTGAAAGAACAACAGGTGTTACCTGCCGAATACGAGGCGCGTATCCAGATCGATAACACCCGTGACAAGGCGCACGGAGACCTGGCAACGAATCTGGCCTTGACCCTGGCCAAGTCAGCGGGCAAAAAACCCCGTGAGCTGGCGCAGTTACTGGTGGATGCACTACCCGCCACGGCGCTGATCGAGAAGGTTGAAATCGCAGGCCCCGGATTTATCAATTTTTACCTCAGCCAGGCGTCAACCAGTCATCTGGTCAAGGCCGTGCTGGATGCCGGTGCCCGTTATGGCCGGAATGATTCCGGTGCCGGTAAAAAGGTACAGGTCGAGTTTGTGTCGGCCAACCCGACCGGGCCGCTGCATATTGGCCATGGCCGTGGTGCAGCGGTCGGCGACTGTATCTGTCGGTTGCTGGATGCCAACGGCTGGGAAGTGACCCGCGAGTTTTATTACAACGATGCCGGTGCCCAGATCAGCAATCTGGCGCTGTCGGTACAAGCACGTTGCAAGGGGATGACACCGGACGACGCCGGTTGGCCAGAGAACGGCTACCGTGGCGACTATATTGTTGATCTGGCGAACGATTATATGGCTGGAGTCACAGTAGAGTCTGCTGACCAGAGTTACACCGGTGCCAAAGACGTGGATGATCTTGACGCCATTCGGCATTTCGCGGTGGCGTATTTGCGCCGTGAGCAGGATCTGGATCTGAAAGCCTTCGCAGTTGATTTTGATGTCTATTTTCTGGAATCCTCGCTGTACAGTGAAGGCAAGGTCGACGACGTGGTACAACGCCTGATGGCTAGTGGTTACACCTATGAGGATGGCGGTGCCCTGTGGCTGAAAACCACCGAGTTCGGCGACGATAAAGATCGTGTGATGCGCAAGTCTGACGGTGGTTTTACCTACTTTGTACCGGATGTGGCCTATCACCTGGATAAATGGCAGCGCGGTTTTGAACGGGTCGTGAATGAACAGGGAGCTGATCATCACAGTACCATCACTCGCGTGCGGGCCGGTTTGCAGGCGCTGGCTGTGGGTATTCCCCAAGGCTGGCCTGACTATGTGTTACACCAGATGGTTACCGTAATGCGTGGTGGCGAAGAGGTGAAAATCTCCAAACGCGCCGGTAGCTACGTCACCCTGCGTGATCTGATTGACGAAGTAGGTCGTGACGCCACCCGTTATTTCCTCGCGGCGCGCAAAGCGGATAGTCAGCTGACCTTTGATATCGACTTGGCGCGTGAACAGTCATCGGATAACCCGGTGTACTATATTCAATATGCCCATGCCCGCGTCTGTTCCATTTTCCGCAAGCTGGCGGAATCGGGACTGAGCTGGGATGCGGCAATCGGTCTGGCAGCTCTGGAGCACCTGCAGCTGGATTCCGAGAAAGAACTGATCGTGAAGTTGGGGCGCTTTCCGGAAGTGGTCAAGGTGGCAGGTGCTGCCAACGAGCCGCATCAGATTGCTAACTACCTCAAGGATCTGGCGGCGGATTTTCACACCTATTACAACTCCGAAAAAACCCTGGTGGACGACGATGGTTTGCGTAACGGTCGTCTGACTCTGGCAGAAGCTGTCCGCCAGGTGATTGCCAACGGATTGTATTTGTTGGGTGTGAGCGCTCCGGACGTGATGTAAAGCCACTTGTCACCGCGGTGGGTGAAGCTGCCTGCCGCCATCAACCATTTATCAGGATGAAAGGTTTATGTCCGACAGTTCCAGTCGTATTCCCGGTTGGGTATGGATCACCACGCCAACACTGGCCATCGCCTTTGCCGGATTTGTCATTTATCTCAGTACCCTGCCTGCCAGTGACGAGCTGGGAGCGGTCAAGGGCGATGCCCGCCAGGCATTGCAACAGGGTATCGAGCGGGCAAAAGCCAGCGTTGCAGATACTGTGAAAAACCAGGCGCTGCGAGAAGCGGGCAAACCAGCCTATGATTTTTATCGTTTGCTGGAACAGCAGAAAGTAGATGCGCCGGAAGTCGACGCCTATGTCTCGACCCCAAAAGATGCCACCGTCAACTATGAGTACTTGCTTCAGGTCGGCTCTTTCCGTAATGGTGATGATGCCGATGAAATGCGGGCCAACCTGCTGTTACTGGGCATGAATGCCTACTCGGTTGAAGCCAGTATTAACAGTGGCACCTGGTATCGGGTGTTTGTCGGCCCCTTTTCCAATCGCTCAAAATTGAACAAGGCGCAGGATATCCTGGTCAGTAACAACATCAGTCCATTATTGATAAAAAACCCGCTGCCAGCAGCTTCCGGTACTCAGCAATAGTCTTGCCTCCGGGTTGCTGACAGTCATGGCGAGGAAGTTCTTATGAGTCAGCAAGCCCAATGTTGTTTCTACCAATACCAGACCGCCGAAGGCCCACACCAGGGCAGCTACCTGTTCTGGCCGTCTGCTCGTCCACATGCTCCACTGCTGGTGTGCGTACACGGGCTTACCCGTAACGCACGTGACTTTGACGTGCTGGCACAAGCGCTCACCGAACATTACCGGGTTATTTGCCCGGATGTGGCCGGCCGAGGCGACAGTGAACGGCTCCAGAACCCTGAGCTTTACGGCTATCCGCTGTATGTCGGCCAGCTGCAGCAATGCCTGCAGCACCTGGCGCTGAAATACCAGGTGACAGAATTCGACTGGGTGGGCACCTCTATGGGTGGCCTGATCGGCATGATGCTGGCCGCCCAACCGGTTTGTCCGCTGCGCAAGCTGGTGATTAATGACGTCGGCTTTTTTATTCCCAAGGCATCGCTGGAACGCCTGTCCGGCTATGTCGGCAAGGGCACTGAGTTTGCCGATCTGGCAGCGGTAGAAGTCTACCTGCGCGACATTGCCAGTTCGTTTGGCCCGCTCACCGATGACCAGTGGCAACATCTGGCGCGTTACAGCGCCGAGCCTCACGCCGGTCGTTACCGGTTGCGATACGACCCTGCGATTGCTGAAGCATTTTCTGGGGTTCCACTGACCGATGTTGATTTGTCAGCCATCTGGCAAAACGTCAGGATCGATACACTGCTGATTCGTGGTGGTGATTCTGATCTGCTGCTAGCGGAAACAGCGCGCACCATGGCCGCCCAGGCAAACGTGACGCTGGTGGAATTCCCGGGGATTGGCCATGCGCCAGCATTAATGGCGAGAGATCAGCTTCGGGCGATTCGTGAGTTTCTGGGAGACGGGCAAAAAAAGGCGAGGACCGCAGACTAGCGATCACACGCAAACGATGAAGGTCTGGAAACGAAGGATAACCAGCCCTGCAGCAACCGGTTCTGCATTGCTGCACTTGGCCATCAGTGACCGGGGGGAGTTAGATTGATGGCCAGTGAATCGCTTCCCTGCGATTCACCTCTTTTTGGCAGATGACGGCCAATCAGAATTTTACTTTGGTACCAACACCGATGTTGTCGTTGTCTGATTCGCTGTACTTGCCTGCTTCCAGCCACAACTCCATCATTGGATCCAGTTGATAACTCACCTTGGCCAGCTTTGCGGTGTCTTCCGTAAGTGCTCCAGCACTTGGCGTTTCGCGATTTTGCCAGGATGCGGACGCACTGAACGCCCCATTCGTGTAGGTGCCGGTAACGGCTTTGACGTCGAAATCAGCACCGGCGCTGCCGAGTGCGATGTTCTTTTCATACACGCCAGCCAGGCTGAAGCTGTCCCAATTGTAGTGAGACGCTACAACCCAACGCTTGCGATCATCTTCACCGTTGGCGGCTCCGGCCAATGTCTTGTCATAGACTGACAGGTTGACACCAAACATGAATGCCTTGTCCTTGTACACACCGTGAATGATCTTCAGGTCATCTGCTTCACCGGATTCATTCCCGATGGAGGCGTATACCACCTTGGCAAACATATGGTTCCATACCGGGGTTTTATAGACCAACCCGTCTTTTGACCATTTGGTTTGAGTCCACATGCGGGAACCGTTGGGAGCACCGGTTGGAGTACTGTCTTGGGTATTCACTTCGAATACATCGACCGGGGCGTAGAATTCAGAATACACCCCGGACATGGCGTCACCGAAGGCAAACAGACCGTATTTTGTGATCAGGGCTGCACCGGCGTAGCGAATGAAAATGGGGTCTTCGGTTGATGTGGAGCCGTAGTATTTACTCTCGGTACCGTCGGCTTCTGCAATCGGAGCAAAATCAGCTTCAAACTGATAGGCCAGCTTCATGCCGTTGCTCAGGAAGTGCATGCCCTTGAGGCCGACGATGCCTTCGTACAGGGTCGGTGTGGCGTCGACATCCTGACCAATGAAGTTGGTATCACTGAAATCAACGACGCGTGCACTGATGGTGCCGTAGACATGGGGTGGTTTGGTGTCTGCAATGGCCTGGGTCGAAAGAGCCAGGACACAAGCGCCAGTCAGAGCAGTTAGAGTCTGTTTCATGCAGATTTTCCCTCGGGTGCCGGTTGTTTAAGTTTCATATAAGAAACAGTGTTTTGTATTTAAAATAAAACTAAGTGTCAAACGGCCTCAGGTCAATTACTGAACGAGTAAAATTGTTGAGATTGCTGCTTTTCTCATCAAAATCGGCCTTTGGGCGATTGAATGGAATAAATCGTCCTGTTTTCCGCAGGATTACCACCGCTGCGGCATATATCGGTTTGACAAGCTTTGTCTCGCTGTGAGAATTTCCAGACCCGGAGTCGTGCCGCCAGCAGGATGGCAGGTATCGAACAGTGCATACGGAGCAAACCATGAGTGAAAAATCAGAAGGCCTGGAGCGGTATGTGGTACCGGGCCTTGAACGTGGGCTGAAGCTGCTGCTGGAATTTAACCGCCAGAATACCTTGCTGACGGCACCAGAGTTGGCCAAACGGCTGGACTTGCCACGCACCACCGTTTTCCGGCTGCTGGCAACACTGGAAAGCATGGGCTTTGTGACGCGTCACGGGAATGAATACCGTTTGGGTATGGCGGTGTTACGGTTGGGCTTTGAATATCTGGCATCGCTGGAGTTGACGGAGCTGGGTCAGCCAATACTGAATCGCCTGAGTCAGGAAATAGGCTACAGTTGTAACCTGGTGGTGAGGGATGAACGCTCGATTGTGTATGTTGCCAAGGTGACGCCACCTACGATTTTGGCCAGCTCGGTCAACGTGGGGACTCGTCTGCCGGCTCATGCGACGGTGTTGGGGCGTATCCTGCTGGAAGATCTGAGTCTGGCGGAATTGCACGAGCTGTACCCGGAGGAGCAGTTACCTGGCTATTCTGACAGTACACCGCGCACCGTGCCCGATTTGCATGCCATGGTGCAGCAAGACATGCAGCGCGGTTACGCGCTGAGTGAAGGGTTTTTCGAATCCAGCATTTCCACCATTGCGGCACCGGTACGGGATAGTACCGGCAAAGTGGTTGCGGCATTGGGAGCGACCATTCCTTCTGGTCATATCGATGACCAACTGCAGCCGCTGGTGAAGCTGGTGCGTAATAACGCCGATGAGCTGTCCCGCCTGCTGGGTTATACCAGGGGCCGACGAGCGCTTGAATACTGAATCAAGGATGTAGAACAGATCAGGCCTCGCAGATGCGGGGCTTTTTTTTGCCTGTTTGCCGTATGACGAGTGCTCCGGGCAGGCCATGGCGCGGATATGGCAAATACCTGCTCACTATTGGTGCGAGCACCCCTTGAGTGCGCGAAATTAGTGTGTCGTCTCGACACATTGAGCTGAAATGGTTACCTGGCTACCCATCAGGAGTCTGGCCGGATAACTTGGATGCACTCGTCTTGATTATATAACTTATTGAAAACAAAGAAATTTGTACTATTTTTTAGACTGTTACCCAAGGATCTTGACGGGCTGGCATTATATCTGCATTATAATTTCATATATAAATCAATAATTCATATCTGAAACAAAGGGTACTACCAATGACCTCAACCAGCCCTGTGTATGTCGTCAATGAATCCGCAAGCGGAGAGTCCACTGTGGCGGCTGGTTCTGATAGCTCGAACCATTCAAAACGGGTTGAAATTGAGTTTCGCGGTGTCAGCAAGGCGTTTGCACAAAAAGGCCAGAAAGATGCGCCTGCAGTGGTCAAGGATCTGACCTTTTCGATTCGTAAAGGCGAAGTCGTTTCACTGATCGGGCCATCTGGCTGCGGCAAGAGCACGCTGCTGAACATGGGCAGCGGATTGTACTCAGCCACCACGGGTACCGTGATGGTTGCCGGGCAGGAAGTCAAAGGCCCGGTCAAACGGGTAGCCTTTATGCTGCAAAAAGATTTGCTGATGCCGTGGCGTACCATTCAGAAAAACGTGGAAGTCGGCATGGAAATCGCGCGGGTTCCCAAGGCCGAGCGTCAAGCTGTTGCCCAGGAAATGCTGCATAAATGCCATCTGGCCGGTTTTGAAAAACATTACCCCTTCCAGCTATCTGGCGGTATGCGTCAGCGGGCGGCATTGGCCCGTACTCTGGCGATGAAACCGGATGTACTGTTTCTGGATGAACCTTTCTCGGCGCTGGATGCCCAGACCAAAATGGTGCTGCAGCAGGATCTGGCCAACACTCTTTATAACGAACAGAAAACCGCTCTGTTTATTACCCACGATCTGGCCGAAGCCGTTGCGCTGTCGGACCGCATTCTGGTGATGAGCAGCCGTCCCGGCACCATTATCGAAGAAATCACCGTTGACCTTCCTCACCGCAACAATCCTCTCGAACGGCGCAAACTGGCGGGTACTGGTCCGTTGATCGGTCGCTTGATGGAGCTGCTGCATGTGGGTGATGAAGACGCCATGCACTGAGAGCCATAACTCTCTGAGCAATAACCCGAATACCGCAAGACACTGACCGACTGTACCCACAGGAGCATACGATGAAGCTGTTTAGCAAAAACCTCGCCAGAGTCACGATGGCCAGCGCGGCCATAATCTGGTCTGCCTTCTCTCAGGCAGAACTGAAGGAAATTACCTATTTGATGCCAGCTCCACCTACTTTGCCGGCATTTGCCCCCTGGACCCTGGCCCAATACAAGGGTTACTTCGAGAGTGAAAATCTGAAAGTGAATTTTGTCACCGCCCGTGGTGGTGTGGACGTTGCCAAGCAGATTGGTACCGGTAACGCCATGGTGGGGGGTGCTATTGGTGATACGCCACTGATCGTGCGTGCCAATGGTATTCCGGTCAAGGCCGTAGCGGTATTGGGTGCAGGCAGCCTGACGGTATTGGCGACTGGTGATGATGCCGGTATCAAGAGCGTGGCTGATTTGAAAGGCAAAACCGTGACCGTGATGTCTTATTCCGACACGACTTATTACGCCTTGCTGGCGACGCTGAAAAAAGCCGGCCTCAGCAAGACCGATCTGGACATTCAGGCGGCAGGCCCTGCCGGTGTCTGGAAGCTGTTTGCAGCAGGTAAGGCGGATGCCATGGCCGGTGCGCCGGATTGGGTGGTTTCTGCTCGTGATGGCGGTCGCAGTGCCAGCCTGGTCGACGAAGCCAATATGTTCGACAGCATGGCTCAGGCCATTCTGGCCTCGGATGATGCGATCAAGAATCATCCTGACGTGGTGCAGGGCGTAGTGACTGCGACGCTGAAAGGCATGCGCGACATCATGGTCGATCCGAAGCAAGCCGCGATTGATTTTGCTGCTGCCGTGCCGTCATTCAAAGGCCGGGAAAGCTACCTTGAACGTGCCTTTATGCTGTTTAACGAGCGGGTTTACAAAAACCAGTTAATGCCTGGCCTGATTGACGAAAGCCGTTTGGCGGGTGTTGCCCGGTTCTACCTCGACGAAGGCATCGTCAAGCGTGAAGTACCGCTGCAAGACCTGTTCACCAACGAGTTCGCCAGAAACGCACGCCCTGGCGGCACGGTGACATCTCAGTCAGTCAAGCCGCACCTTCGGGCACCTGAAAAACATAACAATCTGTAATACCAACGTACACCGGGAGACCTAATCATGAATTACCGAACCATTGCTGGCAGCATCGCGATCCTGTTGGTGTTTTTGGCAAGCTGGGAGTGGGGTCCTGCGGCCATGGGTATGCCGGAATACGTGCTACCCAGCCTAAGCAATGTATGGCATGAGTTTTTCATCATGTGGCAACACAGTGAACTGCTCAAACATACCTTGATTACCGCCGCAGAAGTACTGCTCGGCTTTGGTATCGGGGCATTCCTCGGATTGGCAATCGGTGTGGCTCTGGGCTTGTCGCCAACCGCGGAAGCCATGTTGTCACCGTACATTCTGGCGCTGCAGATTGCCCCGAAAGTGGCCT
This sequence comes from Candidatus Thalassolituus haligoni, assembly GCF_041222825.1. NCBI lineage: Bacteria > Pseudomonadati > Pseudomonadota > Gammaproteobacteria > Oceanospirillales > Oceanospirillaceae > Thalassolituus > Candidatus Thalassolituus haligoni. The sequence continues at coordinate 171,859 of NZ_CP139482.1, forward strand.
TTGCTCCGCTGTTTGTGATGTGGCTGGGCTACACCATCTACCCGAAAATCCTGGTTGCCGTACTGATCGTGTTCTTCCCGGTCATGATCAATGTCTTGTCGGCGGTCCGTGCCGTTGACCCGGACATGGTCAATCTGATTCGCATCATGAACGCCAGCCGCTGGCAAATCTTCCGGCTGGTGGAATTTCCATCCGCGATGCCAGCCCTGTTCTCCGGCCTGCGTATTGCCTCCACTCTGGCGGTGATTGGCGTCACCGTTGGTGAATTGGTCGGCGGCAACCTGGGACTGGGCTACTTGCTGGTGGATTCCGAAGGGCAGGGTAATACCGCTGGGGTCTTTGTCGCCATTGTGGGCCTGACCGTGATTGGCATCGTGGCATACGCCGCGGTGGTGTTCGCAGAGAAGCGGGTACTGCATTACATGCCGAAAGCCAATCTGGCCACCGCGTAAGGATGGATGCAGCAATGAATACGGTTAACCAACTGCTGGATGGTCGCAAGATACTGGTCACCGGAGCCGCACGAGGCCTTGGTTTTGCCTTCGCCAAACAATTGGCACTGGCCGGTGCCGAGGTGGTGCTGGCCGACATTCTGGAAGCGCAGGTCATGGCTTCCGCTGCTGATCTTCGGGCATCCGGTCTGAACGCCACCGGCGTCAGCATCGATGTCCGTGATCCGCACGCTGTCGCCAGCGCTGTCTCACAGGCGATAGAGGTTCTGGGTGGTCTGGATGGTCTGGTCAATAACGCCGCCATCACCAACTCCGGTGGCAAAACCACCGAAGAGCTGGATATGGATACCTGGAACCGGGTGATGGAAGTCAATGTCCGGGGCTGCTGGCTGGTCACCAACGCCTGTTTGCCGGCGCTGCGGGCCAGTGGCCGGGGCGCGATTGTGAACCTGGCGTCGGATACCGCGATCTGGGGTGCGCCCAAGTTGTTGGCCTATACCGCCAGCAAAGGGGCTGTGATGGCCATGACCCGCACGCTGGCGACCGAACTGGGTGACGACAATATCACCGTCAACGCTATCGCACCGGGACTGGTCGCTGTGGAAGCCACCGAATATGTACCGCAAGACCGCAAGGACCTGTATTGCCAGCAACGTCCATTAAAACGGACTCAAGTGCCGGAAGACGTGTGTGGCGCAGTGATTTTTGCCTTGTCGGATATGGCCCGTTTTATCACCGGCCAGACCCTGCCGGTGAACGGCGGTTTTGTGATGCCATGAATCGGGTGCAAACCTGATTAAAGCAAGCTCTGAGCAGGAACAGACGAATGAGTGTATTAGGAATTGATGAAATCACCTTCGGTGTTGAAGACCTGGCCTTGTGTCAGCAGTTTTTCAGCGATTGGGGGCTGACGTTGCTGAGTCAGTCGGATACCGAACAGGTGTTCGAAACCTTGAACGGCTGTCGGGTCGTAATCAAGCACAAGGATGATCCATCCTTGCCTCCGGCGTTTGAAGAAGGCCCGACCCTGCGTGAAGTGGTCTGGGGGGTAGAGTCGGACGACGATCTGGATCTGTACGCCGGACGCATGGTCACCAAGCCCGGTTTCTTCTCCACCACCGAGCGGGTTGGCTGTCTCGATCCGAACGGCATGGGCGTACGACTGCAAAAAAGCCGCAAACGGGCGGTAACGCTGGAATGTGTCGGCCATAACACCTGGGGTGAGCGCGGCCGTATCAATACACCAAGCCCGGTGTACGACAAGGCAACACCGATCGAAGTCGGTCACGTGGTGTTTTTTGTCAAGGACGTCAACGCCTGCGAAGCGTTTTACCGGGATACCTTCGGCTTTGTGATTTCCGATCGTTACCCCAACAAAGGCGCTTTTATGCGCTGCTCGGAGGAAGGCAGCCACCACAATATCTTTTTGCTGCAGCCGCCCGAACCACGCGCCGGACTCAACCACGTCGCCTTTACGGTACGGGATCTGCACGAAGTCTTTGGCGGCGGCATGAATGTGTCACGGTTAGGATGGGATACCGAACTGGGCCCCGGTCGTCACCCGATTTCATCGGCCTTTTTCTGGTACTTCCGCAATCCGGCCGGTGCGCTGGTGGAGTACTACGCTGACGAAGACTTGCTGACCGCTGAATGGCAGCCTCGCGAGTTTGAGCCTGGCCCGACCGTGTTCGCCGAATGGGCGATTTCCGGCGGCATCGACGGCAATACCCGGCGTCAGGCCAATGGCCCGCAAGCGGCCAGCAAAACGTTTATTACCGCCCGAGACAAACCGTAAGGAGTATTCCATGGCGAAATTATCAATTGGTGTGGTAGGTGGCGGTATTGGTGGTTTGACCGCTGCTATCGCATTGCAGCGCATGGGCCATGAGGTCACTGTTTTCGAACAATCAAAAGCGTATTTGCGGATTGGTGCTGACATCAACCTGACCCCGAATGCCGTCAAGGCACTGGATGGCCTGGGTCTGAACGACGCGATTCGCAAAACTGCCGCACGTCCGACCCACCGTATCAGCCGGATGTGGGACAGCGGTAAAGAGACCTCACGACTGGCGATGTCGAATGAAGCCGAACTCAAATACGGCGCACCACAGCTGACCATTCACCGGGCCGACCTGTTGGTGGCGCTGGCGGATGCCTTTGATATCCAGAATGTCGTCTTCAACGCCCGTATCGATCAAATCACTGAACTGCCCGGCGCCGGTGTGCGTGTAACCACCACCAGCGGCCGCTGCGATGAACTGGATGTGGTGATTGGTGCCGACGGTATTCACTCCGCGGTTCGTGCTTATTTGTTTGGGGCCGAACAGCCGCGCTTTACCGGTGTGGTTGCCTATCGTGCGGTCGTGCCGGCAGAACAGCTGCAAGACCTGCCCGATATCCAGGCATTCACCAAATGGTGGGGTGAAACTCCGGAAAGCCAGATCGTCACTTTCCCGCTGAATCAGGGCAAGGACATCTTTATCTTCGCCACCACCGCACAAGACAGCTGGACGGAAGAAAGCTGGACTGGCGCAGGTGACTGTGGCGAATTACGCAGCCACTACACCCATTTTCATCCACAGGCCCGGGCCTTGCTGGATCGTTGTGATGACGTGCTGAAAACAGCCCTGTACGAACGGGACCCTCTGCAATACTGGAGCAAAGGCCGGATTGCCCTGCTGGGCGATGCCTGTCATCCGATGATGCCGTTTATGGCCCAGGGTGCCGGTCAGGCGATTGAAGACGCCATCGTATTGGCGCGGGCGCTGGAGCACGCCAGCAACGGCGACGAAGCAGCAGCGGCTTTACACCTGTATCAGGCGGTGCGTCAGGATCGTGCGCGCCAGATCCAGATCGGTTCGCGCTCCAACCAATGGCTCAAGAACGCGGGCAGTGCCGACTGGGTTTATGGTTATGACGCCTGGACGGTACCCCTGCAAGGCACTGCAGAAGAAGTGACAGCATGAATAGTGAATCTCAGGAGCTGACACAGGATACCCAGCCAGCACAGGACACCATGTTGCTGACGGTATTGCTGAAGCATGATCAGTCAAAAAACCTGGAAGACATCCAGAGCCATATGAAAAAAATGGACTGGTGGGAACGTTTTCCAGTGGCCGGGGTAGAGGTTGTTTCCTGGACCGTGGCCATGGGCCTGGGGCAAATCGTGACCTTGCGATTGCCACCGGCCTTACTGCCCAAAATCAACGTAGAACTGGAGCGCTCCGCCTGGGGCGTATTCCGCACCGAATGTTACCCGACGTATGACTTTGTACCGGTACGCGCCATGATCCGCGAACGTGTACAGAATGGAGGACAATAAATGAAAGCACCGTATCTGGAGCCCCATCAGGCTCGCACCCGTGATAACACACCCTTTGAAGACCTGCTGGCCGATTCGATTGAGCGTGCATTCGGAGAACAAATTCACGACCTGGATGGCCTGGTGAATTTCCTCAATGTGGTTGGCCCACCGTGCCCGACAGCCACTGGTCTGTGGACCGAAGAGTCTTATAAAGCCCTGATGAGCAAGCTGGGCGAGTAACGCGGCATAGCAGAGAGAGAATCAAGTATGAACATCATTCAAACCAGCGCCGATCCGGTCGAAAAAATTCTTCAGCAAGGCATCAAGGATCGTTGGTATCCGGTGCTGCCATCCGACCAGCTGACGGCTGACAAACCGGTCTCGTTGCGGATTCTGGGCTACAAGATTGCGTTGTGGCGCGATACCGACAATACCGCGCATGCGGTCGAAGACCACTGCCCACACCGGGGTGCACCCCTGTCTCTGGGAGCCAATCTTGGCGACCGGTTGCAGTGCCCGTATCACGGCGTCGAAGTGGACTGCAGTGGTAAAGTCCGCAAGGTACCGGGCAGCCCGGGCTGCAAACTGGAAGGTAGCAGACCGACCCGTCGTTTTCACACCCAGGAAGTTGCCGGTGCGATCTTTCTTTATAACGCCGTCGATCCACAGCTGGAAACGCCACCAGAGCTGATCCTGCCAGAGCAGCTGACCTCGGACGAATACTCCAGCTTCCTGTGCTACTGCGAATGGAAAGCCGATTACCGTTATGTGCTGGATAACGTGGCTGATCCGATGCACGGGGCTTTCCTGCACAAGATGTCGCATTCCATGTCGGAAGGCGAAACCCAGGCCAAATTTGTAACCACCGATACTGACCACGGTTTTATCTTCGAGAAAGAAGGCCAGCGTGGCGTCAACTTCGACTGGAGTGAATTTGCCGATACCAACCTGATGTGGCAACGGCTGGAAATTCCCTATCCCAAGACCGGTGGGCCTGGTGGCAACTTCCATATTATCGGTATGTACGTTCCCCTGAATCCACAGCTGGCAGGCGTGTTCCACTGGCGTTGTCGCCCGCTGACCGGCTGGCAGGAAGATACCTGGCGCTTCTTGTACAAGAACCGTCTGGAAGCCCGTCACTGGCACGTGCTGGAGCAAGACCGGGTTGCCCTTGAAGCCATGGAGCCGGACGCCAACCAGCGTGAAATGCTGTACCAGCACGATCTTGGACTGGTGCGTTTGCGTCGTTATATGAAAAACCTGGCCAAGCAAGAACTGGAAGCCAGCAAGTAGGCGGAATTGAGATGACGGATATGAACAACCTGGTCGCCCATGTTCGGGCAGACAGCGTCCCGGAGCTGGCTACCGCCAGCTGGTCCAATGCCCTGTTACTGGGGCGGGAGCTGGTGACATCCGGCATGACCGGCCACCCGGCGACTCGTCAAGCCGCGGCGGCGGGTGAGCCACTGGATGCGTACCAGCAAACCCTGGTGGTTTTGGGCAAGATCCAAGCTCTGGCGGAAGCGGCCGGTGGTCATATCGGCAACATCTACCGGCTGACGGTGTACGTGACGGATATTCGCGATAAAGACGCCATCAGCCGCGCCCGCAAGGATTTTTTTGTGGGGCAATCGGTATACCCGACCTCCACCCTGGTGGAAGTGTCCGGGTTGGTATTTCCGGAGTTGTGCGTCGAAATCGAAGCCGGTATTCATCTGGATGCCGACCTTGGCAACACGATCAAACAGGCTGATTAACGGAGCCGGACTATGAGCAATGAAACTCTCACCGCATTGGTGTCCCAGATACGCTACGAAGCGGAAGGCATCATCAGTATCGAACTGCGTCCCGAACCCGGGGCTGCCGATTTTCCGGCGTTTACGGCCGGTTCGCATATTGATCTGAACTTGCCCAACGGCATGGTGCGCAGCTACTCACTGTATAACTCACCGGCGGAGCCAAACCGCTATGTGGTGGGCATCCTGCGAGACAAAAAGAGTCGCGGTGGCTCAGAGTGGGTGCATCGCCAGTTGCGGGTGGGCACCCGCCTGGCCATCAGCGCTCCGCGGAACAACTTCCCGCTGCAGCCGCATAATGGCCACAGCGTGCTGGTCGCGGGCGGCATTGGGATCACCCCGGTGCTGTGTATGTTCCGTGAGTTGCTGCAACAAGGGCAATCGGCGGAACTGATCTATTGCGCCCGCACTCGCTCAGAGGCTGCTTTTATTGCTGAAATCGAGGCACTGACAGCAGAGCTGGGCGGGACTGTCCGCTTCCGCTTTGACGACGAAGCCGGTACACCGCCCAATCTTGAACAGCTGTTGCAAGGTCAGGCGGCCTCCACCCACTTCTATTGTTGTGGCCCGACGCCGATGCTGGATGCGTTTGAAGCCGCTTGTGCCCAGTTGAACCATGCCAATGTGCATATCGAACGTTTTGCCGCTGTCGAGATTGCGGCGTCGGACGATGCCCGCAGCAGCTATGTAGTGGAATTGGCCAGGTCCGGCCAGATTATCCAGATCAACCCGGGCGACAGCTTGCTGGAACGGCTGGAAGGCGAAGGGCTTGACCTTGATTGCTCCTGTCGTGAAGGCGTTTGTGGTGCTTGTGAAGTGGCAGTGCTGGAAGGCGAGATTGATCACCGCGATGGCGTGTTGACCAAAGCCGAACGGGCCGCCAACAACACCATGATGATCTGTGTGTCGGGTTGTAAATCAAGCAAGTTGGTGCTGGATATCTGATCGGTTGATCGCTGCCGTACGGCGGTAGCGACAAAGACGACGAAACAGTCACGACTGGTCAGATTTTCACCTTGACCGAGGGCGGAAATCTGCCTAGCATGTTTCATATAAAGACCGATGTTTTAAATATAAAACAAATGTCGCATAATAAGTACGACCGCGTTATGGATCATGATCCCCGTAACGCAAGCCGCCGAGGGTACGGCAGCAGACCAGTCGGGCCGCTTTATCGCCCGCCACATATGGTGAACTAACCTGAGGAAAACAGCATGTCTGAGACATTCGAAAGCTGGAACAAGCCAGCAGAAACAAGCCTTGAAGACTTCATGGCTGGCCGGATTGCCCGCAAGGAAAATCGTACCTACGATTTTAATGCACTGAAATTCCAGGCAGATTACGACCCCAAATACCGCCGTGCCCAAATGCGCTACATGGGCACCGGTGCTGCCGGTGTAACCAGCGATACCAACACCGTACCATCGGAACATTTCACCTTCTCCACCATGTTGTTACCGGCGCAGTGTGAAGGCCCGCTGCACTTGCACGACGATGTTGAAGAAGTGTTCTTTATGCTGCGTGGTTCGATCCGTTTGACGATGGAACTGAACGGCGAGACCTGTGAGACCGTCTTGAACGAACGTGATCTGGTGTCGATTCCACCAGGCATCTACCGGGGTCTGTACAACTTCACCCAGGAAGACGCGCTGATGTGTGTGATGCTGGGAACGCCGAAGCCGGTGATCCCGACCTATCCGGCCGATCACCCGCTGTCACAGATCAAACGCGATAAAAAATAAGCTCAATTGTCGGGAGCCAGAGCATAGCCATGAACACAGCCACATGTACTACCACATTGATTCAACAACTCGACGACTTTCCCCGTCAGAGCATCCGGCTGGGCGACGTTAACCAGTCCTGGCGCGAGTCTGGCCCGGAGAGTGGTGGTAGTGGTGAGGTGCTGGTGTTACTGCATGGTATCAGCTCGGGTTCCGGCTCTTGGGTGCAACAATTGGCCGCACTGGAAACTGACTGCCGGGTGCTGGCCTGGGATGCCCCCGGATATGGCGACAGTGATGACCTGAGCGTAACCGGGGCCAACGCCAACGCTAAAGACTATGCCGAACGGCTGGCTCATTGGCTGGATGCGCTGGGTATTCAACGTTGCTGGCTGGTTGGCCACTCGCTGGGTGCCATGGTTGCCGCCGCCTTTGCTGCCCGTTATCCGCAGCGTCTGGCCGGTTTGATGCTGGCCAGCCCGGCCCAGGGGTATGGTCAAGCCGATGCTGAAACCCGGGAACGGGTGTACCGTCAACGCCCAACCATGCTGGCACAATTGGGGCCTGCCGGATTGGCTGCACAACGTGCCGCCGCACTGGTTTCTGTTAATGCCAGCGCCGCACAGGTGAGCCTGGTTGCCGATGGCATGCGCCAGCTGCGTTTGTCCGGCTTTCAGGCCGCTTCCTGGCTGTTGGCCAACGATGATATCTGGTCGTACTTGCCCGTCGATGTTGAGTCTCGCCGGGTCATCTGTGGCGCTGCCGATACCATCACTCCACCGCAGGCCGCCCGGCAATTGGCCAGCGACCTGGATACTACCGAATTTGTTGAAATCGCCGCCGCAGGCCACGCCTGTTATGTCGAAGCCGCGGCGGCAGTGAATCAGGCGCTGAAGGACTGGATGTCTTCGGCGACCTCCCGGACAGGTACCTCGTTATGAGTTTTATGCTGAAAGATCGTGTTGTGGTTGTCACCGGCGGCTCCTCTGGTATTGGCCTGGAAACTGTCCGGCTGCTGCTGCAGGAACAAGCCAAAGTTGCCTGGTGTGGCCGTAACGAAGAGCGTCTGCTGGCCTCGGAAGACGCGATGCGTACCGCCTTCCCTGATGGCCAGTTTATGACCCGGGTTTGCGATGTTCTGAACGCCGACGACGTTGCCACGTTTGCCGAAGCGGTCAAGACGCAGCTGGGCAACACCGACTGCCTGATCAATAACGCCGGGCAAGGGCGGGTTTCCGGCTTTGATAACACCAGCGACGATGACTGGATGGCCGAAACCGGGTTAAAACTGTTTGGCGTGATCCGTCCGGTACGGGCTTTTATGGATCAGTTGCTGGCATCGGGAATGGGTTCTGTCACCAATGTGAACTCCTTGCTGGCGAAACAACCGGAGCCACACATGATGGCGACTTCCGCGGCGCGAGCAGCGTTGCTGAATTTTACCCACTCACTGGCCCACGAGTATGCGCCAAAGGGCGTAAGGGTAAATTCAATTCTGCTCGGTATGGTGGAGTCTGGCCAATGGCGTCGCCGCTATCTGGATCGATCCGATACCGATGCCAGCTGGGAACAGTGGACCGGGGCAATTGCCAACAAGCGAGGCATTCCGATGGGTCGACTGGGTCGTCCGGAAGAACCGGCCCGGGCGCTGGTTTTTCTGGCCTCGCCCTTGGCCTCGTACACCACCGGCTCAACCCTGGATGTCTCCGGCGGTTTTGCCAAACAGATTTGAATTGTCGCTGACTCAGCCAGCGACCTGCAGACGGTAATCAGACCGGGAACCGACACATGAAACAACTGATGATGATTGGCTTTGGAGCCATGGCAGAAGAAGTACTGGCGTTACTGCCAGAAGGCTTGCGCCTGGGCTGGGTCGTGACCACAGAGCGCAGCCGTGAGCGTATCGCCGCGCAACTGGGCGATCAGGTACAGGTAATTACGGCCATTGCGGCATGTGATGGCCAGCCCGATCTGGTTTTGGAATGTGCCGGTCAGCCGGGTATTCGCGCCCATGGTGTCGAAGTGCTGAAACGTGGCTGGGACCTGATGATGATTTCGATTGGTGCGCTGGCGGATCGTCAGCTGGCGGATCAACTGCAAGCGGCCGCGACGGTGGGTAACGCCCGTTTGCATGCCCTGCCTGGTGCCATTGCCGGTATCGACGGTCTGGCTGCGGCCCGCGAAGGTGGTCTGGATCAGGTGACCTATACCTGCCGTAAAAGCCCGCAAAGCTGGCGTGGCAGCCCGGCAGAAAAACTGATTGACCTGGCGTGTGTTGAGCAGCCGCAGGTGTTTTTTGAAGGCAGCGCCCGGCAAGCCGCGCTGACTTTTCCGGCCAATGCCAATGTCGCCGCAACGATCGCGCTGGCCAGTCTGGGTCTGGACGACACCCGGGTGCAGCTGGTGGTAGACCCGACGACGACCACCAACCAACACCAGATTTCAGCCCGTGGCCGGTTTGGTGAAATGAGCATCCAGCTGTGTGGCAAACCACTGGAACGTAACCCGAAAACCTCGACCCTGGCGGCGTTGAGTGTGGTCCGGGCCTGTCGCCAGAGTGTGTCGACGATCGTGATCTAGTTCGTCGTCCCGTACTGGGCAAGTTAACCCGATGTGCAAAAAAAGATTCCCGAGTGGGAAGGGGCTCCCCTTGCCGTTCGACCGCAATAACAGATGAGGAGGCGGATTATGGTCAAGCCAATATACATCGCAGGTGAATGGAAAAATGGCCGTGGCGATCTTCGCAGCACCTTTTTTCCTGCGGATGGCAGCAGCAATGCCGACATCGCCACCGCCAATGTCGATGATGTCGAAGAAGCGGTACAAGCGGCCGACCAGGCCTGGCGTGATCCGTCCTGGCGCAACAGCTTGCCCCATGAGCGCGCTGCGATTCTCTACCGTGTGGCGGATCTGATCACCGCCCGCGCCAGCGAACTGGCGGCGTTACAAACCCGCGACAACGGCAAGCCGTTGACGGAAACCATGGGTCTGGTGATGAGCGCCGCAGGCACTGCTCGCTACTTTGCCGCCGCCTGTGAAACGCTGGATGAAAGTTTGCCGAGCCAACGCTCCCGCGATTTTATGACCGCCAGCGTACACGAACCACTGGGAGTGGTGGTGGCCATCACGCCGTGGAATTCCCCCATTGCCAGTGAGATGCAGAAAATAGCTCCAGCGCTGGCCGCCGGGAATGCGGTAATCGTCAAACCCGCCGATGCCACACCGCTGGCGGCTCTGGAACTGGCCAAACTGTTTGAACAGGCCGGCTTGCCCAAAGGCTTGCTGAGTGTCTTGCCTGGCCGGGGTTCGGTCGTGGGTGAAGCGCTGGCCCGCCACCCGAAAGTGAACAAGATTTCGTTTACCGGCGGCACCTCAACCGGTCGCCATCTGGCTCATATTGCCGCTGAAAAGCTGATTCCGATCTCGCTGGAGCTGGGCGGCAAATCGCCCACCATCGTGCTGGAAGACGCCGATATTGAAATGGCTGCCCGTGGCGTGTGTTACGGCATCTTCAGCTCCGCAGGCCAGGCCTGTATCGCCGGTGCCCGACTGTTTGTGCATCAGAGCATATACGACACCTTTATGGCGCGCTTGCTGGAATTGACCCGGGGTTTGCGGGTCGGGCATCCCGAGCACGCCGATACCCATATGGGTTCGCTGATCAATATGGCTCACCTCGACAGTGTGGCCGGATTTGTTGAACGCGCTCGTGCTGATGGCGGCACCGTGTTGTGCGGTGGCGAACGTCTGACCGGCAAAACAGCAAGCTGTGATTACGACGCCGGGTATTTTTATGCCCCGACGATCATCAGTGGCCTGAACAACAGCAGCTATGTCTGTCAGGAAGAAATTTTTGGCCCGGTGCTGGTGGTGCTGCCATTTGATGATGAAGCCGACCTGGTTGCCCAGGCTAATGACAGTATGTTTGGTTTGGCGGCCGGTATCTGGACTGAAAATTTTCGGCGCGGTTGGCGGCTGGCACGTACCTTGGACACTGGTACGGTATGGCTGAATACCTATAAAAAATTCTCTGTATCGGCGCCATTTGGTGGCTTTAAAGAGAGTGGTTTGGGCCGTGAAAAAGGCCGTGCTGGTGTGCGGGAATACATGCAACAGAAAAGTATTTATGTGGGCTTGAGCGATGAACCAAACAACTGGTCAGCCTGATTGGCGACGAACCGCAACTGTTGGAGTTGATGTAATGAAAGAACAAGTAACCGTCGGTGAAGTCGTCGCTCGTGTGCTGGAAGCCCATGGGGTCGCTGATATTTATGGCGTGATATCCATTCATAATTTGCCGATTGCCGATGCTATTGGTCGTCGTGAAAAAATACATTTTGTTTGTGCCCGGGGAGAAGCCGGAGCCGCTACCATGGCAGATAGCCATGGCCGTTTTAAAGGTCTGGGCGTCTGTCTGACCAGTACCGGTGCGGGTGCGGGTAATGCGGTTGGCTCGCTGATAGAAGCCTGTAACGCCGCTAGCCCAATGTTGCATATTACCGGTCAGGTGGAATCTGCTTATCTGGACAGGGATGCCAGTTTTATCCACGAAGCCAAAGACCAGCTGACCTTTTTGCGTGCCGCCAGCAAGGCAGCCTATCGCATTACCCATCCGGATCAGGTGGTTGGCATTCTGTGTGAAGCCATTCGGGTTGCGCGTACGGTACCAATGGGGCCGGTCAGTGTGGAAATACCGATTGATGTGCAAGCCACAACAATTGCACTGCCTGCCGATCTGGGGCCAATTGCCGTACCGGCGATGCCCGTGGCCAGTCAGGAAGAGCTGAGTGGTTTACTGCACCAAATACAACAGGCCCGCCGTCCGGTGATCTGGGTTGGCGGTGGAGCGATTGAATCTGTTACTGCAATCGCTGCTTTGGCGGACAAAGGCATTCCGGTGTTATCGACGACTCATGCGCGTGGTCTGTTGCCTGATGCGCATCCACGCAGTCTGCGTGCTTTTCATAACAGCCCATCCGTCAAGCAACTGCTAGAAGAGGCGGATCTGGTGCTGGTTGCCGGTTCCCGTTTGCGCAGTAACGAAACGACCAGTTACTCAACCTCGTTTGGTCATCCCCTGATTCAGATTGATGCGCACCCCGGTGCTCAGAATCGTAACTATCGGGTGGATCAGTTTATCTGTGCTGACTGCCAAGCGGTTCTGGCGTATTTGGCCGAACATCTGCCTGATCGAATTGACAGCGAATACGATCGTACGATCAAACGGGCGGTGGTGCAGGCGGAGAGCAGTCTGATCGAACAGGTTGGCAACTACGCCAATCTCTGTCAGGCACTACGAGATGCGCTGCCTCAAGACGGCATTTTTGTCCGCGATATTACTGTCTCGGGTTCTACCTGGGGGAGTCGTTTACTGTCATTCCAACACCCCAATCAGAACATTCACTCGCTGGCAGGTGCCATTGGCCTAGGTCTGGCCCAAGGTATTGGGGCTGCAATTGCCAACCCAGGCAAGAAGATAGCGACCATTGTTGGCGATGGTGGCTTGATGCTCGGTATCGGTGAAATGGCCACCATGGTGCAAGAAAATATCGACATGGTACTGATCGTAATGAATGACGGAGGTTATGGCGTCATGCGGGGTATTCAGAACAGCTACTTTGAAGGCCGTCAGTACTACAACGAGTTACATACACCGAATTACTGTGACGTGGGTAAAGCCATGGCGATGCCCAGCTGGCAAGTCGGTTCCGCAGAAGAATTTGCCAGTGCGATCGGTGAAGCCATGCGCTTGAAGGGCCCGGCGCTGATCGAAGTGGATATGGTACGGGTCGGTCCGCTGGAATTTTCTGGCCCACCGCAGAAAACCCTGTATTGAGAGAGACGTCATCATGGAACCCGTCATGGAACCCGTCGTTGCCGACGTGCGTATTGAAACAGACTTGCTGGGGCCGTTGGCGGTTCCCGCCAGTGCCTACTACGGCGTACAGACCCGGCGTGCTTGTGACAACTTTAACCTGAGTGGGGTGACGCTGGCGCATTTTCCCCAGTTGATTAACGCTCTGGCGATGGTGAAACAGGGCTGTGCACTGGCTAATACCGAACTGGGGTTGCTGGATCAGAAACGCGGTGATGCCATTGTGGCCGCCAGCCATTTGCTCCTGCAGGGGCAGTTTCATCAGCAGTTTGTCGTTGACATGATTCAGGGCGGCGCTGGCACCTCCACTAATATGAATGCCAATGAGGTCATCGCCAACATTGGTCTGGAGCTGATGGGCTATGAGCGTGGCCAGTATCAGCATCTGCATCCCAACAACGATGTGAATCGGGCACAGTCAACCAACGATGTGTATCCCACCGCTGTGCGGCTGGCGATTCTACTGAGTCACAGCGATTTGTTGGCGTCGCTTAGCCGTTTACAGGCTGCGCTACGGGACAAGAGTCACGAGTTTGCAGACGTGATTAAAATGGGTCGCACCCAATTGCAAGACGCAGTACCGATGACACTGGGGCAAGAATTTGGAGCCTGGGCATCGACTCTGGGTGAAGATATTCGGGTGCTCGCCTCTCTTTCCGAGTTACTCAAAGAAGTGAACCTTGGCGGGACAGCCATTGGTACGGGTATTAATGCGGATCCGCGTTACGGCAAACTGGCGATTGAACATCTGTCCAGAATCAGTGGCTTTACCCTGATCCAGTCGGAAGATCTGATTGAAGCCTCATCTGACATGGGGGCGTTTGTGCTGTTTTCCTCCATGTTAAAGCGGCTGGCGATCAAACTATCAAAAATTTCCAATGATCTGCGACTGTTGAGCATGGGGCCGCGAGCGGGCATCAACGAAATCAACCTGCCACCGCAACAGCCGGGCAGCTCGATAATGCCGGGTAAGGTTAATCCGGTGATCCCGGAAGCCGTAAATCAGGTGGCGTATCAGGTGATGGGGCACGATCTGGCGATTTGTATGGCGGCGGAAGCGGGTCAGTTGCAACTGAACGCCATGGAGCCATTGATTATTTACAACATTCTGGAATCCATGCGCTTACTCAAGCGCGCCATGATGATGCTGGACGAGCGTTGCATCCGGGGCATCACGGCCAATCGCGATGCATGTGCCGGTATGGTTCACCGCGCCATCGGTTTGGTGACAGCACTGAATCCTTATATCGGTTATGAAAATGCTACGCGCATCGCCAGTAGGGCACTGAAGGAAAATCGCAGTGTGATTGACTTGGTGGAAGAAGAAGGCCTGCTGCCCGCAGATGAATTGCGACGTCTTCTGGAACCGCGACGTTTGATTAATGCAATACAAGACACCGGGGCCTGGTGAGTGATCAAATATTCTCAGGGGAGATCTAACAACGGCTGCGCTCGCTATGACGGCGATTAATAATCGTCCTCTCATTGTTCGTGATATTGCCAGATGTCTTCCCGAAGGAACCGATCCTGAATGTCATCGTGATTCAATGTGTTTTGTAACTAATTAATAAACAAGAAGATATTCTGTTATCCTGCAGTTTTTATGTATGGATGACCAGGTATTTATGGCCAGCTTCTCGACCCATCTCGGTGGGGCTGCAACCGTCAGCGCGATGGCCTCTTCCTTGTTGGTGATTGCCAACTGGGTTTCTTTTCCTGAAGCTCTTGTCTTGTTTCTGCTGGGGATGTTTGGCGGCATTTTACCGGACATCGATTCCGATTCTTCCCGGCCGGTTGTGTGGGTATTTAACTGCCTTGGATCGTTGGCCGCTGGACTGACCCTGTGGCTTTTGCTTCCTCATGTCTCATCCAGCTGGACGTCATTGGCGGGTGTTTGGGCAGGAATGGCGCTGTCCTACTCCCTGGCTGGGCCAGTCGCAATGCAGGTGTTTTTTCGCTACACCGTGCACCGAGGGGTTATTCACTCGTTGTTGGCTGCTGTCTTTTGCGGTTTGCTGGCGGTTGTGGTGATCGATCAATTGTTTGAGCGCAGTGCCGATTTTTGCTGGTTTGGTGGCGGCTTTGTTACTGGCGGCTTTATTGTGCACTTACTGCTGGATGAACTCTATGCCGTGGATTTCAACGGCATGCGGTTGAAAAAATCCTTTGGTACAGCCATCAAGCCGGTCAGCCTGGATAACTGGCAGGGTACGATAATACTGGTGATCGCTTGTAGTGTGCTGTATCAGGGAACGCCTTCTCCGTTGCGGCTGGCGTTACCCGTCCAATACCTTATGGGGAATCTGCTGAGTCAGCTACCGTTAGTCGGACGGTTACCACAACGTCTACAGCCGCAGACAGAAACTGGCGTATTGTACTTTCCTCGCGACTGAGAAGCGATTCGCGGATCAACCACTCAGACGCCGGTTATATTCATGGATGTCATCAACGTCAACTGCCCTGGGCAAGGAGGCCACTGTGTTCCCGTTAGTAATACTCCGCCGTGTATCTGTACTGTGTCTGGTGCTGTTTATTGGCGCCTGTTCGCAAGAGGAAGCACCGGCTCAATCGACCGCCTCGTCGGATAAGCCAACTGCTAGCGGCGCGGCCGCCTTGGCCAGTTACAGCGCCGACCTTCAGCAAACCTCGGTATCCGGGCTGTCGTCTGGCGCCTTTATGACGTCCCAGCTTTACATGGCTCACTCCGACATAATGGTGGGGGCCGGAGTGATTGCTGGTGGCCCTTACCTCTGTTCTCGCTCCTGGCCAATGGCGGCTCCGGCACTGACGGCAACCACCACCTGCATGAATCCGCCCTCTGAGTCGTTGGGACCAAATCTGTCACGATTGCTCACGCTTACTCGAGAACTGGCCGAGGAAGAGAGTATCGATCCGCTGGCCAATCTGAAGGATGATCGTTTTTATCTGTTCAGTGGCCTCAGCGATGACACGGTGGTCAGCCAGGTGGTTGATGCAACCCGCGACTACTTCCTGCAGCTGGGCGTGCCCGCCCAGCAAATTCTCTACAGCAACCAGATTAACGCCGGGCACGCCATCATCACCAATAATGACGACGATACTGACTGCTCCATCACGCAATCACCGTTTATCAACAACTGCCAATTTATGCAGGCCACCCGCATTCTGTCGTATCTGTACATGGACGCCAATCCGCCCGCCCCGACAGCCAGCGGTGAGCTGATTGCGTTTGACCAGCGGCCATTTCTGGTGGGAGAGCTGACCAGCATGGCGGATACCGGCTATGTCTACGTGCCGGAATATTGCCAACAGCACAGCAATTGCCGCATTCATGTTGCAGTTCACGGCTGTAAGCAGTCTTATGAAGAAATTGGCGATGCCTATATTCGTACTACTGGGTACAACCCGATGGCCGATACCAATCGATTGATCGTGCTTTATCCACAGGTGAACGTCTCAGATTTGGCACCACTGAATCCGCTCGGCTGTTGGGATTTTTGGGGCTATTCCTCGGTGGATATTTTCCAGCCGGATTTCTACAGCCGCGACGCGCCACAAATAAAATCGATCTACGCCATGATCCAGCGGCTGGCCGAGGAGCAAGAAGAGTAGTCGATCGCCTGAGCCGCTACGTCACGAGGTGTTTTATCGCGCTTCAGATCGATGATAATCAGCATCCAGAGCCAACGGGACAATCTACTTGTCGAAAGTCGTACAAACTTGGCGGCCAATCAGCAACCAGACCGGAATGTTCAACCAGAACAGTTTCGGGTAAGACCGGGCAGCTATTTGAGCCTTGTTCTGGCGCATTCAGAAAGGCGATAGATGAATTGCCAGCGGGTCAGTTAACGCATGTATGCCGACACACATTTGCGAGCCACTACCTTATGAATGGCGGAGATATATTGACTCTCCAGAGGATTCTTGGGCATTCGAGTTTAACGATGACGATGCGCTACTCACATTTTGCATAGGATCATTTGAGCAGTATGCTTCGCTTTAATCGTAAACGCTCAAACAACCCCATCTACCGATTTAAATAACGGCCGCTTTCATATTCTCAGGCAGCAGTTTTTCGATGTCTTCCACGGTTTCGCATAACGGCAACAGGGCAAACACTCTCCGTAAATACGCGTAAGGCTCCAGGTCGTTCGCTTTGGCGGTTTCTATCAGGCTATACATCATGGCGCTGGCTTTTGCGCCACGCTGACTGTCACTGAATAACCAATTTTTGCGCCCTATCGCAAACGGTCGGATAGCATTTTCGACGGGATTATTATCTATATGAAGTCGCCCATCGGTGAGGTAGACCGCTAGTTTGTCCCAGTTTTTATCGAGGTAGGCTAAGGGGTCCATCTATTTAATCAGTTCTTGATACACTTCCACACACGACTTCGGATAACAACGGTCACACGGTATGCAGCCAGGATTCTTCGACTTTGATGACCTGAACGACAAACTGGATCAGCACAACGACCCACTCACCAAAATCAACGAACTCGTCGACTGGTCAGCCTTTCGGCCTGTATTCAACAAGATCCGCATGCCTCGTTCATCCAACAAGGGGCGTCCTCGTTCAGACACCCTGCTCATGTTCAAAATGATTTTCCTGCGCCACTACTACAACCTGTCGCTCAAGCAGGTCGAGTATCAGGTGCTGGATCGCCTGTCGTTTCGGCGTTTTCTGGGCTTGTCGCTGGAAGATCCGGTACCCGATGCCAATACCGTCTGGAAATATGAAGAGTTACTCGTCCAGAAAAACCTCACCGATGAACTGTTTTACAGCTTGCTCTCGCAAATCGAAGCCCACGGTTATCGGCCTCAAGGCGGTCAAATTGTCGATGCCACCCTGGTTGAAGCACCCAAGCGAAAAACTGAAGAGTAGCAGCAGGAAAAAGCCCGCAAAGCACAAGAAAAGTCAGACGGAGATGACGATGACCCGACACCGCCTGCCTCTTCAGAACGCACTCCGGCCCAGCAGCGCCAGGCCAGTCGTGATGCGGCCTGGACGAAGAAACATGGCAAGAGCTACTTCGGCTATAAAAATCACACCAGCGTCGATAAACAGCACAAACTCATTCGCAGCTACGAAGCGACTGCGGCCAATAAACACGATGGGCACCAGCTCGAAGCCCTGATCGATGGCGACAACAGCAGCGCGGATGTCTGGGCAGATAGCGCTTATCGAAGCGCAGAAAATGAAAGCATGTTGGAAGACCGGGGCTACCGCTCCCACATCCACCGCAAGAAACCCCGAGGTAAAGACATGCCTGAACGTAGCAAGCTGGCGAATCAAAAACGCTCTCAGGTTCGGGCACGTGTCGAACATGTTTATGCGGACATGAAACGCGACGGCAAAAAGTTCATGGTGCGTTGCATCGGCCAGGCCAGAGCGGAACTGAGAATCGGCTTGATGAACATGGTGTACAACGCTCGTCGCTGGAGTTTTCTATCCCACGTGGGATAGGTGCATCTGAATGACGCGATTTGGGCTGGAAATAGTCCAAATCTCTACTGAGTTGGCCGGAAATGGGCCGGATAATTAGGATATTCCGAAGTCATTGACGTGAATAATTTGCGGCAACGGTGGCTTTACGCGACTAAATAGATCTCCCCTGAAGCCAAGTCAAGATGCGGAAGTGATTTCTTTTCAGAAGAGCAAAACGGCTTGGGGACAGCTATATAAGGATTACGTCACCGCGCCGAAAAACCCCCTGCGCGGCTTTGAGACCATTGCGCTGTCGAAACCCGTTCAACGGGATCAGGTGAAGATGGCGGTCAATTTTTATTCAGGAGCAGCGCCCACGGGCGCTTCTTTCGAAGTGCGGATGGAGCTTGACGGTCAGGTTTACGCCAAGCGCTACTCGCTCAGTGCCACGCAAGGCAACCGTGGTCAGGATGCTGTATCCGTGCTCACCACTGGGAGCACATCCAAGTACACGATGCGCATTGATCCGCGTACCATTGCCAGCCCTTGAGCCAAAGCTGGGCTTTGATCATTTTTGAGACCGCTTTACTGACACAGCAATATTTTACAGGAGAAATGGCTTGTACTGTGTATCGATACAGGCTACATTTATGATTGCATCATTCAAGGATCAGTGGCTAGAGGACTATTACTTCCAAGGCAAGACATCGTCCAATCTTCAGTCCTCGTTAGAAAGTGCGCTCAAGCGGAAGCTTGACATTATGCATGTCGCTGTTGAGGAAAAGGACTTGCGAATACCGCCAGGCAATCGCTTTGAGCACTTAACGGGCAAGCTGGATGGATGGTGTTCCATTCGGGTGAATAAACAATATCGGCTGATCTTTCAGTGGCAGAATGGCGAAGCAACCCAAGTTTACTTAGATCCACACACCTATCGATAAAACGACCGATAACAAAGGACACACACAATGGCTGACAAGTTACAGATTCCCGCTCATCAACCGACCAGTGTCGGAGCCATGCTCAAAGAAGAGTTTTTGTCCCCCATGGGTGTTTCCCAAGGTGAGTTGGCTAAAGCAATGGGGGTGGGGCGTAAAACCGTCAATGAATTATGCGGCAATCGACGTGGTGTTACCGCTGAAACGGCGTTCTTGTTGGCCAAAGTGCTCGGTACATCCCCGGAATTTTGGCTGAACCTCCAGTTGTTGAACGATCTTTGGCTCGCCCAGCACAGCGAAGTGCTCAAAGAAAAATTAGCAAAAGCGCATCCTCTGGCCGCTTAAGCGGCCTTTGTTTTCCTATCTTGCTCTAATCCTGGTTTTACTCTCCCCACAATCTCGACCTTACTCCCTGCCTCTATCATTCCCTTTGCTTTGACCTTGGCTCTGTTCCCCAAAGCTTTGGCTTAGCCGCTGCTGTTTTGTCTGATCGACCTGATCAAAGGGATCGGGTCGGTGTTTTTCGATTTCCCGCTGCCATGCTTGATTAAAATGCTGTTGATCAATGTCGTGTCCTATCTGACCGGGAGGCGCTGGCTTTTGGTGAGGTTGCTCGTTTTTGATCATATCTGTGGCCTGAATGGGTTCGGGCGTGTGCCCGGAGGCTGCCCAGCCAAAGGCGTCTTTGGCCTTGCCTTCTTGATTATCCATTGTGATTACCTCAATGAATTCAATCGTTTATGAAATTTCTTTGCGTGCTTGGGCTTGGCTGCGAGATAATAGGGTTATGCGCTCGCTTCGTGATTTACGTCTGCTGTATCAAAACCACCTGTTAACCCGCGCTCTGGCCTGTCCAGACGGCCTGATACGCATCGTGCCACTGCATGTATGGGTCTGGCGGGATCTGGATGCTTTGCTGGACAGTGTGCCCAGCGTTGACGATCAAACCCTGCTGGATAGCATCTTGGGACATATTTTACCGGCGACGGATGCGGTGGCGATTGAGCAAGGCTGTGATCCTGAAACCGCTCTGCGCAACTTGCTTCACTATTACATCGCGATGAATCACGCCACCTATGTTGGGAAACGCGACAATCTCGCCAACGATAATTATCCGCCCTGTGAGTCTGGCTAACCTTTCAGCGTATACAGCCAGCACTTGCAGCGTGGGAAACGCTTTTCCGTTTAACACCATGTTTTATAACCCTGCACATAGGCGATTTCGCCGTTGATATGGTTAGGCCAGTGCGCCAGCTTGTCAGGTACGGTTTTGCGGATAAAACGCTTGGTTTGTTTGCCCCAAACTCTGTGCTGTATCTGAACGCGATCCAGTGGCGGAAACAGCGGATCGGGGGCGTATTTCCCCGCCATGGCCGGGTTCTGCCAATAAGCGGGTAGCTTGTTCGCCAGCACCGGCGGTATCCCCGCACCGGGTGAGAACACCAGTACCTGATCGGTCAAGCGCATCAGCTCCGCTGGATCAAGAGCATAACGCCCGGTGCGTTTGCGGCGCTGGCTTTGACGTATTTCATGTTGATATTGGCGCTCCGCATCAAAACGATTGTCACCCTGCCACAGCGCGTTCTGGCGTGCTTCCTGCGCTTTAAAATAGCGATCTTCTTGTGCCAGCTTGTCGTCATAATAAACGGTGGTTCTGCCGATCATTTCAGCGTAACGCCGGGCGCTGTCTATATCTCGAATGCCGCCGCCCAGGATGATTTGCGTACCGCAGCTTTCCTGAATTTCTTGCGCACCGGCTCGACCAAACAAATGGGTTGAAAACTACCGACACGCCAGAGGGTAAGTTTGTTGAGGTCATCCACGCTGCACAAGGGCAGCTTGAGCGTGAGCAGAACGGTCGTCAAGTCATTCAAAAGATGCAAGCGCGACTCAGCAAGGGCTACTTCGTGTTTCACGCTCCAGTGGGCTATCGCTATGAGCAGACCCGTGAGCATGGAAAGCTGCTAGTGCCTAATGAGCCGTATGCTTCCATCATTAGGGAAGGCTTTGAAGGTCTGGCCTCCGGGCGCTTTCAAACGCTGTCGGAAGTGATGTATTTCTTCGAGCAGCTCCCTGAATACCCACGCGGTAGTGACGGGCGTGTGAAAGTTCAGCGCGTTAAAGAAACGCTGAACCGGCCTATTTACGCTGGTTACATTGAGCACGAACGCTGGGGAATTTCACTTCGTAAAGGGCAGCATGAACCCTTGGTGAGTTTGGAAACCTTCAAGAAAGCGCGGGACAGATTAGCCGGACGAGCGTATGTACCCGCTAAGAAAAACATCAGTGAAGATTTTCCACTTCGTGGTTTTGTAACCTGTGCCGATTGTGGCAGCCCCATGACGTCGGGATGGTGCAAAGGGAGGAGCGCCAAGTACCCGTATTACTTCTGCCGTAAGAAAGGCTGTGAGAGCTACGGTAAATCCATCAAGCGTGATGCGGTCGAAAACGAGTTCGTCGAGCTTCTGAAGACGATCACGCCAGCCAAATCAGCACTGGATGCTGCCGCCAAAATGTTCGATGACATCTGGAAAGCCAGAAGCCAGCACCGCCGAAATTACGCTCAAAAGCTCAAAAACACCCTGAAGGACTTAGATAGAACCATGGATTCCGTAGTGGATATTATGGTGAACACATCATCGCCCAGGGCGCGTCAGGGCTACGAAAACAAGCTGGAATCACTGGAGCAAGAGAAGCTGGTTTTAGAGGAGAAAATCCGCCATTTCATGGCTGAACAGGCTGATCAGACGTAAGCGCCCTTAAATCAGCCCCCTGTTACTCAATCTCATTCCTTGCTACAAACTCAGCTTAATGTCGCATTCCACGGCAGCAGTGCTTCAAGCCTTTCCAGGGTATCCGCCTCGGCGATGTGATCCAGTACATGCTGAATATATATTGACGGCTCCAGTCCGTTGGCCTTGGCGGTTTCGATCAGGGAATAGCAGGTGGCACTGGCACGGGCGCCTTGTGGTGTATCGGCGAACAACCACGCTCGGCGACCCACGGCGAAGGGGCGGATGGCGTTTTCGGCCAGCACGTTGCTGATATGCACATCGCCGCGCTCACAGTAACCCACCAGATAATCCCACTGGTTCAGGGTGTACTCCATGGCTTTACGGCTCAGGGAGCCTTTCATCACCTTACCGACATTGGCTTCGAGCCATGTTCTCAAGTCCTTCAGTTGGGGCAGGCTTATCTCCTGGCGGACACGGTGGCGCTCGGGAGCGCTCAGGTCTTTGATCTGTCGCTCGATCACATACAGCTTGTTGATGTGACTTAAGCCTATATCGGCTTTGGAGACCTTGGCCTTCTTGCCTTTCCCCTTTGTCTGCGCCGCTTTGGAGGCTTCGACGAACTTACGACGGGCATGATCCCAGCACCCAATTCGGGTGATGCCGTTGGCAGAGCACACCGGCCCATAACCGGAGTAACCGTCCGCCTGCAGGATGCCAGTGAAGTCGTCGAGCAGGCGCACAGGGACGCTGCCGGCACGGGACGGATCATAGGCAAACAACACGGATGGCCGATCGGGTGGCCCGCCCCGGATGACCCACATCCACTTGTCGGACTGGGCCGTTTTGCCATCCTCTTTCAGCACCTGTATCCGAGTCTCATCGGCCTGCAGGTAGTCACTGCTGTTCTGCACTTCGCGCATCAGGTTGATCAGCGGACTGAACACCTCGTCCAGCCGGATGATCCAGTGCGCCATACTGGTACGGCTGACTTCATGGCCGTGCCGCTTGAGCATCTGCTCCAGGCGGTACAGGGGGAGCCCGTCGGCGTACTTGGAGATGATGATGTAGGCCAGCAGTGATGTCGTCGCGATGCATTTGCCCAGCGGGTGAAGCGGTCGCGGTGCCGCAAGGATACGTTCTGCGTCATCGTGCTCGAAGACGGCTTTTTCCTGCCAGTATTCCAGCACCTTCAGCTGCGCCGGAATGAACTGCAGTTCTTCCTTCACCTTGGTGAAGAAGGTCTTGTTGGCCCCCGTTTTCTCTTCATCGCTCAGAGTCAGTTCGATGCGCTCACGCAGCAACGTATCAGAGAAGCCACGGTAGCGGCGCTTGCTCGAAGTGCGAGGATTATTTTCGTCGACATCATCTGGAAGCTGATCGCGTAGGGCCTCGATCTCGGCTTCCAGCTCGACTTCATCGAAGAGGTGGTGTTGGTGAGCCTGCTTCTCGCTGCTGGCGGCGAACTTCTGGACCTGCTTCAGACGCAGCAGTTCTTCGAGGAGTTGGATGTAGTTCTCGCGTTGCTTGATCGTCTGGTCGCGTTGCGCAAGTGCTTGATCATGCTCAGCCTCTTGAACGACCAGTTGTTGTTGCAAATCAGCCACAAACGACAGCAGTTCAGCGGCAGACAAGCCGCTGATACCGGGTGTTCCAACACGCTGTTTCGGTGATCTTTGCATGCCGTAAGTTATAGCAAAAACAGCCAGTTATGGCATGTAATAAGTGCTATCCAAGGGCCTCATACTGGAGGGTTTTATGACCCTTGAGCAGGCTGATGTCATAGCCGTCGAGTAACCAGTTGATCTGCTCACCGGTCAGCGGCAGCAGTTCGTCTGCCACCTTCGGCCACTTGAACTTTTCCTCGGCCAGCGCCTTGTAATAGAGCACGAAGCCGTTGTCTTCCCACATCAGGCATTTGATCTTGTTGCGCTGGCGATTGGTGAAGGCATAGAGCGCGCCGGTAAAGGGGCTGCGCCCCAGTTCCTGCTCGACCAACAGCGCCAGGCCACTGGCCTGTTTGCGAAAATCGACCGGTGCACGGTAGAGATAGATCTCGGGTGTGTCCACTGCCGGACGCAGATAACGGGATTTCATCAAAGCTGCCTCAGGATCATGCCCAATAGCTCAATATTGCCAGCGTGCATGCCAGTGATCGTCAGGCCACCCGGGAGGGCCAGGGTCAGCTCATCCATCGGCTGACTTGGCAGGCATGTGACACGGGCAAACCCCGAGGTGCCCTCTGATTGAAGTGGGTCACCGTCAGCCTTCAGACGCTTGCGACGCCAGTAGGTGAACTGATGGTACGACAGCTCATGCTGCTTGCAGAAGACGGCCCCGGATAATCCAGAGTCGCGCCAGTTATCGAGTTGCTGTTGCCAATGCTGAGTGCGTTCTTGATGGGTCATGACGGATTCCTCGTGTGTGTGACGATGGAATCAGTCTGGAGCGGCGACTGGATGAAAAACAGGTGCTGATTCTTGGGCGCTTACGTTGAACTTGAAAAGGGCCCACCATTCTCTGCGTTCAACGCCTTGCCTGCTGGATTTTTTCTCCATAACAGGGCGCGTTAACTAATTGAGAGCGCCCTCTAGTGTCCTTTAACAAAAGATAATCGAATTAATTGGAGTTTCCATATCTATATGTTAGTACGCTCAATACGCAAGGAGCCTGTCATGGGAGGCCCTCTCAAAGTATTAACAATCACTGATCAGGAAAAATAGCGTTGCAGAAGTGGCTATGCCGTCGACAAATGCCTGCGGCAGAACAGACGCGAGCCAGAATTATTCTATAGAGTACGGAAGATCTTTCAGGACAGGAAGTCGGCGAGCGCGTTGGTGTGACGGCAGAGGCCGTCAGCAAAACCACGTTTATTTTACCTCCACGTCGGCATCATGGCTCAATCTGGTAGAGAAGTTCTTTGTATTGATTTCCCAGAGATGGATTGAACGAAACTCCCACCGGAGTACCCTTGAGCTGGAAGCGTCTATCCGAGATTTATAACGATGATCCAAAGCCCTTAGTGTGGAAGAAGACTGCGGATCAATTCATTGAGTCTATTGCTCGGTTATCAGACAAGTTAAAGACCTGACGAACTTTTGTTGGTTTCTCTGAATGATGTCTGTGATAAGCGTTATTTTACCGGAAGCGGTATGGGAGTCGAGCTTCTTTCTTTTGCGGATCAGTTAACCGGACAGTAGTGATATTCTTGCTGTGGTGTAAAGGAACCGGGGATTGGTGTTGAAAGTGGCAGGAACAGAAAAAACACGACTGGATATTCTGATTATTGATGATCATCGCATGTTTGCGGATGCAATGATGACGCTGTTTGAAGCGGCGCTGGCGCCATGTCGGGTGTGTTGTGTCGCCTCGGCACAGGCGGGGTTGCAGCAACTGGTCGGGCAACATTGGCAGCTGGTGTTGCTGGATTTGGGCTTGCCCGATATGGATGGTCTGGTGCTGTTGCAACGATTACGTCAGCAAAACGCCGAATTGTCGGTACTGGTGTGTACCGCCGAGACCCGGCCAGCGCTGTTGAAACGGGTAATACAGGCGGGTGCATCCGGCCTGATTGGCAAGAGCCAGTCGGCCGAAGATGTGTTGCAAGCGGTGCAGCTGGTTGCAGCTGGCGGGCGTTATCTGACGCCAGAGACCATTGAGGCACTGGCCGGGCCAGAGCCGATAGACGCTGATGTGTTGACCGAGCGGCAGCTGGTCATTCTGCGTTTGATGCAGGCAGGCCATAGCAATCGCGAAATTGCCGAGTTGCTGTTTGTCAGTGCGAATACCGTCAAAACCCA
The DNA here is from genome assembly GCF_041222825.1 of Candidatus Thalassolituus haligoni. Classification (NCBI taxonomy): domain Bacteria; kingdom Pseudomonadati; phylum Pseudomonadota; class Gammaproteobacteria; order Oceanospirillales; family Oceanospirillaceae; genus Thalassolituus; species Candidatus Thalassolituus haligoni. The sequence continues at coordinate 197,884 of NZ_CP139482.1, forward strand.
TGTGCGCCTGATGTTCGACAAGCTGAGTGTGAACAATCGCATTGAATGCCTACGTATTGCTCATGAGCGCGGTTATATTCATTGATCCCAAGCCTAGGGGGGGTCTCAACTGGCCTCAGCCCGAAGGGTTATGGTTAAAAATCCATCATGCGGTGTTGTTGAACTTGAAAAGGGCCACCATTCTCTGCGTTCAACGCCTTGCCTGATGGATTTTTGCTCCATAACAGGACGCGTTAACTAATTGAGGACGCCCCCTAGTGTCCCTTAACAAAAGTTCACTTGGTATTTATCTTGTCTGATAATCGAGCAATGGACTCGATGATCTGGTCAGCAGTTTTTTGTCACACAAAGGGCTTCGGATCATTGTTATAAACGGCCAAATATTCCCTGATGGAGGCTTCCAATTCACGAGTGCTTCGATGGGAATTTCGCTTAATCCATCGCTGGGAAATCAAGGCAAAGAATCTTTCGACCAGGTTAAGCCATGACGCTGACGTGGGCGTAAAGTGGATGTGGTAACGGGGGTGAGAGGCGAACCAGCTTCTCACCTTTTCTGTTTTATGCGTACTGTAATTATCCATGACCAGATGGATGTCGAGATGTTTGGGGACTTCTCGTTCAATTGCTCTCAGAAAGGACAGAAACTCTTCTGCACGGTGGCGCTGGTAAAGCCTGCCAATCACCTCACCGGTTGCAACATCCAGAGCCGCAAAAAGCGTCGTGGTACCATGACGGATATAATCATGTGTTCGTGTTTCGGCATAGCCAAATGACAACGGTAGTGCGGGTTGCGCCCGGTTCAAGGCCTGAATCGGACTCTTTTCATCGACGCACAACACCAATGCCTTGTCCGGAGGGTTCATATACAAGCCAACGATGTCGTGAACCTTTTCAACAAAGTAAGGATCTCTCGACAGTTTGAAGGTTTCCAGACGATGTGGCTTCAGACCAAAGGCTCGCCATATCCGACTGATCGCCATGGCATTCAGTCCGGTTTCTTTCGCCATCAGAGTGGTTGACCAATGGGTTGCGTTTGCCGGTTTGGTTTGCAGTGTTTTGTTGATGACTTCTGCGACTTTATCGTCATGAATGCTACGAGGGCGTCCACTGCGCGGGGCATCCGTTAAGCCGTCAATACGATACAACTCAAAACGACGGTGCCATTTACCGACCGTTTCTGCCGTCACTCCGACCCGCTCACCAATAACCTTTCCTGAAAGGCCTTCTGTGCTGAGCAGTATGATTTTGGCTCGCTGTTGTTCAGCAGCAGGGATTTGTCGGCTACGCAACCAACGCTTGAGCTCAGCCTGTTCATCGTCAGTGATGTCGAGCACTTTGACTGGTCGTCCCATGGTTTGCCTCTGCCTGAAAATGCACTCCTCAAAGTAGACTATAACCACTCATATAAATTCTATTTATTTTTGTTAAGGGACATTAGGCTACGTCTATCTCAGCCGTTATTCAAATGGCGGTTTCGGTGTGTGTTGCCGCAGGAGTGTGCTCGGGTTGCAGCAACAGCGCCTTTAACTCCTCGCCTTGCACCGGTTTGTGAAGCATCGGTAATCCCAGGGATTGCAGCTGTTGCATTCGTTGGGGCAGGGTATTGCCGGTCATGATGACGATGCGAGGGATGCTCTCTAGTATGCGATTAACAACCTGAATAACGTCTTCTGCCTGGCCGTCATCCCCCAGCATGTCGTCGGTCAGGACAACTTCCGGCACACAAGCTGGTTGCGCTAGCTGTTGTTTCAGGCTGCTCAGCCCCTGGGCCACCCAAACATCGCAATCCCAGCTCACCAGCAGCATCGACAGGGCTTCGACAATGTCTTCGTGGTCGTCAACCACCAGTACTTTCAGACCGGCCAGTCTGGCTTCTGCTGCCGGCGTGTACGGAGCCTGCGGCAGGGTGGGCGCTTTACACTGCGGCAGGGTAATGTGAAAACAGCTGCCGTGGCCTGGTTCGGATTCCAGCATCAGTGGCAGTTGTTGCAGTTGGCACAGGCGACGGACGATCGCCAACCCCAGTCCGAGTCCTTTGGTATGTTGGCGACCTGGGTTATGCAACTGCACAAATTCTTCGAAAATGGCCTGTTGGTGCGACTTGGGAATACCAATACCTGTGTCATCAACGCTGATTTGCAGATGGGTTGAGTGATTTTTTATGCTGATGCACACGGCACCTGTGGTGGTGTACTGGATGGCATTAGCCAGCAGGTTCTTGAATATTTGCAGAGTCATGGCCCGGTCACACCAAACGTAAATATCGGGTGGCTGGTCGATCTCTAGGAGTAGCCCTTTGCGCTCAGCCAGCGGACTGAAAACGACCCGTAGTTCGCCCAGCAGTTCTACCAGATCTATGGCAGCAGGTTGGCAGGTTGCGACTCCGGCATCCAGACGCGACACATCCAGCAGGTGATTCAGCAGTTCGTTGGTGGCTTTCAGGCTTGCGCCCAGACGTTCGAACATGGGGTGTTGGGCATTGGCTACGGCGCTGTCGGGGATGGCGCTCCAATACAGTGACGCGGCTTGTAGCGGCTGGCGAATATCGTGGCTGGCAGCGGCCAGAAAACGAGTTTTTGCCTGATTGGCGAGTTCAATCTCGCGCTTGGAGTGTTGCAACTCAAGGCGTGTGGCGAGGGCATGGATCTGGGTTTTGAACATGGCGTAGCTGAACCCAACCAGCGACAGCCACACCGCCGGGGCCATGGCTTTATGCAGCCAGACATCCTCCAGATCCATGCTCCAAAGATGCCAGCCAAAGGCTGTTAGTACCGGGGTGAGAAAGGCCACATAGATATCCGGGTACAGGCCCATGCTTATTGATGGCATGGTGGAGGTAATGGTAACGAGCAACAGGATGGAGAAGATTTGCACGATCGAGGCATCTCCCAAAAACAGCAGTGGCAAGGTGGCCCACTGGAAGCCCCACAGTAACGACAGGTAAAGATTAGCCAGGTGCCAGCGCAGGATGGCGCGGCGTTGTTTGGGGATTGAGGGATCGGGCCTATGGCCTTTCTGGTGGTTGTGGTAGCGGCCCAGGATCAACCACGAATTCAGCCCCACAAACAGGTTCATGCCGAACCAGATTGCCAGGGTTGCTGTGCTGGCGGAGTTCACGAATAACAGGCCAACAATCACCGCTGCAACCAGGGTAGCGGCCATGCGGGGACCGACTTCCTGCATAAACAGGTGGTGGCGCTCCCACTGCATTTCGTCTGCTAAAGGGTATTCACCAAAACCCAGATTGGTGAGCTTATCCAGGATGCCTGACTGGGTTTGACGGGGTGTCGTGGGGCTGGAAATCTGCATTGGCGTGACATCGTCCTTGTGCTGCGGGTGAACGTTGAGTCGCCAGCAGGCGTCCCGGACGGCGCTGGTCGACCATGATAAAAAGCCCGGCCATCGCGTTATGGCCGGGATGTAAGAGAGGCGGGTTGACCTGCTCCTGCTCGATGCAGGAGTAATCTGATGTGCCGATGCCCGGTACTCCGGTTCAGCTACTTCGATTCAGGTACTCCGCCCACAGTTATTTTACCTCGACTTCGGCACCGGCTCCTTCCAGTTCGGCCTTGATTTGTTCGGCTTCTTCCTTCGAGACTAGCTGTTGAATGAAGGTATGATTATCCGGCCTGGCAACAGCCGCTTTTACGCGGATGTCAGTCAGCAATGGCGGTGTGAATTCCAGCATCTGGCCTTCATTGCTGCTATCGTGGCACCAGAGGCTGGCCGTTGAAGTGGTGTAACCGCCATTGTGGGCCAGTACACCGGTACAGCGGTCGTAGTCATCCGCTGCCAGCAAAGCCGGTTCGGTCAGGGCTGAGCCATTCATGGCCGTGAGGTCGAAGGCAACCAGACCGCTGTCCTCGTTGACCAGATAGAGCGCGTCCGAGCCGTTGATGTCTTGGGTGACCACCATGTTGCTAACGTCCCAGTTTTCTTCCATGCCAGTGAATGGGTTGCTGGTGGAATGAAACACATTTTCCCAGCCATCGGTGGTGGTGTAACGCTCAATACGGTTCTGACGGTACACACTGTAGCCGTCGAGCACGGTGGCAACGTAGATTTCGTTGTCGCTTGTCGCCGCGACGTTAAGCATCAGGTCACCCGTGCCCGAATAGGTATGCAGTACGTTGAAGTCGAAATCAGTCATATTGCCAGCTTCTTTGCCTGAGCCAAAGGCGCTGATGGCTGAGTCCAGCGTGATGCTAATGGTTACCAGGGCATAAAGGTCGGCAAGGTCGTTGCCAAACGGCGGCGCGGGTGTAAGAGCAGCAAAGCGCATCACACCGGCCATGGTGTAGGTCGCTTCGGTAGAGTCGCTGGTGGTTAGCAAGGTGGCTTCGGTCAGGCCTTCACAGCCCACCAAGCTGTATTCCACGTCGTTGCTGTCGACATAGATGTAGTTATCGTCGAGGCTGATCACAGTGTTCGGGTCGGATGACATATGCAGGTCGATGGTGCCCTGGGTCAGGCCGGAAAACCATGGAGTTTCACTGCGATCAACAAAGGCTTCGCCGGACATACAGGTGGCAACCAGTGTGTCGTTCAGGAAGGCGTCCTTGAAACTGGCAATCTTCGAGGCTTTGTTGGCGTTGTAGTAGTTGACGCTTTTAACATTGGCCAGGGTTTTATCATCGGCGTCGATGGTGGTGTTCAGCAGTTCGGCACTGCCGTTACCCACGCGCTTGAGGAGGGTGACTTCGGCGATGCCAGCACCGCCGTAGGCGACGGACATATCCAGAAAAGCGTCGCTGCCGACATTGTAGGTGTCATCATAGATGCCGTCGAAGACGACTGCCGCTGTTTCGGTCGTTACTACAAACGTGGTGCTGTAGTCGCCCAGGCTAATGTTTTTGGTGACGGTGGTGTCGTAGTCGCTGCTGGCGGTGAGGTTGAAGTATACGGTGTCGCCTTCTTCCACCATCACGCCGCTGCTGTGCAATGCTCCGTTAACGACCGCGAGGCCATTGTCAAAAGTCAGTGCTAATCGGCCTTCAAAGCCGCTCAGAGTCACCGTGGTGCTGGAATATTCTGCGCCTGGTGTGGCATCGGTGATTGGTGTCAGACCGAAGGCATACGGGCTGGCATCGGCAGCCCGGGTGGTGGTGGTAAATTCGGCAGAGACATCACCAACGGTCAGTGTGCTGGTGATGTTGGTGCTAAAGTCAGCCGAGCTGGTTTGGGTAATCTGGATTTCGTCACCGGCTTCTACCTGGGTGGAGACACCAAGGTCGGCGCCGTTCAGCATGATATAGCCATTGGTGACGGTTGCGGTCAGAGTGCCGTCAAAGCCGGACAGGGTAATTGGATCGCTGTTGGTGATGGTTTGCAGTTCAACGTCGCTGCGGTTGCTGAAGCTGAAGCTGTCCGGGCTGGTGTCTGCTCCGGTTTCAGTACCGGTTTCAGTACCGCTATCTTGTTGGTCGTTATCGCTGGATGATGAGCTGCCACCACAGGCGGTGAGTGCCAGCGAGGAAGCCGCGACGATGGCGATAAACAGTTTATTGAGATCCATGAATATATCCTTATGAATATCTTGGTTATCAAATTGGCCGTGCGCTTGGGTTGCGACGGCCAGTATCGGTGAAGCCAGCAGTGAGCCAGGACTCGCTGCTGGAGTGGGGATGATTACTGGTCGTCGAAGTTGAGGATGTGGCTTGGGTCGCCATCTCGGTCGTGACAGTAGAGGGTGATCTTGCTGTCGTTCGGGATACCGGTAACGCCATCAATACAGGTGGAGCCGGCTGACAACACGCTGTAGTTGGACAGGTTGCGATTGTCTGCATCAACCCTGATCACACCACGATTACCGGACACCAGATAGATTTGCGGATCGCCTGGCTTATTCCAGACGAATATGTCATCGACTGTCCAGATCGTATTCCAGTTATTGAATGGCTCGACGTCACTGCCAATCAACTGATGAGTTGAACCGGTATCACCCTTATAGAGGTACAGTGCACTGGTGCCCCACATGACTTCGTTAGGCTGGGATACAGCGTAGACAACGTTGTTGCTGTCGATGGCGGACATCGCCAGAACGGTACGGTTATTGGAGGTATCGATCTCTGTGAACAGCACCTTGTTGGTGATGCTCACCTTGTTGCTCAGGGAGCCGCTGGTGCTGGTGTCGAAGCTGACATAGGCTGTGGCAACCTGGTAGAGGTTGGTGTTAGAGCCATCGGTTCCGGTACCACCTACGAACGCTTTGAAGCTAACACTGCCAGACGCTCGGGTCACATCGGTAATGGCCACATCCTGGCAGCTATTCAAACGCCAGTAGGTGGTGCCGTCGTTGATATTCAGAGAAATATCCACAACATCCGTGACCTGTGAAGACGGCGCCAGGCTCAAGCGCGCTGGTGAAATGGCTTGATTGCAGTACACCAGCAGATCTTCCGTCTCGCTGATTTTCACTGCCGTAATGTCAGCAGTGAGTGATACTCCGCTATAGGAAGTGACATTAGCCTGATCAATGGTGCCAGAGTTAGAGGTCATCTGAGCTTTCATCAGACTGGTTGTGTTACCAGTACCGCTACCCATGCTGCTGGATTTCAGCGTATAGATCGGGAAGTCGTCGGTAATGTCGGCTTGTTCGTAACCTTGTGGAATTGCCAAACCCGCTACGTCGTCGACACCAATACTCCAGGTGCTGTCGATTACAGGGATCTTGAAGAAATCAACGTCGTAGGTGCGGGTACTGAAGCTGGCAGTGTCGATACCGGCACCCATAGCACCACCGATGATCAGCGTGGTTTCGACGGTTTCACGGTCACTGCTGCCCGAGGTATGACGGACCTTGATCGTCTCAGAGGACGTCACGGTATGGCTGTAGTTGCCAATATCGGTTTCCGAAGTGGCAGTACCCTGATGCCATACGCCGCTGTAACCGATGCTGTACTCACCGTTGTAGACGTTGATCGGGGTGCCTTGTACCGCAGAATCGACGTCGTAGCGGACTTCAATCAGGACGTTTTGTGGTACTCGATCCTTGGCATTCTGCCACTGCTCGTAGCTGGTGCTGACATACCCCGGATCGACGATCTGGCCATCAATATAATGGCTGAATGGACTACCCAGAGCCGGAGTTGGCGCTGCTTGCGTGGTGACCGAGAAGGCGAATGGGGTGCCATTGACTGTCAGAGTGACATCGGTGGTCGCGCCATAGCTATTGCTGGTAGTCGCACGCAACTTGACTTGCGTACCGGCAGGAACAGAGGCACTGCCATTGCCCCAGTTATTGGAACCGTCCAGTTCGTAATGACCATTACTGATGTTGATGTTGGCATCACCATCAAAGCCGGTCAGGGTCACGGCATTACTGTAGATGTACCAGTTTCTGCTGGCGTTCTGCACAGGGTTAAAGACCACTGCATCCGGTGTGGTGTCTGCCACACGGGTGGTTGAGGTGAAGTCGGCTGTCAGGTTGCCCAGTGTGACGGTGCTGGTCACATCGGTTTCCAGCTCCGATGAGCTAACGTGTGATACCTGAATCTGATCTCCCGCTTCCACCTGGGTTGAAGTCCCTGATGGTGCGCCATTCACGAGCAGGAAGCCGGTGTCGACGCTCATGGTCAGCTCACCTTCAAAATTGGACAGGGTCACGGGGTCACTGTTGATGCTGGTGGAAGGTTCGACATCCGTTTGGTCGGTAAAGCTGAAGCTGTTTGGTATGGTATCCGCTGTGCGGGTAGTCGAGGTGAAGTCGGCGGTGACTGAGCCCAGTGTCACTGTGCTGGTTACCTGAGTACTAAAGTCGGACGAGCTGGTGTGTACCACCTGAATCTGGTCACCGTCCACCACTTGTGTTGAGGATCCGGCGACACTGCCGTTGACCAGAAACGAGCCGTTAGTCACTGTCAGTGGCAGTTGCTCCTCAAAACCTGTGATGGTCACGATGTTGCTATTGATTCTGGTGGCAGGTTCGACGTCAGTTTGAGCACTAAAGCTGAAGCTGTCTGGTGTGGTATCGGCGGCACGAGTGGTCGAGGTAAAGGTTGCGTTCACTGAACCGAGCGTGACAGTGCTGGTGGCTGAGGTATCAAAATCGGCTGAGCTGGTGTGGGATACAGCGACCTGATCGCCAGCTTCTACCTGCGCCGAGGTGCCAGCTGCCGTGCCGTTAACGATCAGGGTACCGTTGCCAACAGACATGGTCATCGCAGCTTCAAAACCCGCCAGGGTGATTGCGCTGCTTTGAATGACACCGGATGGTTCAACGTTGGCTTGAGCGGCGAAGGTAAAGCTGTCTGGCGTGGTATCCGCTGCACGAGTAGTGGTAGTGAATGTGAATGCTTCACCATTGATGGTGACCGTGGTCACTTTGGTTTCTTCAAAGCCTTCTGGCTGTTCCTGGTACAAGCGCAGGGTATCGCCAGCTGAAATGGTACCAGAGGTCATCCAGGCACCACCGTTGACCTGGAATTGGCCATTGCTGATGGTAACCGTCGCGTCACCATCGAAGCCGCCGACAGTCACCTGATTACTGAAAGTGCCTTCGCCCAGCGCCAGATCGCTCTGGCTGGTGAAGGAGATACTGTTCGGCGTATTGTCTGCCGCACGAGTGGTGCTGGTGAAGTCAGTGGTGACTGAACCCAGCGTCACGGTGCTGGTAACGGATGTGGAAAAGTTGGAGGAGCTGGTTTGTACGATCTGGATCTGGTCTCCGGCGGAAACCGTAGCAGAAGTACCGGACGCTGAATTGTTCACCAACAGCGAGCCGTTAGTGACGGACAGTGGCAGCGTGCCTTCAAAGCCTGTCAGCGCCACCAGAGTACTGGTCACGCCGGTAGATAGCTCAACGTCGGTTTGAGCTGTGAAGCTGATGTTATCCGGAGTGACGTCAGCCGCACGGGTGGTCGAGGTGAAATCGGCCGTGACGCTGCCCAGCGTGACGGTGCTGGTGACGGCGCTGCCGAAGTCGGAGGAGCTGGTGTGGAACACCTGAATTTCATCACCGGCGGAGACCTGTGCCGGGCTGGCGGTTGCGGTGCCATTCAGAATCAGACTGCCGTTGCTGACGCTCAGGGCCAGCTCGCTATCAAAACCGGACAGGGTGACAGTGTTACTTTCTGCACGGGTTAAGGGTTCTGCGTTGGCCGAGGCGGTAAAGCTGAAGCTGTCTGGCGTGGTGTCGGTTTCTCCATCGGTATTGTCATCGTCGAGTTCAGCGGTTTCGTCAAAGCTGTAGTCGGCTTCGTCGACATCCACGTCAAAGCTGCCGCCATCCATATCAAAGACGATTTTGACATCGTCCAGCACGGCGTCGAAGCCAGTCTGGTCGGCACTGAATGCGGCGTTGAACAGGTCGTAAGTGTTCGGGTCGATGCCTTGCTCTTCAAACTGCTCGGCAAAATTGGCCAGAATCACTTCTTCGGCGTCGGCCAGAGCGGCTGCATCGAAGCTTTCTGCTTCATCATCCCAGGCAGCACGCAGCGCTTCGAGGCTTTGCTGGTCGTTCGCCAGGAATAGCGCTAGGGTGGTCAGCGGGGTCACGTTGACAGTGATGTCGGCAGCTTCAGCAAACGAATACTGGATCGCCAGGCTGCTGTTGTCTGGATGGGCTTCGAGCATAAATGGTGGCGTCATGCCATCCACGTTGACGTTAAATGTACCGTCGTCATCGATAACCACGTTGGTGGAGCGCCCTTCAGCATCGTAAACGAACAGGGTGCCGTCGATGGCCAGGCCGGTGGCTGCGGTACCAGAGAGATAGATAGAATCGCTGCCAGTGTCGGTGTCCTGCTGGTTGTTGCTTGACGACGAGCTGCCACCACAGGCAGTCAGTGTCAGTGAGGATGCTGCCATCATGGCCAGCATCAGTTTGCTGATTTCCATTGAGTCCTTCCTTCGGAGAGTCAACAGGTGCCCGATTGGCCAGACAAGCCTGTGTAATTGAAGTTGTCATGAAGCATCAGAAGGGTAATCTATGACAGATCGGTCAGCTTCACCCATATGGGTGATTTTATTGGTCAATAAGTCCGCGAAGTCGCTGCAAGGGGTATGTTGGATGGATTGTCGTGCAATAATGGAGTCAGGTCTGGCTATGAAATCAGTTCTTGCAACCATACCCGGCACAGACAGTCATTAATCGCTGGGTCAGCAGCATCGCAGTCCGATGCTGGACAGAGACTTGTCGACGGTCATTGTTGAGACAAACGGTGTTTTTTGGCCAAACCGGTTTTCTGAGTGATCTCTCGAAGCAGCAGTAAACCGGCGTTGGAGGTGATGTCGCCGCCGTTGAAGCTGGCTGCAAACTGGTGTCGATCGAGAAAGAAAAACGGAATGGCGTCCTGGTAGTATTCTGTCACGGCGGTAAGCTCTTTGGTGATTGCTTCGACAACAGGAACCATAAGGGATACCGCCGTTCTTGTATAAATATGCGGGTTAGTCCCCTGCGGTGCTCTCATAATGCTGTTAGTGGCTCGTTGTCTACTGTCCCTTAGGGAGCGTTCTCAATTATGCCAGCCAAATGATTGATGACACCAAACAGAGCATCGAGAAGTAATTTCTGGCCAGGCGCTCGTAACGAGTAGCAATGCGGCGATAGCGCTTGAGTTTCAAAAAACATCGTCCAACCAGATTGCGCTCTCTGTAAAGCCCCTTATCGTAATCGCGTTGTTCCTTGCGGTGATGGCGAGGAGGAATCACAGCCCGGCTGCCCTGACTTTCAATCCGTTGAATAAAGGCATCTGAATCGTAGCCCTTGTCAGGCAGGACATAATCCGCAGAAAACCCAGCAATCAAGCACTCTGATTGCCCATATTCAGATGCCTGACCATCGGTGAGAAGCCGTCGCACTGGATTACCAATACTGTCAACGGCCAGGTGGATGGCCAGGTGGATTTTGGTGCTTAATCCACCTCGTGATTTTCCCTGGGCTTCCTGATCACGATCGTTTTTTTGAGGCACCGTGTTGATGAACCCGGACAATACTGCCGTCCACCATCAAATATTCCAGATCCGGTTGATCACTCAGCGCTTCAAAGACCGCTTTCCAAACCCCCTTGTGTGACCAGCGATTGTAACAAACATACACCCGGTGCCAGTGACCAAACTCCGGTGGCAAATCCCGCCAGGGAGACCCGGTTCGGGTAATCCAGAGGACGGCTTCGACAAATTGGCGATTATTCTTTGCGGTGACACCGCAATCCGTGGTTTTTCCAGGAAGCAGATGCTCGATGCGTTCCCATTGGCTATCCCGAAGTACGTTTCTATTCATCTTGGGCAAATCGCGAAAACGCCGAGAAAGTTAATTGAGAACATTCTCTAGTGCCTAACGAGCCGTATGCTTCCATCATTCGGGAAGGCTTTGAAGGTTTAGCCTCTGGGCGCTTTCAAACGCTGTCGGAAGTGATGTATTTCTTTGAGCAGTTCCCAGAATACCCACGCGGCAGTGATGGGCGTGTGAAAGTTCAGCGCGTTAAAGAAACGCTGAACCGGCCTATTTACGCTGGTTACATTGAGCTCGAACGCTGGGGAATTTCACTTCGTAAAGGGCAGCATGAACCCTTGGTGAGTTTGGAAACCTTCAAGAAAGCGCGGGACAGATTAGCCGGGCGAGTTTACGTGCCCGCTAAGAAAAACATCAGCGAAGATTTTCCGCTGCGTGGTTTTGTAACCTGTGCCGATTGTGGCAGCCCCATGACGTCGGGATGGTGCAAAGGGAGGAGCGCCAAGTATCCGTATTACTTCTGTCGCAAGAAAGGCTGTGAGAGCTACGGAAAATCCGTCAAGCGTGATGTGGTCGAAAACGAGTTCGTCGAGCTTCTGAAGACGATCACGCCAGCCAAATCAGCACTGGATGCTGCCGCCAAAATGTTCGATGACATCTGGAAAGCCAGAAGCCAGCACCGCCGAAATTACGCCCAAAAACTCAAAAACACCCTGAAGGACTTAGATAGAACCATGGATTCCGTAGTGGATATTATGGTGAACACATCATCGCCCAGGGCGCGTCAGGGCTACGAAAACAAGCTGGAATCACTGGAGCAAGAGAAGCTGGTTTTAGAGGAGAAAATCCGTCATTTCATGGCTGAACAGGCTGATCAGACACAATCTGTTAGAACCGCCCTCGAATTTTTAGAAAACCCGCATAAACTCTGGGCTACAGGGGAGTTGGCTAACCAAAGAGCTGTTTTAAAGCTGGTATTTTCAGAGCCGCTAGCATGGAAACGAAATGAGGGAGTTAGAACTGCAAAAACCACCTTACCTTTCAAGTACTTAGATGATTTTTCATATCCGAGAAATGGAATGGTGCCCGGAGGCGGAATCGAACCACCGACACGGGGATTTTCAATCCCCTGCTCTACCGACTGAGCTATCCGGGCAACGTCAACTAACACCTGAACGGTACGGCTTGATGTAACGTGCTGTTCGTTGAGTGGCGCGTATTAAACCGCTCTCATGTTTTTCTGTCAACTGTATTCTGGCGATTATTTTTCAGAACTTTCAGGCACATAGCCGTCTGCCTGGTCGAAGTCGGCGCCGGAGAGGAATTTCCCGCGCTGTTCGGTCAGGTATTTGCGTGCTGCCTTGTCCATCATGTTGAGGTGTTTTTCGTTAATCAATCGGGTTTGGTGGGTGGTCCATTCTTCCCAGGCTTTGGCTGATACGTTGTTGAGGATGTCTTCTCCGGCAGGGCCAGGGAAGGGGGCGTTCGCCAACGCTGGCAGTGTTTGCTGGTATTTGCGGCAGAGTACGGTGCGGCTCATGTGGCGTTCCTTGTATTGGGCGGTGGTTCAGAGGCTGGATTGCAGCAGTTTTTTTACCGGTGCGGCCAGGCCCAGTGCGCTTGGGCTGCGGGGATTGTACCAATGCTGTTCGGCTTCGCCTATTTGTGCCGTTGATCTGGTCAGGCTGATTTCTACCGGGTGGATGTGCAGGTGGTAGTGGCTGAAGGTGTGGCGGAAGCTGTTGAGTTCTTGTGTGTGTTCTGCCGTGTCGCCGAAATGGGTGCTTAGCCATTGTTCGGCTTGTGCCATGGAGGGGGCTTCCGGAAAGCTCCATAAACCACCCCATATACCGGTTTGAGGGCGTGGTTGTAACAGGTATTCGCCTTGTGGGTTGCGCAGCATCAGCATCCAGGTGTGTTTTTCCGGTTTGTCTTTTTTGGGTTTGCTGTTGGGGTATTGGGTAGGTTTGCTGCTGGCGTGACCTCGGCATTCCGGTTGTAGCGGGCAAATGCCGCAAGCTGGTTTGCTGCGGGTGCAGAGGGTGGCCCCCATGTCCATCATCGCTTGGGTGTATTCGCGGTGGCGGTGTTGCGGCGTCAGGCGTTCGGCAATGTCCCAGAGCCGGTTTTGTACTGTGGTGGTGCCGGGCCAGCCTTCGACGGCGTAAAAGCGGGTGAGAACCCGTTTGACGTTGCCATCAAGGATGGCGGCTCGTATGTCCATGCTGATGGAGACGATGGCTCCGGCAGTGGAGCGGCCAATGCCGGGTAATTCGGACAGTTGTTCGACAGATTGGGGGAATTCGCCGTTATAGCGTTCGACGATCTGTCTGGCGCAGGCGTGCAGGTTGCGACCTCGGGCGTAGTAGCCGAGCCCGGTCCAGAGGTGCAGGACATCGTCTTGTTCGGCTGTTGCCAGCGCTTGTACGTTGGGGAAGCGTTCCATGAAACGCTCGTAATAGGGAATAACGGTAGCTACTTGGGTCTGTTGTAGCATGATTTCAGACACCCACACGCGGTAGGGGGTGATGTCTTGTTGCCACGGCAGGTGTTTGCGCCCGTGCAAGTCGTACCAGTGGAGAATGGTGTCAGCGAAGGCGGTGGTGGTCAGGGCAGATGTCATCAGCGGGAATCATTATTTCAAGGTAGCGGTTTGTGCCTCGCGGAGAAATAACTGCAGTTGTTGCAGGGTTAGCGGTCGGCTGAAAAGATAGCCCTGACCTTCATCGCAGAGGTTATTTCGCAGGAAGTTTACCTGATCTTCGGATTCAACACCTTCAGCAACGACGATGATTCCAAGTTTGTGGGCCATGGCGATGACGGCTGCGGTAATGGCCATGTCATTGGTGTCATCGGGGATATCGAGGACGAAGGATCGGTCGACCTTGAGTACTTCGATCGGTAAGCGCTTGAGGTAGGCGAGTGATGAGTAGCCGGTACCGAAGTCGTCAATGGCAAAGCGGACGCCGATCGCTTGCAGGCTGGCCATGGTGGCAATGGCACTTTCGACGTCGAGCATCAAGGTGCTTTCGGTGATTTCCAGCTCCAGGTTGGAGGGTGACAGCCCGGATTCTTGCAGCACTTGGCTGATAACGGTTTCAAGGTCGGGAGCGGCAAATTGTCGTGCCGACAAGTTGACGGCAATACGGGCGTTTTCTGGCAGCGCCCCCGACTGTAGTAGCGCTCGCATTTCGGTGCAGCTGCGCTCCAGTACCCAACGGCCAATGGCGAGAATCTGTCCGGTTTCTTCGGCTACGGGGATAAATCGGTCTGGCGAGACGAAGCCTTTTTCCGGGTGGTGCCAACGGATCAGCGCCTCTACGCCGGTGGTGTGGTAATCCCGCAGGCTGATTTTGGGCTGATAGGCCAGTGTGAACTGGTTTGCTGTCAGCGCATCGTTAATTTCCTGTTCCCAGCTCAGGTGTTCAAGAATCGAGCGGTTCATGTCTTCCGAGAAAAATTGGACGTTGTTGCGGCCGAGTTCTTTGGCGCGATACATGGCCAAGTCGGCGTTTTTCATCAGTGTGTTGGGATCGCTGGAATCCTGTGGGGTCAGGGTGATGCCGATGCTGACGGAGGTGGTGATGTCTTGGCCCTTGATGCGGATTGGACGACTCAGTGCTTCGAGCAGTTTTTCGGCGACGGTCAGTACATCGGATGTATGGTTGACATCGGTCAGCAAGATGGTGAATTCATCGCCACCAATGCGGGAGACGGTATCTCTATCACGCACGCAGTTGCTGAGCCGTCTGGCGACTTCTTGTAGCAGTAAGTCACCTGCATCGTGGCCCATGGAGTCGTTGATACGTTTGAACTGATCCATGTCGAGAAACATCAGTGCCAGGGTGGAGCGGGTTCGTTGGGCAGACTTGATGGATTTGGCCAGCCGGTTTTTAAACAGTCGTCGGTTGGCGAGGCCGGTGAGGGCATCGTAGAAGGCCAGATTTTCCATTTGCAGCTGGGCCGATTTCAGCTCGGATATGTCAGATATGGCTCCGAGGTAGCCAATGACTTCACCATCGCGGTCATTCAGGGAGCTGGCCATCAGGTGAATCCATGTCTGGGTGCTGTCGCGATGAAGCAAGCGCAGATCCATGGCAATGCTTTCCTGGTAGGTCGTTAACCGTTGCCAGGCGTCACGCAGGCTGTCGAGGTCGGCCGGAGCGATGCAGCCAAACCAGCGCTCGAGTTCTGGCAGGTCGCCATGCATCTGGTGAATTTCTCGCCAACGCTGGTTGACGTATTGCAGTGTTTGTTGGGTGTCTACCTGAAAAATACCCACTGGTGAAAAAGTGGCCAGTTTACGGAAGCGGGCCTCATTTTCTTTTAAGGCGGCATGCTCGCTTTCGATGGTGTGTAGTAGTGAGTTGAACAGGTCAACCAAAGCACCCAGTTCGTCGTCGGTTTCCCGTGTTGCGCGGATGGAATAGTCCTTGTCTTGTGCGATACGCTTGAGTGTTGCGTAAAGGTCGTGTAGTGGACGTAAGATCAATTCTTTCAGTCGTGAAGAGGCGAAAAATCCGAGCAGTAAGGCGAGGGCGGAAATGACGATTGAAAAGGCACCAAATTGCTGCAGCCGCTTGTTGAGTGAGTCGTTGGTTGCCTGAATTGTCAGGGTTCCAATGACGTTTTTGTTGTACTGAATGGGGAAGACCCATTGCCTGGGGTCGTTGCTGTCTGGATGTCCTTCAAGCGGGCAGCTTTCTGCTGAAGATGGGCCATCGCGCAGGTAGCTGATGAGCAGATGGTTGCTGATATCGTAGATGCAGCCACTCAGAATGTCGCCGTGGGCGCTGAGTGAGCGAATGGTTTCTTGCAAATCATCGATGTGGCCCGCTTTGATTTCATGCGCACTATGCCGTGCCATCATGCTGCCGAGCGTGGTCAGCTGGCGCTCGCTGTCCTGGCGAGTCAGGTAGTATTCCAGCCAGGTGAATGTAATGCTTGAAAATATCAATGTGAGGGTTGTCGTCAGCAAGGCGACGATCACCAGCTTGCGCTTCAGGCTTTGTACCTGCAGTTGCATGTGTTTCTCAGCTCGCTTGGGGCGGTTACGTGATGTTGTCCGCATAAGATAACATCATAGTATGTACCATAACCCGGATTATTGCCGGATCTGATGTGCTTGCTTGAGCTCGGAAACAGGGAACTGGGGAGGGCTGGGAGCTGTGCTGTTACAGCCCCCGGTGGCGCTATTCTGCAGTCGAGTTTTGCAGGGCAACCTGATCGGCTTCCTTCTGTAACTGCGTCAGCAGTTCGTTCATGCGGGTGGTGGCATTGCTTGGGTTGGTGCCTTGCAGGCGTTCGGCCATTTGATCACGGTAGGTCTTGACCATGCTCAGGCCGGAGACGACAGCATCGTACACCCGCCATTGGACGTCGGCTTTTTCCCGGTAGAGTTTGAAGTCGATAGGGATGGTGTTGCCGTTGGTCTGGGTCAGGTGTCCCTGAACAAATGCCTTGTCACCTTCCGGATTGATACGGGCTTCTTCAAATTCCAGCTTTTCACCACTGAATGCCTTGAAGGCACCACTGTAGGTGCGAATTTGCAACTCACGGAAACGGTCAATAAATTCTTGTTGCTGGTCGGGGTTGGCCAGTCGCCAGTATTTGCCCAGTGCGCCTTTGGCGATTTTTTCCTGATCAATGGCAGGAACGATGTACGACATCACGAGTTCGCGTACTACGGTATCGGTGCGTTGTTCTGCTGGGGTCTGGTTCAGTTTATCAATCAGTCCGTTGGTTGCTCGAGTGACCACTTCCGATGGTGTTGGAGCGGCCCAGACAGCGAGGCTGAAAAGCAACGTGGAAATGGTGGTCAGGAGTCGAAGCATGAGTGAGTCGTCCATTGGTGTGTGGGTTGGCTACAGGCAACAGATCAGGTTCTGATTACTTGTGCAGTATGTCGTGCCAGGTGTCACTTGTGTAGCGTCCATTGCTTGAAAAGATTGTTGCCTCTGGTGGCTGAAAGTATTTTCTGTGGTGGACTGTAGGCTCGTCGTCGTCAATTTAGGGGTTCTCTACGGCTGCCATATCCAGGCCGATTCGGTACGTTTGAAACCCCGTTTTTCCAGCGCGAGTACCAGTGTTTCCGGGGCTGTATTGATACGGATGGTGATTTCCTGATCACTGGCCCAACGTTGCAGCAGGTGTATTGTCTGATGCATAACCCCCCGGCGCTGCGTGATACTTCTCACTGCGGCGTTTGATAACGTAACGGTCTGGTGATTCCGGGAGACGAGTATAACGCCGATGATGCGGTCGTTAAATCGCGCTGCGATAAGCCAACCCTGCTGTTCAAAATGGTGTTGTAACGCGGGCGATAGTAATTGCTCGTCGGTCGTATCGGCCTGAATCTTGGCGATATCAGCCCAGTCGGCAGGGGTGGGCTGGTTGATATGTTCGAGTTTGACGGGCACTTGAGGCTCCCTTGGGACTGAATTGAGCGGCAACGTTGCTGTATTTGGACGCTGGTCGAGGTTTCATGGAGGTTTTCCACCGCGCCCTTTATAATGGTTTCCTTTTTCTTTGGCGATAGTTTGGAGCATTCCATGGCCCGCACGGCAACGGTCGAACGTAATACCCTGGAGACCCGGATCCGGGTGTCTGTCAATCTCGACGGTACTGGCAAAAGCCAGTTTGATACCGGTGTGCCGTTTCTGGAGCATATGATGGATCAGATTGCCCGCCATGGCCTGATTGATCTGGATATTTTTTGTAAAGGTGACCTCCACATCGATGATCATCATACGGTGGAAGATATCGGCATCACTCTGGGTCAGGCCTTTGCTGAAGCCATTGGCGACAAGAAAGGTATCGTCCGTTATGGCCATAGTTATGTGCCGCTGGATGAAGCGCTGTCGCGGGTGGTGATCGATTTCTCCGGTCGTCCGGGCCTGAGTTTCAATTGTGATTTTACCCGCGCTTCCATTGGCAAGCTGGATACCCAGTTGTTCTGGGAGTTTTTCCAGGGCTTTGTTAATCATGCCAAGGTCAGTTTGCACATTGATAACATCAAGGGTTTTAACGCCCACCACCAGGCTGAGACGATTTTCAAGGCGTTTGGTCGGGCGCTGCGGATGGCGATTGAAATGGATCCTCGTATGGCGGGCGTTATGCCATCCACTAAAGGCACTCTGTAATATTCTCCTGTAAGGAAATGGTTTAAGTGACTAGTAAATTGTGTGCGGTGATCGATTACGGCATGGGCAATCTGCATTCCGCTCATGGTGCATTGCAGGCAGTCGCGCAGGATACCCGAGTGCTGGTGACCAGTGATCCGGAGGTGATTCGTTCGGCTGATCATGTGGTGCTGCCGGGGGTGGGTGCTATTCGCGATTGTATGGCTGAGATTCGTCGTCAGGGCATTGATCAGGTCGTGGAAGAAGCCCGTAAAACCAAACCGCTGTTGGGTATCTGTGTTGGCTTGCAGGCGATGATGGATCGTTCGGAAGAAAACGGCGGGGTGGATTGTCTGGGGTTGTTGCCGGGCCAAGTACGCTTTTTTGGTAATGATTTGGTCGAGAACGGCGAAAAGCTGAAAGTGCCGCATATGGGCTGGAATCAGGTAAAGCAGGTTGCACATCCGCTCTGGCGTGGCATTGCGGATAACAGCCGCTTTTATTTTGTTCATTCTTATTATGTGCAGGCGCAGCGTCCGGAGCAGGTGAAGGGCCATGGCCACTACGGCGTTGATTTCGCTGCTGCGATGGCTGAAAACAATGTGTTTGCGGTGCAATTTCACCCGGAAAAAAGCCATAACGCCGGTCTGGCCTTGTTAAAGAATTTTCTCGACTGGAATGGCCAGGCCTGACGGACTGGTTTCCTCACTGAATTAAGGTTTTCCTCATGCTCGTAATACCTGCAATTGATTTGAAAGATGGCGAATGTGTTCGTCTGCGTCAGGGTCGTATGGACGATTCTACGGTGTTTGGTGATAACCCGGTGGAGATGGCTCGACGCTGGGTGAATGCAGGCTGCCGTCGCTTGCACCTGGTCGACCTGAACGGTGCGTTTGCCGGTGTCCCGGTGAATGGTGGTGCGGTGACGGCTATTGCGAAAGAGTTTCCGGGCCTGCCAATTCAGATTGGTGGTGGTATTCGTACGCTGGAGACGATCGAAGCCTACGTTAAAGCGGGCGTGAGTTACGTGATTATCGGCACCAAGGCGGTGAAAGAACCTGCGTTTGTGAAAGAAGCCTGCGCGGCTTTCCCAGGCAAGGTCATTGTGGGTCTGGATGCCCAGAACGGCTTTGTGGCGACCGATGGTTGGGCCGAAGTATCGGAAGTCAAAGCGGTGGACTTGGCTAAACAGTTTAAGCACGACGGTGTGTCTGCCATTGTTTATACCGATATTGCCCGTGACGGCATGATGCAGGGCGTAAACCTGGAAGCGACTGTTGAGCTGGCTGTGGAAGGGGGTATTCCTGTTATTGCCTCTGGCGGTGTGACCAATATCGAGGACATTCGCCACCTGTCGATGGTGGCAAGCAAGGGTATTTTGGGTGCGATTACCGGCCGGGCCATCTATGAAGGCACGCTCGATGTTGCCGAAGCTCAAGCGCTGGCTGACAAGCTGGCCGCTCGCTAAGCGGCCTAATTCAGGAGAGTTCCCATGGCATTGGCCAAACGTATTATTCCTTGTCTGGATGTCGACAAGGGCCGCGTTGTAAAAGGCGTGAACTTCGTTGGTATTCGGGATGCAGGCGATCCGGTTGAGATCGCCAAGCGTTATAATGATCAGGGCGCGGATGAAATTACCTTTCTGGATATCACGGCCAGTCATGAAGGCCGTGAAACTACGGTGCATATGGTGGAGGCGATTGCCGAGCAGGTGTTTATTCCGCTCACCGTGGGCGGGGGTATTCGCGAGCTGGATGATATTCGCCGGATGCTGAATGCCGGTGCCGATAAGGTCTCGATCAATTCAGCGGCGGTGTATAACCCGGAATTTGTGCGTCAAGCCTCGCAGAAATTTGGCGCTCAATGCATTGTTGTGGCAATTGATGCCAAGCAGGTGGGTGATAACCATTGGGAAATATTTACCCATGGTGGTCGCAAGCCAACGGGTATTAATGCCGTCGAGTGGGCTGTTAAAATGGCCGAGTACGGTGCGGGTGAAATCCTGCTGACCAGCATGGATCGGGACGGCGTAAAATCCGGTTTTGATCTCGGGGTTACCCGCGCCATCTCGGATGCAGTGAATATCCCGGTGATCGCTTCTGGTGGTGTGGGCAACCTCGATCATCTGGTGGAGGGGGTTAAACAGGGCAAGGCCGATGCGGTCTTGGCAGCCAGTATTTTTCATTTTGGTGAGTATACGGTGCAGCAGGCCAAGCAGCATATGGCAGCGGCAGGGATTGAAATGCGTCTAATTGATTGATCTTTAGTCAATCACGGTCGTTTTTTGATGCTTATATAGGCATAATTCCAACAGTCTTTTTTGAACTCTGCAACAATGCCGATGGATTGATCTATGCCTCGTGTTGGACGACGTACTGGTGTGTTTGCCAGCATTCTAGGATATCTGGCAATCGGTGCGATGTATTGTCAGGCAGATGCACTGGATAGCTTTGAGCCAGAGTTACCGGTGGTGTTGAGTCCGGTGCGTCTGCCGCAGCCCTTGTCTGAAGTACCGGCCAGTGTGACGCTGATTACGGCTGAGCAAATTCGTCTGTGGGGTATCCAGCGCCTGGTCGACGTCTTCCAGTATGTTCCCGGTATGTTTGTGGCGCAGGAGCTGGATTCCAACCAGTCTGGTGTGGTGTATCACTCGGGCGATCTCTCCCTGTCGCGTCGCCTGGAAGTGCTGGTGGATGGGCGTTCAGTGTATCGTGCCACCTTCGCCAGTGTGGATTGGGATCAGTTGAATATCGCGCTTGAGGACATCAAGCGCATCGAAATCACTCGAGGCCCCAGCGCCTCTTCGTACGGTATGAATGCGTTTCAGGGGGTAATCAATATAATTACCCGTCATCCTGCCGACAGTCGCTCGCTCAACCTCTCTGCTTCGCTTGGGTCTGAATCCCGCCGCCGGGCCTATTTGTCTACGGCCTATGATATGGGTGGCTCCCGTCAGCGATTAAGTTTTTTTGGCTACAGCGAAGGAGCCAGCGGCGGTAACCACTACGAAGCTTGGGACAAGCCGGATTATGATCGGGTTGACGGACTGAACTGGAGCGGTGCCAGTGACGTATCGGCTAATACTGAATTGCGTTGGCAAGCGGGCCGGCAACGGCTGCAGCGTAATATTCTGGCCGATGAAAACTTTCATGAGGCGTCGCCAGAGCATGAATCGATTACGGATTTTATGTCAGCGACGCTCAGCAGTCTTGAAAATAGCCGACACGAGTGGAAACTCAAGGCTTATTGGCAGTCGGAAAACCAGGAAAAGTCCTATCGGGCATGTACGACAACCCTTGCCTTCGATCCTAATCTCAGCAGCCTCTTCGGGTTGGATGCTGAACTGGCGAAAGCAATTGCCTACGGTGTATTGCCGCTACTGGACGAGCAAACCTCGACTTCTGAGAGGGACAGCATCGAGCAGTACTATCAGGCGTTGGCGTATGGCCTGGTTGATGCTTCGTCGCTGCAGAGTTATCTGGCGAGCCAAGGTGTGGATACGGATGTTTCGGCAGAAGAGTATGCGTTGGCGCAACAGGTGGTCGCGACAGCTGTTGGGGTAAACAGTCTGGATCAGGCAACTTGTGGTCGAGGCGATTACGATATTTATGAGCAGCGGCTGGAAGTTGAATTTGAAGATACGGTCTGGTGGAGCAGTCAGTTACGCTCAGTTCAGGGCTTGATGTATCGCCGGGATGAGGTCAACTCCCAGGCGTTTTTTAATCGGGTGCTGACTCAGAGCAGCCTGATGGCCTTTTCCAGCATTGAATATCGGCTACGACCGGACTGGTTGACCTTCTTTTCGATAACTGCAGAGTATCAGTCTGATAATGAGGTTAATTTCTCCCCCCGGTTGGCGGTGACGCATCTCTTGACTCCGAATCAAAGCCTGCGTTTCCAGTATTCCCGTACCCATCGTTCACCGGATCTGGCAGAGCAGCATCTTGATGCGACTGGGGCGGTGACGCAGTTGTCTGGCAATTACCTCGGGCTTGAGAGCGGAGAGCTGTTTCTTTCCGTTAACGCCGATGCCTGGAACAGCAATCTGAGTGGTGAAGTAATTCATGCCTGGGAGCTGGGGTACTACGGTGCTTTTTTTGATCCTCGACTCTCCGCAGATATCAAACTGTTTCACGAGCGTATGTATCAGCTGATTGAAGGGCAGGTTAATTTGCTGGATGGGTATCTTGATGATTCCAACAGCATGAAGTTGATGGGTCTGGAATGGCAGCTGGACTGGCGACTGGCTCAGCAGCAACGGCTATGGCTGGTCGGTTTGCTGCAGCATCGGGAGTTGAACGAGGGGAGTAGTGAAGGTGTTTTAGGTGCAGAGCGTAGCCTTCGGGCCGCATGGACTTATACCCCGGGTGTGTCGGAGTGGATGCTGGGTGTGGTTCTTGATGAGGGGAATGGTCGTATTGGTTCCCGTTTTGCAGGCCAGCAATTTTATCGTCAACGCAAGTTGCAGAGTCGGTTTGCCCACGATTTTGGCCATACCGGAGTAGCGCTATCTGTTCAGTATGATGCTGATGGTGGCCAGCTTTACTTTGAGCGTACTCCGCGCTGGTTGTCGTGGGTCAGTGCTCACTATCGGCTGTAGCGGGTTTGTGGCCAAGGTGAGACGACCAGCCCTCCAGTGAGGAGGGGGCCGTCGCACCTGTCGCTTAGTACAGCACGCGGGCGCGAATAGTACCTTCGACTTCCTTGATTTTTTCCAGCCCCAGCTCACTGGCTGACGCAGCAACATCGATCACGACGTAGCCGATGTCTTCAACGGTTTGCAGGTATTGGCCGCAGATGTTGATGTCGTTTTTCGCGAAAATACTGTTGATGGCATTCATCACGCCAGGAACGTTTTGATGGATGTGCAAAATGCGGTGTACATTGGCGTTCGACGGCAAAGCGACTTCTGGGAAGTTAACGGATGCTGTGGTTGTGCCTCTGTCGCTGTAGGTCGCCAGTTTTTCGCCTACTTCTTTACCAATGTTTTCCTGTGCTTCCATAGTGGATCCGCCCACGTGTGGGGTCAGGATGACGTTGTCGAATTCGCGCAGCGGGCTGACAAACTCTTCGTTGTTAGAGCGTGGCTCGGTTGGGAACACGTCAATGGCAGCACCCAGCAGTTTTTTATTGCGAATGCTCTCTGCCAGAGCATCGATATCAACCACGGTGCCGCGAGATGCGTTCAGCAGGATCGAACCTTGCTTCATCTGGGCGAGCTGTTCTGGCCCCATCATCCATTTTGTAGACGCAGTTTCTGGCACGTGCAACGAGACGACATCCGACATGCCTAGCAGCTCTGGCAGTGAGCCTACCTGGGTGGCGTTGCCGATAGGCAACTTGGTAACGATGTCGTAGAAATAGACCTTCATGCCCATGCTTTCAGCCATCACCGACAGCTGAGTACCAATGCTGCCATAACCAACGATACCGAGTTTTTTGCCGCGGATTTCGTAGGAGTTGGTCGCCGACTTATTCCAGCCGCCACGGTGACATTGGGCACTCTTTTCCGGCACGCCGCGCATCAGCATGATGATTTCGGCGATCGACAGTTCAGCGACAGAACGGGTGTTGGAGTACGGTGCGTTGAAGACTGCAACGCCGCGTTTGGTCGCGGCTTTCAGGTCGACCTGGTTGGTACCAATGCAGAAGCAACCTACCGCAATCAGTTTTTCGGCAGCTGCGAAGACAGCTTCTGTCAGTTGGGTGCGCGAACGAATACCGATGAAATGAACGTCTTTGATGCGCTCTTTCAG
This sequence comes from Candidatus Thalassolituus haligoni, assembly GCF_041222825.1. Lineage (NCBI taxonomy): Bacteria > Pseudomonadati > Pseudomonadota > Gammaproteobacteria > Oceanospirillales > Oceanospirillaceae > Thalassolituus > Candidatus Thalassolituus haligoni. The sequence goes on from NZ_CP139482.1 coordinate 221,934, forward strand.
ATCATCTTCGGAAATCGATGTTTTCAGGTATTCGATATTGGTATAGCCAGCAGCGTGGAGTGTATCCAGAGCTGACTGATGCACGCCTTCCAACAAGAGGAATTTGATCTTGCTTTTGTCGAGGGAAGTCTGGGCCATTGGGGTACCTTCTCGTGAGGTGCTGGTTCAGGTTGGGGCCTGATGCCATGCTGTTGGTGTGCGGTCGGTCTGTTCGGGGCAAAAGCTCTCCGAAAAACAGGGCGCACATGTTAGCATGTCCGACTTTCAATGTGATCCTCCGTCAACACCTTCAATCCGACGATTCTTCAGGTTGGTGTGACGATTCCTCATATTCCTGGACTGACCATGACACAACTTACTCAAGACGCCCTCGTTGAACGCCTGGCTGCCATTGTTGGCACCGACAAGGTTCGTACTGATGCCGATTCGCTGGAAACTTTTGGCAAAGACTGGACGCGTATTTACGAGCCACAGCCAAGTGCGATTGTCTTTCCGAAAACCACAGAGCAGGTACAGCAGATTGTGTTGCTGGCCAATGAAGCGGGTCTGGCGCTGGTGCCATCGGGTGGTCGTACCGGATTGAGTGCCGGTGCCATGGCAGCCAATGGCGAAGTGGTAGTGTCGTTTGACTATATGAATCAGATTTCTGAGTTCAGCGCCGTTGACCGCACGGTGAAATGTGGTGCAGGGGTGATTACCGAGCAGCTGCAAACCTATGCGGAAGAGCAGGGGCTGTTTTATCCAGTGGATTTTGCCTCTGCTGGCTCCAGTCAGATTGGTGGCAATATCAGTACCAATGCCGGTGGAATCAAGGTGATTCGTTACGGTATGACCCGTGACTGGGTGGCTGGATTAACCGTTGTGACAGGTAAGGGCGATATCGTCCGGTTGAACAAGGATTTGCTAAAAAACAATACCGGTTATGACATGCGCCACCTGTTTATCGGTGGTGAAGGGACGCTGGGATTCGTGACTGAAGCCACTATGCGCCTGGCTCGCCCACCCAAAAATCTGACGGTTCTAGTGTTGGGTGTGCCGGAAATGGCTGCCATTATGAATGTGTTGCACAAGTTTCAATCCGGCATCGATTTGACCGCGTTTGAGTTTTTCTCAGACAAAGCCTTGAATAAGGTGTTGGCGCGGGGAGATGTGCAGGCGCCGTTTGAAACAGAAACCGAGTTTTATGCGTTGCTGGAATTTGAAGCGGAAACTGACGATAAAATGGATGTCGCCATGCAGCTGTTTGAGGCTTGCATGGAAGAAGGCTGGGTTTTCGATGGTGTGATCAGTCAGAATGAAACCCAGGCGGCGAATTTGTGGCGCTTGCGTGAAGACATCTCTGAGACGATTTCACACTGGACGCCGTACAAAAACGATTTGTCAGTGATTGTTTCTAAAGTGCCTGAGTTTTTGCAAGAAGTTGAAGCGGTGGTGGTGCGCGAGTACCCGGACTTCGAGATCGTCTGGTTTGGTCATATTGGTGATGGCAACCTGCACCTGAATATCCTCAAACCGGATGAGATGCCAAAAGAAGAATTTTTTGAGCGTTGTGCAGGTGTATCCCGGTGGGTGTTTGAAATCACCGAGAAATATGATGGCTCTGTATCTGCTGAGCATGGCGTCGGCATGACCAAAAAGCCTTACTTGCATTATTCTCGTTCTGCAGCTGAAATTGGTTATATGAAAGCAATGAAAGCTGCTTTTGATCCAAATAACGTGATGAATCCTGGCAAAGTAATCGATATGGATTGATCTAGCAGGCTGCCGGACTTGGGACAGAAAAAAACGCCGCTTATATAAAAAACGCCGCCTATATAAAGGCGGCGTTTTTATTTCTGGCTTAACGGAATCAGAACAACAGCTCCGGCGTGGCCGTCAGGCCGCTATTGTCACCATCCGCCGTTTCTGAGTAGGAAGGCAATGCCACGTCGGTGGGGACATTTTCTGCGCGAAAATATTCGAAGATAGCATCTTCTTGTCCGGGAGCTGCCAGCAAGCCGGACTGCGGGTCGATACGCACCGAGACAACCCCGTCGGGCTGCTCCAATGATACTTCCTGCTCGGTCTCAAGAGCGACACCCATGTAATCGATCCAAATAGGCAAGGCCGTGGTGCCGCCCAAGGCCCATTTCCCCATGCTTTGAGGTTGATCAAAGCCAACCCAGACGGTAGTGACCAGATTCGGATTAAAGCCGGAAAACCAGGCATCGACCTGATCATTAGTCGTTCCGGTTTTGCCTGCCAAGTCGCTGCGTTCAAGGGCTCTGGCGCGGCGTCCCGTTCCGCGCCGAATAACATCTTTGAGCATATTGACCATCAGGAAGTTGGTGCGCTTGTCCATAATGCGTCTGGCGAGCACCGGTTCTGTTGGCGTTGAAGTATCTGTGGATGCCTGGAGTAAGTTACTGGCGCTTGCTGCCTGCTCAGTTGCGGTTGTCTGGTTCTCACACTGGCGGCAGGCGATTTCCGGAGTAGCGGAGAACAGCTCCAGGCCATCTGCTGTTGTGACGCTTTGTATAAAAAACGGCGTAATGGCAAAGCCGCCGTTTGCCAGTGCCGCGTAGCCGGTGGCCAGCTCTATTGGGGATACCGCCGAAGCCCCCAGAGCAAGGGATAAATCTGCACTGAGTTTGGATTTTGGAAAACCGAATTGAGTAATGTAGTTGACTGCTGTGGCGGGGCCCATCTGCTTGAGAATTCGAATGGACACCAGATTTTGGGATTTATACAGCGCTTGCCGCAAGCGTGTCGGGCCATAAAATTTGCCGCTGTAATTTTCCGGCCGCCAGGTGTTTTCCAGGCTTGAGTCGTTAAATACGACCGGAGCATCATTGATTATGCTTGCCGGTGTGAAGCCATTTTCCAGCGCGGCACTATAGATAAAGGGCTTGAAAGATGAGCCGGGCTGGCGGTCGGCCTGAAGTACACGGTTAAATTGATTGCCGGATTGGGAGAATCCTCCGACCAGAGATTGAATGGCCCCATTATTTGGATTGATGGAGATCAGGGCGCCTTCTACTTCTGGAGGTTGGGCCAGAAACAGCTCGCCGTCCCGGTCTTCAAACCAGATTTTCTGGCGACTGCTGAGTAATTGCGAAGGGGTGGTGGGTTTTTTGCCAATAACGTTGACGTTAATGTACGGTGCCGCCCATTGCATCCCGCTGAATGGTAAAAAACGGAAGCCTTCAGCAGTCACCATCCAAGCGCCATCTGTTTTTACGTCGGCGATGATTGCCGGTACCAGCCGGTTTTGTGGTTCCTGGTTGCGGAGTTGTTGTTGCCAGTTTGAAAAGGTTGCGGGCCAGTCAGTTGCGGGGTCGGCCGTTGCTGTATCGAACCAGTCGGGTGAGTTGTCTGGCGCTGGCAATGTTGAGGTTCTTGCGATTGTATCTGCAAAGCTGGGTTGCTGGCGGTATCCGTGCGCTCTGTCATAGTTCAACAGCCCTTGTTGCAGCGCCTGGGTGGCTGCTGTCTGGCGACGAGCATCTATCGTCGTGTGGACAACGTAGCCATCGGTGTAAGCATGATCGCCATATTGGTCGACCATGTACTGGCGAACCATTTCTGCAACGTAAGGGGCTGTAATCTCGCTGGTGGCACCGTGATAGCGAGCGGTGATCGGCTCCGCTGCGGCAGTTTCAAAATCAGGCTGGCTGATCATGCCCAAGCTCACCATGCGTGCAAGGACGTAGTTACGCCGACTAATAGCCCTGTCTGGACTATTGATGGGGTTGGCTGCAGACGGGGCCTGGGGCAAACCTGCGATCATTGCGGTTTGGGCAAGACTTAATTCGTTTATGGATTTGCCGTAATACACCTGAGCGGCAGCCTCAATACCATATGCACGTTTACCCAGATATATTTTATTGATGTAAAGTTCAAGAATTTCCTGTTTTGTGAGCGTCTTCTCTATTTTTATTGCCAATAATATTTCGGTAAATTTTCGGGCAAATGATTTCTCGCTGGACAAATAGTAGTTTTTGGCCACTTGCATCGTGATGGTGCTGCCGCCAGATTTCTTTCTTCCAGTGCGAATCAGTTCCAGCGTTGCTCTTAAAAGTCCTTTAACATCAATGCCGTAGTGTTCATAAAAGCCGTCGTCTTCGGAGGCGAGCAAGGCGTTGATAAACTGTTCGGGAATTTGTTCAAAGGTGAGCGGCGTCCGGCGTTTTTCGCCAAATTCGCTGATCAGTTGATTGTCGGCGGTGTATACCCGTAGCGGTGTTTGCAGATCGACATCGCGTAGCTGGCGTGGGTCAGGCAGGGTGGGTGTTAGATAAAGGTATATGGCAAGGCAGGCTAAACCGGTGCCTGAAACGGCACAAACGCATAACCAGATGACGAATTTCAGAATCGATTTGGGTGTGATCATAAAGGTGTTGAAAATTCCTTCGTATGGTCTGTCATCAGCGGTCGCGGCATTATAAGGCTTTTTTGTCCTTTTTATAGGATTGTGCTTATAATGACCGCCCAAATATAGGATTAATCTGAGCTTGTTATCGCAAGTTCTCGATTTTCAAGGGGATTTTGTTGTGCTGGCGAACCTGTTTGGCAAGAAGGGCAAGGCCCTTCTTGGCGTGGACATCAGCTCCACGTCGGTAAAGGTCCTTGAATTGAGTCGTAGCGATTCCGGATATCGGGTAGAAGCCTACGCTGCTGAAACACTGCCTGCGGGAGCTATTGTGGAACAGAATATCCACAATGACGAAGAAGTAGGCGAAGCGATCAAGCGAGCATTAACCAAATCCCGCTCGGGTGCGAAACGTGCTGCCCTGGCGGTGGCCGGTTCTTCTGTTATTACCAAAATCATTCAGATGAGTGCCAATCTGTCAGAAGCCGAAATGGATTTGCAGATCCGTGCCGAGGCTGATCAATATATTCCCTATCCATTAGAAGAGGTGTCGCTGGACTGGGAAGTGCAGCAAGGCCTGGCGGGTAATGATGAAATTGCTCAGGTATTACTGGCCGCCTGTCGTTCGGACACCGTTGAACGCCGCAAGGATGCTGTTGAATACGCGGATCTTGAAGCTGTAGTGGTTGATATTGAAGCTTATTGTACTGAGCGGGCGTTTGAGCTTATTCGTGATCATCTGGAAGGTGACACCAATGAGGCTGTCGCAATTATCGATATTGGTGCGACCATGACCACGCTCAGTGTGCTTCATAATGGTGTATCTATATATACCCGCGAGCAGCTTTTTGGCGGTCGTCAGTTGGTTGACGACATCATGCGACGTTACAGTATGTCTGAACCGGAAGCGGCAGCAGCACGCGACGGTGATGGCCTGCCGAGTGATTATGAAGAAGAGCTGCTGGAGCCGTTTCGGAATGCGGTTGTTCAGCAAATCAGTCGTTCATTACAGTTTTTCTTTTCCTCCAGTCAGTTTAATGAAGTGGATTGCCTTGTATTGGCGGGTGGCACTGCATCGCTGACTGGGCTGGTGGAAAAGGTGCAGGATGACATGGGATTGCCAACACTGGTCGCCAACCCATTTCGGGATATGGCTGTGTCGTCCAGGGTGAATGTCAAGTTACTGAGTAACGATGCGCCCTCATTGCTGGTGGCGTGTGGATTGGCGATGCGGAGTTTTAACTAATGGCCAATATCAATTTATTGCCTTGGCGCCAGGAACTCCGCAAGGAGAAGCAGCAAGAGTTTGTCGGCATCATCGTAATGGTAGCAATCATTGCGGCTGCGCTGATCTGGTCTGTAAGCAGTTACTACGATGGTGAGTTGAGTAACCAACAAGGGCGAAATACTTTTTTGTCTCAGGAAATTGCCCGGCTGGATAAAAAAATTGCTGAGATTAATGAACTCACTGATACGCGCCAGCAGCTGATTGAACGTATGGAACTGATCCAGAATTTGCAGGGTAATCGACCGGTTATTGTACGTTTGTTTGATGAGCTGGCCCGTTCTGTCCCCGAGGATCTTTATTATACCAGCCTGTCCGTTGTTGGCAGTCGGGTCAGTGTTAAAGGTGTGGCCAAATCCAATAACCGTGTGGCAGCGTTGATGCGTAATTTTGATGAGTCGGAATGGTTTGCTGACCCCGCGCTGTTGGGGGTCAAAGCGGTGGCCAACGGCAGCAACGAATTTGAGGTGTCCGTGCGACGGGTAGAGCCTCAATCCAGTGAGGAGCCTTGATATGGCCAAGCAGGGATTTGATTTCAAGGCATGGACCGACAAGCTGCAAGAGCTGGATGTCAATGATCTGAATGAGATCGACTGGGAGGATATGGGCTCTTGGCCGATGCCTGGCAAGGTCGTTTTTTGTTCGCTTATTTTTATTGCAGTGGTGATTGGTGGCTATTTCCTGTTGGTTAAGGACTCCGTCGAGCATCTGGAGCGGGAGACGGCTAAAGAAGTTCAGCTGAAGCAGGATATTGAGAAAAAAGCTTATCGTGTTGCCAACCTGGATGCCTATAAGGATCAACTGGCAGAAATGCGCGACAGCTTTGGCTCGTTGCTAAAACAATTGCCTAAAGACACGGAGGTGCCTGGATTGGTAGACGATATCAGTGCAGCAGCCTTGGGTGCCGGATTGAAACTGAACGCTATTTCGCCACAAAAAATGGTCAGCACCGAGTTTTATAATGAGCTGCCGATCCGCATTGAAGTCGACGGTGGTTATCATGAAATGGGGGCGTTTGTATCCGGTGTTGCCGCTTTGCCCAGGATTGTGACCTTACATGATTTTGACATCAGCTCCGCCAAAGGTGGTGGTTTGTCCATGACGATTCTGGCCAAGACATATCAGTATGGAGGCGGCGATGAAAAATAGTCTGTTTCTGTTTGTTATGGGCGTGACAATGATGTTTTTACAAGGGTGCTCACAGCCAGCGAATACGTCTGATTTACAGCAGTTTGTCAGTCAAGCATTAGCTAAACCCCGTGGTCGAATTGAGCCTATTCCAGTATTCAAGCCTTATGAGTACTTCAGTTATAGCGCTGCCGGATTAAGATCACCTTTTGAATTGCCGGTGGTGGTCGACAGCTCACTTCAGGCGGCTCAGCCATCAAGTAACGTTCGACCTGATTTTGATCGGCCGAAAGAACATCTTGAGCAGTTCCCACTTGGGCAATTGACGATGGTCGGCACCATGACCGGGGCTGATGATATCCTGTGGGCGCTGATAAACGACGGTGATGGCAGTGTTGTACGTGTAAAGGAAGGCTATTACATGGGACAAAATCACGGTCGGATCATGACCATATCCCAAAACAGACTCAGTCTTATCGAGATCGTACCGAACGGTCTTGGTGGTTGGGTTGAACGCCCGAAAACAATCGCTCTGGAAGGAATAGGCGGAGATAACTGAAATGAATCTTTTAAACGCTGTACGCACTCTAGGTCGTACCTGGGTTGCAGCTTTGTTGATGCTTCAGGCTGGCCTGTCTTCCGCCGCCGTCTTGAACGATATCCATTTTTCGTCGTTGCCCGGCGATGTCACTGAAATCAGCTTGGAGTTTGACAGTGCACCTCCAGAAATCAGTGGTTATACCATTGAGAAACCTGCGCGTATTGCTATTGATATGCCGGGCGTTGTCAGTGCCCTGAAGGCGAAGCGCCACCAGATTGGTGCTGGTAACGCCCGATCTGCTGTTGTCGTCACCACTCAGGATCGTTCCCGATTGGTGATTAATCTGTCGCGGATGGTGTCCTACAGTACCAAGGCGGAAGGGAATGTCCTGCTGGTGCGTATCGGGGTCGCTAACGAGGTGACGGCTGAGGATACCAAACCACAATTATTGGGTGCTCCAAAAGTTTCTGCACGGGTTAATGAACTGAAGGTCGTCAATGTTGATTTCCGTCGTGGCGAACAGGGTGACGGTCAGATTCAGATTATGCTCAATGATGCCAAGGCGTCTGCCAATATTCGCCGCGAAGGCTCAAAAATCATTGCCGACCTGTCGGGGGTTCGTTTGCCTCGCGAGCTGAGTCGCCGTCTGGATGTCACTGATTTTGCGACCCCGGTTCAATATGTTGACGCCAAGGATCATGAGGGTGGAACCCGTATCGTGATTGAGCCAGTGTCGGAAGATTTTGAATATCTGGCCTATCAGACCGATCGGTTGCTGTCGATTAACGTCACTAATGTACCGGAAGAGGCGGTTGAAGATCGTAAGAAAAAATTCCCCTTCACTGGTGAAAAGCTGTCGCTTAACTTTCAGAATATTGAAGTGCGAGCGGTACTGCAGTTGATCGCTGACTTTACCGGATTGAACCTGGTTGCTTCGGATACGGTTCAGGGGAGTATTACCTTGCGTTTGCAGAATGTTCCCTGGGATCAGGCTCTGGATCTGGTGTTGAAGACCAAGGCATTAGGCAAGCGTCAGATGGGCTCGGTATTGTTGATCGCACCGGCGGAAGAGATTGCTGCACGTGAAAAGATTGAGTTGGAAGCCGTGCGTCAGGTTGAAGAGCTGGCTCCACTGGTGCAGGAGTTCATGCAATTCAAGTACGCCAAGGCAGCGGATATCGCAACGATTCTGACCTCGGATCAGGGATTGTTATCTGATCGTGGTACGGCTGTTGTGGATGAACGAACCAATACTATCCTGATGAAGGATACCGCCGCTAATCTGGAGAAGGTGCGTGAAGCGCTGGTGATGCTGGATGTGCCGGTGCGGCAGGTTTTGATTGAAGCGCGTATTGTGGTTGCCTCGACCACTGTTGGTGAAGAAATGGGCGTCAAATGGGGTGGAGGCTTCTATAAGGATAATGGCTCCAATTGGGTTACAGCAGGTGGTAGTCAGCAAACCATCGCGGATACCAACCAGATTTTGTTTGATCGGGCTTCCGGCGATACAACCGATGGGCTGGATCTGACGTCATCCAATATTGTCGACTTTGGTGCAACCAGTGCATCTGCAACGACATTTGCGATTGGATATCAGACCGCAGACTATTTGCTGGATCTGGAGTTATCGGCGATTGAAACCGATGGTCGTGCTGAAATTGTTTCCCAGCCACGGGTGATTACCGCCGATGGGCAAACGGCCTTTATTGAATCAGGTACCCAGATTCCTTACGAAAAATCGACGTCCAGCGGTGCCACCAGCGTGACATTCAAAGCCGCCGTGTTGCGACTTGAGGTGACTCCACAGATCACTCCGGATGATCGGATTATCATGGATCTGGTAATCAATCAGGACTCCGTTGGTGAGCAAACCTCGGCTGGTCCGAGTATTAATACCAATGCGGTACAAACCCAGGTGCTTGTCGATAATGGCGAAACCATCGTATTAGGTGGTATCTTCCGTTCTGAAGAAGTCAGGTCGGTCAGCAAGACGCCTTTCTTCGGGGATTTGCCATTAATTGGAGCCCTGTTCCGTTACTCTAGTGTTTCGGATGACAAGAGCGAGTTACTTGTTTTCATCACGCCGAAGCTGGTGAAGGACTCCTTCAGCGCCAGATAGTCTATGCCGTCCGAACAATCGATTTTTCTGATAGGGCCAATGGGAGCGGGTAAAACCACCATTGGCCGTTTACTTTCCTGCGAGATGCACCTCGAGTTTGTCGATTCGGACAAATTTATCGAGGAGCGCTGCGGAGCCAATATTCCCTGGATATTTGATATGGAAGGGGAGGTCGGGTTTCGTGATCGCGAAGAGCAGGCGATAGACCTACTCACGCAGCGTCGTGGATTGGTTCTGGCTACCGGTGGCGGGGCTGTGATGAGGGCGGAGAATCGTCAGCATCTGGGCAGTCGCGGCATCGTGATTTATCTGTGCACCTCGGTTGAGCAGCAAATTGCCCGGACGTCGAAGGACAAGAACCGTCCCTTGTTACAAACGGCTAATCCGGCGCAAGTGCTACGCGAGCTGTTCAAAAAGCGTGATCCCTTATATCGGGAAGTCGCTCATGTCGTATTACAAACTGACCAGCGGAACCCCCGCTGGGTCGTCAATGAAATAAAAAAACGTATCAAGGCCTTGTCATGATTACATTGACCGTGGAGCTGGCTGAGCGCAGTTACCCAATCTATATTGGCGCTGATTTATTGGTGTTGCCAGAATTGCTGACGCGCCATATCCAGGGCAATCAGGTCATGATCGTGACCAATACCACGGTGGCACCCCTGTATCTGGCGATGGTCGAGCAGCTACTGGACGGCTACCAGGTTGATAGCGTTATTCTCCCTGATGGCGAGCAATACAAAAACCTGGAGACGTTGAATCTGATCTTTGACGCCTTGTTGGAAAAGGGCCACAACCGCACAACGACTCTACTGGCACTGGGTGGTGGTGTGGTAGGGGATATGTGTGGCTATGCCGCTGCCAGCTATCAGCGTGGGGTGAGTTTTATTCAGCTGCCGACGACATTGTTATCTCAGGTTGATTCTTCCGTCGGTGGCAAAACGGGTGTTAATCATCGTCTTGGCAAAAATATGATTGGTGCTTTCTATCAACCACAGGCGGTGCTGATCGATACCAATACGCTCACAACGTTACCTGCGCGTGAGTTATCTGCGGGAATGGCTGAAGTCATCAAGTATGGCCTGCTTGAGGATCTGGCATTTTATCGCTGGATTCAACAGCACATTGACAACCTGATGGCTGGCGCTGCGACACTGCTGGCACACGCTATTCGTACCTCCTGTGAATGCAAGGCTCGGGTGGTTGCACAAGATGAGCGGGAAGGCGGTATTCGCGCCATCCTGAATCTTGGCCATACCTTCGGCCATGCGATTGAGTCCCATCAGGGCTACGGCAATTGGCTGCATGGCGAGGCGGTTGGCACCGGGTTGTTGATGGCTGCCGACCTGTCCTGTCGCATGGGGGCTATTTCTGTCGCAGAAGTGGACGAGCTGAAAGCCTTGTTGGTAAAAGCCTCTCTCCCGGTATTGCCTCCGGCAGATATGACCGAAGCCGATTTTCTGTCGCGCATGAGTATCGATAAAAAAGTTCTAGACGGCCGTATCCGATTGGTGCTGTTACGCCAGATTGGTCAGGCTTATATCACATCAGATGTGGACAGGACGCAGCTTTGCCAGACGCTGGCAGGCGCTGCATTAAACGGCTAACCCCGAACTCGCGGAGGCAGAATGACACCGCAATTTTCTCAGGCGCTGGATCGTGACCAGAATGTCTATGCCTCACCCGCCCGTTACCTGGAGCTGATCTGTCACCTGTGCTGCTACTCCCCTTTGATGGTGCTGATTCGCCATCAATCCGAAGTCGAGGCGGGTGCTTTGGCGACGGCGGTCGCTGAGAGTTATGCCGAATCTGGCCCAGTGTTGAAATTGACGGCAGCAGAACTGGATCATCCGCGCCATCTGATTGCCCGGCTTGCTCTGGTTTTTGGGGTAACGTCTTTACCTGCCGATGAAGTGGCTGCCCGGGAAGCAATACTGGAAAAGGCTCGTTTCCGGGCTGACTCTTCCGATCCGCTCCTGGTTCTGGTTGATCAGGCCGAGAATCTTCCACTTGAAATGCTGCAGGCGTTGGCCCAGTTTGCACTGATGTCGTCCCATGCGATTTCCTTTTGCCTGTTTGGTCGGGAAGGGTTTGATCAGGGTTTGAAAGAAGGGCCTGCGGTGGCCCCTGTCTACCGTATCTCTTTGCCAGAACCATCAAGAAGTGGGGATTTTCCTGACCTGCTGCTGGATGAAGTCAGTCATGACGTTTTGCCACCAGACAATCAGCAGCAAGCAGTCATAGACCAGTCAGCCACTCCGCGGCAGTCTGGTATCGGCCATGCACTGGGTGTCGTTAATATGACTGCTCTTTCGCTCAAGCTGCGCTCTCCGTTGGTGATTATCCTTGTGTCTGCTGTGTTGCTGACGTTGATGGTTCTCTGGCTGTTATACGATGACGGGGTTGATGATGTTTCGAGCACGGTTCTTCAAGTTCCGCTGCCACCGGTATTTGTCCAATCTGATCGCAGTTTGGCAGCAATGCCGGAAGAGGATTTGTCGGTGCCTTCACAGGTCGTCAGGAATCCGACACACTCCGGGGATCAAGGGATGGCTCTTGACCGTGGGGCTGGGGTCGCGCAGACAGATGCAATACCCAGTGCGGCCACTCAGGTTGCTCCGAAGCAGGGTGATCTCATCGTACCGGGGTCACTGCCGTCCCGCTTGTCTGGATACCCCATCTGGTTAAAAAGTGGGGAGGGGTGGGGGATTCAGCTGCTAGGGACTTCCGAGCCGCAAGGTGCACGAGATTTTGTGGCCAAATGGCAGTCGGAGGCAGATGGCAAATTGGTCTGGTATCGCAGTCAACGGAATGGCCAGCCCTGGTATGTGGTCCTTGCAGGTGTTTTTTCATCTCGGGAAGACGCGACTGTATGGCTTGTGAGTCGGCCAGGAGGTTTTAAAAAGGGATCTCCCTGGGTTCGGAAAATGAGCCAGATCGCCCCTCAGGTAGAACCGCTGTAAACGGGTTTTTAGCCCCTCTCTTTCGGTCGTTGCTGGCCTGCTGGCCAGCGCCCATTTGTGAGAGGACGTGCGGATGTGTAGAATGAGCGTCCTTTTGTCTCTTTATTGCTCAAATTTTGAGCAGTCGGCTGTTTCCAGTCGCAAATAATTTTAATAGCATTTTTTTGGTGAGAGCTGTTCTATGAGAACTGGTCTGTATACTCCAGGCGATTACAAAGACAACTGTGGCTTTGGTCTACTGGCTCACTTGAAGGGCCAACCAAGTCATGAGCTGTTGAAGACAGCGATCCAATCCCTGACTTGCATGACGCACAGGGGCGGCATTGCGGCGGATGGCAAAACCGGTGATGGTTGCGGACTATTGCTGCAAAAGCCGGACTCTTTCTTGCGTGCAGTGGCGCCAGAAGCTGGCATCGACCTGCCAGCCCAATATGCGGTTGGCATGTTGTTTGTGGATCTTGACGATGCCGTTTGCGCGGAACAGAAAGCCGCAGTGGAAAAAGCGATCAGCGACCAGGGACTGAATGTTCTGGGCTGGCGCACTGTGCCAACCAATAACGATTGTCTGGGCCCAATGGCGCTGGATTGTCTGCCGCGCTTCGAGCAAATTTTTGTCTCGGCTGATGCGGAACTGAGCGATGCGGAACTGGATGTAAAGCTTTTTTACGCACGGCGTTATGCCGAAAAGTCCCTGGCCCAGTATCCAGATTTTTATATTGCCAGCCTGTCTTCCCGAGTGCTGTCTTATAAAGGTCTGACGATGCCGGTTGACCTGCCGAATTTTTATCTGGATTTGGGTGATAAACGGCTGGAAACCGCGATCTGTGTCTTCCATCAGCGCTTTTCGACCAACACCATGCCGCGTTGGCAGCTGGCCCAGCCATTTCGCATGTTGGCGCATAATGGTGAAATCAACACCATTCAGGGTAACCGTAACTGGGCAAATGCCCGTTCCAGTAAATTTGTCAGCCCTCTGCTGCCAAATCTGACCGACTTGTCGCCAGTGGTGAACACAACGGGATCTGACTCGTCGTCAATGGACAATATGCTGGAATTGTTGACTACGGGTGGCATGAGTCTGTTCCGGGCGTTACGCATGATGATTCCGCCAGCATGGCAGAATGTCGAAACCATGGATGCCGACCTGCGCGCATTTTATGAATACAACTCCATGCACATGGAGCCGTGGGACGGCCCGGCGGGTCTGGTGATTACCGATGGCCGCTATGCCGTTTGTGGCCTGGATCGTAACGGTTTACGTCCGTCCCGCTGGGTGATCACCAAAAATGATTTCATCACCGTGGCCTCCGAAGTGGGCGTACACGACTATCTGCCGCAAGATGTCGTGGCCAAGGGTCGGGTAGGGCCTGGCCAAATCCTCGCAATCGACACCGAACAGGGCAAGTTGCTCAAAACGGATGACATCGATAATGCGCTGAAGTCCGAGTATCCCTATAAAAAGTGGTTGCGAGAGAACGCAATCCGTATTGAAAGTGAGCTTTATCTGCAAAAGGCCGGATTTGATCCGATTGCCGGAGAGGCGCTCGATTGTCAGCAAAAACTTCACCTGATTACCAATGAGGAACGCGACCAGGTGTTGCGTCCGATGGGTGAAGAGGGTCAGGAAGCGACCGGCTCCATGGGTGATGATACGCCAATGGCGGTGCTGTCTTTGCGTGTCCGTCATGTTGCCGACTACTTCCGTCAGCAGTTTGCCCAAGTCACCAATCCGCCGATCGATCCACTGCGTGAAGCGATTGTGATGTCGCTGGAAACCTGTATCGGGGCGGAGAAAAACGTCTTTGAACAGACTGCGGATCATGCCAATCGTATTATTCTGACGTCACCAGTATTGTCTCCGCTGAAGTTTATTGGCCTGACCAATAATACCGCAGACGCATTCCGCCACACCACGCTGTCGATGGCGTTTGATCCTGACATCGGTTTGAAGCAGGCCGTTCAGAATCTGATCCTTGCCGCAGAACAGGCAATCCAGGATGGCAATGTCATACTGATTCTGAGTGACCGTGATGTGGTCAGGGATCAGGTGCTGATTCCTGCTGTCATGGCGACCGGCGCTGTCCACCATCATTTGGTACACAAAGGGTTACGTACCAACGGTAATATCGTGGTTGAAACCGGTGATGCCCGAGATCCTCATCACTTTGCCGTGCTGCTGGGCTTTGGGGCAACAGCGGTCTATCCATGGTTGGCGTACACCGTCCTGACCGACTTGCACCGCTCCGGCGAGCTGTTGGGAGACCCGCTCAAGTCGCAGCAGAATTACCGCAAGGCAATTCGCAAGGGTCTGATGAAGGTGATGTCCAAAATGGGTATCTCGACGGTGACCTCTTATCGTGGCTCGCAGTTGTTTGAAGCTATTGGCTTGAGCCGGGAAGTGGTCGATCTGTGTTTCTGTGGCGTCACCAGTCGTATTGGCGGGGCAACCTTCGTCGATTTTGATGAAGATCTCCGACTGATAGCGAAACACGCCTGGAAAGCACGCAAGAAAATTGATCAGGGCGGCTTGCTGAAATACGTCCACGGTGGCGAATATCATGCTTATAACCCGGATGTGGTAAAGAATATTCAGGAAGCCGTACAGCAGAATAGCCAGGCTGCCTACGATCGTTTTGCCGAACTGGTCAACACTCGTCCAGTCGCCACCATTCGTGACCTGTTGGGGTTCCGCAAGGATATCCAGCCAGTCGATATCAGTGAGGTGGAGCCGGCAGAAAAGCTGTTTGCCCGCTTTGATACGGCTGCCATGTCGCTGGGGGCCCTGTCTCCAGAGGCTCATGAAGCATTGGCTGAGGCCATGAATGAATTGGGTGGGCGCTCTAACTCTGGTGAAGGGGGTGAAGACCCCGCTCGTTATGGCACCAACAAAAATTCCAAGATCAAGCAGATTGCTTCCGGTCGTTTTGGTGTCACTCCGGCTTACCTGGCCAGTGCTGAAGTGCTGCAGATTAAGGTCGCCCAGGGTGCCAAGCCAGGTGAGGGTGGTCAGCTGCCAGGTGGCAAGGTCAATGACCTGATCGCGACATTGCGCTATTCCGTGCCCGGTGTGACGCTGATTTCACCACCGCCACACCACGATATTTACTCCATTGAGGATCTGGCCCAGCTGATCTTCGATTTGAAGCAAGTGAATCCCAAAGCCCTGGTGTCGGTAAAACTGGTTTCTGAGCCTGGTGTGGGCACCATCGCAGCCGGTGTGGCCAAGGCCTATGCCGACCTGATCACTATTTCCGGCTATGATGGTGGTACGGCGGCATCACCGCTAACGTCCATCAAATACGCTGGTTCACCATGGGAACTGGGTCTGTCTGAAGCGCAT
Source organism: Candidatus Thalassolituus haligoni (assembly GCF_041222825.1). Classification (NCBI taxonomy): domain Bacteria; kingdom Pseudomonadati; phylum Pseudomonadota; class Gammaproteobacteria; order Oceanospirillales; family Oceanospirillaceae; genus Thalassolituus; species Candidatus Thalassolituus haligoni. Next base: position 237,661 of record NZ_CP139482.1, read on the forward strand.
CAGGCACTACGCTCCAACGACCTGCGTGGCAAGGTTCGGGTACAAACGGATGGGGGTTTGAAGTCCGGTCTGGATGTGGTCAAGGCTGCTATTCTGGGGGCGGAGTCATTTGGTTTCGGAACCCTGCCAATGGTTGCGGTCGGTTGTAAATATCTGCGTATATGTCACCTGAACAACTGTGCCACCGGTGTTGCTACCCAAAACGATGACCTGCGCGACAAGCACTATATCGGCACCGCCGAAATGGTGAAAAACTACTTCCGCTTCTTGGCAGAAGAAGTTCGCGGTCTGATGGCTCAGTTGGGTGTTCGTACTCTGGAAGAGCTGGTTGGTCGTACCGACCTGCTGGATATGCTGGAAGGCAATACCGGTAAACAGCGTAATCTTGATCTGACACCGCTGCTGGTGAATGACCAGATTCCGGCCGATAAACCGCACACTGTCGAAGTTGAACGTAATGCACCTTACGATGAAGGCCTGCTGGCTGAACGTATGGTTGAGGAAGTGCTGGCGGCGATTGAGGCTAAAACGGGTGGTCAGTATGCATTTACCATCACCAACTGTGACCGTTCCATTGGTGCGCGGTTATCCGGTGAGATCGCCAAGCGTTATGGCAATCAGGGAATGGCGGATAAACCGCTGCGCCTGAATCTGAAAGGCGTTGCCGGTCAATCCTTCGGTGTCTGGAATGCGGGTGGTCTGGACATGGTATTGGAAGGTGATGCCAACGACTACGTGGGCAAGGGCATGACCGGCGGCAAGCTGGTTATCTTTCCGCCACAAGGTTCTGAATTCAAAACCAATGATACGTCCATCGTCGGTAATACCTGCCTCTATGGTGCAACGGGTGGCAAACTGCTGGCTGCTGGCCGCGCTGGCGAACGTTTTGCTGTGCGTAACTCTGGTGCACATGCGGTCGTCGAAGGCGCTGGGGATCACTGTTGTGAATACATGACCGGCGGTATGGTGTGTGTGTTGGGTGAAACCGGCTACAACTTTGGTGCAGGTATGACCGGCGGTTTTGCCTATGTCCTGGATCGCAATAACAGTTTCGTTGACAAGTACAACCACGAGTTGGTGGATATTCACCGGATCGCCAACGAAGAAACCGAAGGACACCGTAACCACCTGCGCAGCGTCATTCGTGAATTTGTTGCCGAGACAGGAAGCGCCTGGGGACAGGAAATCCTTGACGACTTCGATGGCTTTATTGGCCGTTTCTGGCTGGTTAAACCGAAGGCTGCTGATCTGCAACAGTTGCTGAAAAACACCCGCGCTCGTCCTGAGTAATTACGACGCGACAATAGAATGAGTCTAGGACGAGTATAGAGAGGTTCGAGATGGCACAACGTCTGAACAATAATTTTCAGTTTGTTGAAGTGGGTCGCCAGGACCCGAAGAAAAAAGCAATTTCCACCCGCAAGAAGCAGTTTGTGGAAATTTATGAGCCGTTCAAGCAGGCACAGGTTAATGACCAGGCGCATCGCTGCCTGGCCTGTGGTAATCCCTACTGTGAATGGAAATGCCCGGTACACAACTACATCCCTAACTGGCTGAAACTGGCCAGTGAGGGCAATATTCTGGAAGCCGTGGAGTTGAGTCACGAGACCAACACCCTGCCAGAAGTCTGTGGCCGGGTATGCCCGCAGGATCGTCTGTGTGAAGGCTCCTGTACCCTGAATGACGGTTTTGGCGCAGTCACTATCGGTAATGTCGAAAAGTATATTACCGATACGGCATTTGCCATGGGCTGGAAACCGGATATGTCCAACGTGGTGCCAACGGGTAAGCGTGTGGCCATTATCGGTGCTGGCCCTGCGGGGCTTGGCGCCGCCGACATTCTGGTACGTAACGGCGTGACGCCAGTGGTATTCGATAAGTACCCTGAAATCGGTGGTTTGCTGACCTTTGGTATTCCCGAATTCAAACTCGAAAAAACCGTTATGTCCAACCGCCGCAAGGTGTTTGAAGAAATGGGTGTCGAATTCCGTCTTGAGACAGAAGTGGGCAAGGACGTCGATTTCCAGAACATCATTGACGAATTTGATGCTGTGTTCTTGGGTATGGGTACCTATAACTATATGAAAGGCGGTTTCCCCGGTGAAGACCTGCCAGGTGTGTACGACGCACTGGACTTCCTCATATCCAACGTCAACCGTAATCTGGGCTTCGAAAAAGACGCTGCCGACTTTGTCAGTATGAAAGGCAAGCAGGTGGTTGTGCTTGGGGGCGGTGATACCGCGATGGACTGTAACCGTACCTCTATTCGCCAGGGTGCAACCCGCGTTAGCTGTGCCTATCGTCGTGACGAGGCCAACATGCCGGGCTCCAAGCGTGAAGTCACCAATGCGCGTGAGGAAGGGGTGAAGTTTCTGTTCAACCGCCAGCCAATTGCGATTGTTGGTGAAGACAAGGTTGAAGGCGTCAAGGTAGTGACGACCGAAATGGGTGAACCTGACGAAAACGGCCGTCGTCGTCCGCAGGTGGTGGAAGGTTCGGAAGAGATCCTGCCCGCCGATGCGGTACTGGTCGCCTTTGGCTTCCGTCCAAGCCCGGCCCCTTGGTTCAAGGACTTTGGTATTGAATTGAATTCCTGGGATGGAGTTATTGCTCCTGAAACACAGGAATTCAAGCATCAGACCACCAACCCGAAAATCTTTGCGGGTGGCGATATGGTGCGTGGTTCCGATTTGGTCGTAACCGCGATATTCGAAGGCCGCCAGGCTGCAGAAGGTATTCTCGATTACCTGGATGTCTGATAAATACCATTTTTGTGACGGAAAGTAGAAAACGCGGCTCCGGCCGCGTTTTTTGTGAGTGGCCGTTGCTCATGCGTAAGTGGTATTCTCCCGAACCATAGAACTGTCAGGAACAATTCCAAGGGAGCTTGTCCGTATGTTTAGTCGCGGTTTGTTAATCACCTTTTTACTGGCGCTGGGGTTGACGGCGTGTGGTGGAGGGGGAGACTCTGTCGTAGACACAACTACTACCGATACTACTACCGATACTACGACCGATACGGGTACTGACACTGGTACCGGCACCGATACAGGAAGTTCGGCACTATCGATTGCGCTGGGCAGTGGCACGGGTAGTGCGTTTACCTCGGGCAAACCGGGACTGAGCGTAGACCATGTGCTGATCGGTGGTATCGTCACTGTTACTGTGGACGCCGTTGACCAGAACGCTAGCAACACAGCTTTGACCGACAGCTATTTATATGTCTTCGGCTCTGATTGTGTTAGTGCGGGAACGGCTCATTTTACAACTCAGACCAGTTATGATTCCACTGGCCAGGTGAGTTCCAACTATGTGAATGATGGCTGCAGCGAAGACGACACCATTCTTGTACAGCTATTTTCTGCCAGTGCCAATATCGCCAGTGACTCAGCGCTGGCAACCGCCTCCATTATTATTCCGGCCGTTATTCCGGCACTGGGTAATGGTAATGGTGTGGACTTCCGGGATGGTGTTCTTTCAGGTGATATCCAGCTGGTTGACGAGGCTGAAACGGTACTGACTGGCTCGATTGTTGATCCGTCTGACCTGAATGCACTGGTGACCTCCAGTGACTACGATGTCCTCTGGACGACCAGTTGTGGCAGTTTCAGTATTAGCGATCAGAACGTCACTACTGGCGAATTTTCTACCCGCTATGACGGTAACCTGACAAGCTGTCTTGGCGACAACACCATCACACTTGAGTTGGTTCTGGCAGATGAGCACAAGACGGTACTCGATACTATCGTGACGACTGTGAATATAACGGTTACTTCTTCGGGGGGGGATGACATTCAGGAAGCATTGGGTGCTGGAAGCGGAGCTGACTTCGAAGAAGGCAGTCTGACCCTGTCTGCGGAGTCCGTGCTCGTCGGTGGTAGTATTACCGTAACGGCAGACGGCGTGGATAAAAACAATGCTAACAGCTCTTTAGCCGGCAGCTACCTGTATGAGTTTTCTGCCGGGTGTTCTAAAGCGGTTTTTTCAATTGACAGTACATACAGCACATCCAATTCGGTAACCAGTACCTACCGTAACAAAGGCTGTACCGGTACCGATACGATTACCGTCACCTTGCGTGATGTGGATAGTGGCACGGCACTGGCGACTGCTGGGATAACGATTGATACCGCTCTGCCGCTGGTAGGCTCTGGTAGTGGTGCTTCATTTATTGAGGGCGAGCTGGAGGGTGATCTGACTGTACTTGATGACGCCACCGACTTGTCAGTTAACCTGGTTAATTCGCTCGATTCCAACTCGCTGGTTGCCAGTGAAGACTACATTGCCGAATGGTATAGCAGTTGTGACGATGGTGAGTTTACTATCCAGAAACAGGCCGTCTCCACTGGTGCCATTGCAACACGTTATGTGGCTGACTTTGCTTCTTGTCCCGGCGACAACCAGATTACCCTGCAAGTCTATGGCCGAGGTAGCACCAGCTGTACTCGCTCGGAGACATCCGGTTGTTATGCTAGCTTGACTGAAACAGTGTCTGTCGAATTAGGTGAAGATCCCAAGCTGGGTGTTGTGGTGACGGATGTTTTTTATTCCGAACTACTGGTTAATGGTGTACGTGAAAGTGAATATGGTGCTAGTCCGACTTCGTCTACCGTGGCCGACAGTTTGAAGTTGTCTGCGGGTGGTACCATGTTGATCAAGGCTAATATTGTTGATGGTAATGACAGTGACAACATTGTATCTGGTACCAGTTACGGGGTGACCATTAGCTCAAATTGCGTAGACGATGGCACCGCAGAGCTGGATGTGCTGGAGAAAATCACCACCGCAGGCGAGGTTCGTTTTACCTACACCGCTAATGGCTGTCTGGCGGATGAGTTCAGTGCCGATTTGTATTCCGTTGTTGATGGCGCGATAGCGAGCCGTATTAACGAGAATCCAATTACAGGCATTATCTTTATCCAGCCAACTGAAATTGGAGCCATCACTTATAGTGGTATCAGTGAACCCTATATCTCGCTGAAAAATATTGGTGATGCTGTCTTGCCGAAGCAGTCGACTGTGACCTTTACCGTGCTGGATAAAACCGGTGAACCGGTTGCTGGCCAGGAAGTCAGTTTCAGCCTGAACAATGAGACCGGTGGCATTACACTGGGTAGCGGCACAACGACAGACCTGGATGTGTCTGATACTAACGGTGAAGTAACCGTGATTGTTAATGCGGGCACCAGCCATGCTGTTACCTCTATCCGGGCAACCACGGAAATGTCAGATGGTACTAGCATCAGCACCAATTCCCAGCCGATATCGATTACCACGGGAATTGCTGATCAGGACAGTTTTGAGGTTGTTACCAATATCAAGAATCCAAGAGCGTATGACTGGAGTGGTACCGAAGTTGATGTGACCGTTTTTGCCTCCGATCAATATCAGAATCCGGTGGCTGATGGAACGGTTGTGAACTTTACGGCCGAGAGCGGAACCATCGAACCCTATTGCGAAATGTCTGGCGGCAGCTGTTCTGTGACCTGGTATAGCAGTGGTACCCGTCCGGGAAATTTTGATGCCGCGCTGAAACGTGTGAATGAAATGGATCCCCAAAATGCAACCAAAACCGTGCTTGGGATGACAACGATTCTGGCATACACACTGGGAGAGGGTGGCTATACCGACAGTAATGGTAACGGTGTGTTTGATGCCATTTCTGGTTCCGTCGAGCCGTTTGTTGCGTTGCCGGAAGCGTTCCGTGACGATGACTTTGACGGTGTTCTGGATACTGACGCTGGAGCTCCGGTCGAATTTTTTGCCGATTTTGACTCGAACGAAAGCTATGACAGTGCTCCCTCGACCTATCAAGGCGTAGTGTGTGATGACACTGCTTTGGCATTGGGGCATTGCGCCAGTCTGACGCATGTTCGTAGTCAGACTCGTATTATCCAGAGTGATTCAAACATACAAATGTCGTTTTACGAGTCTGCAGATGGTATCAACTTCACCCCGGCTGCTGGATTGACTCTGGGGACTAGCGGGTCATTTTATGTATTGCTGCAAGACGGCAATGATAATATGCCCGCCAATGGCACGTCGTTGGCCGTGTCTGGTGACGGCTACAAGATTACCGGCAGCTCTGGAGCCGTGCCTGATGGGTCGCTGGGGTATCTGAGCGAACAGATCAGTGGTAATACCGGTCTGCCAAGCTTCGGGTATCTGTATCAGGTGAGTTATGCTCTGGATGGCGTCGGGTTGAGTATTGAGCTGACGGCATCAGGCGACACGCTATCGTTATCGACGGTCTTGTACCCATAACCCCTGCCAATGTGGCCTCTTGTCTGAGGCCACAAATCAATAACCCTCGCGTCATTTTTGCTATCATCCGTCGCCAGTACTTTTCTTGCGACGGATGATTTGCATGTCCCCACTTAAAAACGACCGTTTTCTTAAAGCGCTGCTGCGCCAACCTGTTGATCGCACGCCTGTTTGGATGATGCGTCAGGCCGGGCGCTATCTGCCTGAATATCGTGCCAGCCGGGGAGAAGCCGGCGACTTTATGTCGTTGTGCAAAAATCCCGAACTGGCGTGCGAGGTAACGATTCAGCCGCTGGAGCGGTTCCCGCTGGATGCCGCTATCTTGTTCTCCGATATTCTGACCATCCCTGATGCTATGGGGCTTGGCTTGTACTTCGAGACCGGTGAAGGCCCACGCTTTAACAAGATCATCCGTACCGAAGCCGATGTTCAGAGCCTGAAGGTAGTGAATACCGAGTCGGATCTGGATTACGTCTTGAAGGCCGTGAGTACGATTCGCTCCGAACTGAATGGCCGGGTGCCGCTGATCGGATTCTCTGGCAGCCCCTGGACGCTGGCGACCTATATGGTAGAAGGCGGCTCCTCCAAGGATTTTCGTCATGTGAAAGCGATGATGTACGACACGCCGGAGGTCATGCACCAGCTGCTGGATGTTCTGGCCAAGTCGGTGATCGATTATCTTAATGCCCAGATTCGGGCGGGTGCCCAGGCGGTACAGATTTTTGATACCTGGGGGGGCAGTCTGAGTGATGTGGCTTATCAGGAATTTTCGCTGCGCTATATGCGCCAGATTGTGGAAGGGCTGACCCGTGTGTATGACGGTCAGCAGATTCCGGTGATCCTGTTCACCAAGGGAGGTGGTCAGTGGCTGGAGTCGATGGCAGATACCGGCGCGGATGCGCTAGGACTGGACTGGACGACAGATATAGGCCAAGCCCGTCGTCGTGTCGGCGATAAAGTATCCTTGCAAGGTAATATGGATCCGTCGGTGTTATACGCTTCCCCGGCGACGATTCGTACTGAGGTCAAACGTATCCTGGACAGCTATGGTTATGGCACCGGCCATGTGTTTAACCTTGGCCACGGTATTCACCAGTTTGTCGATCCTGAACGAGCCAAAGCTTTTGTTGAAGCGGTGGTTGAGCTGAGTCCGGGCTATCACGGTTAACGGTTAGAGGGCGCGCCACGGACGGAGCAATGCCTGTCCGTGGCGGTCATTCAACGCCGTCTAACGGGCGGTCAGATCTAGATATGTTCCAGCGCTTGTTGCAGGCGTTCAACGCCAATCACGGTCATGCCATCCGGCATGACTTTAGGCATATTGGCTTTGGGTACAATCGCGCGCTTGAAGCCATGTTTGGCCGCTTCTCGAATACGTTCTTGTCCTGAAGGCACAGGGCGAATTTCACCCGACAACCCTACCTCTCCAAACACAATCATATCCTGTGGTAATGGCGTGTTTCTGAAGCTCGACAAGGCCGCGAGCAAGAGCGCCAGATCCGCGCTGGTCTCGGTGACCCGTACACCGCCGACTACGTTGATGTACACATCCTGATCACCGAGATGAATACCACCATGACGGTGCAGTGCCGCCAGGAGCAGGTTTAGCCGGTTCTGGTCGAGGCCAACCGCGACTCGTTTGGGCTGGCCAAAATGACTGTCATCCACCAGTGCCTGGATCTCGATCAGCAGCGGTCGGGTGCCTTCCCAGATGACCATCACCGCGCTGCCGGGTGAGGGTTCGTCACTGCGGCTGAGGAAAATGGAACTGGGGTTTTTGACTTCTTTCAGGCCGCTATCCAGCATGGCAAACACGCCCAGCTCGTTAATAGCGCCAAAACGGTTCTTGATGCCCCTGAGGGTGCGGTAGCGGCTGTCGTTGGAGCCTTCCAGCATGATGGAGCAGTCGATCATATGTTCGAGTACCTTTGGCCCGGCCAGAGTACCGTCCTTGGTGACGTGCCCAACCAGCAATAGCACGGTGTTGGTCTGTTTGGCGAAGCGGGTCAGCATGGCGGCACTTTCACGTACCTGGGAGACGCTGCCGGGGGCGGAGTCCACCCCTTCGACATGCATGACCTGGATTGAGTCGATCACTACCACGCGGGGCTGATGCTGTTGCAGGGTCTGAATCAGCTGTTCGACGCTGGTTTCACTGAGCATGTTGAGCTGATCCATCGGTAGTCCCAGACGTCGTGCGCGCATCGCGACCTGCTGCAAGCTCTCTTCCCCGGTCACATACAAGGCGGGCATCTGGCGGGCGAGGGAACACAGGGTTTGCAGTAGCAGGGTGGATTTGCCAGCACCCGGATGACCGCCAATCAGAATCGCGGAACCCGGCACCAGTCCGCCGCCGAGCACCCGGTCAAATTCCTGCATGCCGGAGCTGAATCTGGGGACTTCATCGAGATTGACCTGATCCAGGCGCTGGATGCCGGTTTGTCCGGCCGCGCCGGTGTAACCACCCAGTGCGGCATTCCGTGCCGGGGTTTTGGCCGCTGCGACGACAAATTCCTGCAGGGTATTCCAGGCACCGCAGCCGGTGCATTGCCCTTGCCATTTTGAGTGGTCGGTACCGCAGTCGGCACAGACATAAGCGATTTTCTTTTTGGCCATGAGTTCGGTGTCGGATCTGGTGGACAGTTAGGAACAATGTTGAAGGATACCATTGTTCGGTAACAACCTTGGTGTGTCTGCTAATAAGAGGCTTGCGGCGATTTTGTGGGGTGCTGTTTTTACCGAAGTAATTCGCCGATCGGCACGGCATAATGGCGGGCCGTTTATTCTTCAGTCGGAGTTTCCATGTCGTTCGGTCAAAGCATTGCCCTGATGAGTTTTTTACTGTCGATGGGTACGATTGCGGTTACCTATGGTGTCGCTATCAGCCAGGGTACTGCAGAGATATGCAATCCGTTTCTGGATGGCTGTACCGACATCACCCATACCGGCATGAAAGGCGATGCCGGGTTTATTTTCCGTGGCGGTATGGTGGCGGCGTGTGTGTATTTTGTGATCTGGTGGCAGCTGATGAATGCCTGGCTCAAGTCGGTTTCCGGGCCAGTCAGTCGAGGACTGATGCAGTTTTTCGGAGTGCTGGCCGCGCTGGGGTTGCTGGCTGGGACGGCGGTGTTACTGCCGGAAAAAACTGCGACTCATTGGGGAGTGCATGTACGCGGAGCCAATCTGTTTTTTCAGGGCATGCTGGTAGCGCTGAGTATTAATTATGTGTTGGTCTGGCGTGGCCGCAAGGCTGGGTTGGTGGTGCCATCGTTCTGGTTAAAAACGGTGTTGATGGCGTTACTGTGGTTGCAGTTTATTGTTTTTGCCGGAGTCACGATTGGGGCCGATATGAGTCATGGTAAACGGATTATCGAATGGTGGGCTACCTTGTTTATCGGCGTGTATTTTCTCAGTAGCTGGTGGGACTGGTCGTCTTTGCGGCTAAACGTGTCGGAAGCAGCCAAGCCTTGATGTGCCATGGTTATTAGGGGGCGTTCTCAATTGCTCAATCGGAGCTGCTGAGAGCCCGTTGGCTTCAGAACAAGGCATGAGGAGTGCCTCCTGTGTTTAATAAACAGGGCGAGCTCAATAAGCGACGAATAATACCGTTCTGGAGCCAACTGGCATCAGCCCGAAGGGTTATGGTTAAAAATCCATCATGCAGTGTTGTTGAACTTGAAAAGGGCCCACCATTCTCTGCGTTCAACGCCTTGCCTGATGGATTTTTTCTCCATAACAGGACGCGTTAACTAATTGAGAATACCCCCTAGTGACGCGGCTCAACCCAGGTGATCTGTTCCGGTAATCTGTTAAAAGTCACCCCACAAGAATTGCAGTACCGAGACTGCCGCGAGGGCTGCAGTTTCGGTACGCAAAATACGCGGTCCCAGCAGCAGCCCCTGAAAGCCATGTGTCGTACCTGCAGCAACTTCGATATCAGTCAGGCCGCCTTCGGGGCCAACCAACAGCGCTACACTGGTCGGGTTTTGTTGTTGCCCTAACGGCTGCTGGTTGTGTGGGTGTAACACCAGTCGCAGTTCGGCGTCGCTTTGGGCGTACCAGTCATTCAGGTTTACGGCGGGCAAGACTTGCGGGATACGGTTGCGGCCGCTTTGTTCACAGGCGGATACTGCGATTTTTTGCCAGTGTTCCATCTTTTTGTCCAGGCGTTCGCCTTTCAGTCGTACATCGCAGCGTTCACTGAAGAGAGGGGTGATTTGGCTAACGCCCAGTTCAGTGGCTTTCTGGATGGTAAAATCCATCTTGTCACCCTTGGAGATCACTTGTCCCAGGTGCAGGCGCAGTGGTGGTATGGCATCCGCTACCGATGCCTCAAGCAGACACACGGCGGCCTGTTTCTTGCTCGCGGTGGATATTGTACCGCTGTATTCGCAGCCGTCGCCGTTAAACAGCCGTACCGGTGCACCAAGACCCAGTCGTAATACCCGCAGCAGATGAATACTGGGCTGTTCGTCCAAGGTAACGGTTTGTCCGACGATCAGGGGTTGGTCGGTAAAAATTCTCGGTGACGACATTCTGCTCTCCACTGGCAATCGCTGCGGATAATAGCAAATTGGCCCGGATATTCGGCAATGGGTAACCCGCCGAATCGTCAGCTTATCGATCGTGCGGGCGTATTTGCCGCCGTTGCAAGCTCATCATATGTTGAATCAGGATTTCCTGATCGGTATTACGGATCGGGTTGAAGGCAACGCGAATCCGGGTGCTGTCTGGCTTGCTGCCCGCTTCCAGGGCGACGATACGGCCATTCAGTACCAGTGTCGTATGATCCGGTAGCAGAGTGAGATGGAGTCGAAGGTAGTGGGCCTCTGAGACATCGGTATGGGTCTCAAAGCGGATGCCACAGGCGCTTAGGTTCACATTGGCCGGGTGTTCCTCGACGTCAATGGTGGGTTGTAATTCCAGCCCGGCAACCCGGTTTAACTTCTGGTTCATCAGTCGCAGCAGCGCGGCGACTTCTGGTTGCTGTGAGCTGACGCGATGCAGCAGACTGGTGATCTGTTGTTCCAGTTCGACCAGGCTGTCGACGGCCGGATCGTCGGCTGGCGCTATGGCGAGCACTTCTATTCCGAGCAAGACACGATCGTCCAGGCGGAAGTACTGGCGTCGTTCGTTGCCATCCCAGGTTTCAGGGGGCCTGGATTCGAGCTGCCTGGCGAGTGGCACGGTATCAGAATATTTCATTGGGGCGTAACTCAAAGTCTTCCGGTACGGCGTTGACGGCGTTGTCGATTTGCTTCATATCCGGTTCGATCTCCGGCTGGCTATCGCTATCATTTTCTCGCGAACGCAAGATGATGATTTCAACCCGGCGATTGCGCGCCCGCGAAGCGGAGTCCAGGTTCTCAACCAGCGGTTGGGTCGAGCCGTGGCCGACGACCTGAAAACGACTGGCATCCATTTCCGGGGCAGCAAACAACTCTTCCGCAAAAGCGACTGCACGGGCGGTAGACAATGACCAATTGGAGCGGAATCGCCCGCCACGGACAGGCACGTCATCGGTATGGCCTTCGACAGAAATCAGTCCGGGAATAGTGACCAATACGGTACGAATTTTATCGATCACCGGCAAAAACCGGTCTTCAATATAGTCTGAGCCGGAGCGAAATGCACCGCGTTGCTGAATGCGGATAATGATTTTCTGGCCCACGGTTTCAATTTCAATCTGGCCTTGGGCAATTTCGTTTTCCAGCAGGTTGGCCACTTGCAAGGCATTGTCTTCCGTCGCCTTGTTCTGCGCAGCTGCATCCGCTTGTACCAGAATACGGGTTTGTTTGCCTTGGTTGCCCTGAGCTTCTTGTTGCTGGGTAATTTCATCCTGGCACATCACTTCCAGTGAACTTTTGGTGATATCACTGGTGACTTGGCGCACCTGATTGATCGGCGTGGGTTCAGGAATGGACGGGCTGAAGTGGCGGGCAATCACACTGGTGCCCTTGGGGGGATCGGCGGCATTGACGACGGTCTGGACACCAAATGCGTCGCGCAATTCTCCGGCCAGGCGTTTGAATTTGAGTGCATCCATTTCTGAGAACGACAGTAACAGTACAAAAAAGCACATCAGTAGCGACATCAGGTCGGCAAAGGTCATTACCCAGCCGGGTATCCCGGCGGGACAGGGTGGGCATTCCTGTTCTTCTTCCGTTGCCATGACCTAATCGCTCGCTGTTGTGCGCTTGCCTTCGGCAATATAGGCCTGCAGCATGGATTCAATCACCCTCGGATTCTGGCCTGCCTGAATGGCCAGCAAGGCGTCGATAATCATCGATTTCAGCCGACCTTCCTCGTTCATGCGCAACCTGAGCTTGTCGGCCAGAGGCAAGGCAAACATGGTGGCCAGCATGGCGCCGTACAAGGTGGTTAACAATGCCACGGCCATGGCGGGGCCAATGGTTTTGGGATCGTCCATGTTCGCCAACATGGCGACCAGACCAATCAGTGTACCAATCATACCCATGGCCGGGCCGGTATCCCCCAGATTCTGGAAGATAGACGCGCCCATATCATGGCGATCGGTGGCGAGTTTGGCTTCCTTGCTGAGAATCGAACGCACCACGTCCGGGTCGTGGCCATCAACCAATAGCTGGATGCCTTTACCCAGAAATTCATCGCTGACTTCCTTGCCTTCCAGCGACAGCAGGCCACCCTTGCGTGCCAGTCCTGCCAGCTCTACCACCTCTGCGATAATGGTTTCCGGCTTGCTCAGTTTGAACGAAAAACCTTTGCCACCGACCTTGGCCAGAGCAAGGAACTGGCCCAGTTCATATTTCATCATCACCGCAAAAAAACTGCCGACAAAGACGATCAGAATCGACGGCACGTTTACAAACATAGCGATATCGCCGCCCAGAATCATGGCCATGACGACAATGCCAAATGCACCTAATAAACCTACCAGTGTTGCGAGATCCACAGCGGCTCCTTCTGAATTCCTCGAACCATGAGATCAGTCTAGTCAAACATCCGGGTTATTCCTGTTCTGAGGTAAAAACTGGCTGCTGCACTTGTTGAAGCCACGGACAGGCGCTACTGTGGCGGCACACAGCGCGGGTAGGTGTTATGAGCGATACACAACAAACATTTGATTTTGAACAGTCATTGGCTGAACTGACCTCTCTGGTGCAGCGGATGGAAAGTGGTGAGCTGACGCTGGAACAGTCACTGGGTGCCTTTGAACAAGGCATTCATCTGACCCGATCCTGTCAGCAGGCGCTGGCTGAGGCAGAACAGAAAGTCCGTATCCTGACCGAACAGAACGGCCAGAGCCTGTCTCAGCCGCTGCCTCCAGGTGGTCGGGAAGCCGTTGAATGAGTCTGTTGCCGGAACGGCTGGCGGCCGTGCAAACACAGTTGGAACAGCAATTGCGGTCTGCCGTCGTACAGCTCGCCAGCAGTGACCCACGACTGGCAGATGCGATGCACTATGGCTTGCTGAATGGTGGCAAGCGCTTGCGCCCACTGCTGGCCTACGCTGCGGCTGAAGCCCTGGGAGGGCAGTCGCAGCAAGCTGACAGTGCGGCCACGGCGCTGGAAATGGTGCACAGCTACAGTCTGATTCACGACGATTTACCGGCGATGGACGACGACGATCTGCGGCGTGGTAAAGCCACTACTCATATCGCCTTTGATGAAGCCACGGCTATTCTGGCAGGGGATGCACTGCTCACTGGAGCCTTTGAAGTACTGTTGGCAGATCAGTCGCTGGCGGCTGAACAACGGCTGGCCATGACGGTGCTGTTGGCCAAGGCGGCAGGAGCCGCAGGAATGGTGGGTGGCCAGAGTATCGACCTCAACCATGTAGGCAAGCCGATGTCTCTGGTTGAACTGGAGCAGATGCACCGTGGTAAAACCGGCGCACTGATTCGGGCGGCAGTGATGATGGGGGCGATGTCCGTGCGCTGGCCTCTGGCTGCTGAGCAGGAGCAGGCGCTGTTGGACTACGCCAATGCGATTGGTCTGGCCTTTCAGGTACAGGACGATATTCTCGATGTCGAAGGGGATACGTCCACACTGGGGAAGCAGGCGGGTGCGGATGTCGCACTCAACAAACCGACTTATCCGGCGCTACTGGGGTTGGAGGCTGCGCGTCAAAAAGCAGCAGAATTGTGCCAGCAAGCCCAGCAAGCGTTGGCTCCTTTGCAGCAGGACGGTGGACACATCGGGTTACTGCACCAGATTGCGGATTACGTGATTCATCGTAACCATTAAACCTGGTTTCATAAACGGGACGGCCGGTTGCGGTTGGACGGATTCGTGACCAATGTGGTTTTGGCCTACTCAATGGCCACCGCAATCGTTAGAATAGTCGACCTTTTTTGCCATTACGTAGCGGCATCTGCCCTTTCCTGATGCTCAACGACCGGAAACACAACGCCTGATGTTTACCGAAATACCGAGTGCTCGCCCTCTTACCCCGTTACTGGATGCCATTAATCAGCCCGCCGACCTGCGTCTGCTGGAGCCAGAGCAACTCCAGGAAGTCTGTCACCAGCTGCGAGAATATCTGCTTTACAGTGTTGGCCAGTCGGGAGGGCATTTTGCCGCCGGGCTGGGGGTGGTGGAGCTGACGGTGGCACTGCATTACGTTTTTGATACCCCGAATGACCGCCTGGTGTGGGATGTTGGCCACCAGGCCTACCCGCACAAGATACTCACTGGTCGTCGCGAAGAAATGACCCGTATCCGCAGCGAATATGGCCCGGCGGCTTTTACGCGCCGCGAAGAAAGCGCTTACGATACTTTCGGGGTTGGCCATTCCAGTACCTCTATCAGTGCGGCACTGGGCATGGCGCTGGGATTTCGCCAGCAAGGGGTGGAACACGAAGCCGTTGCCATTATTGGTGATGGTGCCATTACGGCAGGCATGGCGTTTGAAGCCCTGAACCATGCTGGTCACGAAAAAGCCGATATGTTGGTGATTCTGAACGACAACGATATGTCGATCTCCAACAATGTGGGTGGATTAAACAAATATTTCACCCGCATCTGGTCGAGCAAAACCTACTGTGCCATGCGTGCCGGTAGCAAAAAAGTGCTGGAGAAGATTCCTGCTGCCTGGGAATTTGCCCGTCGCACCGAAGAGCATATGAAAGGCATGGTAGCTCCGGGCACCCTGTTTGAAGAGCTGGGTTTTAATTATTACGGCCCCATCGACGGCCACGACCTGAACGAGCTGGTGCATACCCTGAGCAATCTGGCGAAGATGAAGGGGCCACGTTTCCTTCATATCGTCACTCGAAAGGGCAAGGGTTTTGCACCGGCGGAGCAAGATCCGATTGGCTATCACGCCTTGAAGCCAGTGCGCAGTGTCTCGGCGGCGGTAAAAAAACCGACCTATTCCAATGTGTTTGGCGAGTGGCTGTGCGATATGGCTGGCGCTGACCGTCGGCTGGTGGGTATTACTCCAGCGATGCGCGAAGGTTCCGACCTGGTTCGCTTCTCGCACGAATTTCCGGATCGCTATTACGACGTTGCCATTGCTGAACAACACGCGGTGACCCTGGCTGCCGGACTCGCCTGTGAAGGGTGCAAACCGGTTGTGGCCATTTATTCGACCTTCCTGCAGCGCGCCTACGATCAGCTGATACACGACGTTGCCCTGCAAAATCTCGATGTATTGTTTGCCATCGATCGGGCGGGTCTGGTGGGTGAAGACGGCCCGACCCATCACGGCGCTTTCGACCTCAGCTATTTACGCTGTATCCCCAATCTGGTGCTGATGACGCCCTCAGATGAAAATGAATGCCGTCAGATGTTGTACACCGGTTATCAGCACGAAGGCCCGGCTGCAGTACGTTATCCCCGTGGCAGTGGTGCCGGGGTTGAAGCGGAGCAGACCATGACGGCCTTGCCGCTGGGCAAAGGACGCGTATTACGGGAATCTGCGGCTGTTGCTGGCAAACGCGTGGCGCTGCTGGCCTTTGGTGCACCCTTGAGTACAGCGCTGGCGATTGCCGCCCAGCTGGATGCCACGGTTGCCGATATGCGTTTTGTAAAACCGCTGGATGATACTCTGGTCGCATCACTGGCGGCATCACATGATCTGCTGGTGACGTTGGAAGAAAACGCCACGGCTGGCGGTGCCGGTAGTGCAGTGCTGGAGTCGCTGGCGAACGCGGGGCTGTCGGTTCCGGTTTTGCTGAGTGGTTTGCCGGATCGCTACATCGAGCATGCCAGTCCGGGTCGTCAGTGGCTGGACGCGGGACTCGATAGCGTCAGTATGCTGGACCGTGTTCGGCAGCGTCTTGCGCGCTGCTGATCGCCGTCACACCAGACTGTTAATCAGCGTATAGCCAGTTCGCACATTTTTCCTGCCTGCTATCCGTCTGGCTGTCTCGGCCAGACTCACTGAATATGACCATGCCCGGCTAACATTCTGTAACACGTTCTTCCTCCGAGTTGATTAATCGGTGCTTTACTTAGGTAGACATCTGTTTTTTTGGGGGTAGGGGTGCACTCACATCACCTGCTATTGATTCCGGCTCTGGTACTGGCTCTGACGCTTGGGTTTGCCGACGTCTCTATCCTGCCGTGGGTGCTGTTGGGGATGGCCTCTATAGGGCCGCTCTGGCGCTCAGCTTCCGCCGTCACCGATAACGCCGAGCCGCAAAACCAGGCTGCAGACTTGCGAGTAACCGCTGACCAACTTCGGCATATTAAACAAATGGAGCGTTTGGCGGCGGTTGGCCAGCTGTCTGCCGGCATCGCTCATGAAATCAATAATCCGGTGGCGTCTGTGGGCAGTAATCTGCATGCGATCCGTGCTGACATGGACGGCTTGTTGCGCTTTGTCGGCGCTGTTGATAACGCCGGTAACCGCCTTGATCCCGCCAGCGAGGCCTATCGTCTGATACTGTCTGCCTATCAGGATGAGGGTATCGCCGATATCGTCTCACTGATGCCCGAACGGGTGTCCGACAGCCTCGAAGGGGTTGATCGTATCAGCCATATCGTACGGGATATGAAACGCCTGATGCGAGGTGATCAGGGACCAAAATCCCCCAGTAGCATCAACGACGAACTCAACGCCATTATCAATATTGCCAGGATCGGGGTTGGTGGCGAGCTGACGCTGAACGTCGGCTTGCTGGACGATTGCCCCCCGGTGGTGTGTAACCCTGCACTGGTTGGGCAGGTGGTGCTGAATATCCTGGTGAATGCCATTCAGGCGGTGGATGAGCGTTATGGGGAAGTGAGTATTTATCAGCGGCAACATGCCCACGAGCTGGAAATTGTTATCTCGGATAATGGTATCGGCATCGGTGCGGATACGGTTGCCCGCGTATTTGAGCCATTTTACACCACCAAGTCGGCGGATGAAGGTACCGGCATGGGCCTGGCGTTAAGCCAGCAATTGATCGAGGAGCATGGCGGCCGTATTGAGCTCGAAAGCGAACTCGGTGTGGGCAGCTGTTTTCATATTTATTTACCCCTGATAGCGGAGGAGAGTAACCGTGTTTGAAGAGTGTCTGGCGCAGGAAGAGAGCGTCAAGGTTGGCCGGATTCTGCTGGTTGACGATGAACCCGCCATACTGCAAGCTCTGAAACGACTGTTATGTCGACAATATGACGTTGTGACCGCTGGCAGTGGTCAGCAAGCGCTGGATTTGCTTGAACAGGAGGCGTTTGACCTGGTCATCTCCGATATGCGCATGCCTGGGCTGTCGGGTGCGGATTTGCTTAAGGTCTGCTTTGAGCGTTGGCCCGAGATGGTGCGAGTGCTGGTGACCGGCTATGCCGATATGGAGTCCACCATTCGGGCTGTTAACGAAGGCAATATATACCGTTATATCAACAAGCCCTGGGATAACGACCAGCTGTGCTCTGTGGTGGCTGATGCCTTACAGTGCAAAATACTGCAAGAAAAGAACGAAAAACTGCAGGCCCGCATCAAGGAACAGAACAAGGAGCTGGCACGCTTTAATCATGAGCTGGAACAGCAAGTGGAGCAAAAAACCGATCAGGCAGGAGCGGCAGAAGCCAAATTGGAAGAAGCTTACCGCAGCCTGGTGCAAGAATTTAACAGCATGGTGCTGTTGCTGGTGGGTATGGTCGAGCAACGTAATGGTGAAGAACCCGGCAGTAGCGAGCGACTGGCGCGCTTGAGCAAGCTGTTTGGGGAATTTGCCGGCCTGGTAGGGCAACCGATTCAGGATTTGTATTACGCGGCGCTGTTGAAAAACATCGGCAAGATTACCTTGCCCGATGCCGTGCTGATTAAATCATGGACAACCATGAACCGACTGGAGAAAAAAGAGTACTCCCGCTTTCCTGTGAATGGCCAGACCACCTTGATGCTGCTGGAACCACTGCAAAATTCTGCCAATATCATTCGCTCGCACATGGAGCTGTACAACGGCAAAGGTTTCCCCGATCGTCTTGAAGGGGATGCCATTCCGCTGGAATCACGCATTTTGCGGATCGTGACGGATTACGTCGACCTGCAGCGCGAACACAACTTTCTTGGCGAAAAACTCAACGAAGACGATACCCGCACCTACATGATCAAAATGGCGGGCTTGCGTTATGACCGCGCACTGATCGATCTGTTGATGGAAGTGCTGGAAGATTTTGATGAAGGTATTGTGCCCAATATGGACCGTATTCCCATCGCGGCAGCCAAGCAGGGCACCATACTGGCAAAAAGTCTGATCAGCCCGGCGGGTGTGGTGCTGCTGTCGGAAGGAACATTACTGACAGAGCGCCATGTCAGTAAATTACAGGCGTTACAGCGTCAGTTTGAAGGGCATCAGATCATGTTGCAGGTTCGCCACCCGGACAGCTCTGGCAGTGAGTGAGGCCGCGTTGACCATCACTCTCAGACCGGTTCGTCGTCCTGGTGGGTCAAGGGCGCCGTGGCGGCAGCGCTGCTGAGCATATGCCCCAGTTTGCTGGCCTTGGTGCTCAGATAGCCTTCATTGTACGGGTTTCTGCCCACTTCGAGGGCGACGCGTTCAATCACCTTGACGCCAGCGTCTGACAACGCTTTTACCTTGCGCGGGTTGTTGGTCATCAGGCGGATCGCATGAATACCCAGGTGGCTCAGCATCGGTTCGCACATGCTGTAATCACGCAGATCGGCACCAAACCCCAATTGCTCGTTGGCTTCAACCGTATCGGCACCCTGATCCTGCAGATGATACGCCCGGATCTTGTTCAGCAGCCCAATGCCGCGACCTTCCTGGCGCAGATACAGCACCACGCCATGGCCAGCTTCGGACACGGCGCGCATGGCTTCTTCCAGTTGATAGCCGCAATCACAGCGCATGCTGAACAGCGCATCACCGGTCAGGCATTCGGAGTGAGCACGTGCCAGCACCGGCTCGCCGTTGCCAACATCCCCCAGCGTGAGTGCCACATGCTCTTTACCCGCGACGGTGTCTTCAAATCCGTGCATGGTAAAGACGCCGAACGGCGTTGGCAGCTTGGACGATGCAATGTATTGGATACTCAAGGCTCTCACCTCCGATAAAACAAGCGGCGTAGTCTATCAGCCCGGACAGCGATCACCCAAGTTTCCCTTGCCTTAAAAGCGGGGCTTCTTGATGTCACAATGGTCAGAATCGCTGGCTCAGGCAGGATAAAAAGCCTGAAAATGGCACACTTTTCATTAATTCTTGCGTTACGGTCGGGATTTTCTTCCTGCCGGAGCGTCTGGTTAACACACTGTTGCACAGGATAAATAGATGCTGATGATCGCCGGAGTTGTTCTGCTGTTGCTAGCGCTGATCTTGCCTGGCGTCTGGGTACGGCATGTACTTGTTCGCCACAGCTCGGCACGGGTGGATTTTCCCGGTACGGGCGGCGATATGGCCCGCCACCTGGTCAACAAGTTACAGCTGGCCAATGTGGTGGTTGAGGCGACGGAACAGGGGGATCACTATGATCCGCAGCAGCGTGCAGTGCGGTTGACAGCGGACAAGCTGGACGGAAAATCGCTGACGGCGGTCGTGGTGGCAGCCCATGAAGTGGGTCATGCCTGGCAACATCAGCGTGGTGAACGCATGTTTTACTGGCGCCAGGGGCTGGTCGCACTGGCGATCTGGATGCAGCGCCTGGCCCCGGTGGCGCTGCTGCTATCGCCCTTGCTGCTGGCGGTACAGCCGGGTTTATCACGCTGGACTCTGCTGGCAGCGGTACTGGCGATGAGTATCAATGCGCTGGTGCAATTGGTGACGCTACCGGTGGAGCTGGATGCCAGCTTTAACAAAGCCTTGCCACTGTTACAGCAGGGCCAGTATCTGGATCAACAGGATATGGTTGCCGCGCGACAAATACTAAAAGCGGCAGCGTTAACCTACGTTGCCGGATCACTGGCCAGCCTGCTGAACGTCTGGCGTTGGCTGCGTTTTCTGAGGCGTTAAGTCGGCTCGCTGAAGGGCTCGGTATTGCACTGTACGTCGTGCACCGGCGGTTTGATCTGATCTTTCTACATGAGTAACGGAGCGGTGATGCCGTGTTTTGACTCTTTCCTGTTCTTTCCTGTTTTTCCTAAGACTCTCCTAATTCTTGTTCGGTAGCTTCTGCTGTGTGAGTCCATCACTTTGAACAGGAGCGACAACGATGCAATTCAAAACATTCACAATGCCACTGGTATTGATGGCTGGCATGACGACGGCTGGAGCGGCTTTGGCGGCGGTTCAGTCTTCAGAGCAAAACGGGCAACAGGCTGACCACGGCTATTTTGAGCACATAACCCAGGCTGCTGAACGACTCCTCAGCGATGGCTGTGCAGAGCTGCAAGATAATGACGCCCGAGGTATTGAACAGGCCGGAATCAGTCTTGCTGAAGCGATTTCCCTGGCTGAAAACCAGCTTGGTGGTATGGCTTCTCGTGCTGCTCTGGAATGGGACGACGGAATGTCGACATTCGATATCGAGATTGTCCATGGTGACCTGGTGATGGATGTGACTCTGGATGCTCGTGATGGCCAGGTGCTGGCGGCCAGTAGCGATACGCCAGATGGCGAATACGACGATGAAGACGAGGGCGAGGGCGATGACTGATTCCAACCCCCAGCCTGAACCGTCGTTACTGGCCGATCAGGCATTGACATTGGCAGGCTATCGGGAACGAGACAGGAGTTACTACCCGACGACAGAATCACTGCTCAATAAAGTGCCAGAGATCACGTTGTACTTCTGGTTCATCAAGGTGCTGGCGACGACAGTCGGCGAAACCGCCGCGGATTTTCTGGATGTGAATCTGGGTTTGGGGCTAACCGTCACATCAGCGATTATGGCTGCTCTATTAGCGGTCTGTCTGGTTGGACAATTACGGGCCGATCGTTATGTGCCTTGGCGGTATTGGGTCTCGGTGGTGTTGATCAGTGTGGTGGGAACCCTGGTTACCGACAACCTGACCGATAACCTTGGCGTGCCGCTGGGGCTAACCACCGGGGTGTTCAGTGCTGCTCTGTTGGCGGCGTTTGCTATCTGGTTTTGGTGTGAAAAAACACTGTCGATGCACAGCATTGTGACGCGTCGTCGTGAGCTGTTTTACTGGTTGGCCATTTTGCTGACATTTGCCCTGGGAACCGCCGCCGGGGATCTGGTGGCAGAATCCCTGAAGCAGGGCTTTGGCGTGTCGACGCTGCTGTTTGCGGCGGCGATAGCGCTGGTGGCCGGGGCGTATTATGTTTTCCGGATCAATGCCATGTTGGCATTTTGGCTGGCGTACATTCTGACCCGGCCATTGGGGGCCTCGTTTGGTGACTTGCTAGCGCAGCCAGTGGCAGAGGGAGGTATCGGCTTGGGCACCCTGGTGACCAGTGGGCTGTTCCTGACGGCGATTGGCGGGTTGGTAATATGGCTGACGCTGACGGGCAAAGATCTTGTGGCACCGAGGAAATCTGTATGAATGCGCTGAACCAAAACGTGGTGGATGCCAAAGACGTTGTGATGGCCAAAGTGCCAGAAGTGACATTGGCCTTCTGGGCGATCAAGATTCTGGCGACGACGCTGGGTGAAACCGGCGGCGATGCTGTCTCCATGTCGATGAATCTGGGCTATCTCGTCGGCACCGGGATTTTTGCGGCTGTTTTTCTCGTGGCGGTGATTGTCCAGATCCGTGCTGAGCGGTTCCATCCGCTGGTGTACTGGATCACGATTATTGCGACGACGACCGTAGGTACGACGCTGGCCGATTTTGCCGATCGTTCGCTGGGCATCGGTTATGCCGGTGGCACCTTGTTACTGCTGAGCCTGTTGCTGATGTCGTTGTTCAGTTGGCGCTGGACGATGGGATCGGTATCGGTCAGCAGCGTGGCGACGCCAAAAGCAGAGATGTTTTACTGGGTGACGATCATGTTCTCACAAACCCTGGGGACAGCACTGGGCGACTGGTGTGCCGATACGGCTGGATTTGGCTATAGCGGAGCGGCACTGCTGTTCAGCACCATGTTAGCGACGATCGTGGTGGCCTATTATCACAGTCGAATTTCACCAACGCTGTTGTTCTGGGCAGCCTTTATTCTGACCCGGCCGCTGGGCGCCGTGGTGGGCGATTTTCTCGACAAGCCCATCGCATCCGGCGGGCTTGAGTTGAGCCGTTATACCGCGACAGCGGTGTTGCTGGGCGGTATTGCCATTTTGTTGATGGTCACCCGCCAGCGGGCGGCGGCGACATCACACTAATTGAGGTAGTTACGTGCGAATCCTGCTGGTTGAAGATGACCCGATGATTGGAGAGGCGGTGGTGACGGCATTAAAAGATGCCGCCTACGCGGTGGACTGGGTGCGAGATGGCGTATCCGCCACTCATACACTGGCTTTGGGTACTCACGAAGCGGTGTTGCTGGATTTGGGCCTGCCAGGGCAGGACGGTCTGGAGGTGCTGCGACGGTTGCGGGCAGCGGGTAATTCGCTGCCGGTGATCATCGTGACTGCCCGAGACGGTGTCGAAGACCGTATTCGCGGCCTGGATCTGGGCGCGGATGACTATCTTGTCAAACCGTTTGATATTCAGGAGTTGTTGGCCCGCTTGCGGGTGGTGATGCGTCGTCAAGGCGGGCATGCCACGGCGAAACTGGCTAACGGGGTCGTGAGTCTTGATCTGGGCACGCGCTTGGCGCAGGCAAGCGGCAAGGACGTGCTCTTGAGTGCGCGGGAGTTTGCCTTGTTGCAAGCCTTGCTGCTACGGCCTGGGGTGATTCTCGGACGGGATGAGCTGGAAGAGCGTATTTATGGCTGGAATGAAGAAGTGGAAAGTAATGCGGTGGATTTTCTGATTCACGGTGTGCGCAAAAAACTCGGCGCTGCCATTGTTAAAAATGTCCGTGGTGCGGGCTGGATGGTGGATAAACCACTGTGAGTCGTTCACTGCAATATCAGCTAACCCGCAAGCTCAGTGCCGTGATCATGTTGTTTGGATTGATGGCTGCCGTGGCGTCGTTTGTTCTGAGTTTCAGTGAAGCGCGGGAGTTTCAGGACGACTTGTTACAGCAGATCGCGGTGTTGGGGGTCAGGGATACATCGGCTTTAGCGGTCGATATGCCGGTGAGCGACCCGGAATCCCGTATCTGGGTGTTTCATGTACCTGATCACGGGGTTCCTGGCCAGACGGTTCCTGACTGGTTAAGTGCCGAACTGGGCGCCGGTTTTCATACCCTGCCGATGGCGAGCGGTGATCTGCGGGTGTATGTCTATACGCCGGAAAACGGGCCGCGAGTGCTGGTGGCCCAAGCCACAGAAGCGAGAGACGAAGTGGCATGGGCCAGTGCTCTGCGCACCCTGGCACCGTTGCTGTTACTGTTGCCCTTGTTGTGTTGGTTGATGGTGCGGATTCTACAACGTGAGTTTGCTGCTGTCGGGGCTTTGACCAACACACTGGATGAGCAGGAGGCGGAGCGTCTGGAAGCACTGGACGAGGCCGGTTTACCTCGTGAAATATTACCCTTTGTTCAGGCGATCAATCGTTTGCTGCTTAGAGTCGGGGATCTGATGCAGCAGCAACGTCGTTTTATTGCTGATGCGGCCCATGAGTTGCGCAGCCCGCTGACGGCATTGTCGCTACAAATCCAGAATCTGGAGCAGGTATCCTCCCCGGCGGAGTTGCAGCAGCGCATTCAACCGCTGCACCTTGGGATTGGGCGGGCACGGCAATTAGCCGAGCAGTTGCTGGAGCTGGCCCGAACCCAGTCTGTAGCAGAGCCACCAGAACCAGTAGAGGTGCACTCCCTGGTACTGCAACTGTTAGCCGAGTTTCACCCTTATGCCGAGGCTGGTCATATTGATCTCGGGCTGGAGGATAACGCCCGGTGTATTGTCTCTGCCCATCGGGAATCGCTGCGTTTGATCCTCAGTAATGCATTGGATAACGCCTTGAAATACACTCCTGCGGGTGGCTCGGTGACCTTGCATTTATCTCAAGAGCAGAACATGGCGGTGATCGAAGTGATTGATACTGGCCCTGGTATACCGGCAGTAGAATTCAGTCGGGTGTTTGATCCCTTTTACCGGATACCCGGTTCGCCAGGCGTTGGCAGTGGTCTGGGCTTGTCAATTGCGCGCGAAGCCGCAACCCGTAATGGTGGCGTTATGACGTTAGCCCGTGGTGTGGATGGCGTTGGGCTGGTGTTTGGTTATCGTCAGTTGTGCCGTGCGCTTTAGCCGCGAGGCGGATACCGATATCAGCCAATAAACGCATGCGCAGCCTGTATCACTACCCAGGCAAATATCCCCGCCAGCACATCATCAATCATAATGCCAAAACCGCCATGAACCTTCTGGTCGAGCCATTTGATCGGCCAGGGTTTGAGGATGTCGAAGAAGCGGAATAATACAAAGCCGGCCACAATCCATTCCCAGCCAGATGGCACCAGAATGTAGGTTATCCACAAGCCAATCCATTCATCCCAGACAATTCCGGGGTGGTCATGTACGCCCAGGTCGTCGGACGTGCGTTGACATAAATACACGCCGAATGCGAAGCCGGATAGCAGCACCCCCAGATACGGTAGCAATGGCATATCGTGTAGCAATAGCCACCAGATGGGCAAGGCCGCCACCGTGCCGAAGGTGCCGGGTGCCTTGGAGGCAAGGCCGGAACCCAGGCCGAAAGCCAGCCAGTGAGTCCAGGATGTCAATTGAGTTCGAGCCACAGGCCACTCCGTCAGCACGTATCAGCATAAAAGTCATGGTGCAAAGGCAGCGATCATAAGGTGATGCCCGGCAGACTGCCAGTGGTTATCCGGTACGATCGGCCAAGGTCACAGCGTATCTTGCGGGTCGATATCCAGATGCCAGCGCACCTGATGAAAGCCTTTTTGCTGGTGGAGAAAATCGACCAGCGGATCCAGCACGGAATGCAGGCCGGTGCGTTCGCCGCTGAAAAGCTGCAGTTGCTGGCGAAAACGGCCGGCGCGACGTTCCATAATGGCCGGAAATGGCCCGACCAATACCAGAGGACTGAGTTGGTCTGGCTGGTTGCGGCGCTGGGCCGACTGTTGTTGTAAAAACTGGCGAGCCAGTTGCAACAGCTGCTCGGCGAGGTGACGTTGCGGTGATTCGGCCCGCAGCATGGCCATATGGCTGTACGGTGGCAGTTGTTGTTGCTGGCGTTCTTGCAGCAGCGCCAGCGCCAGCGCGTGGTAGCCGTTATCGATCAGCAGGTTCAACTGCGGATGATCGGCATACAGGGTCTGAATCCAGACTTCACCTGGATGTTCGGCGCGGCCAGCACGGCCAGCGACTTGCAATATGAGTTGGGCGGTGTGCTCCATGCCACGGAAATCGGCACTGAACAAACCGGCATCGGAATCGACAATCACCACCATGGTGACCGCCGGAAAATGGTGACCCTTGGCCAGCATCTGGGTACCAATCAACAGCCGCTTACCGGGTGAATGAATATCTTGCAGTAATCCGTCGAAGGCCTGCTTGTTCCGCGCGGTATCGCGATCCACACGGGTAGTGGGGACGTGCGGG
The DNA here is from genome assembly GCF_041222825.1 of Candidatus Thalassolituus haligoni. Classification (NCBI taxonomy): domain Bacteria; kingdom Pseudomonadati; phylum Pseudomonadota; class Gammaproteobacteria; order Oceanospirillales; family Oceanospirillaceae; genus Thalassolituus; species Candidatus Thalassolituus haligoni. Next base: position 263,871 of record NZ_CP139482.1, read on the forward strand.
AACAGCATCGACAGCTCATCCTGCAACCGCTCAGTGCCTTGTCCCAGAGCGCGGATTTTGTCGCTGTGGCAGTTAGGGCAGAATCCGGGCACTGCCTGCTGAAAGTCACAATGATGGCAATGCAGATGTAATGGCGACTGATGCAGGGTCAGGCGCGCATCGCAACGTCGGCACTCGGCCAGCCAGCCACATTCCTGACAGGCCATCAGTGGGGCATAACCTCTCCGATTGATAAAGACCAGCACCTGACGATTGGCATCCAGATGTTGCTGCATTTTGGCAATCACGGGTTGCGCCAGACCAAAGGTCAGCGGCTGATGCAGGATGCTGTGCAGCTTCATACCCGGCGGCTTGGCGTTGCCTGCTCGCTGGGTCAGTTTGAGGTGCAGGTAGCGGCCGGTCAGAGCGTTATGCAGCGATTCCAGCGATGGGGTTGCTGACCCCAGCACGATAGGAATCTTGGCCTGTTTGGCGCGCACCATGGCAAAGTCGCGGGCAGAATAACGCACACTGTCCTGCTGCTTGAATGAGCCGTCGTGTTCTTCATCCAGAATAATCAGCCCGAGATCGGGCAGCGGCGTAAAGACCGCCGAGCGGGTACCAATCAGAATCCGGGCGCTGCCATCGCGGCACTGGCACCAGGCCTGCAAGCGTTCACGATCATTCAGGCCGGAGTGCATCAGGGCAACGGGTACATCAACCCGCTCACGGAAGCGTTGCACCGTTTGTGGCGTCAGACCAATTTCCGGCACCAGTACCAGCACCTGCTGACCCCGTTGCAGTACCTGTTTGAGATGCTGCAGATACACTTCGGTTTTACCTGAGCCGGTGATGCCTTCCAGCAGACTGGGCTGAAATCGCCCCAGCTGTTGGTTCAGTTGCATCAGGGCCTTGTGTTGCTCATCGTTAAGTGGCAAGTCGTCGCGTCGCAGTGGCGCGATGGCAGGTATTGGCAGCCGTTGTTGTGTTTCGATCAACCCCAGCTCTGCCAGCCGTCGCAGTTGTGCCAGGGTAAAACCCTGGGCCGTCAGCTTGGCATGCGTCCACACCGGTTGCTGCTGGAAACATTGCCACAGCGCCTGCTGTTGCTTGCCGCGTAAGGCAACTTTGGGCTTGCTCAGCGGCTCGGGGTTGGTTTGTGGTTCTGAAGTCTGTGGTTCGGAGTCGATCTGAGGCAGGATAGCCCAACTTTGCTCTTGTGCCTCTTGCAGGGATCCGCCCCGACGCAACAGTGCCGGTATCATCAGCTCCAGCACTTCGCCAGGGCTGTGATGATAATAGCGCGCTAACCATCGCCCCAGTGTCAGCTGACTGGCATCCAGCAAAGGTTCATCATCAAGACGTTCCAGCAAGGGTTTGAGCTTGCCAGCGGGTACATCCGTCGTCTGCGCGGTGCCGACCACGATGGCGGTCAGTAATTGCTGGCCAAAGTTAACCCGTACCCGCTGTCCGGGCTTCCAGGTGTCTTCCGGCTCACCAGCGGGAGGAAGATAGTCGAAACAGCGCCGTAAGGGCACTGGTACAGCGACCTGCACGACGTAAAAAGGCATGAAAAAACTTGCTGACAAAAAAGGCTCTGGTATTATGCGCGTCCTTATTGTCTGTGCAAGGGGCTGATGCGCGGTTTACCGCAGGCATTACTCCATGGCGACAGCGAGTATTTGAAGTTTTTCTTAACAGTAACGCGGTGCCTGTCCGATGGTCGGAAGGTGGCGGCGTGAAGACCCGAGGTGCCCCATGAAACAAGATATTCATCCTGCATACGCTGAACTGACCGCTACCTGTTCTTGCGGCAACATTGTCAAGACCCGCTCCGCCAAGCCTGGCGAAATGTATCTGGACGTATGTTCCGCTTGCCACCCTTTCTACACCGGCAAGCAGAAAACAGTGGATACCGGCGGCCGTATTGACCGTTTCAACAAGCGTTTCGGTGGTTTTGGCAAGAAGTAATCCCTGTTTCTGCCAGAATTCCGCAACACCAAAACCCGCTTCGGCGGGTTTTTTTGGGTCTGAGGACAATAACAACAGCAGCTCTGAGTGGCCAGGAGGCCAATGCCTGAATGGCAGCATAGGTAGGAGGTAGAGTGGCTGGTGGTGCAGAAAAGACGAAAAGACCATGCCGACAAGCTCACCCGGCTGACTTGGTCGCCCGGTGAAGAAGGTCGGCATGGTCGGTAACCTTATTGCTCGCAGTTGTATTTTTAGCAGCCGTTAATGTTTAATCCATATCTGGCTCAAACAAGTTCCGTTTCATATAAAATTTCACCCATACTGCCGCAATAATACTCAACAGCAGCAAGATACCACCGGTGATGCTGTATACCATATGGGTCATTTCTGGTGCCGGAGAGTTATTCAGGGCAACGTACAGCATGGCAATAATCCCGAGAACTTGCGGTAACGGGTAAAAGGGTGTGCGGTACGGACGGACATGATCCGGCATACGTTTACGTAATACCAATACATCAATATGTGCCACGCTGTAGGCCAATAACCAGCTGGTGGTAGCGGCGATAATCAACATGATCAGAGAATCAATACCAAAAATAAAATAAGGAATAGTGGTTAAGCCTGCCATCATCACAATACCGACCCAGGGAGCATCAAAACGGTTATGTGCTTTTAATTGTGGGAAAGCCTGGCCTTCGTCCGCCATGCCTTTCAGCATTCTGGGCACCGCCGCCAGAATGGTATTCATTGTGCTGCAAGTAGCCGCCAGAGCCATTATCGTGGCAATGATCAGACCGCTTTGTCCGAATACCGCCTTGGCATAATCCAGGAAGGGCAGTGGCGAGCCGAGCAAGGTATCCAGATCCAGATAAAGGCTGGCACCAAAAATAAAGGCAACAAAAATAGTAAAGATAAAAAACAGCGATAAATGCATGGCCATCGGAATATTTTTCTGCGGGTTTTTCACCTCATTGATCATTGGGCAAATAAACTCGACCCCGACCATGGTCCATAATGCCAGGCCAATCAAACCAATAAAGCTGCCATCCATAATACCCGCCATACTCCAGTCTACTGTGGCACCTGTCAGAGTAGGGTGTGGTTCGGCAGTACCGGTAATGGCCACCAGACCAGTAATAATCAGGGCACTGACCAGAATAAAGGCCAGAATATTCTGTACTTTGGCAAAGACATCGGTACCAACCAGGTTGGTAATAGTGAATACCAGTAAAATAAGCAGAGGAATCAGTTTTTCGGGTAATACGCCGGGTAGCAGTTCACCCAACATAGCATCGACCAGAAACATCTCAACGGGCAAGGCTAATACCGCCACCACCACATAACCGGCAAAGACAGATACAATCGCCGGAAAGTGTCCGATGGCTTTTTGTGTATAGGTTGCCAGCGTCCCTTCTTGCGGGAACATCAACGACAATTCTGCAAAACTCATGGCGTTGAATTGCGCCAGCATCAAGGCGACCAACATGGCGACAATAAAGCTCAGACCGCCAATGCCCAAGCCTTGTAGCGCTGAAATCATTGCTCCCTGAACAATCACCAGGCCAATACAAACCGCCATCATGGTCAGCAGACCAATTTTGACTTTTTTATCCGTCCCTGCTTTTTGATCAATCGATTTGGTTGTTGCTGTGTGTGCCGTACCGCTCATGTTCTGTACCTCGTGTGAGTAAAACCGTTGTTAGGTATGTCAGAGTCGATCAAACCGGTAAGGGTCTGGGTCGATAATGGGGGCCACATTGGCGACCAGGTCTGCCGCCAGCTGTCCGGCTGCTGGCCCGGTACCAAATCCGTGCCCTGAAAACCCGGTAGCGATCGTCAGGCCAGGAATGGCACCGATATGGTCGATCACCGGATTGGAATCAGGGGTTACGTCAATCACGCCAGCCCAGGCTTCTTCTACCCGAGCCTGCTTGAACGCCGGCCAGGCATCGGCAAGATTAGTGAGTGCCTCTTGATTGAGGCCAGGGTTAAAGGCTGGGTCGAGAGTACGAATCTGTTCAAAGGGTGAGCGGCTGCCAGCTCCCCAGCGCCGGGCCAGTGCAAGGTCTTGCAGAAAGGCACGGCCTAACGAGGTACGCAAAAAACTGCGCTGGGTACGCAGCTGAGTGAGATAACGCCAGCCGATCAGTAGATGGTCGAGAGTAATCGGAGCATCCAGAGCACCCCGCTGGGTGATAATAAAACCGCCCCCTTGATGCTTTCTGAAAGAGAAGTCCGGGCCACCCACCGAAATATTGGTTGGGCCAATCATGGGTTGGGTGCGTAATACCGAACAGATCAGTGGCAATGTGGGTAACGACACCCCTTGATTACCGAGGAAACGACGGGACCAGGCGCCGCCAGCCAGCAGTACCTGCTCACAGCGTATTCCACCTTTTTCGGTGACAACGCCACAGATCTTGCCGCCCGCCGTCGACAGCGTCCGGACAGCACAGTGCTGAATCAGTACCGCGCCTTTGGCAATTGCCGCCTTGGCGATGGCACTGGTAGCGATGGCCGGTTCTGCACGGCCATCCGACGGCGTATAAATGCCGCCTCTCCACTGGCCCTGACCTCCTGGTACGTGGCGATCGATGTCTTTGGCGGTCAATAATTGCGAGTCCAGCGACAGTGATTGCACTGAATCTGACCAGGCTTCGTGCATGGCCATTTGTTCTGCGGTTTTGGCCAGAAACATAATGCCGGACTGCTGATAGCCCACCGACTGACCGATGCGTTCCGGCATCCCGGCCCAGAGTCGATCGGCCGCCAAGGCCAGAGGGACATCGGCAGCATGACGGCTGGTTTTACGTATCCAGCCCAGGTTGCGTGACGACTGCTCGCCAGCAATGTGGCCTTTTTCCAGTAAAACCACGGGGATATTACGTTCCGCCAGCGCCAGCGCGGCACTGATACCGACAATGCCACCACCGATAATAACGACGGTGGTGGCGTCAGGTAATTGATCGGTGGTGTGTACTGCTTCCAGTGTTTTGGTCATAAGCTTGCTGCCGACTTCAACGGGTTTCCGGGTATCACCTGACACAATCAGGCGATGGTGATTGTTTCTACGGTGGCTTGCGAGGCGCCACGGTAAGCGGTGACTTCCAGTTCCACCTTGTAGACGCTGGAACCCAATGGCGGGCAAGTCACGGTAGTGGACGGATTGATGCCCTTGAACTTCTCACCAATCAGCGTCATCACTGTATGCACGTCGGCAGGCTCCTGAATAAACACTCGTGAGCACACCACATCCGCCAGGCATGAATCGGCTGCCACCAGTGCGGCTTCTATGTTGCTGAACACCTGGTGTGTTTGCCCCAGTACGTCGTCAGGAATCTCTTTGGTCAGCGGGTTACGGCCAGCGGTATTGGAAACGTAGAGCCAGTCATCGACGGCAACCAGACGGGAATAGCTGCCGATTTCTTCGAATTTCGAACCGGTTTTTACTTTTACGATTTTGGGCATTTGGAGTATCCCGGCATTGAATGCCTGTAAGTCAGAAGGAGCACCGCCAACGACCACTGGGACGTTGGCAATTAGCAGAAGCGGCTAGCGCAGCTCCGGGGTATCCCAAAGGTTCAGCTTGACGCCAATACCCTGTTCAATCGCGCTGCGATAAATCACCGTGGCCCAGGCGACGTCTTCGACCGGCATACCACCGACCGACAAAATGATGATTTCTTCATCGTTGGTACGCCCTGGCGTGGCTCCGGCAGTGATAGCACCAAGGTCTTCCAGTTGATCGAGGGACAGTTTTCCTTCATTGACCATATCCATAAAACGGGCGCCGATAATCGGAATATACTGGTGAGCCGGTTTGGGTACTTCTTCGAACCAGGCCTGATATAGCCCGGTGTTATCCAGCACTTTACGGACATCGTTTTGTTCCATGGCATCATCCAGGCGACAGTACGCTGGCATCGAAAGGAAACAGCCTGGTTTGACCCATTCCCGTTTGACTTCCGGGTAGCTGGATATATCACCGGTTTCGTTGGAATTACAGTAAGTGACGATATCAGAATCACGTACAACGTCTTCCAGACTATCCACAACAGTGATGGTTGTAATCTGTGGGTAGGTTTCTTTTATCCAAGTAATAAAACTATCGAGACTTTTCTGGCCACGACCTTTTACTTTAATGGTATCGATATCCGGGCAAGTGGCCATAAAGGCCGCAATAGAGGTTTTACCCATAACGCCAGGCCCCAATAGACCCACCGTTTTGGAATCTTTTCGAGCGAGATGACGAGCTCCTACACCTGGCACGGCTCCGGTGCGATAAGCCGACAGCAGGTTGGCTGACATATAAGCCATGGGGGCACCGGTATCAATATCATTCAGAATGAACATCAAAATAGAGCGGGGTAAACCTTTTTCACGGTTGGCGATGTTCGAGCCATACCATTTCACCCCACAGGTCTGGAATTCACCACCCAGATAAGCAGGCATCGCCATCAGACGACGGTCGGCAGTGGGTTTTGGCATGGTTGGAAATGGCGACTCTTCCGGAAAGGTAATCATGGCACCATGAGAATCACTATTTGGCCCCGCCATGCGATAATCACCTTGGTGTAATAAGGTGAACATGCTTTCCATGGTATCGACACATTTGGCCATATTCATAACGCCAGCTTTGATCATGTCTGGCTCGGAAAGATAAATAAAATCGATTTTCGTATTCTCTGACATAACATCACCTTGGATCTGTGAATGAGCACTTTCGTACTTGTATTCAGCTGCCATGCACTCATCAGAATAAATAATGATTGGCCAAACTAATGAACCGGGCTAGCTGTGGAAAGATATAATCCTAGACGGAGAAAAATCTCTCGTATTGAACTTTTGCGACATGAAATCAAGAAAGACAGACAGCAAAATGTTTGGCACTTTCTTTGCTTGAGATGGCGTATCCTAGATATATTCAGCGAGCGAATTTAAGCCATGTCTCATGCTTCCCTTGTTCGTTATCTTGCTGGAATTCGCTCCAAACAACCCTGGTTGGTGCTTAATTCTGCCGAGACATTTTCTCTGTCGGGGTCGGATAATCCGGTTATTTCCCACTTCTACAGTTTTGAAGCCAAAGATTCCACCGAAGCCACGTTTGCGATCCCGGATGGCTGCATCGACATCTTATTTGACTGTGACCGCAACCAGCCGACAGCCGAAGTCTTTGGCACGCCGATGAAAGCCATCGACATCGACCTGAGCAGCCATCATCGTTATTTTGGTGTGCGATTTGTGTCTGGTGCCATGCCCGATTTTCTGAATGTCTCGGCGGAAGAACTGATTGAGCAGCACTATGGCTTTCAGGAGCTGGTTCCTGAGTCAAATCAAGTGTTTGAAGAGATCGTGACAAGCACAAACTTTGCCGAACAGGTGGCTTTGTTTAGTCAGTTTTGTGCAGGTAAGGCGGTGCGTAAATCGTCAAATTTGACGGCCCAGGCAGTGCGCAGTATCTGCGAAAGCCATGGCAGTATTCATATTAACGACCTGGAAAAATTAACCGGCTACACCACCCGCTCGTTGCAGCGTCAGTTTCGGGCCGACATGGGCATGTCACCCAAGGCATTCAGCCAGATCATACGCTGCCAATCGGCGGTTTATGATATTAATCACAGTGATCAGGTGGCCTTTTCGGACTTGGCATCCGACCTCGGCTTCAGCGATCAATCCCACTTTTCCAGAGAATTCAAAAAGCAGGTTAATGCCACACCGCTTGACTATCTCAAGCGTGTGAAACACGGAAACTACTTGGAGCGCATCCGTTATTTATGACCAATCCTCGTTCATCCAAAGCCATTCCGCACTAAACTTGTGCTGAAACGAGTGGCATAAACACACCCGACGAGGCGCCTCGCCGATCTTGACGGTCGCGAGACGGATGAAAACGTCTGCTTTGGCCAATATTAGCCGCGCTTGTCGGCCACAAACGGGTTGGTTTTGCGCTCATGGCCAAAGGTGGAGCGGGGGCCATGGCCAGGTATAAATTCAATTTCATCCCCGAGTGGGAACAGCTTGTCGCGAATCGAACGGATCAGATCAGCATGATTACCCTGCGGAAAGTCGGTGCGGCCAATCGAACCGTTAAAAATCACATCACCCACTAACGCCAGTTTTTGCTCCGGCTGGACAAATACCACATGGCCGGGGGTATGACCCGGCGTATGAATCACATCCAGAGTCACATCGCCAACCGTGACCTGCTCGCCGCCAGTCAGCCAGCGATCTGGAGTAAACATCTCAACATCCGGCAGACCAAACATCTGTGCCTGCTGCGGCAGTGCCTGAATCCAGAAATTGTCACCCTTGTGCGGCCCTTCAATCGGTAACTGATAACGTTTGGCCAGCTCGGCCGTGCCGCCAACATGGTCGAGATGAGCGTGAGTCAGCAGAATTTTTTCCGGCTTGGCACCCATGGCATCGAGTTTGGCGATAATCCGCTCAATATCACCACCAGGGTCAACAATGGCAGCCCGGTGCGTGGCTTCACACATCAGAATGGTGCAGTTTTGTTGGAAGGCAGTTACCGGCACGGTGGCAGTGATCAGGGCCATGGTGGTTGGTTCTCTCTGACGGATAGTGATTCTGGAGGTGATTATTCGGACGATGGTCAAGTTGTGGCCACTGTATCAGAATTTCTTCAACGTCGGCGTCTGGCCCTGATAGCGGGGCATCATCATGCCGAGATCGGCGTTGATATAGGTGGGGTCGGCCACCAGGTAGCGTTTGCCTTCAAACAGCCAGCCGCTGCCGGTTATAGCGGTGTCTGTGGCGTTCATGGCAATGGCGGTGGCGACGTGGCCGGGTAATTCGACAATCAGCACATCGGCATCGAGTAGTTGTTTTGCCAACCAGCCAAACAGGGCGGCGCGGTCTTCGCAGTCGGAATAGGGGTAGTGCAGGGTTTCCAGTGGAAACAGGTAGTTTTCACTATGGAACTGTTCGGCGTCGGTTTCATAGCGAAAGCCGGTTTGCACCAGCCGCAACAGGTAGTTGATTTTGCTCTGGCGATCGTTCAAGCGGGCCAGTCTGGGGCGCAATTGCTCCAACAGCTGGTTGGCGGTTGTGGCGGGCAGTCCGGCCTGGAAGTAACCGGGCAGTGCCAGTTGTGGGTAGGTTGCCAGGTAGTCGCTGTAGTCGGCCGGGTAGCTGACCTTGAGATCCTGCTGCTGGCCTTGCCAGTTAAAGCTCACGGTGCGTGTTTCCTGAGCGCCACCCGGAATAAAACGGTAGGGGTCGGCAAAGCCGATGGGTCGGGTGCCGAGTTCGTGAGCGCCTTGATAGGTTTTGACGGTGCCAATCCCCAGCGGTTGTTCTCCGGGCTGCAGTGCGTAATAACGTTGATGGTCGAGTTCAAAGTAGGTAACGCCGTAAAGGGCTTCTTGTGCTGGCAGTAACAGGTGGATCTGCTGGTCATAGGCGACTCTGGCATCAAAACCGGCTTTTACCAGTAAAAACCAGCAGCTCAATACCTGGCTGTCCGGGTCGTTATGCAGGGCGTGGGCAAACTGGTTAAACAGCAAGGCGGTGGCCCAGTCGTTCAGTTGCCAGTCCGCAGCGGCGGTTTTTAATGCGCTGACAAGGGATTGGTGCGGGGTGCTGGCGAGTTGCTGCCAATAGGCCGCAATGGTCTTGTTATCGGGACGGCCGCTGAAAGTACTGTCGAAGCCTTCGGGAATGTCGAGGCTGAGCGTTCTGCCATAAAATGCAAGTTGCACGGTGTTGGCGCTGGTCGGCAGTTGTTCTGGAGGTACGATGGCGATGCGGGGTGGCGGAACGGGTACCGGCGGCGCTTGCTCGGGCGAGGGTATGGGTGACGTTGGCTCGGCTGGCTGGTTATCTGCCGTTGGTTGTTCCGGGGTGTCAGTGGGCGGGGCGATCGGGATTTGATCCGGTTTGGGTTCGGGGTCGCGCTGTTGGGCCGGTTCGACCTCGACGTTTTTCCAGCGTTGGTTCAGAAACGTCAGAAAGGCGCGGTCGTTTTTATCCAGATAAGACTGATAGTCGGTACGGGTTTGCTGTAACCACTGTTGGTAGTCATCGGTTTGCGAGGGGGTAGCGGCCAGTGAAAGTGAGCAGGGTATCAGCGCAACGGCAGCAAGGAGGCCGCGTAAACCTTTCTGGAATCTGGCGTTCATGGTTCTGCATTCTCCGTTGCTTTCAGGCTCTATAGCTGCGGCGGAGTGAGGGTATCGCGTCCGCCGCAAACCGGAGAGTCGTTTATTTCAGCTTGGCAATTTCTTCGGCCAGTTCATCAAACGATTTTTCGGACTGAAATTTTTGCCACAGTGCCTTGTCGTTTGCCATGGAGGTTTTTAATGCCTGTTCGGCCACCTGGGCCATGGTGTCGGCATTCAGGCCGACCAGTACCACCATACCGCCGCTTGGGGTGGGCATCTGGCGCAGGATTTTGGAGCCGACCAGCGTTTCCTTGGTGATCTGGCGCGTGACCGAGGAATTGACTTTGTCGACGGTTTCGCTATCACCGGCTCCGGTGGTTTCGGCGTACTGCTTGATCATGTTCTGGACTTCAATCCGCATGGTTTGAGCCAGCTCAACACGGGCAGCCGTCGCCGCCATCTGTTTCATAAAGTTGGGGCCAGCGGCGGTTTTGTCGGCATAACCGACGGCTGTCAGATCAACCCCTTCGACCGGTGCACCACACACCCACTCTGGTGCTTCCTTGCCCGAGCCATCGGCAAAGGCGCAGCTGACGGGCTGGGTTTCAATCGACTGATTTGATGAACAGCCAACCATCACCGCGATGGTGGCTGCCATTGCCCAATGTTTACAGGCCATAACGTTCTCCTTGTGTCGTGCTTGTGTTGTGTGAATGGGGCCAGTTCCGTTTGGAAGGCCGACACCCATAATGGTTCATTGTTGCAGTGCTTTTCTGGCGAGTGATTACTTTACGCCAGAAAAGCGACGCTTTTATTGATTTGGTCAACAAGGCTGCGACTTCGAGCTGGTCGCTCAGTGGCCACAGTGCCCACCTGCGTGTGCATGGCCATGGGCCAGTTCTTCGGCTGTGGCTGCTCGGGTGCTGAGAATGGACACTTGGAAATTCAGTGTTTTGCCGGCCAGCGGATGGTTGGTGTCGACATCGGCCATAAACTTGCCAACCTTGACGAGTGTGACCTTGCGCGGGCCATGTTCGGTTTGCACCTCGGCGGTCATGCCTGCGCGCCAGCGTTTGGCCCCTTGCAGGTGTTTTACCGGCACCCGTTTTAGGGCATCGCTACGAGGTTGGCCATAAGCCTGCTCCGGGGTCAGGGTCAGCAGCAGTTCATCACCTGCCGCGTGTCCGCTGAGGGCAGTTTCAAACGCCGCCAGCATCTGGTTTTTACCGTGCATATAAAATACGGGCTCGCCATCGAAGGTCGACTCAATCAGTTGATTATCGGTGTCGGTCATGCGGTAGTGTAATTCAACAACAGTATTGGCAGTAATCATCTTGGTTTCCAGCGTATCGTCCAGCTGCAGAGTATCCGGTTGTCGACCAGAGCAGGCAACTATTTACCGCAAGTTACCGCAAGCCAAGGCAAGCGCTGCTGCAAACAGAATCCCGTTAGCGGCACTTGATTTCGTGACTGACGGCCCCATCTTTTACCGCTGACCCGAATGTAAGCAGGAAGACGTTATGACAACAATTGTATCCGTCCGGCGCGGTGACCAGGTGGTGATTGCTGGTGATGGCCAGGTCTCACTGGGTAATACTGTGATGAAAGGCAATGCGCGCAAGGTGCGTCGGCTCTACAACAACCAGGTATTGGCCGGTTTTGCAGGCAGCACTGCGGATGCATTTACCCTGTTTGAAAAATTTGAGGCACAACTGCAACAGCATCATGGCCAGTTGACGCGTGCCGCCGTGGAGCTGGCCAAAGAGTGGCGCTCAGACCGTGCCCTGCGCAAGCTGGAAGCCATTCTGGCAGTGGCTGATCACACGGCGTCATTGATCATTACCGGTAATGGCGACGTGGTACAGCCGGAAGAAGACCTGATTGGCGTGGGATCCGGTGGCCAATATGCGTTGGCAGCAGCGCGTGCGTTGTTACACAACACCGAGCTGAATGCGCGTGAGATTGCAGAAAAAAGCCTGACGATTGCGGGGGAAATCTGTGTATTTACCAACAACAATATGACGGTTGAATGCCTGTCTGGCGGAGATAACGCATGAGCGAAATGACCCCGAGAGAAATTGTGCACGAGCTGGATCGCCATATTATTGGTCAGCAGAACGCCAAACGCTCTGTAGCGATTGCCTTGCGTAACCGCTGGCGTCGCATGCAGTTGCCAAAAGAGCTGCGTGATGAAGTAACACCGAAAAATATCCTGATGATTGGTCCGACCGGGGTGGGTAAAACCGAGATTGCCCGGCGTCTGGCGAAGCTTTCCAATGCGCCCTTTATCAAGGTCGAAGCCACCAAGTTCACTGAAGTGGGCTATGTTGGCAAGGATGTAGAATCCATTATCCGTGATCTGGTCGAAACCGGCATCAAGATGCTGCGTGAGCAGGAGATGGTGAAGGTGGCACACCGGGCCGCCGCCGCCGCAGAAGAACGTATTCTCGATGCCCTGTTACCACCACCACGCTCCACTACCCAGAGCGAGTGGGACACCACCACCGATGTCAAACCGGCAGACTCTTCAACCCGCCAGATCTTCCGCAAGAAACTGCGTGAAGGTCAGCTGGATGACAAGGAAATTGATATTGCTGTCTCCCAGACGCCGGTTGGCGTTGAGATCATGGCTCCTCCCGGCATGGAAGAAATGACCAGCCAGTTGCAGAGCATGTTTTCCAGTATGGGGAGTGAGAAAAAAACCACTCGCAAGCTGAAAATCGGTGATGCGCTCAAGCAGCTGCAAGACGAAGAAGCCGCGAAAATGCTGAACATGGATGACCTCAAGGCCAGGGCTGTCGAACTGGTTGAGCAGAATGGCATCGTCTTTATCGACGAAATAGACAAGGTCGCTAAACGAGGAGAGTCGGGTTCTGGTGGTGATGTCAGTCGCGAAGGGGTGCAGCGAGATCTGCTGCCATTGATCGAAGGCTGCACGGTCAGCACCAAACACGGCATGATCAAGACCGACCATATCCTGTTTGTGGCGTCTGGCGCGTTTCACCTGGTCAAACCGTCGGATCTGATTGCTGAATTACAGGGTCGCTTACCGATTCGGGTGGAGCTGCAGGCGCTGACGCCGGGCGATTTCGAACGCATCCTGACCGAGCCAAATGCATCACTGACCGAGCAGTACCGCGCTTTGATGAAAACAGAAGGTGTGGATCTTGAATTCCGCCCGGATGCCATCAAGCGGCTGGCCGAGATCGCCTACGAAGTGAATGAAAGTACTGAAAATATTGGTGCCCGCCGTTTGCACACCATTATGGAACGCCTGCTGGAAACGGTCTCGTTTGATGCCACCGACCTGACCGAGGCGGTCGTGATTGACGCTGCCTATGTTGAAACCCAGCTGGGTGATGTGGTGAAAAATCACGATCTGAGCCAGTTTATTCTCTGATCTGAAACGTGAATTCAGCTGGCTGAATTCACGTTTGTTGTATTGCTATTGACAAGTAACAGAACAGGCAACAGACAAAGGGAGCGCATCACGCGCCCCCTTTGTTGATTACCGCTATTGTCGAGCCGCTATTGTCGTGTCACTACGGCTGCGACTCATGTCGTGCGAGCGATTACACCTTGAAGCGTTCGATCAGGCTATTTAACTGACGAGTACTCTCCGCCAGGCTGGTCACCGTGTTGTCGTTACGAGTCGCGTTTTCACTGATGGTACGCGAGGCCTCGGCAATCTGAACGATATTGCTACTGATCTCGTTCGACGCGACACTCTGCTCTTCGACGGCACCGGCAATACTCAGGTTCATCTCCGAGATGGTGCTGACCGCCGAGGAAATGGAGGCAATGGTTTCGCTGGCCTGCTTGGACATCTCCGAGGTCGTTTCCGAATTACGGGCATTTTGTTCCATTGACGATACTGCCTGCACCGCTTGTTCTTGCAGCCGTGAAATCATGTTGTTGATTTCCTGAGTGGATTCCTGAGTGCGGGAAGCCAAAGTACGCACTTCATCCGCCACGACGGCAAAACCTCGTCCTTGTTCACCTGCTCGTGCGGCTTCAATGGCCGCATTTAACGCCAGCAAGTTGGTCTGTTCGGCAATGCCTCGAATCACGTCCAGTACGGAACCAATCGAGTCGGTCTCCGCTTGCAAGCCTCGAATCACGTCGCTGGACTGGTTGATGCTGTTGGCCAGGTCGGTAATCCGCTGCTGGGTATCCTGCATGGTGTGTAAACCACGTCTGGCGTTGTCGTCTGCTTCCCGCGCCGCACCTGCCGCCCGTTCGGCATTACCGGCGACTTCCTGAATGGTCAGACTCATTTCGTGGGAACCCGTGGCCGCCATATCGCTTTGCTGTAATTGGCGTTCGGTCATTGCACGGGTGGTACGGCTGATCTCGGAAATATTGTGGGTTAGCTGGCCCAACACCTGAGTAGTGCTTTTGCTTTCCGATACGACTTTCTGAATGGCCTCAACAAACAGGTTAAAGGAACGCGCAATCTCGGTGATTTCATCATTGCCCTGAGCAGGCAGTCGCTGGGTCAAATCCCCTTCACCACGGGCAATGTCTGACATGGCGCGGTTAACATTGTGCAGCGGTTGTCGAATACTGTTGGAAATAAGGTAGATAGTACCGACCAGCAATAGCACAAAAACCACCGAGGTCGAGATCATATGGATGGCGGTCTTGCGGAAGACAGTGTCAATATCATCGGTATAGACGCCAGTCCCCACGACCCAGCCCCATTCCGGCAGCAAACGGACAAAACTGACCTTGGCGACAGGGTCGCTTTGTTCTGCTTTAGGCCAATAATAGTGCACAAAACCACCATCCGGGTTCGCCAGGGCCACTTTGGTGATATCCCGGGTCAGGGGTCGACCGTTGGCATCTTTAAGATCCGACATGTCCATGTCGTTCAGCTTGGGGTTGGCACCGTGCGCCAGCATGATGTTGTCGGTACTCTGGATAAAAAAGTAACCACTGCCGTTGTCGTAGTGTTGGGCAGTGATGGTTTCTTTGGCCAAGCGCTGGGCTTCTGCACGACTGAGGCCTTCTTTTTCAAGATTGGCGAAGTGTGTCAGCAAGCTGTAGGCATTATCGGTGAGCTGTTGGACACTCTGGTTCTTGGCATTGGTCAGCGTGTTATAGGTCTGTTGCAACGCCGTGATCTGGATGATAACAACGCAGATTATGGCCGTTCCCAATAAGAGCCACAGGCGGCTCCGAATACTGATGTTGCGAAATAAAGACATAATACGTTTCTCGTCTGTTCGGTATCGGCGTGGGCGACGAGAGGTTGTACCGGGTTCGTTTCGGTAAATACCAGGCTATGTCGTCGCGGTATGTTGTCAGTCTAGGTTATATTTCAGAGATACAAGTCGTTATCGGCAGAGAGGTGCACCAATGAAGCCAGATGGCATAAAAGTCAGAAAAAACAGTCGTTGCCTGGAATTACGGTATGGCGATGAAACGCATGAACTCAGCTTTGAATTGCTGCGGGTATTATCCCCTTCAGCCGAGGTGCGTGGCCATGGTACGGGTAATGGCGTATTACAATCGGGCAAGAAAGACGTGGGCCTGTTGAGGATCGAACCAGCCGGTAACTATGCGTTGAAACTGGTGTTCGACGATGGTCATGATTCCGGGCTGTACGACTGGCATTATCTGCGCCATTTATGCCTGAATAAGGATTCGTTATGGCAGGATTATCTCGATCAGCTGACCGCCGCCGGTGCCCATCGAGAACCCCTGCTCATTAATATTCGTGGGCTGTGACAGCAGATTGAGCAGCATCCGCCACCTTTGGGTATACTGATTACCATGAATAACATAAAACCAGTCTCAATCAGCCGCCTGTGGCGCCCTAACACACCCCTCATAAGAACAGGAGCCGTACATTGACGGATTCCCCCACCCCAAAACATTCCCCCATTCACGACCCCAACGCTGCGTTGGAGGCACAGAAGTACGATAATCCGGTTCCCAGCCGGGAAGCATTGCTGGCGTTGCTGGAGCAATCCGGTCGCCCAATGACTCATGAAGATGTGTGTGAAGCGCTGGCAGAAACCGACCCGGAACGGGTTGAAGCCTTGCGTCGCCGACTGATTGCCATGTCGCGCGATGGCCAGCTGATGAGCAACCGGCGCAGCCAGTTTTTTCCGATGGAAAAAGCCGACTTGGTGACTGGCGTAGTGATGGGCCACAAAGACGGTTTTGGTTTTGTCTTGCGCGACGGCGATGACGACATTTATTTGTCGAACCGTCAAATGCGCAAAGTATTCCACGGCGACAAGGTCGCCGTACAGATTCTCGGGCTGGATCGACGTGGTCGCCCGGAAGGCAAGATTGTCCAGGTGATTGAACGCAATACCCAACACATCGTCGGGCGCTATTTTGATCAGTCTGGCGTTGGCGTAGTACAGCCGGATAACAAGCGTGTCAGTACGGAAGTGCTGGTGCCAGCCGAAGGCCGCCACGGTGCCGAACACGGCCAATTTGTGGTGGTCGAAATCACCGCCCAGCCGAAGCAGGGCGGTCTGCCAATTGGCAAGGTCATCGAGGTTCTGGGCGAACACCTGGCACCGGGAATGGAAATTGAAGTGGCGATTCGCAGCCACGACATTCCCCATGAATGGCCTGCGGCAGTGACGGTTGAAGCTAAAAAACTGTCTGACGAAGTCCGCGAGCAGGACAAAGCCAATCGTATTGATTTGCGGCATTTGCCCTTCGTCACGATTGACGGTGAAGATGCCCGCGATTTTGACGATGCGGTGTACTGCGAGCGCAACCGGAACACCGGTGGCTGGCGCTTATACGTCGCCATTGCCGACGTATCCCATTACGTCAAACCCGGTTCAGCACTGGATCAGGAAGCCCACACTCGCGGCAACTCGGTGTATTTCCCCGGTTTTGTTGTACCCATGCTGCCAGAAAAACTCTCCAACGGTTTGTGCTCGCTGAACCCGGCAGTGGATCGCCTGGTGATGGTGTGTGAAATGACCATTTCCAAAGCTGGCAATATCTCCGGCTACAAGTTTATGGAAGGGGTGATCCACTCCCATGCCCGGCTGACCTACAACAAGGTCTGGATGATGCTGCAGACACCACGCAGTGAAGAAGGGCAGGTGTGGCGAGATCATTACCCTGCCGTCGTGCCGCACATCGAAAACCTCTACAGCCTGTTCCAGCTCTTACGGGGCAAGCGCGAAGAACGTGGTGCGATGGACTTTGATTCGGTAGAAACCCGCATTGTGTTTGATGCCGAGCGCAAGATTCAGGAAATCGTGCCGGTTGCCCGTAACGACGCTCATATGCTGATCGAAGAGTGCATGCTGGCCGCCAACGTCTGTGCCGCCAACTTCCTCGATAAATACAAGGTGCCGTGCGTCTACCGTGTCCACGCCGGGCCAAGTGACGAAAAGCTCGAAAACCTGCGTTCTTTCCTGGGTGAAATGGGACTGTCGATCAACACCGGCAAAGCCAAGCCGACCCCCAAGAACTACCAGGAACTACTGAATAGTATTCAGCAGCGTCCAGATTCCCACCTGATCCAGACGGTACTATTACGCTCCCTCAGCCAGGCGGTGTATCACCCGGAAAACGAAGGCCACTTTGGGCTGGCATATAAGGCCTACACCCATTTTACCTCGCCGATTCGCCGCTACCCGGATTTGCTGGTACACCGTGCCATTCGCAGCGTGATTCGCAGCGAGCAGGAATGCAGCAATGCTACCCGTGCAGACGGTGCCAAACCGCTGGCCAAGGCCGATATTTATCCCTACGACATGGCGCAGGTCATTCAGCAGGGTGAGCATTGTTCCATGACAGAGCGCCGTGCCGATGACGCCACCCGCGATGTGAATGATTTCCTCAAGTGTGAGTACATTCAGGATCGGATCGGCGAAGTCTTTGAAGGCGTGATTACCGCCGTCACCGGTTTCGGCCTGTTTGTTGAACTGAAAAACGTCTATGTCGAAGGACTGGTGCATATCTCCTCGCTGGCGAACGACTTTTACCAGTTCGATGCCGTCAAACATCGCCTGGTCGGAGAACGTACTCGGCGTACTTTCCGCCTGGGTGACAGCCTCTGGGTGCAGGTCTCCGGTGTTAATCTCGATGAGCGCAAGGTTGATTTTGATCTGGCAACCGCCCCCGGTAATGCCGGGCGAGCCATGCCTGAGCCACCGCGATTACCACGTCGACGCTCCAAAACAGCCGCCGCTGGTGCTGGTGTCAAGACCGGTGCTGCCGGGGTAAAAGAAGAAGTACTGAAACCTTCAGGCCGTCGTCGTAAAAAACCGGCTGCCGCTGCTGCTGCGCCCACCAGCGCTGTCGTTGGTGATACCGCCAGCGCCGACAAGGAAGTCGGAGCCAGGAAAAAAAGCCGCAAAAAATCGTCGAGCAAACGCCAGAAGCTGAACGCCAAAAAAGCCCCGGCCGGTACAGCACCGGTTGCCGCCAAAGACAAGCCGAAAGCAGCCAGCAAGGCCAAAAAAGCCAAGCGTAAAGCCGCGCCCAAAGCCAAAAGCGTCACCAAACCCTGACACTGCATAAACCCGAGGGCAGGCCGATACCTGCCCGCTGACGAGACAAATGAATGAAGCTTGATGCTGTATATGGCCTGCATGCCGTCACCACCCTGCTGCAACGCAGTCCGGATCAGGTGACGGAAATCTGGGTACAAAAAGGCCGCGTTGATCAGCGTATGCAAAGAGTGCTGGACGAAGCCCAACGGCTTGGCCTGGATGTGCGTGAAGCCGACAAAGGCTTACTGAACCAGAAAGCCGACGGTAACCATCAAGGTGTGATTGCGTTTCGCAAACCGCTACAGGGCGTGAGTGAACGTAACCTGCCCGATGTGCTCGACCGCATAGCCGGCCCGGCGTTTATCCTGATCCTGGATGGCGTGACCGACCCGCACAACCTCGGTGCTTGCCTGCGTACCGCCGATGCCGCTGGAGTACATTTGGTGATTGCTCCGAAAGACAAATCGGCACCATTGAATGCTACCGTCGCCAAGGTCGCCTGTGGTGCTGCCGAAGTGGTTCCTTATGTCCAGGTGACCAACCTGGCCCGTACCATGACCGAACTGCAAGAACGCGGTATCTGGCTGGTGGGTACCGCAGGCGAAGCCACCACCTCGGTCTACCAACAAGACCTCAAAGGCCCACTGGCACTGGTGATGGGCGCA
This sequence comes from Candidatus Thalassolituus haligoni, assembly GCF_041222825.1. Taxonomy (NCBI): domain Bacteria; kingdom Pseudomonadati; phylum Pseudomonadota; class Gammaproteobacteria; order Oceanospirillales; family Oceanospirillaceae; genus Thalassolituus; species Candidatus Thalassolituus haligoni. Next base: position 283,092 of record NZ_CP139482.1, read on the forward strand.
GAAGGTGCTGGCATGCGGCGTTTGACCCGCGAACACTGTGATCATCTGATCAATATTCCCATGGCGGGTGAAGTCAGCTCAGTGAATGTCTCGGTGGCGACAGGCATTTGTTTGTTTGAAGCGGTGCGGCAGCGGCTGGCGCTGTAATCAAAGGATAAGCGTCGGCGAACACCGCATTATCTGAAAACAACAGTTGTGTTTAGCTGTTGTGTTTTATTTGTTGGTGGCTTGAACCAGGTTCACCCGGTCAAAGCCAAGGTTCTGTCTGGCACCTGGTGCTCAAAACCGATACCCGATCGCGCCAATGTATTCATCGTAATAAATCTTCTGGCGCGCCTTGTCACTGCTGTCGTGGCTGGTCAGCACATCATTCATATTGACGTAGCCGTATTTACCGATAAAGCGCACAAACAGCCCCTGCCACACGTTGGCTTCAACGCCAATTTTTACCAGCGTGCTGTAACCGGCAACGTGCCATTCATCGTTACGATCGCCACTCATCAGTTTGACGTTGCTTTTGGGGTACATGATGCCCGCACCTGCTCCGGCAAACAGAGCGATGTCCATGTCTGCACCGTGCTGCCACACGGGCAGGTAGGCTTCGGTTTCCAGTGAGATCTGGTTAAAACCGTCGGTGTGTTCGTAGGTCAGGAAGTCTTCGGTCAATACGACATCCTCGGCGGCGGGGTCGGTTTTCTCAAAGCCGTTACGATCGTTGGTGCCGGTCATGCTGACGGTCTGATCCTGCACCATCACATACTTCATATGATCCCAGCCCAGCGATACCGACCAGTTGTCCTGTACAAAGTAGCCGAAACGCCAGTTGTATTGGGGGATGGTTATGCGACCGGGATTCAGATAGCTGTGAAAAATCTGCGCGATGCTGAACTGGGTCTGGTGATCCTTGGCGGAGACGTTATGCAGGGTGAAATCGTAGTCGTCTCCTTCAAAGTGAATATCGCTGTCGGAATAGGTGGCGTTGTTCCAGCCCCAATAACCGTACCAGTCGCCCTGACTGCGCATGGCAGCCTCGCTGGCAGCGGAATAGCAGGAGCTGGCCATCAACAGGATGGCAATGGATACAGGGGACTTCATGTAATTACCTTGAGGTGAAAATAGTGCAAGAAGGCGGGGAGGCTAGCAGCTATATGGCTGGCTCATAATGTCTGATTATGGAACAGGGTTATGTAATAAATGGCACAAGTGAAAAAGGCCGCCTGGCGAACGGATCCTGGCTGGCTGAAAGGCCGGGTTGGAATAACGGTATCAATGAATAAGCCCAGTCTTTGTAAGGATTAAGTAGATAGGTTCAGCATGGGACAACAGCAGAACCGGATCTGCTGATGACCGAGCAGCACCTGGACGCCAGCATGATGGAACACTCAAATCCATTGCGCTGTCTTCCCTGCGGGATGATGGCTGCATGCTGCTCACTCCAAAATGGCTAACCCGGTGTGATTTGATCATATAGGTCATCTGAGCCGTCGTTTTTGGGCAATATTGAGTGTACGACTGGCAGATGAATTGTCACTTTGCCTGTTTTTCCCTACTCTCTCGCCCCAATGCTATTACTCCTGATGTCGCCAAGGACTCACCGATGTTCGACTTCGTTTTTACCCAGCCCGACTGGTGGCACGACTTGATCAGCCAGAACTATGACTGGTTCTGGGATGTCTCGGTGGCCATCATCCTCACCTTGTTGACCGGGGTTGTATGGCGCTTTGCCCGACGTCGTTTGCTGGCACTGGTCACCCGTACCAATAACCATTGGGATGATGTGGTGGTGGACGCTTTGGGTGTGCCGATCAACTGGATTATTCTTGCCATTGGAGCCAGCTGGATTGCGGATATTACCGCTCGCAGCTTTGAGATTGGCGTGATCATGACCAGCATACCCCTGGCGCGTCAGCTGTCGCTGATTGTGCTGGTGGCCTGGGCGATCTGGCGACTGATCAACCGGGTTGAGCATCGGCAGATTTCCTGTGGTGCTGACCCTACCACCATCGAACTGGTGGGCAAGATTGCTCGGGTTGTCGTGATGATTCTGATGGCGCTACCTATCTTGCAGGCGCTGGGCATCACTATTTCAGGTCTGTTGGCCTTTGGCGGCATGGGAGGACTGGTGGTGGGCCTGGCGGCCAAGGATTTGTTGGCCAACTTTTTTGGTTCGTTGGTGGTGTATATGGATCGGCCGTTTCGGGTGGGCGACTGGATTCGTTCGCCAGACCGCAATATTGAAGGTACCGTGGAAAGTATTGGTTTTCGGGTCACTTGTATTCGCACGTTCGACAAGCGGCCGCTATATGTCCCTAACTCGGTGTTTACCAGTATCTCGGTGGAAAATCCGTCGCGGATGCTGAATCGCCGTATCTACGAAACCATCGGCGTGCGTTATCAGGATTCCGACGTGCTGGATACTCTGTTGCAAAACATCGAAGCCATGCTGCGCACGCATGCGGATATCGATACCAGGCAGACGATCATGGTGAATTTCACCAGCTTCGGAGCCTCCAGTCTGGACTTTTTTGTCTACTGTTTTACCAAAACCACCGACTGGGCGACCTATCACAAGATCAAGCAAGCAGTGATGCTGGAAATCATCCGCATTATTCACGCTGAAGGTGCCGACTGCGCGTTCCCGACCCGGACATTACATCTGGATTCCATGCCGCCACAGGTGACGGCAGCGATGGCCGCCGACAGCATGGGCAGCAAGGCCTGACCCGAGACGGATAAGATGTTCCTTACTGTTGATCGTAGCAGTGAGGAACGCTTGCCAAAACGCATCAGCCAAAACCCGCCAGCCAAAACGCATCAGCAATGGTATGGTCTTTGTTTGAGGAATCAGCAACGACGGAGCCTTCATGACCCCAGGTCTTTCTTCTTATCAATGGCATACCGATATATCTCCCCTGGCCGACACTCTGACGACAGCACCGGATTATCTGATTATTCAGGATTTGGATGGCGTCTGTATGGGATTGGTGAATGACCCGCTGAGCCGCACGATGGATCCCGGTTATGTGCATGCAGTGCGTAACCAGGAAGGGCGTTTCTATGTCCTGACCAATGGCGAGCATATTGGCAAACGCGGTGTAAACCCGATGATTGATCGGGCGTTAGGAAATGGCGTTGCCAAAACCGAAGGGCTATATTTACCCGGCCTGGGCGCTGGCGGGGTGCAGCTGCAAAATCGTTTTGGCAAGGTCTCTCACCCTGGTGTCAGCTCACAGGAAATGGCCTTTTTGCTGCAAATCCCGGTCAAGGCCCGCTACTTTCTGATTAACCTGCTGGGCAACTCACCGTACAACCTCGCCAAGGAAAATATCCAGCTGCTGGCGGAAGCCGTGGTGCTGGATAACCGCGCTTCGCCGACCATCAATGCCAACTTGCTGAGTGCAGTACTGGGTTCGGTCACCCCTGTCAGGCAGTTACAACAAGACTTGCAGCGTTTTATGACCCGGCTGCTGCAAGACGCGCAGTCACAGGGTATGGGGGAGTCGTTTTTTATTCACTACGCCCCCAACCTGGGCACCGATCCGGCCACTGGGCTGGAACGTATCAAGCCTGCGGATGACAGCAGTTGGGGTACGACCGACTTTCAGTTCATGCTCAAAGGAGCGGTGAAAGAGTCCGGCGTGCTGGTGTTGCTGAACCAGTATTTCGCCGCCAAAACCGGGGCCTATCCGCTGGGAGCAGACTTCAGCGTGCGTACTGCGCCCGCTTCCCATAACGCGCTGCTGGAACTGGCGCAATCTGCTTTTGATCCGGCGTTAATGCCCAGAATTATAGGCGTTGGCGATACCATCACCTCTCACCAGATTGATGGTGAATGGCAACGCGGCGGCAGTGACCGGGGCTTTCTGACGCTGGTTCAGGATCTCGGCCAGGCGTTTGATTCCGACAACGTTGTGGTACTGATCGACAGCAGTGGTGATGAGGTTATACGCCCGGCGGTGGATACCGGCGCACTGCAGCGTTATTGCGCCACAGACCCGCAATACTGGCAAGCAGTGGCCGGATTAAGTGATGCCAATGACCCACTACGAGTGAATTTTGTGCTTGCTGGTCACTCTGAGTACCGGGCATTTTTTGTCTCTGCGTTGGGTTAACCGGTGTGCTTGAGCCGCTCGATTCGAGATCTGCGAGGCCGGTATTCTTGAGTGCTGGCAACAGACGGATGGACAGCAGTTGACATCTGCTGACGGATAACCCTATTTTCTCTCGGGGTTATTTATGATCCTGATTGCCACATCGGTCGATCAGTAATGACTATGACCCCCTTATAAAAGATCAATTTAATCTATGATCTGAAAACGCGCATTATCAATCTCGTTCCCAGTCACATCACATTCACTCCATGGAGTAACAACGATGATCAACACTGAAATCAAGCCATTTGCAGCGACCGCTTTCAAAAACGGTGAGTTCGTAGATATCACTGAAGCCGATGTGAAAGGCAAGTGGGCAGTATTCTTTTTCTACCCAGCCGACTTCACCTTCGTATGCCCAACCGAACTGGAAGACCTGGCCAGCAAGTACGACGAACTGCAAAAGCTGGGCGTAGAAGTGTTCTCGGTATCTACCGACACTCACTTCTGTCACAAAGCATGGCACGACACTTCCGAAGCTATCGGCAAAATCAACTACTACATGGTCGGCGACCAGACTGCCACCATCACCAGCAACTTCGGTGTACTGCGTGAAGGCCAGGGCCTGGCAGATCGCGCTACCTTCCTGATTGATCCAGAAGGTGTGATTCAGGCAATGGAAATCACTGCTGAAGGCATTGGCCGTGATGCAGACGACCTGATGCGTAAAGTGAAAGCGGCTCAGTACGTCGCATCTCACCCAGGTGAAGTATGCCCAGCCAAGTGGAAAGAAGGCGAAGCGACACTGGCTCCGTCTCTCGATCTGGTTGGCAAAATCTAAACTGATCGAAGTTGACTGCGTTGCTCATGCAGCGTTGGAATCAGGCTCGAAATGCTCATTTACAGACTCGTAAACTCGGCTTTCTCGCTTGATTCCGCCTTGCCTGACCTGCCTCACCGATGCTTCGGGTCGCAGGTCAACCCAAGGTTATCCTCATCGATGCAGCGTTACAGGGTGGGTCTTGCCCACCAGGGGTTCCGGGCCAGCTTTGGAACCCCCAGCCTTGATTTTTTACCCACCCATGGCGATTTATCTCACTGTGGATCTTGATAGTGGGTAGAGACTCGCAAATTTTTAACTCAATTCAATCCGGATGGTGATTTATGTTAGATACCAACATGAAACAACAACTGGGCACCTATCTTCAGAAAATCGTTCGTCCGATTGAGTTGACGGTGTCTGTAAACGAAACGCCCAAGTCCAAAGAACTGGAAGAACTGGCGCGTGAAATTTCTGACATGTCAGGGAATATTGCCCTGACCATCAAAACTGATGACGCGGGCCGAGTGCCACGTATGGCGGTTGGCCCGGAAGGCGAGCCAGCCCGTGTCACCTTTGCCGGTGTGCCGATGGGCCACGAGTTCACCTCGTTGGTGCTGGCCTTACTGCAAGCCGGTGGCTACCCGAGCAAGGAAAAAGCGGAATTACAGCAACAGGCCAAAGGTCTCTCCAAATCTCTGAACTTCGAAGTGTACATTTCGCTGTCGTGCCACAACTGCCCGGACGTGGTGCAGGCCATTAACCTGATGGCGGTACTGAACCCGAATGTGACCGCAACCATGATTGATGGTGGCGTCTTCCCTAAAGAAGTGGAAGAGCTGGGCATTATGGCGGTGCCGACGCTGATGCTGAACGGCGAACCGTTTGGTAATGGCCGCATGACGCTGGAAGAAATCCTCAACAAGGTTGACGATAGCGCCGAAGAGAAAAAAGCCGCTGAACTGGCTGCCAAGGCACCGTTTGATGTGCTGGTGGTGGGGGGTGGCCCAGCCGGTGCGTCGGCTGCCATTTATACCGCCCGTAAAGGTATTCGTACCGGTATCGTGGCCGACCGTTTTGGTGGTCAGGTGATGGATACCATGGCGATCGAGAACTTTATCTCCGTCAAGGCGACCGATGGCCCACGACTCGTCGCCGGGCTGGAAGAACACGTCAAGGAATACGATATTGACGTGATGACCAACCAGCGCGCCGTCAATATCCGCGAGATAGACGGTGCTGATGGCAAAAAGATCAAGCAGGTTGAACTGGAAAACGGCGCAATATTAACCGCCAAAGCCGTCATCCTGGCGACCGGTGCCCGCTGGCGCGAAATGAACGTACCGGGTGAAGACCAGTACAAAACCAAAGGCGTGGCGTTCTGCCCGCACTGTGATGGCCCGCTGTTCAAAGGCAAGCCGGTGGCCGTGATTGGTGGTGGTAACTCCGGTATCGAAGCCGCGATTGACCTCGCCGGTATCGTTGAACACGTGACCGTACTGGAATTTGCCGACACCCTGCGTGCCGACGCTGTGCTGGTGAAAAAAGCCGAATCGCTGGCCAACGTCACCATCATCAAGGAAGCCATGACCACAGAAGTGATAGGCGACGGCAACAAGGTGATTGGTCTGAAATACAAGAATCGCCGCAACGATGAAGAACACCTGTTAGACGTAGCCGGGATCTTCGTCCAGATTGGTCTGGTACCGAACAGCGATTTCCTGAAAAACAGTCTCGAACTCAGCAACCGTGGTGAGATCGTGATTGATAGCCGTGGTCAGACCAGTATGCCAGGAGTGTTTGCTGCCGGAGACGTCACCACCGTGCCGTTCAAGCAGATCATCATCTCCATGGGTGCCGGAGCGACCGCCGCACTGGGGGCGTTTGATTATCTGATTCGTAACTGAGTCAGGCCGCCACAGGCCGGTTATTAGCAGAAAAAAGCCACCGTAGCGATACGGTGGCTTTTTTATTGATCGGTCTAAATCTCGATCTGTTGGTCATGCCTGACTTTTTTTCGTCAGCCACACTTCCAACCCCTGGGCATTCAGATTGGCATCGGTTGCCAGCCACTGTTTGGCCAGTGTTATATCGAATGCGGGATTAACCTGTTGTACCCGTTCCAATAACCAGGCGGCCAAACTGTCGGTGATGCGTTGTAGGCGCCCTTCTACGGGTGTCTGTTGTTGTTCAGCGATAGCCACTACCGTATCGAGAGAGTCGAGTAGCTGCTGAACATTATGCTCTGTGGGCCGAATGGCACCGTAGTGGGTCAGGTACATAAATTCCGGCTTTAATCCGGCCAGGCGCAGGATGCTGGCACGCATGGCTTCGGGGTCGAAGTGTATGGGCGTGGTGGTGACGAATAACAGATTCTCACCTGCATCGTTATCAAACATACGGTAAGAGACGCCGAAGGTGTCGCCGGTAAAGATGCTGTTGCTGCCACTGTCGAGAACACAAAAATGGTGTTTGGCGTGCCCTTGTGTATCGAGGAAGGTGAGGGTACGGCCGTTAAAATCGAGTGTAAACGCATCTGCAGCTTCTATCACCCGTTCGGCAGCGATCGGTATCAGTGCGCCATACAATGAGTCGTATCGTTCATCGCCATACACTGCACGGGTTCCGGCCTCCAGTTTGGAGGGATCAATCATATGGGCTGCGCCCCGAGGGTGAATCACCAGACGGGCATTCGGGCACTCAGCCATCAGTTTGCCAGCGCCGGCGGCATGATCGAGATGGACATGGGTCGGAATCACATAATCGACCTGTTCCGGAGTCAGGCCCAGGGCGGCAATATGATCAAGTATGTGGGGAACGGTGTAGGCGGTGCCGGTTTCTATAATGGCCAGGCGCTCACCCTGACGAATCACATAAACGCTGGCTACACCAGGGGTGACGTAGTCGGCATCCAGCTGCCAGATACCGTGGGGATGGACGATGGCTGGCGGATAAGGGGTAGGCAGATTGGTGGTTATTGTTGTCATCAGGCACCTCTGGTTGTTTGGTCGTCAGTAGGAACGGTCTTATTGTCAGTACATCAGCAGTGTTGGTGAATCACAATCAGTTAATTGACGGAAGATAGGTATCGCAATTGGATAGAATCCTGATGTATGGCTTGAAAATGTAAAAGTCATTGAAATTTAATTTTTACATAATTACAATTTGTAAAAAATCGAGATGGAGTGATTGAAAATGACTGTCAAAATTGAAGTGAGCCTAACGCTTTACCAGCGTCTTGAGGCTTTGGCGAGCGGTTTCGATTCTCCATCTAATGTGATCGAAAGATTGTTAGACAGGCATGAGAAAAGTCATTGTAAGTCAAATTGCAGTGATGCTGTTCCCGAAGGACGAAGTAGTGGAAGTCGACTGTTTACAAATAAAGAAATTCAACAGCGAATTTCATTGTCAGCAAAAAATATGCCATCAGAAGTTCTTGAGGCATTTTGCGGAGATGTCTCATCAAAAGAACAATTTGGGTTGAGTTTTCCCTTGTTTGTACGTGTCCCATCTACAGTAGATCCAAGTACAAAAAAAGCCTTGGTAAAGTCGAAGGATGGTGTATCTCGATGGACGTGGAAATATGAATTCGAGAGAGATGGGTACTTGTACGCGATATGCACACAGTGGTATCGGAAAAACGACGCCGACGTTCAAAAGTTTCTTGCAGTGTACGAATAAGGCAGTAAACAGAAAGTAGCAGCCAGTTTTACGTAAATAAATTACTGGCTCCCAGAGAGGAGTTCGTAGTTCTTTGCCGAGCGTTTACCTTTGCTTGGCGTCCATCACAATCTCCAGCGCATCCAGTCGCTTTTGCCGATCGTAAATGTCGTTGGTAAACATCAGTTCATTCACGCCCAACTCTTTCACCAGCGCTTCCAGTTTGAATGTCAACGTTGCCGGGCCGCCCACCACTGCCATGGCAAGAAAGGATTGCACCTGGGCTTGCATCGGGATGTCCCAGAGTTCATCCATATTGGCTACGGGTGGCGGCAAGAACAGCGGTTGGCCACTCATCAGCGCCATCACCCGTTGCTGGCTGCTGGTGGCAAGGTAATGGGCTTCTTTATCGCTGGCGGCGGCAATCAGGGGAATGGTGGCAATCGCATAAGGTTCGGACAGCTGTTCAGAAGGACGGAATTGTTGCCGGTACAGGGCCAGTGCTTCATGCAGGTAGCGTGGGGCAAAATGGGCTGCAAAGGCATAGGGCAGGCCTCTGTGAGCGGCCAGCTGTGCACTGAACAAGCTGGAACCCAGCAGCCAGATGGGCACATGGGTTCCACTGCCTGGATAGGCTTTGACCCGCTTGCCGGAAGTATCATCACCTAACAGTCGTTGTAGCTCGGCGACTTCGGCGGGGAATTGTTCGGCGCGCATGTCGTCGCGGCGTAACGCCCGGCTGGTGATGGGGTCGGTACCGGGGGCACGACCAAGGCCGAGGTCAATACGATCCGGATACAACGATGCCAGGGTGCCAAACTGTTCGGCAATCACCAGGGGCGCATGATTAGGCAGCATGACACCGCCGGAGCCGACTCTGATCTGTTGGGTCTGAGCCGCTATCTGACCAACCAGTACCGAGGTGGCGGAGCTGGCAATACCTGCCATATTGTGGTGTTCCGCCAGCCACAGACGTTTGAACCCCAATTGATCCGCATGGCGGGCGTGTTCCAGCATGTGCTGAAGGGTTTGGGGAATATCTGAGCCTTGCGGGACGGTGGCCAGTTCCAGTAATGAGAGTGGGGTATCAGCAAGCAATGACATGGTGGCCTCGTTCAGTTTGGGGTAGAGCCGTCGATAAAAACCAGCAACAATCAATCGGTTGAATTGCCATGCTGTCATGCTTGTTGCGGCAACAACAGGGGGCGGTTTGGTACGGAGTGTTGCAGCCTCTAGAGGTTATCCTGGATGCCGGTCTTACAAGCGTTCAGTAACTCTTGTTGCAGCTCGGGGTCGTTCACTGCTCGGGCAATGGCGACACCACCAATCATCATCACCATATTTTGCAAAACTTGTGGTCGATCGACCTGTGCCACTTCCGACATTTTCCCCAGCATGCCTTTTAACAAACGGGTGTAACAGCTGCGTACCGGTTCGTCGCGCTGGGCAATATCGGTGACCAGAAAAGCCATCGGGCAGCCGCCGTGCTGGCCACTGACGTGCTCTTCGCTGAGGTAGGTCTCAACCAGGCGGTTCAGACTAGGCGGGGCGCTATCGACGGTTGGTTGGTCTGCGCTATCGGCACCAAGGGCATAACGAAAGCGGCGTATTCCTGCCCACGTCATGGCTTCCGTGTACAACTCGGCTTTGGATTTGAAATGGCTGTAAAACGCCCCTCGGGTCATATCGGCGGCGGCCATGACCTGATCAATACCGGTTTGTTCGAAGCCTCTGGCGGCAAACAGCCGGGAGGCGGCCTTGAGGATACGCTCGCGGCTCTGTTGTTTGTGTTCCGGACTCCAGGCCATGGTTGGCTCCTAAAATATGTTCTTGAACATATTTTGAGTCGGGGTAGGGTGCCAATGCAAGCGATGCTTTATTTCAGACCCCATGCGGAGGGACGAGGTATGACTGATCTGAGGATGACCGATCTGGAGACACCGACGCTTTACGGAGCCCATTTCAGCCCATTTGTACGAGCTGTTCGAATCTACTGCGATGAACTTGGGCTGACTCATGTTCATACCCAGGCGCCGTTAGGAGAGCCGATTGCATTTCGGTCGCCAGCGCATCAGGCGTTAAACCCATTTTTGAAGATTCCGGTCTTATTGCACCGGGATCTGGTGTTGTTTGAGAGCCCAGCGATTTGTCGTTATCTGGCCGGTTTACCGGGCGCGCAACCACCGGAGCAGGTGCTGATGCATGCCGAAAAGGCGCTGGTCGATCAATGGGCACTGGTGGCCAGCCAGTACGCCAACCAGAACCTGATGGATGGCCTGCTACTGGAACTGGCATTTCCCAAAGGTGAGGATGGCCAGGTTCGCATGGATCAGGTGCAGGAAAACCTGCCTGCAGCCCGCGCATTTCTGGCCATTATTGAGGCGCAGCTGAATCAACACAGCTGGCTGGCCGGGCAGCATTACAGTATGGCCGATGCCCTGATCACGCCATTTTTGCATTACGCCGCCCAGGCACCCGTGCTGGATGCCGAAGGCAAGCTGATTAAACAGGGGACGGCGCTGGCGGATTACCTCGAGCGCTTGCGAGTGCGGCCATCTGCCGTGTATCTGAACCACCCCGATACCCAATCCCGTTAACCAATCCCGTTAACCAATTTCGTTAACCAGAAGAGGCTGTTATGAGTCGATTAAACCCCATGATCACGCTGGCACAATTAAACACCCTTGGTGCTGGCCATCTGCCAGGCCTGTTGGGCATGGAAATACTAGCGTTTGATGAAGGTCGGCTGGTGGCCGCCATGAATGTCACGCCGCAACACCTGGCACCCAACGGCTATTTGCACGGCGGCAGTGTGGTGTCGCTGGCGGATACGGCCTGTGGCTATGCCACCGTACTGCATTTGCCGGAAGGCGGGCAGTCGTTCACTACGATCGAATTAAAAACCAATTATCTCGGCACGACCCGTGAAGGCCGCGTGGTGTGTACTGCGACGGCACGGCATCTGGGTAAAACCACCCAGGTCTGGGATGCCGAAGTGGTGGATGAGACGAGTGGCAAGACCATCGCCTTGTTTCGTTGTTCGAACGTGATTTTGTACCCGCAAGTCTCTTCCTGATCGGACGGTAATACACGCCAGCTTGTTCGTGGATTAACGGCTGCTCAGCAGATGAACCGTTACCATCACGATTAGCATGACGTTCACCAACAGCCCGATGCTGTAAAAATAACTGCGCGGGCTGGGATTCTTCTCGGTTGCAATGGCGTAATACAGCGCCATATGCAGCAGGCGGGTTATGGCGTAAATCCAGCACATCAGCCCCAGTTGTACGGCATCAAATCCAGACAGTAGACCCACCAGTACCGGGCCGACCATCATTGGCAGATTCTCCAGCGAGTTCATAAAGGTGCGGTGACTGCGGAACACAAAGGAGGCATGGCTCAGTTGTTTGTCAACGATACCGGGGATGTAATGCGGCTGTTTGCGATGCGCCAGAGTGGCTACCAGGCTTTGTACCAACAGTGTGGCAAACATCAGCATCAAGGCCTGTAAGGCCAGGCTGTATTGGTTGACTAATTCTGGCACGGGGTACTCCTGTTGTGATCGGAAGAGAGAGGCCGGTCTGGGTGTTTATTATGAGCCGATTGTATTCTGCTCGGCGGTCACCGGTGGGTGCTTGTCCGGTAATATTAGCGACTTCTTCATCAACCAATGCAAAAATGTGTGGATTCTCTGCCAAAGGATTGATTATGCGCTGCCTGGATCGCTGTTTCCGTCTGATTTCACTCTTGTTGTTAGCACCGTTATTACCGTTGACCAGTACACAGGCTGCTACTTACTGCCAGTACACCGGCTGTTACTGATGGTGGCGAGGCTGTTGCCGCACAAGATATGCACGAAAAGTCACGCACTGGGGCGCTGGTTTATCGACTCCCATTTGCAGCCGAACAATACCCGTGTGGTTCTCAGCCGCTTTGTACCAAACGATCGACAGCAGCCATGGCGGGCGGAAGTCGATCGTTCCAGCAAATCCCGGGTGTGAAAGTGTCCTTGCGGCACGCCTTGTCCAATCATGTCGGTGTTGAACTGAATAGCTATTATGTTTGGGCTGACAGCTGTCAAACGCTGTACCGCGCTGCTGATACCAGGAGAGAGTGCAGTCGGGTGTTACAGTCAAAAGGTATCAGCGTGGGGGGAGAACTGGGCACTCGTCTGCTCAAGCGTTGGTACTAAGGTGCCCTGGCAGCCGGTTTTTATTATGAAAACCTCGGACATCGAGACAGCGATAATGACATTCAATCAGGCAATGTCCCGGTGTCTGGTTTGCGGTGCGACAGTCACCGAATGTGTATCGCTTCAGTTTTGATGGTTCTGTTGGTATGCGCGGCGCATTGGCCAACACCTATCAGGATTACGAAGTCGAACGGGTGCAATATTTTGGCTCACTCGGGCTGGGCCTCCTGCGTTTCAACCTCTGACACAGTCTCAGTCTGTCGGGCTTGGGGCTGCTCTGCTGACGCTGGCTGAGCGGCGGGCAAATTGCTGTTCGATCGCATGGATACTGTCCTGGACAAAATCCACAAAGGCCCGCATCGCCGGGTTCGGTTGCTTGTCGCTGAGGTACACCAGACACCAGGAGCGGCGTAACGGAAAGCCCGCTAGTGGCAGTTGTTTCAGACTGCCGTTCTGTAACTCCGACAGTACCGTCAGCTTCGGTAATACCGTTACTCCCAGGCCCGCGATAACCGCGTGTTTCAGGCCGTCGTTGGAGTCGATCTGCATGATTGGTTGCAATGGAATACGGCATTGTCTACTCCACAGCTCCAGCGCCTGACGGGTACCGGATTCTTCCTCGCGGATAATCAGCCCTTGCGCCAGAAACTCCTGAATACCCACTTCGCGGCGTGCCAGCAACGGGTGGCCGGGAGCAACCAGCGGGATCAGCTCATTGTCCAGAAACGGCAGTGTGGCCAGGGTTTTATCCACTGGAGCCATGCCCATCACCACCAGATGATCGGTGTTATCGTGCAGGCGTCGCATGGACTCGGAACGGTTTACCATCCGCACATGCACCCGTACTTGTGGGTGGTTGGCCATAAAGTCCTGCAACAGATACGGCAGCACGCAGTGAGCGGTATCAACCGCCGCAATATTCAGCTCACCGGCAACCTGATTGCCCATCATTACCAGTTGATTTTGTAACGCCCCCAGTTCATCAAAAATGACGTCGATGCAGGAGGCCAATTTCTCCCCGGCGGCAGTGCAGAACAGTTTGCGGCCGACGTATTCGAATACCGGCTGCTTCAGCGCCTGTTCCAATTGTCGTACTTGTGAGCTGACGGCTGGCTGGGTCAAACCCAGTTGCTCCCCGGCCTTGCTGTAGTTGCGGTGCCGATAAACAGCCCGAAAGACCTGCAGCTGTCGGAAAGACAATCGATTGACCAATTGTTGCACAGAATTTGGCATATAAGACCGGAGTAAATAGCTGACTATAAGGTAAAACTTATAGCTATCTAAAATAATATCAATTTTGGATCAATATCCGAGTAACGTAGTGTGGAATGCATCAACCACGTTTGAGGCTTGACTCATGCTGAAGAAGGTACTGATCGCCAATCGCGGCGAAATCGCGGTGCGTATTGTGCGCGCTTGCGCCGAAATGGGAATTCGCTCGGTCGCCATCTACACCGAGCCTGACCGCTATGGCTTGCACGTCAAGCGGGCCGATGAAGCCTACTCGCTGGGGGAAGATGCGCTGGCCGGTTATCTTGATCCTTTACGGCTGGTAAACCTGGCGGTAGAAACCGGCTGTGATGCCATTCACCCTGGTTACGGTTTTCTGTCTGAAAACGCCGAATTTGCCCGCCTGTGTGAAGAAAAGGGTGTCACCTTTATCGGCCCGAAATCTGCCGTTATTCATGGTATGGGTGACAAGACTCAGGCTCGTGACTCGATGCGTGGTGCTGGCGTGCCAGTCACCCCCGGCTCTGACGGCAACCTGGCTAACGTTGACGAAGCGCTTGAGCTGGCTGAAACCGTGGGTTATCCGGTGATGATCAAGGCGACTTCCGGTGGCGGTGGTCGTGGCATTCGTCGCTGCGACAGCGCGGAAGAACTGATACAGCAGTACCCTCGGGTCATTTCCGAAGCCACCAAGGCCTTTGGTTCTGCCGATGTGTTCCTGGAAAAATGCATTGTTAATCCGCGCCACATCGAGGTACAAATTCTGGCCGACAGCCACGGTAACGTGATCCATCTGTACGAACGTGACTGCTCGATCCAGCGCCGCAACCAGAAACTGATTGAGATTGCACCCAGTCCACAACTCACGCCGGAGCAGCGTGAGTATGTGGGCAACCTTGCCGTCAAGGCTGCTGCCGCAGTGGGCTATGAAAATGCCGGTACGGTTGAATTCCTGCTGTCTGGCAACAAGGTCTACTTCATGGAAATGAACACCCGTGTTCAGGTGGAGCACACCATTACCGAACAGATTACCGGAGTCGACATTGTCCGCGAGCAGCTGCGCATTGCTGCCGGTTTGCCGCTCAGCTACCGTCAGGAAGACATCAGCTACCGTGGCTTTGCCTTGCAGTTCCGCATTAATGCCGAAGATCCGAAAAATGATTTTCTGCCCAGCTTTGGTCGTATCACCCATTACTATGCACCAGGTGGGCCGGGAGTACGGGTCGATACCGCCATTTATACCGGTTACGACATTCCGCCCTACTACGATTCCATGTGCCTGAAACTGATTTGCTGGGCATTAACCTGGGAAGAAGTGATCGCCCGAGGCAAGCGTGCCCTCGACGATATGCGCCTGCGCGGAGTGAAAACCACCGCTCCTTACTACCAGCAGATTCTCAGTCATCCGGATTTTGAAAAAGCCGTCTTTGATACCAGTTTTGTGCCTAGCCACCCCGAGCTGCTGAACTACTCGGAAAAACGTCACCCCAGTGAAATTGCCCTGGCGCTGGCCGCGGCCATCGCAGCCCACATGGCCGCCTGACTCCCACTTTGACCAGGAGATTTGAAAATGATCAAGAAGCCAGTACAAGTAACAGACGTTACTCTGCGTGATGCGCATCAGTCACTGATTGCTACCCGTCTGCGCACCGAAGACATGCTGCCGATCTGCGAAAAAATGGATCAGGCCGGATTCTGGTCGCTGGAAGTCTGGGGCGGCGCTACGTTTGATGCCTGCGTCCGTTTTCTGAAAGAAGACCCGTGGGAGCGTCTGCGTCAATTACGCGCTGCGCTGCCGAACAGCCGTTTGCAAATGTTGCTGCGCGGCCAGAACCTGCTCGGCTACCGTCATTACGCCGATGACGTGGTTGAGGCGTTTGTTCATAAAGCCGCTGAAAACGGGATGGATGTGTTCCGGGTATTCGACGCCCTCAACGATCTGCGTAACCTCGAAACTGCCATGAAAGCGGTCAAAGCCGCTGGCAAACACGCCCAGGGCACCATCTGCTACACCACCAGCCCAGTACACACGCTGGATCTGTTTGTGCAGCAGGCCAGAGATCTGGTCAACATGGGTGCAGACTCTGTGGCCATCAAGGATATGGCCGGTCTGCTGACCCCGTATGGCACCTATGATCTGGTCAAGGCGTTAAAAGAAGCCGTGGACGTGGACGTGGTGATTCACAGCCACAGCACCTCCGGTCTGGCGCCGCTGTGTCAGATGAAAGCAATCGAAGCGGGAGTCGACCGCATAGACACCGCCATCTCCTCCTTTGCCAGTGGCACCAGCCATCCGGCTTGCGAATCCCAGGTGGCCGCCTTAAAAGGCACAGAATACGACACCGGGCTGGATCTGGAGCAGCTGGGTGATATTGCTGACTACTTCCGCGAGGTACGCAAAAAGTACCACCAGTTTGAATCCGAGTTCACTCGGGAAGACGTCTCAGTGCAAATCAACCAGGTGCCGGGCGGCATGATGTCCAACCTCGCCAACCAACTGAAAGAGCAAAATGCCCTCGACAAGATTCGTGATGTGTTTGCGGAAATTCCACGAGTACGCGAAGACCTCGGCTTTCCGCCGCTGGTAACCCCCACCTCCCAGATTGTTGGCACTCAGGCGGTGTACAACGTGCTGGCCGGAGAGCGTTACAAAACCATCACCAACGAAGTGAAACGCTACCTGCAAGGCGGTTATGGCAAAGCACCGGCAGCGGTAAATGCCGAACTGTTAAAGCAGGCAATTGGCTCGGAAGGTATTATCGAAGCGCGTCCAGCCGACTTGCTCGATGCCGAAATGGCTCGACTGAAAGCTGATATTGGTGACCTCGCCCTGAGTGACGAAGATGTGCTGACGTTCGCGATGTTCCCGGACCTTGGTCGTGAATTCCTGCAACAGCGGGCTGCAGGCACGCTGGTGCCTGAGGCGCTGTTACCGGTTGGCAGTGATAGCAAAGCAAAAATGGGTGTGGCGACCGAGTTCACCATTGATGTTCACGGTGAAAGCTACGACATTGCCGTTACGGGTGTGGGTGACTTTGGCGCTGGCAAACGCAAGATCTACCTCAGCATGGACGGCGTGCCGCAGGAAGTGATCTTCGAACCACTGAACGAATACGTTGACGATGGTGCCAGCAAAGGCCGCAAACGGGCAACCGAGCCGGGCCACGTTACCGCGACCATGCCGGGTAACGTCGTGGATGTACTGGTCAAAGAAGGTGACGAGGTGAAAGCCGGGCAGGCCGTTATGGTAGCGGAGGCAATGAAGATGGAAACTGAAATTCATGCCAATGTGGCCGGTACCATCCAGGCCGTTTATGTTGCCAAAGGGGATCGTATTACACCGGGAGAAGTACTGATCGAAATTGGCTGATCAACAAACCGCCAAACAGGTCTGTAAAACGGATCTGCTTGGCGGGCCAATCACAGCAGATCAGTCGCGGAAGAATAGCGGCAACCAGGGTAGCAGTAGCAACAGAATCGTCAGCATCTGGTCGTGCTGCTCAACTCCGCCGTTGTTGTCGGAATTATTATTATTCTCGAGATCAAAAAGGATGTGTTGCCGACGCGGGTAACGTAACCTCCGGCTTATAATTTTGAACAATCGTTTGATGGAATTTTGAGGAAGCAAGATGAAAAAACTGGTGCAGGGCGTGCTGAATTTTCAGCAAAACGTCTATCCGGCAAATAAAGACCTGTTTGGTGAACTGGCCGATGGCCAGAGCCCGGATGTCCTGTTTATTACCTGCTCCGATTCCCGCATCGACCCCAATATGGTCACTGGCTCCGAGCCAGGCGATCTGTTTATTTGTCGTAACGCGGGTAACATCGTGCCGCCGCCATCCAACTTCACTGGGGGCATGACCGCCTCGATCGAATACGCTGTTGCCGTATTGGGTGTGCGCCATGTAATTATCTGTGGCCATACCGACTGCGGCGCGATCAAGGGTGCGCTGGATATTCAAGCCATCAAGGATCAGGGTTTACCACACGTAAAAGAATGGCTGGGTCATTGTCGTTCTGCCATGGATATTGTCCGTGAACGCCATGGTATTTCCTGGAATGAACCGCTGGATCCTTGTTACCTCAACGAAGCCATCAGCCAGAACGTATTGCAGCAGGTCGCCCACATTCGTACCCACCCCTGCGTCGCGGCCAAAATTGCCACCAAAAAGATCTACCTGCACGGCTGGGTGTACGATATCAAGAGCGGTAATATTCTTTGTAGCGATGAGCAATGTGAAGAGTTCGTGCCATTTGCAGAACGTTACGCGGAACAAATCAAGGATCTCTAACACTTGAGGTACCGGTGCGTGCCTGATCTGACAGGCACGCCCAGGTTCCTAGCAGGCTGTTGATTTTTGTTTTCGAGGCAGTCAATGCAAGGCAAAAATAGGAGAAAAGAGGGAGTTTATGGTTGATAAATGACCGATTCAGGCCTGTTTTTAACACCGCAGTGACAACAACGCAGATAGAAAATCAACCGCCTGCTAGGCTCGGCGTATAACGCTGCCAATGTACAGCAGTAGTAGCGCCCCCACCGTTGCCATGATGACCGAACCGATAAATCCAACGGCAGCAATCCCCAGCAAGTTAAAGACAAAACCACCGATAAATGCTCCGGTAACGCCAATGACCATGTTACCGAAAAAACCGAATCCGCCACCGCGCTTCAGTGTGCCAGCTAACCAGCCGGCAACCGCACCAATTAGCAAAAATACCAATAAGCTCATTAAATCCATTGTTTGATCTCCCATCAATTGAGTGTCTATTCATTAGTCGCTATTGAGAGATTGGATGGATTTGCCGTTGAGAGTTCAAGAATCTGCTTTATCAACGTTAAATTCATGCTATTTCCCGACCTGACGGGATTGCAATGTGCTAGCAGATTCCTGACACCCTTGTCGGTTTAACGACAAAAAAGCCCACCAAACTCCAAGCAAAGGGGTCAAATGAGAGTGTTTTGCTATGGCACCTGGATTGCTCTCTATTTGGAGACCCATCCAATAACCAGCAATGCGTAAAACGCGACAGGAGCCAGTTATGTCAGTGACGTTTGAACTGAAAACCACCGAAACCCAGGAGTTCACCTTTGAGTTGCTCAGCAGCAGCGGCGACATGCTACTGCTCAGTGGGGATTACCCGAACAAAGCCGCAGCCGAGCAAGGAATTAAAGACGTGAAGCTGGGTTCTCTTATGGGGCATCAAATCGCCGCAGGTAAAACGCCAGCTGGTGAGACGTTTTTTGTGATTAAAGATACCCACGGCCAAATCATCGCCAAAAGCGCCTTGTTTGCGGATCAGATGTTGTTCGACAACGCCCTGCACGCGGTAAAAGACAACGCCTGCATTGCCGGAATATCCGACCTGACCGCAGCCTGAGCCATGGAGTCCACTGATGAACAACGAGCTGACCGTTCTTAAAGAGTTGTCTACGGTTACCGTCACTCAGGCTGAATGGCTGGAGATTGGTCGTACCATCACCAGCCATTTGCCAAAGCCTGAATTTTTGCAAACATTCAATGCCATGGCGGGTGAGGTGTCGAAGGTCTACGGCTTTGTTATCGACACCCTGGCTCCCTTTATCGAGCTGAATTCCGAGCCTGCGTTTGTGGAAAACTTCGATAGCCTGATGGTGTCCTATCAAGCCAGTTACCTGGCTGAAGCCAGTAAGCCCAGACACTATTGCGACGAAGCATTCGAACACTTTGTTGAGATCCAGCAGAGCAAGGAATTCAGCACCAGCTATCCGTTGTTGAAACACACGTTTGATCGTCTCGATTACATCATGGACAAGTACATTGCCAATGATGCCTGGGTGGTGATGAGCATCGAAACAGTGATGAAACGGTTAAGCCGCTGGTTGAATGACATTGCCGAACTCAAAAAAGTCGACAGTGAAGATGCGTTCTGGGTGTATCAGGGTCTGATGAAAAGTATCGCAGAATATTTACAGCTGATCCGCCAGCGTGGTTAGCCGGTCATCCGGGAATGGTACTGATGGTATTGATGTTGTGGCATAGCCTGACAGATGCATTGCGGAATGCATCTGTCAGGTGTGGCTATTTGCCGATCACTATTTCCAGCACAAACTTGGAACCGAAATATGACAACACCAGAAATCCGGTGCCAATCAGTGTCCAGCGACTGGCGGTAACACCACGCCAGCCAAAGCGATAACGACCAAACAGCAACATCGCAAATACGGCCCAGCCGATCGAGGCAAAGACCACCTTATGGAGCAGATGCTGCTCTTTCAGGTCAACCACACTGGGCCAGCCAATCGCAAACGCCAGCGTCAGCAGGATCATCCCCAGCCAGATCATTTCAATCAGCAACAGATCCATGGTTTGCAGCGGCGGGAGTGCCTGAATCAGACCGTGGGTCTTGTGCTTGCGCAGATGGTGATCCTGCAAGGACAACAATACCGACTGCACTGCGGCAATCACAAACACGCTGTACGCCAGAATGGATAACAAAATATGCCAGACCAGGCCGTAGCTGAGGTGATCCAGTGTTTCACGTTGTTGAGAGAACGAAGACACCACCAACAGCACAGCGATCATTGGAAACAGGCCAACAAACAGATTCTCGACCGGCTTTTTCAAACTGGAAAACAGCAACAGCAGCGTAATGACCCAGCCAATGACCGAGCCAATATTATAAAACGCAAAGTTGATTCCGGGATGGGCGCTGTCACTGGTGACGGCACCGTAGAGCAGAAAACCCAGGTGCGTGAGCGCCGCCAGCATGGCCAGCGTCAGTACCAGATTACGATTGGCTGGACGGTCTCCACGAATGGTTTGCCACTGACGAAAAGCAGAAAACAGATACAAAACCGCAGCGGGCAAGGCAACAATAAATTCGGACATAACCAAGTTTCCAAAAAGACGCGGCCAGTGTCGCACATGGCCCCGACTTAGCAAAGTCGATGCAATTCAGTTGCATTGACAGATCAGTATCTCAAGCCCAAGGCATCACATAACCAGCTCTGAAAATTGCTCGCAGCACGGAAGCGCCGGGCAATCTGATCACAGCAGTCGGGTTGATAGAGCGTCTCTTCATCCAGCGCCGCCAGGGCAATAAAATCCTTACGCTTGAGCTCGTCTATTTGAGGGTGATCTTTGTCGTAGCCCTTGGGCGGGCGTATCAGGCTGTCGCCATCCAGTTGAAAATATTGCTGGAAGTCGTTATCGCCAATAGCATCCAGATAGCGTGCCGGTCGTTCGGCCAGCGCGTCGCGAATTTTCCCCAGCGCTACCGAATCCGGGTGCCAGACGCCGACGCCAACAAATATCTCGTCCGCTGCAATGTGCAAATAAAATCCCGGTGCATGGATATCTTTGCCGGACTCATGGCGAAACTGGATACCAACATTCAGCTTGTAGGGCGTCTTGTCTTTGGCAAAGCGGGTATCCCGATAGGGCCGCATCAACGAGCCGCCCACTTTTTTGGCGACGGCTTCGTAATAGGGCGAGATAGCGCGGATCTCCATTTCCATGGCAGCAATAAACGCCAGTGCCGGGCCACGAACCTGAAGCTCATAGTCGGACTTGTGTTGCTCGAACCAGGCCTTGTTATTGTTTTCTTGCAGCTGGCGCAAAAATACCAGCAACTCCGGTGAAAACGCCGTAAACATAAGGTCTCCCTGTCTTGCCGCCATGGGCGCTGTGGTATTGATGAACACTTGTTACATATGGCTCGGTATCGTGCGCCGGAGCCTGGGGCAGGTGCTATGAGGCAAGTGCTATGGATGGTGCTATGGATGGTGCTATGGGGATAGTACCGTAACAAAATCTTGTGATTATTCCATGTTGCGGTCGCGATCCCGGTTAATTCGTTACGACGGCGAATTCGCCCAACGGGCGTAAGGATAACCGTCCTTAAAGAGGGTATACTTGGCGTTATTTTTCGCAAACGGGGCGCCGGCCCGGTTATCCAGTCCCGGCCAGACGTACCCAGCATACGAGTTGTCATTATGTTCGAAAGTTTGACCGACCGACTTGGCAAAGCCCTCAAAAGCATTTCCGGCCAGGCCAAGTTAACCGAAGAAAACATCAAAGGCACCGTGCGTGAAGTTCGCATGGCGCTGCTGGAAGCCGACGTTGCCTTGCCGGTGGTGAAAGCCTTTACCGACCAGGTCAAAGAGCGCGCCATTGGTACCGAGGTTCTGAAGAGTCTGAATCCGGGTCAGGTATTCCTGAAAATCGTCCATGAAGAGCTGCAAAGCGTCATGGGTGAGGCCAATGAAAAGCTGAATCTGGCGACCCAGCCACCGGCTGTTATCCTGATGGCTGGCTTGCAGGGGGCGGGTAAAACCACCACGGTTGCCAAGCTGGCCAAGTATCTGGCCGAGCGCGAAAAGAAAAAGGTGATGGTGGTGTCTGCCGACGTTTATCGTCCGGCAGCAATCAAGCAGCTTGAAACCCTTGCCAACGAAGTTGGTGCACTGTTTTATCCATCGGATATCAGCCAGAAGCCACTGGCCATTGCTCAAGGTGCTATCGAGGCGGCGAAAAAAGCCCACGCCGATGTGCTGCTGGTGGATACCGCCGGGCGTCTCGCCATCGACGATGCGATGATGGCCGAGATCAAGGCGTTACACGCTGGCATCAATCCGATTGAAACCCTGTTCGTGGTGGACGCCATGACGGGTCAGGATGCCGCCAATACCGCCAAGGCATTCAGCGAAGCACTGCCGTTGACTGGTGTCGTGCTGACCAAAGCCGATGGTGATGCTCGTGGTGGTGCAGCGTTGTCGGTGCGTCATATCACTGGCAAGCCGATCAAGTTTATGGGTATGGGTGAAAAAACCGATGCCCTGGAGCCATTCCATCCCGATCGCGTGGCGTCCCGGATTCTCGACCTGGGTGACGTACTGACCCTGATCGAAGAAGCCGAACGTAATATCGACAAGGCCAAGGCTGACAAACTGGCGAAAAAACTGCAAAAGGGCAAGGGCTTCGATCTTGAAGACTTCCTCGACCAGTTGCAGCAAATGAAAAACATGGGTGGCCTGACCGGCATGCTCGACAAGTTGCCTGGCATGGGTAATGTGAACCAGATGGCCAAGCAAACCGCTGCGGCAGAGGGCCAGTTCAAGCAGATGGAAGCGATTATTTTCTCCATGACGCTGGATGAACGCCGCTTCCCGGACAAAATTAACGGTTCACGTAAAAAACGTATCGCCAATGGCTCTGGCTCCCAGATTCAGGACGTTAACCGGGTGCTGAAACAGCACAAGCAAATGCAGAAAATGATGAAAAAAGTCACGGCCAAGGGCGGCATGAAAAAGATGATGCGCGCCATGGGCGGAAATGGCGGCGGCATGGGTGGCCCAGGTGGTGGTTTGCCACCCGGCTTTGGCGGCGGTATGCCGCCGATGCGTTAGCAAGCGGGTGTTTTTCAGTAAAACGTTGCGGATATTTTTGTGCTGATACCGTATTCGCCACGTCTCGCAGGGCATGGGTGACGTGGGGAGGCGTCTGGGAATCCCTGGTGCCGAACTTGATGCCGCTTTACTTGTACCCCCATTACCTCATTACCCCAAACATCTCTCAGGCCATCTGCATGATGGCCTTGCGGAAACGTCCCAGCGAATAAGCAAACAGCACGGCACCGATCAGCAGCAAGGCCAGGAACTGTGGCCACACCACATCAAAACCCGCACCGCGATAAAGAATCGCCTGTCCCAGTTCAACGAAGTGGGTGGTCGGGGCGAGGAGCATTATATTCTGCACAATATCCGGCATGCTTTCGCGGGGTGTGGTGCCACCGGACAGCATTTGCAGCGGCATCATCACCAATACCATCAGCAGCCCGAACTGCGGCATGCTGCGGGCCAGGGTGGCAAGAAAAATCCCCATCGATGTGGTGGCAAACAAATGCAGCGCGGCACCGCTGAAAAACAGCAGTAACGATCCTTCAATCGGTACATCAAGAATGCCGCGTACCATACCGTTCAGCGATAGGGCGGCGGCAATCAGTACGACGACTCCCATCGCCCAGACCTTGGCCAACATGATTTCTGTCGGTGTGACCGGCATCACCAGCAGATGTTCGATGGTGCCATGTTCCCGTTCCCGGATCAGCGCGGCACCGGTAAGAATAATGGCGACCATGGTGATCTGGTTGATGATCTGCATCAGACTGCCAAACCAGGACTGATCCAGCGCCGGATTAAAACGCGCCCGTACGGCCAGGTTCACCGGTAAGACGGTATCGCTGCGGTAGCTTTGCAGGAATTCACTGACTTCCGCCTGTACAATCTGCTGCACATAGCCGCTGCCGGTAAAGGCCTGACTCATGCGCGTGGCATCGACATTGAGCTGAATTTCCGCATCCCGCCCGGCCAGTACATCACGTTGAAGATCCGGCGGAATATTCACCACAAAGGTATAAAGTCCGGCGTCCATACCGGCATCCATGGCTTTCAGGGTGATCATTTCCGGCGGCATAAAATAGGGTGGGTAAAAGGCGGAAATAATCCGTTGTGACAGCGCTGATCCATCCTCGTCAACAAAGGCGATGGGGGCTTTGTTGAGTGAGTCCGGCATCGAGGTGCCAGCGGTATACACCGAGAAGGTGAAGCTGAAAATAATCAGCACCAGCATGGTCGGGTCACGCCACAGGCTCCACAGTTCTTTGATGCCGAGGCGGTAAATATTGATCAGGTGGCGTCTTATCTTATTTAAATCCATCTCAGCGCTCCTGTTTTTTCAGCAGCAAAATGGCGGTACCGGTAATCACGGGTATCGAAACAAGCAGCGGCCAGAATGAGGCGTACAAATCACTCAGGGTCAGCGCTTTACTGAACACACCGCGGCTGATGGTCACCATATGGGTGGCTGGATAGATCTGACCAATAACCTGAGCGCTGCCTTCCAGTGAACTGACCGGATCGGTCAAGCCGGAGAACTGGGTCGCCGGAATCAGGGTGCCGACCATGGCGAAGAACATCGCCGCAATCTGACTTTTGGTGACCGCTGAGGCCAGTAAGCCCATGCCGGTGGCGGCAAAACTGAATAACAGGGCAGCGAGGGTCAGGGTCAGATAGCTGCCGGTCACTGGCACATCAAATAAGGTGACGGCGAGCAGACTCATCAGGAAGAAGTTGATCATGGCAAAGCCAACGTAAGGCAGTTGTTTGCCAAGAATAAATTCGGTGCGGGTGACCGGGGTGACGTACAGATTAATAATGGAACCCAGCTCTTTTTCCCGCACCACCGCCAGCGCGGTCAGCATGGCCGGCATCATCAGCAGCAGAATCGGAATCACTGCCGGCACCATGGCTGGCAGGCTTTTGACATCCGGGTTGTAACGGAAGCGGGTGACGACATCAACCGCGCTGCTGAGGGCTCCGGCATTGCCACTCTGGCGCGCCTGCTCCTGTAACCACTGGGTGTGTATACCACTGACATAGCCTTTGACGGTTTCGGCTCTGGAGGGCATGGCACCATCGATCCAGACGCCGATATCGACCTGATCGCCACGCAGTACGCTGCGACCAAAGCCGGGTGGAATTTCAATCGCCAGTGACAGTTCGCCGGAGCGCATGCGGCGGTCCATATCGGCGTAATCCCGGAGCGGAGCCTTCTCGCTGAAATAGGTCGAGCCGGTGAGGTTCAGCGCATAATTCTGGCTGAGCGTGCTTTGGTCATAATCCAGCACCGCATAGGGCAGGTTATTGACATCCATGGTGATGCCATACCCCATGACCAGCATCAGAATCAGTGAGCCGACCAGTGCCAGCGTTGCCCGTACCGGATCACGTTGTAACTCCAGTGTTTCACGCCACAAATAACTCCACAGGCGTTGCGTTGAAAAGCGCGGTGGAGGTCGGCTGCCGGACGGGGTTATTCCGTTATGGTTGTCAGTAGCGGCAATATCTTCTTCGTCTTCCTCGACGTTATCATTGTCGGTCTGTTTGTCGCTGGCCTCAGCCTCAATCAGGTAGCTGATAAAAGCTTCTTCCAGCGTTGCCGCGTTACGTTTGCTGATCAGGTTGGCGGGTTTATCGCTGTCGAGCACCTTGCCGGCATGCATCATCGACATGCGGTCGCAACGCAGCGCTTCATTCATAAAGTGAGTGGAGATAAAAATGGTCACCCGGTCGCGGCGCGATAATTCAATCAACAGCCGCCAGAAATTATCCCGCGCAATCGGGTCTACGCCTGAGGTCGGTTCATCGAGAATCAGCAGCTCCGGGTTATGCACCATGGCCACGGCCAACGACAGGCGCTGACGTATGCCCATGGGCAGTTTTTCCGGCAGAAAGCCTCGCACCTCATGGAGATCAAAGCGCTGGATCATTTCTTCTGCGCGGCTATCAACCTCATCCTCCGGCACATGAAACAGGCGTGCGTGCAGGATCAGATTCTGTTCTACGCTGAGTTCGCCATACAACGAAAAGGACTGTGACATATAACCCACCCGCTGACGGGTAGTGATATCGTGAGGATCGACTTCATTACCGAACAGCCAGGCCTGGCCTTCTGTGGCGGGCAGCAGACCGGTGAGCATTTTCATGGTGGTGGATTTGCCGCAACCATTGGAACCTAAAAAACCGAAAATCTCGCCCCGGCGGATGCGGAAGTTCACATGGTCAACGGCGGTAAAATCGCCGAAGCGCATGGTCAGATCGGTGGCTTCAATGGCAATGTCCTGGCCATCGTCCGGCAGCGGTGGAATGTCGACCGGTGCATAGCCTGCTTTTTTGTCGTCCGGCAGCAGTTCAATAAACGCCGCTTCCAATGACTCGGTGGCAGTTTTCTGCAGTAATTCATCTGGCGTACCGGTATCCAGTACTTTGCCGTCATCCATTACTACCAGCCAGTCAAAGCCTTGTGCTTCATCCATATAAGCGGTGGCGACCACCACGCTCATCTGCGGACGGCTGGCGCGGATGCTCTGAATCAGTTGCCAGAACTGGGCCCGCGCCAGTGGGTCAACACCGGTGGTGGGCTCATCCAGGATCAGCAAGTCCGGGTCGTGAATCAGCGCACAGCACAGCCCCAGCTTTTGCTTCATGCCGCCGGACAGCTTGCCAGCCGGACGCGTCAGAAATGGATACAGACCGGTACTTCTGGTCAGGTGATCAATACGCTGGCGGCGCTCAATGGAGTTATGGCCAAACAGGCGGGCAAAAAATTGCAGGTTTTCTTCCACCGATAAGGTCGGATACAGGTTTTTACCCAGCCCCTGTGGCATATAGGCAATATCAGGACAGACAAGATCGCGGTGACGCTTGTTGCTCATATCGCCGCCAAGGACAGCAAGGTTACCGCCCTGTACCGCTCGGGCACCGGCCAGTAACGACAGCAGGCTGGATTTACCCACGCCGTCCGGGCCGAGTAAGCCGACCATGACACCGCCGGGAATCTCCAGCGAAATATCGTTCAGTGCACAGGTTTTACTATAACGAAGGCTGACGTTACTGAGGTGTGCTACCGGGGCTGTGGCCATGATTTATTCCGCACTCAGATTAACGGTCAGCTCTGCGGGCCATGCGCTTGCCTCATCGAGTTTCAGCCACGCCACGCCGGGCAGGCCGGTTTTGACCTGAGTGATGTATTTCTGCAACAGTTGTGGCGATATCCGCGCGCGCACCCGGAACATCAGTTTCTGCCGTTCGCTTTCTGTTTCGACGGTTTTCGGGGTGAACTGAGCGGTGGACGCAACAAACGACACCTGTGCCGGAATGACATAATCCGGTGCCACATCCAGCACCAGATGCACCTCCTGTCCGAGGGCAATACGGCCAGCCACGGTTTCTGGCAGGAAGAAGGTCATATACACATCCGACAGATCGACCATATTGATTACCTTGCCACCGGCGCCCAGCACTTCACCCGGCTGAGTTACCAGATATTGCACCCGGCCATCCCGTGGGGCGGTGAGAATACTGTCGGCCAGATCGGTTTCGATACGGGCGACGCTGGCTGCTGCCGCATTAACATTGGATTCAGCGCCAATGACTTGCGCTTTGGCAGCTTCAATGGCTGCTCTGCCAGCGGCGACCTGGGCTTTGGCGGCACTCAGTGTGGCCTCGGCGGTACGTACAGCGGCGCGGTCATCATCCAGAACCTGATCCGACAACGAACCTTCTTTGGCCAGTTGTACCGAGCGGCGGTAGTGGCGCTGGGCGGAATCCAGTTCTGTTTCTCGCTGGATCTGGCTGGCTTGCAGAGCCGCCAGATCACTCTCGCGCATGGCCACCTGCGCCTTGGCACTGGCCACTGCCGCTTTGGTCTGTGCCTGTTGAGCTAAGGCCTGATTACGCTGGGCAAGCAAGGAATCACTCTGCATCACTGCCAGTTGCTGACCGGCAATAACAAAATCGCCTTCTTTTACCAGCAGGGATTGCAGTCGTCCGCCGAGTTTGGTGGCGACATCCACGGCGGTGGCTTCAATGCGGCCATTGCCTTTGACAAAACCTTCTGCGGTGCTGGTGCTGTCCAGCCTGCTCCAAATAAACCAGCCCGCCAGAACGACGATAAATAGAATAAACGCGGAAATACGTTTGTTGCTGAAAGCCGTTTTCATGATGTAAATCCTGATTTTATGCGCGTCGTTGAATGTTTAATTGCCAGGCCGCGAGCGGTTATCCATTATTAGCGACTGGTCGGTCGGTAACTCTTGCGACAACTATAGGTCGGTGTTTTATGACTGACAATGATGATTTATTGATCCGTGTGGCATGCTGTTCAGATAGTGCAGTTTTGCGAGCTAACACTGTGTTTCACCGTAGCGACTATTGTCTGGCCGGGGCCGTTGAAGAGAGAATCTGTGAATCCAAGAAATGACCAATAAACAATCAAGCAAAACCATTGCCGCCACGGCAGCTGGACGTCGGCGATTGTCGCCTGAATTACGTATTCAGCAGATTCTTGATGCGGCGTTTGTGGTGTTTGCGGAGAAGGGATTTGTGTCAGCCCGGATGGACGACATTGCGGCGGCGGCGGGTTTGTCGAAAGGCGGCATTTATAATCATTTCCGCAGCAAAGAGCAGATCTTTGAAGAACTGCTGAAACACCGTTTGAACCAGTATGGCGCTGGTGTTGAGTTTCCGGATGATGACCGGCCAGTAACGGTTGAAAGGATTATTACTGACGTCGTAGAGCCATTGTACGCCTCTTTTTCCAATCCGGATGTTATCCGCATTCTGCGGCTGGTGCTGGTGGACGGTAACCGTGTGCCGGAATTTGTCCGCTACTGGCATTCGCTGATTTCGCAACCTTATCAACAGCGACTTCAGATTCTGGTGCAGAAAGGGGTAGTGGCAGGAACGCTGCGCAATGGCAGCCTGACTGACTCACCGGCCTTAATTGTATCGCCGGCACTGGTGTTTATGTTCGACACCATGGTGGACAGTGATAACGCCCGGCGGCAGCTGGAAAGCCGTCGTCAGGCTCATGCCCGGATGTTGAGAGAAATGCTGACACCGCCGGTATAACGGTTATTCATACAAGCAGCAGGTGGTTGATCTGCTACCGCGAGGTTGTCGTGGGTACCACAGGCATGCCCTGTTGAACGCAATCAGCCATTTTCGTGGTGGATGGCCTTTGTGGCAGGGCAAACAAGGATCAGAACCTGCTTAATGGATGGTTCTGGTTTATGCTGCGGCTTCTTTCTCTTGCTCAGGAATGGTGATTGTGCAGCTTCGTTCTATCGACAAAACCACCTACAAAAAACGCCTTAACCAGGTACAGGGAGGGGCCGTGATTACTTTATTGGTACTGGCGCTGCTGTTTTCCGAACTGTATCGGGCGTTATGGGCGGGGGGCGAATCCAGCACACTGCTGAATGCACTCGCGGTGGCTACGGCTGCGGCACTGGTGGCGCTGCTATTTAACCGCATCAAGGACAAACCCTGGATGGCGGACATGGTGTATCTGTGGCGTCTGAAACGGGAGCTGAACCGCATTTATCGCAGCAGCAAGATCCTTGAACAAGCGCTGGCTGCGGGCGATCGTGACGCGTTTGTTATCCAGAACTTCAATCTGCGCGGCGCGAAACTGCTTTATGAGTCGGAAGACAACACCCTGACATTGCCAGAGCTGCAAGAGAAAATCATTGAACTGGAAAACACCCTGTCTGAACGGCAGCTGACGGTATCGCTGGATGAATACAGCCCAGCCTTGCTGGATGCCTTCAAACAGCGTTTGAAATAGGCTCTGAGGCTACTCCGGGTCGTTGTTATCACCCCAAAAAAGGTTAATGAAGGGAGCAGGCTCTGTCCTGCTCCCTGCTCCCTGCTCTAGCTTTAGCTCTACTCTATATGCTTGACCAAGCGTTTTCTCAATTCTTACTCACTGCTTTGCGATGCTCCGGGTCGAGGCATTCCATTTCTTCATGAGGAAGTCCGGGCGCCAGGGTGCTATTGAGGTAAGCGGTTATCGCTGTGATCGGATCGGATTCTGAAGTGGCCACCAACGTGGTGCCGCGTTCTGCCAGCCGACGGGCTACACCTTCTCCGGCTGAGCCGCAGAGAGCTATATCGACCCCGT
This sequence comes from Candidatus Thalassolituus haligoni, assembly GCF_041222825.1. Lineage (NCBI taxonomy): Bacteria > Pseudomonadati > Pseudomonadota > Gammaproteobacteria > Oceanospirillales > Oceanospirillaceae > Thalassolituus > Candidatus Thalassolituus haligoni. The sequence continues at coordinate 313,590 of NZ_CP139482.1, forward strand.
GCAGTGGGTGTCGATTGCCGTCGCCACGCACATGCCATTCATGCAGGCTGCCTGTTTTGGATAAATGGATACTCCAGACCAACTCTGGCTGGCCGTTCGATACAACATATACATTCCAGTGCACAGCACGGCCTGCGTGGGGAGATAATTGTCCGTGTTCTTCTACCGCAACGGCGATAAGGGGTTCTGTCATGGGGATTCCTCCGGTCAGTCCGTCCATGTTAAAGAGGGAAGAAAAAATACATTTGATCCGACGCAGTCATGGCTGCATCTGGCAGCAATAAATGTCAGAAATGGCATCGCGGCACATGCAGTAACGACAGTGCTCAATAGCGTATTACTCAGGACGTGTGGGTCGTTACGCCTGATGCTGTAGAAGAGTTGTTGTTATCTTTGTTGTTGCCGTCAATGGTGGTTGCTCTCGTCTATATGTTCCGGGTTGGCGATGTCTTCCAGAATGGGACAATCTGGACGGTCATCACCCGCGCAGCAGCTCACCAGTGATTGCAGGCTGTTGACCATCGACTGCAGTTCAGCAATCTTTTGATTCAATACGGTGATGTGGTCAGTGGCCAATCGTTTGACATCTTCGCTGTGGCGGGATTGGTCTTGCCACAAGGTCAGCAGCTCTCGGGTTTTTTCAACCGGGAAACCCATTCCTCGCGCCCGGTGTATAAATTTCAGGGTGTGAATGTCCTGCTCGCGGTAACGACGATATCCGGCAGCACTGCGCGCTGCCGGTTGAATCAGGCCAATCGATTCGTAGTAGCGGATCATCTTGGCACTGATGCCCGAAGCGCTGGCAGCGGCTCCAATGTTCATACCGGTCTCCTGTTCGGTTGACGGGTGTGTATTTGTTACGGCTATGTGTTTGTTCTCAGGCTGGGTATCCGTTGTCAGGACAGACGAATCCGCTTTAATCGCAAGGCGTTGCCTACGACAAACACCGATGACATGGCCATCGCACCCGCTGCGACGGCAGGCGACAGCAACCAGCCAAAGGCCGGGTAGAACACGCCAGCAGCCAGGGGCACCAGGGCGGCATTATAGGCAAAGGCCCAGAACAGATTCTGGCGGATGTTGGTCATGGTCGCTTTGCTGAGGGCGATGGCGGTACGGGCACCGTTGAGGTTGCCCGACATCAGTACCACATCGGCGGCTTCAATCGCGACGTCGGTGCCAGTACCAATCGCCATGCCGATATCGGCCGCCGCCAGCGCTGGCGCATCGTTGATGCCGTCACCGACAAACACCAGTTTTTTACCCTGTGGGAGTGCGGCTTTGAGCTGCTGCAAGGCGTCCACCTTGCCGCTGGGTAATACCTCGGCAACGACCTGATCAATTCCCAGGGTGTGTGCAATCGCTGCGGCGGTATGGCGGTTGTCACCAGTAATCATCACAACCTGGAGGCCCAACTGGTGCAAACCGGCAATGGCGTCCGGAGTGCTTGCCTTGATGGGATCGGCGACGGCGATGATGGCGGCGAGTTGGCCATCCAGTGCGGCATACAGGGGCGTTTTGCCTTCTTTGCCAAGTCGGGCGGCGGTGCTTGCCAGCGGGCGGATGTCGATGCCCATTTGTTGCATCAGCCGATCCGCCCCCAGTGCGATGTGCTGGGTCTGTTCATTTGGCGTCACTCCTGCCCTGGCCGCTGTCATCACTTTGGCTGTCACGCCCAGGCCAGTGAGCGATTCAAAGTCTGAGCAAGCCGGTATGGTCAGTTGCTGTTGCTGTGCTGCCGTTTCAATGGCGCGGGCAATCGGGTGTTCAGAATGTTGTTCAACGGCGGCGATCAGGGCCAGAACGGCAGCAGCCTCAAAATCAGGCATGACTTCCAGATCGGTCAACGCCGGTTTGCCCTCGGTCAGGGTGCCGGTTTTATCTACCGCAATAACGGCCACATCCTGCAAGTGCTGCAAGGCTTCGCCTTTGCGAAATAACACTCCGGCTTCTGCACCCCGGCCGGTGCCGACCATTAGCGAAGTCGGTGTGGCCAGCCCCATGGCACAGGGACAGGCGACAATCAGTACCGCCACGGCATTCACCAGCCCAAAAGTCAGCGCCGGTTCCGGGCCAAAGATCAGCCACACGACAAAGGTCAGTAAGGCCAGCGCCATGATGGTGGGCACAAACCAAAGCGTGACCTTGTCGACCAGGGCCTGAATCGGCAGTTTGGCTCCTTGTGCCTGCTCGACCATACGGATAATTTGCGCCAGCACGCTGTGTTCACCGACCGCCGTCGCCTGAATCGTCAAGGCACCAGACTGGTTCAGTGTGCCGCCGGTGACGCTGTTACCGGGCTGGCGTCGAACGGGCAGGGGCTCTCCGGTGAGCATGGATTCATCAATATAGCTGTCACCATCAATCACCTCGCCATCCACCGGGACACGTTCACCGGGACGTAACTCGATGCGATCTCCCAGAATAACGTCTGCCAGCGCCAGCTCGATTACCTGGCCGTTGCGCTGCACCCGTGCAGTGTGTGGTTGCAGGCCGATCAGGTGGCGAATCGCCTCCGAGGTTCTGCCCTTGGCACGAGCCTCCAGCAACCGCCCCAGCAGAATCAGCGTGACGATCACCGCAGCCGCTTCGTAATACACATGCACCGTGCCTGGTGGCAGCAGGCCGGGCAGAAAGGTGGCGATGGTTGAAAAGCCCCAGGCCGCCAGGGTGCCGACCGCCACCAGAGAGTTCATATCCGGTGCCGCGTGCAGCAAGGCCGGAATCCCCCGCTGATAAAACCGCAGCCCCGGTATCAGCAACACCAGCGTCGTTAAGACAAACTGCAATAGCCAACTGGTTTGCTGGCCCAGTGTGGCCATAACCCAATGATGAAAGGCAGGAATCAGGTGACCCCCCATTTCCAGAATAAACACCGGCAAGGTCAGCGCCGCAGCAATCAGCAGATCACGCTGATAAATCTGGGCTTCGGCATCGCGTTTTTCCCGGTTATCGAGAGACGATTGCCCGGCCTGTTCCGCTGTTCCCATCGCCTTGGCCCCGAAGCCGGCTTTTTCTACCACGGCAATCAGCTCGGCAGCCGTGGTGCCAGGCAATATATTGATTCGTGCTTGCTCTGTGGCCAGGTTAACCGCCGCACCCACCACGCCAGGCTGCTTGTTGAGTACCCGTTCAATCCGGCCAGAGCAAGACGCACAGGTCATGCCCTCAATGGCCAGCTCGATCGCTGCCGGTTGATGGACTGAGTAACCGGTTTTGACGACAGCTTCAATCAGCGCTTCTACGTTTAACCCGGTTTTGCCGGTAATCGTTGCGGTTTCGGTCGCCAGATTGACGGTTGCCTCGCTCACACCAGCGACGCTGGCCAGCGCTTTTTGTACCCGAGCAGAACAGGAAGCACAGGTCATGCCGTCGATATTCAGACGTAAAATGTGTTCCGGAGTGGCCGGGGGTTGGCCGGACGGTGAACTTGAGGTTTGAATGGCAGACATGGAACCTCCTTGGCGAAGCGAGTGAAGGGACTGGGTGAGCTGGGCAGTGGAGCTGGTTGGACGTTAAACCCTGCTCGCCCCGTCAGCGATTAACAACATGGTAAACCTTGCCATCGTTGTAAGGTAAACCGGATTCAGCGAGCCAGATCAATATTCTGGTGACGGATGCAGACGCATTCTTGACCTTACCACTGTGGCAAGGATCATATTGACGCAGTGTTAAATCACCCACTGAACAGGAGCACAAATCATGAAACTGACCGTAGAAGGCATGACCTGCGGCGGCTGTGTCAACGCCGTCACCCATATTATCAAAGGGCTGGATGACAGTGCCGAGGTCAGCGTCAGCCTTGAAACCGGACTGGTAGAAACCAATGCCAAAGCGACACTGGAGCAACTGGCTGCGGCACTGGACGACGGCGGCTTTCCGGCTAAAGCGGCGGGATAATTTGCCGTTTTAATAACGCCGAGGGAATGGACATCTTGGCCCCCTGTCAAGCTGGCAAACTCCTTGCAATATCTCCCTGTGAGTAGGCAATTGACTAGGGAGACTGCCGTTATGACACTGTATTGCGGGGCATATTTGCCTGAAAGCGGGTTATCAGACAGCCCGTTTGTCGGGGCGCTGACAAGGGTTGCAGCAAAACTGACAAGTATGAATGGTCGCAAGAAGAACCTGGAAGATCCTCATCTGGATCTCTATTTTCTGGTGCCGGGGAGTACCGATGTTCCGCCGTTTCGTGGCATGCGTTTCCACTCGTTTGATCGCGCCAACCGGCGGCTGCGGATTGAATCTTCAGTCCCGGCCCATATGGTGGCATCACGTCATTGTCAGGCTTATGTACTGGCGGCGATTCAGGATGCGGTCGAAAATGCGGCGGACTTCTTTTCACGCGAACATATCGATTTTGACCACCAGGCCTACGACCTGATGATCGCGCACCTGGTGGAGACGCACTGATGACGGCTCCCATCAAGATGATCCTGTGTGAAGACATCCAGAACCTGCTCGACAAGCCCGACCTGATGCTGCTCGATTGCCGTGACGTTGGAGACTACCGCAGCAATCACCTTGATGGTGCCCTGCATGCCCATGATACGCTGGTCGAAACCCTGATTCGCAAGGGCGACAAGCAACGACCGATTCTGATCTACTGCTACTCCGGGCATCGCAGCGAACACTTATGTGAGCTGTTTACCGGCTTCGGCTTTGAACAGGTGTACAACCTGGGCGGAGGCTACCTGCGCTGGCAGGAGCTGCAAGTGGCGGGCTGATCATGAAAACCACCACGCAGACTGACCGCACAGGTATCCAGATGGGTGAATTGAATATCTGGGCGATGGACAAGGATCAGGGCATCAAGCACCTGCTGCTGTTGTTAACCGAACAGCTGGGAGCTGATGCGTTTGCGATTGATGAGCGTATCAATACCGACCTGCGTGCCATTTACATCTGTGATCTGGATGAACCGGGTATCCGCGCTTACCTCTATACGCTGGGCCAGACGCAGGGACGCTATGGCGTGCATCTGGAATACCCGGAGTCATCGGAAGTGAACCCGGTCTACGACGCCTTTGAAAACCTGACGCTGCCCTCCCTGGTCAGCATCCTTGCTGTGCACCTGGATGTGGATGAAATCCAGCCGCTTCCGGTGCTGCATTGACCTGAGCGGGGGATTATCCTGGTGATCCGTGCGTGCTTCTCGCAAAGCAGGTAAACTAGCGCCTTTTTTATGGGGGCGCTGCCAATTGCCTGGCGCGGTCGCCATATCACCTGACAGCAAACCAGGATATTCGGGTTCCATACCATGATGAAATACATCTCCACTCGGGGTAATGCGCCAGAGCTGGCGTTCGACGACGTTTTGTTAACCGGTCTGGCTGCCGATGGCGGCTTGTACGTACCGAAGGAAGTACCACAGTTTTCTCTGGCTGAGCTTGAATCCTGGCGCGACCTGTCGTACACCGAACTGGCGCACAAGGTCATCTATCCCTTTGTTGAAGGCTGTGTGGATGCCGAAGCCCTGCAAGGCATGATCGACGATGTCTATGGTGCGTTCGGCCATAAAGCCGTTGCACCGTTGCAACAGCTTGACCACAACGAATACGTACTGGAGCTGTTCCACGGCCCGACCCTGGCGTTCAAGGATTTTGCCCTGCAACTGCTGGGTCGTTTGCTGGACTACGTACTGGAACGTCGCCACGAAAAAGTCGTGATTATGGGGGCAACCTCCGGCGATACCGGCTCCGCTGCGATTGAAGGCACCAAGGCCTGTCGCAACGTCGACATTTTTATCCTGCATCCTTACGGCAAGGTTTCTGACGTCCAGCGCCGTCAGATGACCACGGTCAGCGGTGATAACATCCATAACATCGCTATCGAAGGCAACTTCGATCAGGCGCAAGACATGGTCAAGGCCAGCTTTGGTGATCAGTCTTTCCTGCGTGGTGAGCGCAAGCTGGTGGCCGTCAACAGCATCAACTGGGCACGTATCATGTCCCAGATTGTGTACTACTTCTATTCCGCGCTGAACCTGGGTGGCCCGCTGCGTCCAATGGCCTACTCGGTGCCGACCGGTAATTTTGGCGATATCTTTGCCGGATATATGGCTCGTAAAATGGGGCTGCCGATCGAACAACTGATTATTGCCACCAACGAAAATGACGTGCTGCATCGCTTGATGAGCCAGAACCTGTACGAAGTGCATCCGCTCAAGCACACCATCACCCCGTCGATGGATATTGCCGTATCGTCCAACTTCGAGCGCCTGCTGTTTGATCTTTATGATCGCGACGGTGCCGCGCTGGCCGATCTGATGGGCCGCATGAATGCCAAAACAGACGTGGTCTCGCTGGATGAAGACAAACTGGCCAAAGCCCGTGAGCTGTTCGACAGCATGGCGGTGAATCAGGATGAAACCGTTGCTGTGATGCAGCAGGTCTTTGCTGAAACCGGCTACCTGCTCGACCCGCACACCGCGATCGGTGTGAAGGCGGCACGGGAATGTCGTCGTAATACCCGTATCCCGATGATCACCCTGGGCACCGCCCACCCGGTGAAATTCGAAGATGCGGTCAAGCGCGCCGGATTCGAGATGCCTACATTGCCTCACCACCTGAACGACCTGATGGAACGCGAAGAGCGGCTGAGCGTATTACCCGCTGACCTCAAGACCGTTCAGGCATTTATTGCCAGCCATACATTCAAGGATTGACTGGCAGACTGTCGGGCGTCCAGGCGCCCGGCATCGTGATGTGTTGTCGGCCAGTTTTATCGGGGTCGTCGCATCAATCCGGTTATTTCCATCGTGCTGCTGTTGACGTTTCGGCGTCCGACCACCTTCCCTGAGGTTTGCCATGAATTACGTATCCCTGAATGACTTCAAATGGGGCTGGATTTTCCGTCACCGCGAACTGCCGGTGGACTCAGAGTCGCTGGGTCTGATTCGCCCGCTCGACAAAGCATCGGCCAACCAGTTCTGGAAAACCCATATCAGCAAGGAAGCGGCTCACGCCAGTCACTTTCTGGGAGACGACTGGCCGTCTCGCAATGGCGTCTGGCAACCAAAAGAGAACTGGCAATTGGCCTGGGAAGCCGACGCTAACGCCATGCCAGCGCTTATGGCGCAACACATCCCGTGGGAAACCAACGTCACGGTCTTTTTTTGTTACGATGTCGACCATATCGTCCAGACCCGCTGGGATATATTTCAGCGCCATTGGAAAAATTTCCTGTTTGTGGATGATCAGCCCATGTTGCTGGGCAAAAGCCGTGATGAAGTGGTGCGTTTTTTTAATGATGGCTCATATCAAACGGGAATTCGTCCCAAACGTTGATATTTCTCAAATGAAAATGAGGTTGAATATTTTTTTATATAATGTTTTTAGAATCAATAACTTGTAGGTTTTCCTACAAAAAAGATAGCCGATCCGATATTGAGTGATAATTGGGTGTTAATTAAACCGTAATAGTTTCTGTTTGAATCAACCATTGCATTTGTTTACTTGCCGATAGGTCATTTGATACTTAGACTTAGGCCCTATTTAATCAAAACAAGGATTGGGAGGGCTTATGAAAGGCGACAGCAAGGTTATTGAATACCTGAATCAGGTGCTTACTATTGAACTGACCTCGATCAACCAATATTTTTTACATGCCCGCATGTACAAAAACTGGGGTTTCGAAGAACTCAACACCAAGTGCTACAAAAAATCCATCAAGGACATGAAGCAGGCCGATGAACTGATCGAGCGTGTCCTCTTCCTTGAAAGCCTGCCCAATCTGCAAAAACTGAACCGCCTGCGCATCGGTGAAAGCCCGGCAGAAATGCTGCAGTGCGACCTGGAACAGATTATCGAGCAGCTTGAACTGCTGCGCGAAGCCATCGCCTATTGTGAATCCGTCAAAGACTTCGTCAGCCGCGAGGTACTGGAAGAAATCACTGAGTACGAAGAAGCTCATCTGGACTGGATCGAAACCCAGCAGCACCTGATCGCCACGACGGGCATCGAAAACTACCTGCAATCCATGATGAGTGACGACTGAGGAGACGAACCATGAAAGGCAATCAACAGGTTATTGATAAACTGAACGAACTGCTGGCTGGTGAACTCGCTGCCATGGATCAGTACTTCGTCCACTCCCGCATGTATCAGGACTGGGGACTGAACAAATTGTACGTCCGTATCGATCACGAATTCGACGACGAAAAACAACACGCCGCCGATCTGATTGAACGCATCCTGTTCCTCGAAGGCACCCCTGATATGGTCACCCGAGCGCCGATTAACGTCGGTAAAGACGTTCCGGCGATGCTGCAAAGTGATCTGGATCTCGAATACAAGGTCGTCACCGACCTGCGCGAGGTGATGGCTTACTGCGAATCGGTACAAGACTACGTCACCCGCGATATTCTGCTGAAAATGCTGGATGACACTGAAGTGGATCACGCTTACTGGCTCGAAAAACAGCTTGGCCTGATCAATCGCATCGGTCTGCAGAACTACCTGCAGTCGCAAATGGGCAGTGACGTTCCGGCGGCCTGATGTGCTCTGGCAGGGCTACCTGCCACACTCCCGATGGCCCTGCGGTTACGACAACGCAGGGCTGTTTTTTTTCTGTCACCGTCCCCCTTTGGTGAGGGCACGGTACTCACAGTTTGGTTGATGGTGTGATAATGAGCGAAATAACCTTTTCCAACGATGAAAAAGTACGTATGGCGGCCAGGGTAAAGAAGTACTTCGTTGACGAGCTGCAGCAAGAGATTGGCAGTTTTGATGCCGAGTTTCTGATTGACTTTTTTGCCCGCGAGATTGGGCCGTACTACTACAATCGCGGCTTGAAGGATGCCCACCAACTGGCCAGTGAAAAAATGGACGAAGTCGGTTATCTGGTGCAGGAATTGGAGCAACCAGAAGGGTATTAGGGCTGGAAACCTATTGTCGTTGCAGTTCTCATGCAACAGCAATACGAGCTTGCCATACCTCGGCTCGGGTGCCGGTGGACTCCGCAAACGCTCTTGTACTTGACCGGTCAGCTGCCTGTGACGGTTACCTGGCCACTTTCCCCATCAACCGCACTCGGCTAATCCCCCCATCCGGGAAGACATTGATCTTTACATGGGTCACTGGGCCTAAATCTTTTATTTCCACCTTGTAGCTGTGTTCCTGATTGGGCTGCATTTTCTGTTGCGGCAGCAGTTCTTGCCAGTACAAACTCTGGGTTTCGATCTGGTCGTCGGTGCCGCCGGTGACACAGGCTGCCTGTATCGAACACTTGTCCGGGTAGTTGCCTTTGAAATGGTGGGTATCGATCAGTATTTCTTCGATGGTGCCTGCGTGGCCCAACGCCAGAATCACCCAGTCGTTGCCCGGTGTACGACGACGGGCGGTTTCCCAACCATCGCCCATGTTGATGCCTTTGCCAGGCTGGATGAGGTTGCTCATATGGCCAAAGTGCTGGTTGTTACAGGCCAGCGCACGCCCACCATTCAGAGCGGCCACAAGGTCGACCTGTTCGTCTGCAGACGGGTTGGACCAGTCTTTGTAAGGCACGCCGTAGACACGTAAACGGGCAACACCGCCGTCGGGGAAAATGTTCAGACGCAGGTGCGTCCAGGGCTGGTCGGTGTATCGATCGTCAATGGCGTGCAGGTGATGGCTGTCGCCCTGCAGGTTGACCGCTGGCAGGATCTCGCTCCATTCGGTATCGGCCGTCGGGTCGCCGATGTCACCATTGGATGTAGTCGGACAGTAACAGGCTTGCAGCGAGGCGGATGGCGGGTAGTTGCCGGTGAAGAAACGGGTGTCGATATCCACCGCCTTGATCACACCGGTCACACCCAGACGAATAATCGCGTAGTCGTAACCGGCCTGGCGCTTGCGGCGTGATTCCCAGCCATCCATCCACTTGCCGTTGTCGTCGTAGACGCCTTCTTGCCACACCGGTGCTTCCGGGTTGAGCATGCGGTTGGCTTCGGCAAACCAGTCGTCGGTCACGTAGGTCACTTCGGTGCCCAGGCGACGGTTGGCCAGGTTGACGTATTGCTTGAGTTTTTCTGGAGTGAGTGTGGTGTTCATGCTTGGCTCTGTACGGAAGTCGGGTAGTGGTGTTCGTGCCAGTGCTTGGCGATATCCATGCGACGCGGGAACCATACCTGCTGGTGGCCTGCGGCGTATTCAATAAAACGTTTCAGCGACGCCAGCCGCGCCGGGCGGCCAATCAGACGGCAGTGCAGGCCGATCGACAGCATCTTGGCTGCACCGTTGGCCCCTTCATCGTAGAGCACATCGAAGGCGTCTTTCAGGTACTGATAAAACTGTGCGCCGCTGTTAAAGCCCTGTGGCGTAGCAAAACGCATATCGTTGGTGTCGAGGGTATAGGGGATGATCAGGTGCGGTTTTTCTGCCCCGGTTGAATCTTTGGGGCCATTGACCCAGTAGGGCAGATCGTCGTCGTAGCTGTCGGAGTCGTACAGGAAACCACCTTCTGCCATGACGATATCGCGGGTGTTGGGGCCGGTGCGACCGGTATACCAGCCCAGTGGCCGTTCGCCGGTAATGCCCTGGAGGATTTCGATGGCTTTGTTGAGGTGCTCGGTTTCCTCTTCCTTGCTCATGTACTGGTAGTCGATCCAACGGTAGCCGTGGCTGCAGATTTCATGACCGGCAGCGTGCATGGCCTTGATCAGTTCTGGATGGCGTTCCGCTGCCATGGCTACGGCAAAGATGGTGAGTGGAATATTGTGCTGTTCAAACAGTTTGAGAATACGCCACACACCTGCACGGCTGCCGTATTCATAAATGGATTCCATGCTCATATGGCGCACATTGGCGAGCGCCTGCGCCGCTGGCATCTCGGACAAGAAGGCTTCAGACTCCTGGTCGCCATGGAGGATGCAGCGTTCGCCGCCCTCTTCGTAGTTGAGCACAAACGAGATGGCGATACGGGCGTCACCAGGCCATTGCGGGTGTGGGGGTTGACCACCATAACCGATTAAATCGCGGGGATAATCCACAGACATTGTGTTCTCCAGTCGGACGGCTGCCGCGCTGCAGAGATCTGCCGGGCAGGAAGAATATGCGCGTATTCTTGAAAGTGCTGGCAGATTATCTTGTCCTTGGAATCCACTCAATAAAAAATCCTGACCGATTGGTCAAATCAGACATTTAGGCCCATCATCGAGTTAATGAGTCGGCTACAATGACGCATCCGATACTGCTTGTCGGGACTGTCTTCCGAATCTCTGGCTGCTGAATTCTTACTGCAGGAAACCTCTATGGAACCTTTTGTTGAACCGGCGCCGGGCTTCGTCACCCTCACGCCACAATCCTTGAGCCGGGAGGCCTTTGCGCCTTTTGGTGATGTGATCGAAACGGCAGGCCGTGACCATTTCTCCATCAACGATGGTTACGCTGATCGCTTCCATAACCTGGCGGATGTCGACCTGACCGAGGCGGATGGCAAGCCGCTGTTGAGTATTTTCCGCGCCCGTCCACGGCCCCGGCCACTGCAAGTGGACATGATGGAGCGACACCCAATGTCGAGTCAGGCGTTTATTCCACTGTCGGATACGCCGTTTCTGGTGCTGGTGGCACCGGCGGGTGAAGCGCCGTCACCGGAGAACCTGACGCTGTTTTGTACCAACGGCTGCCAGGGTGTGAACTTTGCCCGTGGGGTATGGCATTTCCCGCTGCTGGTGGAAAAAGTGGATCAGGAGTTTTTGGTTGTTGATCGCGGTGGCCCGGAGCAAAACTGTGACCTGCATTATTTTGCCGATGGCGTGCGCGGGGTGATTGAGTAAGCAGCGCTTGCAGAATAAAAACGGCAGTGTCATCGCCGCAGGCGTATGACACTGCAATGGAACGTTGTGATGGAACGATGTGATGGAACGATGTGATGGAACGCCAGCCAGCCCCTTATCACCAACACCGATATTGGATCAAAAACCTGAAGGCCAGCCCGGAACAGATCCGTCAGGCTCTGCTGAAAATGCAGCGCACTGAACCGGTCGGAAATAAAGAGTTTGAACAGTATTTGCAATACATGCGCTGATTCCGGCAACCATAACCGGAACAACACACAGAAATTGCAGCCCGGCACCCATCTCGGGCATGATTCCCGACTTTATTTCAATAGCCTGATTCCCGTCAGACGCATCAAGGACAGCCCGTGACCGACCAGTCCCAACTCCAGAAGCACAGTGACCTCGTATGGAACATCGCCAACCTGCTGCGTGGGCCGTATCGGCCGCCTCAATACCGCCGGGTCATGATTCCGCTCACCGTGCTGCGGCGTCTGGACTGTGTATTGGCAGACAATCGTAGCGAAGTCAGCCAGCTGTACCAAAACCTGATCGCCCTCAAGACCGATACCGCCACCATCGAGCGCACCATCAACCACAAGCTGAAACTCAAATTCCACAACACCAGTAAATTCAGCTTCGACAACCTGCTCGACGACGACACCCAATTGGCTACCAATCTGCGCGCCTATATGGCCGGGTTTTCCTCCCGTGCTCGCGCCATTCTGGAAAAATTCAAATTCGACGAAGAAATCGAACGCCTCGACGAAGCCAACCGCCTGTACGAAATCATCAAGGAATTCCAGAACATCGACCTGCACCCCAGTCGTATTCCCAACAGCGACATGGGCACTATCTTTGAAGATCTGGTGCGACGCTTTAACGAACAGGCCAACGAAGAAGCCGGGGATCACTTCACCCCACGCGAAGTCGTGCAGCTGATGGTCAACCTGCTGTTTACCGGTGAAGAAGACATCTACCAGGGCCGCAAGGTCATCCGGGTGTACGACCCGACCTGCGGCACCGGCGGCATACTATCGGAAGCGGAAAGAACCATTCTACGCCAGAACGACAAGGCCGACGTCAGCCTGTTTGGCCAGGAATACAATCCCGAGTCCTACGCCATCTGCGGCTCCGATTTGATGATCAAGGGCGAAGAAGCCGACAACGTCGTCTTCGGCGATACCCTTGGCACCGGTCGCAGCAAAGACGGCTTTACCGACGGCGACGGCCACCCGGACAAATACTTCCACTACATGGCCGCCAACCCGCCGTTTGGCGTGGAATGGAAACCGGAAAAAGACTTTGTCAGCGGCGAATACGAAACCTTTGGCTTCAAGGGCCGCTTTGGCCCCGGCCTGCCGCGCATCAACGACGGTGCCCTGCTGTTTTTGCTGCATATGATCGACAAAATGGAACAGCCCGGCCCACAGCATCAGCCAGAATTGGCGGCATGGTTAAAGGATCAAGCCAAGCAGCAAACCTCACGGTCTGCCGAAGAACAGGCACGGCAGAAATACACCGAATCCATCCCCTCGCAGTTACGCCCCATCGACGACGGACGCGGTGCCCGTATCGCCGTTATTTTTAACGGCTCGCCGCTGTTTACCGGCGATGCCGGTAGTGGCGAAAGCAATATCCGCCGCTGGATCATTGAACACGACATGCTCGAAGCCATTATTGGCCTGCCCGACCAGCTGTTCTACAACACCGGCATTTACACCTACATCTGGATCGTCACCAACCGCAAGGCCCCCGAACGCAAGGGCAAGATCCAGCTGATCAACGCCACCGACTTCGCCTGGAAAATGAAAAAGAGCCTCGGCGACAAGCGCAAGAAACTCGGTACTGGCTCAGTAGGGGGCACAAGCTCTGATAACAGCAATGAACCCGACCATATCCGGCTGATTACCGAACTCTACGGCAATGGCCTGACCGCCAACGCCGACCACAGCGAACAGCGGACGCTGGCGCAAATTCGCACCAATAGCGACAGCCCCAAAGACAAGAGACGCGACGCTTCTCAACCCATCTTCGTCAGCAAAACCTTTAACAATCAGGACTTCGGCTACTTCAAAATCACCGTCGAACGGCCACTACGGCTGAACTTCACCGTCAACGACGAACGCATCCAACGGCTACAAAACAGCAAATGGTTTGCAGACCTCGCCAGCTCGAAAAAGCGCAAGGACAAAAAACAGATTGCACTCGAAGAAGCCCTCGGCAAAAGCCTGCAACAGGCTATCCTTGATGCGCTGAACCAGCAGAAAGCAGAATTTGCGAACCAGGCGGAACCGATTAAAAACCGCCAGGCATTTATCAAAATTCTGAAACCCGCCTTGGCGCTGGCCGGTATCAAATGGGATACCATCCTGCAAAAAGCCCTGCTGGCCCCCGGCATACTGGCCGAACGCGACCCGTTGGCGGATATCTGTACCGACAACAAAAACAACCCGGAATCCGACCCGGAACTGCGCGATACCGAAAACGTGCCCTTCCCCGGCGGCCTGCTTGCCAATGGCCAGCGTGACAACGCCAACAGCCTGATAAATCTGCCACTGCCACTGGCCTACGAAAACCCCAAACAGGACAAGGGCACTGTGGATAAATCCGCCCTGATCGAGCTGGTACGAGACCACTGTCAGAACTATCTGGCGGCTGAAGTGCTGCCTTACCGCACCGACGCCTGGATCGACTTCGACAAGCTCAAAGTCGGCTACGAAATCCCCTTTAACCGCCACTTTTACCAGTACCAGCCACCCCGTGAACTGGACGTGATTGAAGCGGAAATCAAGGATCTGGAAGGCCAGATTCTGGCGATGTTAAAGGAGGTGGTGTGATGGGGTATGCGGCTTATTCGGATACTATTAGCTCAGATCAAACATGGCTGGGAAACATCCCTGCCAGCTGGTCTGTTAAATCATTGAAGTTTGTTGGCGATGCCGTCATTGGTCTTACTTATTCTCCAGATGACTTAACAAATGTAGATTCCGGCACGCTCGTATTGCGATCAAGCAACATTCAAAATGGCCAAATCACGAATAAAGACAACACATATGTATCAACGAAAATTCCTGAAAAATTAAGAACTAGGGTCGGTGATATATTGATCTGTTCCCGAAATGGAAGCAAAGAACTCATCGGAAAATGCGGGCTGATAACAGAAGATTTTTCCGGCAGCTCGTTCGGAGCTTTTACTACTGTCTACCGAAGTCCAATAAACCATTTTCTCTACTATGTTTTTAACTCAAAGATTTTCGAGTATCAGTCAGGGGCTTATCTAACAACGACGATAAACCAGCTAACAATCGGTGCACTGAATAGCTTTAAAGTGCCGCTTCCCCCTCTCCCCGAACAAACCCAGATCGCCCGTTTTCTGGACTATAAAACCGCTCAGCTGGATCAGCTGATTGCCCAAAAACAGGCCCTGATCGAACGTCTGAACGAACAGCGTATCGCCCTGATTACCCAGGCCGTCACCCGAGGGCTCAACCCGGATGCCGCACTCAAAGACTCCGGCGTGGAATGGCTCGGGCAAGTGCCCGAGGGCTGGGAAGTGAAGCGTTTGCGTTTTGTAATACGCTCAAACCCTGTTAAATCAGAAATAAGAGATCTGTCAGATACTGATGTTGTTTCATTCGTACCGATGGAAGCTGTTGGTGAATACGGTGGAATTAAACTGGGCCAGGAAAAGATATTGGAGCAGGTATACGCAGGTTACACCTACTTTAAAGATGATGATGTGGTCGTCGCGAAGATCACTCCTTGTTTTGAGAACGGTAAGGGAGCGCTAGCTAGAAGCCTTACAAACCAAGTAGCCTTTGGAACTACCGAGCTACACGTTCTGCGATCTGAGGAGGAAATCAATCCAGAGTGGCTCTTCTATCTCTCTATTAGCTATCCATTCAGAGAAATAGGAGCCTCTGAAATGTATGGAGCAGGGGGCCAAAAGCGAGTACCAGAAGACTTCATCAAAGATTTCAGAATTGGCATTCCAGGCTACGAGGAGCAAGTGGAGATAGTTCTCTACCTCAATTCCGAGTTAAGCAAGTTGGACACATTAAAAAGTAAAACATCAGACACCATCACCCGTCTTGAGGAATACCGTACCACGCTGATTACCGCCGCCGTCACCGGCAAGATTGATGTACGCGGGTTTAAGCTGCCGGAGCCAGCGACTACACCCGACACCTAGCGTCCGACGTCCGACGTCCGACAACCCTCTAGCCGTCCGCATTGACGTACGTACTTTCGGGCGTACACTGGTTTTTATTTATACAACCCGAGGTGTGTGATGAACGGCATAACCGCAACCGAAGCACGCAGCAAACTGTATCGCCTGATCGATGAAACCGCCGAATCCCACCAGCCGGTGGTCATCAGCGGCAAACGCAATAACGCCGTGCTGGTGTCGGAAGAAGACTGGGCAGCCATTCAGGAAACCCTGTACCTGCTGTCGGTGCCCGGTATGCGCGAATCCATCCGTGAAGGGCTGGCAACCGATATCGAAGACTGTGATCAGGAACTGGACTGGTGAACTGGGCGCTGGTGTACACCAAACAGGCCCAGAAAGACGCCAAAAAACTCGCCGCCAGCGGCCTCAAGGCCAAAGCGCAACAACTTTTGGCGCTGATCGCCGAAGACCCTTACCGCAAACCACCACCCTACGAAAAACTGATTGGTGATTTGGCTGGTGCGTATTCACGCCGAATCAATATCCAGCACCGGCTGGTGTATCAGGTACTTGAAGACCAAAAGACCATCAAGGTGCTGCGGCTCTGGAGTCATTATGAATAATGACCGGACCTCTCTCTTCACAAACAAGTAAACCACCCCATAAGGACAATAAGGGAGACAACACTATGGACAGCCAACTTCTGCAATTACAGCAACAGCTCGAAGAAGCGGTACAGCGCGCCGATGCCGAAGGCATTGAGTTCTGGTTTGCCCGCGATCTGCAACCCCTGCTCGGTTATGCCCGCTGGGAGAACTTCCAGACCGCGATCCAGCGCGCCTCGGATTCTTGCGAGGCCACGGGGCATGCGGTTTCAGACCATTTTCGTGGCGTCACGAAAATGGTCATCCTGGGCAGTGGCTCAAAGCGTGAAGTCGAGGATTTTATGCTCACCCGTTACGCCTGTTATCTGATCGCCCAGAATGGTGATCCGCGCAAACAGGAGATCGCCTTTGCCCAGAGTTACTTTGCGGTACAGACCCGCAAACAGGAGCTGATCGAAGACCGTATGCGTTTACAGGCGCGGCTGGAAGCCCGCGACCGTCTGCGCGAATCTGAAAAGGCCCTGTCGCAGAATATTTTTGAACGCGGTGTCGATAATCAGGGCTTTGGCCGAATTCGCTCTCGCGGTGATCAGGCCCTGTTTGGCGGCCACACCACGCAGGCCATGAAAGACAGATACGGCATCGTCAAAACACGGCCACTAGCCGATTTTCTGCCAACCCTGACCATCGCGGCCAAGAACCTGGCCACCGAAATGACCAACCACAATGTGCAGCAATCCGACCTGCAGGGTGAGCGTGCCATTACCTCAGAACATGTCCAGAACAACACCAGCGTACGCAATATGCTGGGCCAGCGCGGTATTCAGCCGGAACAGTTACCGGCGGAGGAAGATTTGAGCAAGCTGGAACGCCGGGTTAAATCCGATGAAAAGAAACTGGCCAAAACCACCCGCACGCTGCCGCCTGATACCCGTGACGACCCGGCTGAGAACAAGGATGAGCCCGCATGAGCAAACGCCATTCTGAAGAACGCTTTGAAGCCGATATTGAACAGGCCTTGCTGGATCAGGGTTATCAACCGGGGTCAAACAGCGAATTTGATAAATCCCTGGCGCTGGAGCCAGCACAGGTACTGGCGTTTATCCAGCGTACCCAGCCGCTGGTGTGGCAAACACTGGAGAAGATCCACAAAGACAAAACCGCTGCCATTGTACTGGACGGTCTGACCAAGGAACTGGCGATCAAGGGCATGCTCAAGGTGCTGCGGCAGGGCTTCAAGGTCTATGGCAAGAAGTTTCGGGTAGCGCTGTTTGCTCCCAATAACCAGAAGAACCCGGCCAGCTGGGATCTGTACCATAAAAACCGCCTGAGTGTGACGCGCCAGTTGTATTACAGCGAAGCCAACAAGAATTCGCTGGATATGGTGCTGTTCCTGAATGGTTTGCCCATCGCCACACTGGAGCTGAAAAGCCGCTTGCCCGGCGGCTGGAGCACCGAGCAGGCCAAACAGCAATACAAGCAGGATCGTGATCATCGCGAGCTGTTGTTCGAGTTCAAAAAACGCACCCTGGTGCATTTTGGCGTCGATGAAGATCAGGTGATTATGACCACCCGTCTGAGTGGCTATAAAACCTTCTTCCTGCCCTTTAACCGGGGTTCACACCCCGGTGAAAAAGCCTGTGGGGCTGGTAATCCGAATGTTGAAGACGATTACAAAACCGCTTATCTGTGGCGCGAGGTATTAGGCCCGGACAGCCTGCTGGATATTCTTGGCCGCTTTATGCATTTGCAGGTAGACGACAAGCGCATCCTGAAAGACGGCAAGATCCAGAAAATTACCCGCGAGGCCATGATCTTCCCCCGTTGTCACCAGCTGCAAGTGGTGCGTAATCTGGTCACGCACAGCCAGCAAAACGGTGCGGGTCATAACTATCTGGTGCAGCATTCCGCCGGTTCCGGTAAATCCAATTCCATCGCCTGGCTGGCTCATCGACTGAGTAATTTGCATAACGCCGATGACGAACGGGTGTTCAACTCGGTGATTGTGATCACCGACCGCCGGGTGTTGGATCAGCAACTGCAAAAAACCATTTTCCAGTTCGATCACAAACATGGCGTGGTGCAAAAAATCGACGAAGACACCCGCCAGCTGGTGCAGGCGTTGAGCGACGGCACGCCGATTATTATCAGCACCTTGCAGAAATTCCCTTTTGTGGCCGAAACCCTCGACAAGCTCAATCAAAAGTCGGCGCAGGCCAACAAGGATCACCCGGATTTAGCCATCAGTACCCAGGGCAAACGCTTTGCGGTGATTGTGGATGAAGCCCACAGTTCGCAATCCGGCGAGAGCGCCATGGATCTGAAAGGTGTACTCAACCGCAATGGTATTCAGGAAGCGGCCGCGCAATATGCAGCAGAACAAGGGCTGGATCTGGATGCCGATGAGGCGTTACCGGAAAACGATCAGGGCCGTATGGAAGACGAACAGGACCGTATGGAAGAAGTGGTGCGCCGCCTGATGAAACGTGGCAAACAGCCGAATCTGAGCTTTTTCGCGTTTACCGCCACGCCCAAATACAAAACCCTCAAGGTGTTTGATGAACCCGGCCCAAATGGCGAAGCGCCGTTCCATCACTACAGCATGCGTCAGGCCATCGAAGAGCGTTTTATCCACGATGTGCTGAAGCACTACACCACCTTTACCACCTATTTCCGTCTTACCCAGGACACCGAAGACGATCCGCATGTAGAGCGCAAGAAAGCCGCCAAAGCACTGGCGCGTTTTCTGGATTTACACGCCTACAACCTGGGCCAGAAAACCGAGGTCATGGTGGAGCATTTCCGCACCCACGTTCGCCATAAAATCGGTGGCCGCGCCAAGGCTATGGTGGTCACTGGCTCGCGCTTGCATGCGGTGCGTTACAAACAGGAATTCGACCGCTACATCAGTAACAAGGGTTATACCGATGTGCGTTCTCTGGTGGCATTTTCCGGTTCAGTGACTGACCCGGACTGCCCTGATAAAAGCTGGACTGAAACCGGCATGAACGGTGGCATCAAGGAAAGCGAATTACCGGAACGCTTCGACAGCGATGATTTTCAGGTGCTGTTGGTAGCCGAGAAATACCAGACCGGTTTTGATCAGCCACTGTTGCACACCATGTACGTGGATAAAAAGCTGTCAGGGATTCAAGCAGTGCAAACCCTGTCGCGCCTGAACCGTACCTGCACCGGCAAGGAAGCCACCTTTGTACTGGACTTCCGTAATACCAAAGAAGAAATCTACGCAGCATTCAAACCCTATTACGACCAGACCGAAGCCGATGACCTGACCGACCCGCAGCATCTGTATCGGTTACAGCACCAGATTGAAGAAACCCGCGTACTGCGTGATGAAGAGATCGAATCCTTTTGTCAGGTGTACTTCCTGCCCAAACGCAAGGAAAGCAAGCACGACCACGCCCGTATGAACGCCATCCTGGATAAGGCCATCGAGCGCTTTAATACGTTGCCGGAGGATGAACAGGCCGACTTCAAGGGCCTGTGCGTGAACTTCCGCAATATGTACGGTTTCCTGTCTCAGGTGATTCCGTATCAGGATTCGGATCTGGAGCAGTGGTACAGCTATCTGCGCTTTTTACTCAACAAACTACCACGTAATGAAAGCGGCCCAGCCTACAAGTTGGACGACGACGTCGAGCTGGAGTATTACCGCCTGCAAAAAATCAGCGAAGGCCAGATTGATCTGAAAAGCGGTGATGCCGACCGCCTCGGTGGTTCGGACGAAGTCGGCACCGGTCGATCTGGCGAAGAATACGTGCCACTGTCCGAGCTGGTAGAGCAACTTAACGCACGTTTTGGCACCCACTTTACCGAGGCGGATCAGCTGTTTTTCGACCAGATTCAACAAGAAGCCATCGAAAACGCCGACTTGCGAGAAGCTGCTCAGGCCAATACTGAAGATGATTTTCGTTATGTGTTTGAAAAGACATTTGAAGGACTGATTATCGACCGCATGGATGACAACGAAGAAATATTTGGCCGCTTGATGGCTGACCCGGAGTTTCGTCAATTAGCCACCGATGATCTGATCAGCAAAATTTACCGGGCCTTGCGACGCAAGGGTAAGCAACACGCTGGACCAGCTTGATGGTGTACCGCGCTGAATTGGCAATAAATTCCCTTCAACAGCACGTTGCCTGAATAAGCGCAGCGCCATCCAGGGGAGCTGATAACGGTGTACTACGCTTCGTTACTAACACCCTGCTTGGGGCTGTTTTGGTATTGAATCTGGCGGTCAAGTTTCTTCTTGCTGATATTCTTCCGCCCGATAGGCATAGGTGTTGTTGAAGCAGTAGATCATCCAGTCACCGGCGGATATCGGCGCGTATTTGGGTGTGTCACCGGCGGCGGCGCAGTTTGGTAAACAGCTGACGTCGGTATCAAAATCCGGTTCGACAAAAAACGGCATGGAATAGCGTTCTGCCCCCGATGGGCTGTAGACCCGGTGCGGGGTGGACTTATAACGGTCGTTACTCCAACGCGCCATCATATTGCCGATGTTGATCACGAAGGTGTTGGCTATCGGCGGGGCATCTATCCAGCGTCCGTTGACGTCTTGTACTTGCAGGCCGCCGATTTCGTCTTGCCACAAAATAGTGATGCAGCCGTAGTCGCTGTGGGCACCGGCTCCGATAGCGGCCTGTTTATCTGTTGTCGGACGTGACGGGTAGTGCAGGAAGCGCAGTACGCTGAGCGGGTGGTCGAATTTGTTATCGAAGAAAGTTTCGTCGATGCCGAGGGCCAGGGCCAGCGCGCTGAGGATTTTTTTGCCCAGTGCCAGCATGTCCCAGTAGTGGGTTTCCATGCGGCGCTGGAAGTCGGGTATGGCGGTAGGGTACTGATTGGGGCCGTAGAGCGGTCGTTCGGGGCCAATCAGCTCGTGATCTACGGGCAGGTTGAGGCCCATGTCGTAAGATTCTTTCCAGTCGCCGGGTTGGCTCGGGTCGAGTTGTTCGGCGGCGGTTTCACCATAACCCCGGTGGTTGGCGGAGAGCTGGATGTTGATTTTGAGCTTTTCTGCGGCGGGCAGGGCGAAAAAGTCTTGCGCCAGCTGACGCATGGCGGCGATACGTTCGCGGCTGATGGGGTGGCCCTGGATGTAAAAGAAGCCGCTGTGCTGGCAAGCGTGGTCGATGGCGTTGGCCACGCTGAGTTTGCCGGTCGGGTTGTCCTGGTACAGGGGCGCAATATCAATGAGCGGAATATTCATAAGTGGTAATCCAATAAAAAAACCCACCCGCCTCTCGTCAGGCGATAAGAGGTCGGGCGGGTAATACCAGCTAACCGAGCGGTATTCTTGGTGGTCATTCTCTATCTGTTATTTCGGAATGTCGGCCTGAATGCCTTCAACATACCAGTCCATTTTTTCCAGATCGGCGAACGTCAGCTTGGTGCCAGCCGGTACTTTCAGCTCGCCTTTGTTGTCCTTCAATGGGCCGGTGAAGGGGTAGACGCTGCCGTCCTTGATGCCTTCGATCAGCTCCTTGGCTTTGGCGACCACATCCGCCGGAATGCTTTTGTTAAAGCCGGGAATCACAATCGCACCTTCTTTCATGCCTTCCACGTGGGCGGAAGCCGTCCAGCTGCCATCCATCACCGCTTTGACGGTGTTGATGTAGTGCGGGCCCCATTCGTCGACGACGGACAGCAGGTGGGCATTCGGGCCGAACGAGGACATGTCGGATGCCTGACCCACGGCGTAGGCTCCACGGCGTTCAGCCGCCTGCATGGCGGCCGGGCTGTCGGTGTGCTGCAGTATCACGTCGACACCCTGATCCATCATGGCGTTGGCGGCGTCGGCTTCTTTACCTGGATCAAACCAGCTGTTGACCCAGATGATTTTCAGTTCGGCTTTCGGATTGTACTTGGCCAGTGCCAGTTGCACGGTGTCGATATCGCGGATGACTTCCGGAATCGGGAAGGAGGCGATATAGCCGATTTTGTTGGACTTGGTCACCTGGGAGGCAACGTAACCGGCAATGTAGCGGCCTTCGTAGGTGGTGGAGACGTAGGTGCCCATATTGTCGGCCATCTTGTAGCCGGTGGCGTGTTCAAATTTTACTTTGGGGAATTGCTTGGCGACTTTCAGCGTCGGGTTCATAAAACCGAACGAGGTGGTGAAGATCAGGTCGTGACCGGTTTTGGCGAGGTTGCGGATAACGCGCTCGGCATCGGCACCTTCGGCGACGTTTTCAACGTAGGTGGTTTTGACCTTGTCACCAAAATACTTTTCAACCGACAGGCGGCCCTGATCGTGCTGATAAGACCAGCCATGGTCGCCAATCGGGCCGACGTAAACGAAACCGACTTTGAGCGGGTCTGCGGCAAATGCTGCGGGAATAGCAAGGGCAGCCATCAGGGTTCCGGCGGCCAGACCGCTGATCAGCTTGTGAAATTGACGTCGTTTCATCCGTCCTTCTCCTGTTGCGGCAAGTGATATTGCCTGATTTTTTTAAAAAATTGACCGTTTGGACAGTATTTTCAATTAGCAAAATCCTGACCAAGTGGACGAGATTGCCAGGCTTTATTTAATTACCTGATTTTATGGGCATTCGGGCGCTGTGTATGACGGTTGATTGTGAGGGAGGGGGACGTTTTGAGCCAGTGTCTTGGTCGAGGGTGCTTATGGTTGGTGCGCGGGTGCAGCAGGTGGGCACTTAAATGTCGCAGCTTGAAGAGTGCAGTGTGAGGTGTTGCAGTCTGAGGTGTTGCTGCAGGTAAGGAATAACACGAAGAGAGTTGTGCGGGCACGGCGGCCCGCGCCCAGAAAGCCGGTTGTTACTTCAGTTTGATCGTAAAGTGCTTTTTGATCGGTTCGACAATTTTCCAGAAACCTTTGAAGTCGGCTTCAAAGATAAAGGCATCGCCAGGGCCAACTTCCACCGGTTCGCCGCCGTCCGGGGTGATGATCGCCTTGCCCTCGATCAGGTGAACAAATTCCCAGCCGGAGTATTCGGCGTAGTAGGTACCGGGTGTGGCTTCCCACCATCCGGCGATCATGGATCCGTCCGGGGCGGTGTATTCAATCCAGGTTTTCATGGTTGGATTGCCTTCGGCTTTGGTCCATCCCGCGAGATCGTCGGTAATGACGTCAACGGAGGGGGCGGGAATTTTGGTGATGGTCATGGGGTGCTCTCGTGTTGAAAAACGCTTCACTTTGGCTCTCACACAGACAGTGGGAACCCGATATGTTCGTGCAGGAGGTGACTTGCCGCCGCTGGGGTGCGCTATAGGTGCGCTATTGGTGCGGTATCGGGGTCAAGTTTCCTCCTGCGCATTGGCCAGGGTTATTCGCCCGCCGCGTGCCGTATTTCTTCCGGCTTGGGTTCGTCGCTGAGGTAGGCTTCCAGCGAGTCGTCCAGTGCATACAACCAGGGGGTGTGGTGCGCCGGTGACGGCGTACCGGTTATAACGGAAGGGAAGGAGTAGTCGCGGAATTTCATGATGTCTTGCTTCTTGTGCTTCTTCCATTGCAGGAAGGTTTCGTTCACTGCCGGGATGTCGAAGCTGGGGTAATCGGTTTCGTCGATCAGTTCCTGAATGTAGGCCCCCTGGAACTCGTAGTTTTCCTTGTCGGTTACCAGCTTGAGTTCGTTCTCGCGCCACAACGCGCTGTGGGCTTTCATTGTTTCTTTCGAGGGCATGGGAATGCGCCCCATGATCAGGTCGCGGGCATACCAGGCTTGGGCATCAAACATGTTGAAGCTGTACCACTGGTCTTGCATGCCGAGGTAAAACAGCTTGGTGTTTTCTTCCCACGCTACGCCTTTGTACAGACCCAGTGGCCACAGGCGGTTGTTGGTTTTCAGGCGCAGGGCTTCTGGCAGGAAGGGGAAGGAGTGCAGGTAGCCGGTACAGAGGATAATGGCGTCGATTTTTTTGCTGCTGCCATCGGAGAAGAACACGGTATTGACGTCAACGTGGGTCATGGCCGGTTTTTCTTCCCAGTTGGCGGGCCATTTGTAGCCCATCGGCGCACTGCGGTAGCAGGAGGTAATCGAGCGGGCGCCGTATTTGTAACACTGGGAGCCAATATCTTCGGCGGAGTAGCTGGAGCCGACCACCAAAATGTCCTTGTCCTTGAATTCCAGTGCATCGCGGAAGTCGTGGGCGTGCAGGATGCGACCGCCAAAGCTGCCGAAGCCAGGATATTCCGGTACGTATGGGGTCGAAAAGTGACCGCTGGCGACCACCACGAAGTCAAAGTCTTCCTCATAAACCCTGTCTTCGTTGTGGTCGTGAACAGACACGGTGAAATTGTCGCTGGCTACGTTGTATTCAATATGACGAACCGGAGAGTTAAAGCGGATGTACTTGCGCACGTCGGCTTTTTCGACCCGGCCCTTGATGTAATCCCACAGTACTTCCCGTGGCGGGTAGGAGGCGATGGCTTTGCCGAAGTGCTCGTCGAAGCTGTAGTCGGCAAATTCCAGCGCTTCTTTCGGGCCGTTTGACCACAGGTAGCGGTACATGGAGCTGGGTACCGGTTCGCCGTTTTTGTCCAGGCCGGTGCGCCAGGTGTAGTTCCACTGGCCACCCCAATCGGTTTGTTTCTCGAAACACACCAGTTCAGGAATGTCGGCCCCCTTGGCTTGGGCAGACTGGAAAGCTCGCAATTGGGCCAGACCACTGGGGCCAGCGCCAATAATCGCAACGCGTTGGGTCATGTGTTTTCTCCTGCTACAGAAAAATTATTGTGGGGAAAAATTTATGACGATTGATGCATCAGGGGTATTCCCCCGTGAGGGTAAGCAAAAGGGGATAGGTCGGGGGTAAGTGCCGGGTTGGGGAAGGCTGGAAATACGCACAAGCTGGCCAAGCCTGGCAACTTCCGTCACAGTGAGGGGACTCACAAACAGGCATTACACCAAGCCAGAGGAGGTACCTTGTATGAGTGACAAGATGAATGAAGCGGCATTACAGGCATTAAAAATCGCCTTTACCTATATGCCCAAGGCTATTGAAGTGACCAAATATGAATATGGCGATCGTTACCAGATCGTGCTGGATCAGATTGCTGCTGTCAGAGAGGTGTTACTGGACAATGACGTCGACCCAGAAGAGGTGTACGGCGATATCAACCCCTCCACCACGCCCAATTCAACCTATTGAGCGCGCAAGGTGGATGGCCGGTTCAGAATGATACGTGGATTGGTTGCTGCTGAGTCGTTGTTGAGATTGCTGATCAGTCGTTGATGGCTAGTTAATGAGTAGTTGATGGATAGATGCCCGGACGCCCCTAGGGCGTCCTGACAGCAGAATGTGAACAGCGGGTTCAGATTCCCAGCTTGTCGCGCATATCGTAATAAAACGCACCCATAGCGGTGTAGGGAATTCGCATCAAACGGCCGCCGGGGAAAGGATATTGCGGCAGGCTGGCCATCACATCGAAACGTTCGGCTTGCCCTTGTATCGCGCTGGCGATCAGCTCTCCGGCCAGATGGGTGGACGTTACGCCATGGCCACTGTAGCCCTGGGCGTAATAGATGTTGTCGCCAATACGGCCAAACTGCGGCAGACGCATCAGCGTCAGCAGGAAGTTGCCGGTCCAGGCGTAGTCTATTTTCACGTCTTTCAGCATTGGGAAGGTTTTCAGCATTTTAGGTCGAATCAACGCTTCAACCTTGTCTGGCTCCCGTGCGCCATAAGTGACACCGCCGCCGTAGATCAGGCGGCCGTCGCCACTGAGACGGAAGTAATCCAGTAGATAGTTACAGTCTTCAACGCAGTGATCTTTGGGTAACAGCTGGTGCTGCAATTCCGGGCTGAGCGGTGCGGTGGTGATGACCTGGGTGCCACAGGGCATGGCTTTCTGTTGCAGTTTCGGCAGCAGCCCGGTGAGGTAGGCATTACCGGCAACCATTACAAAGTTGGCGGTGACCTGACCGTTGGCGGTTTTTACGACGGCCTTGGGCCCTTGCTGAATATCCACCACTGGCGAATCTTCGAAAATCTGACCACCCAAAGACTCAATGGCTGTGGCTTCGCCGAGTGCCAGGTTCAGCGGATGAATATGGCCGCCACTGTGATCCAGCAACGCGCCCTCATAACGCTCTGTACCCACGTATTCGCGCACCTGATGGGCGTCGAGCATGTCCAGCTGCTGGTGGCCGTGCTGTTCCCATAGGGCTTTTTTGGCTTCCAGTTCATGCAGCTGCTTCTGATTGCAGGCCGCGAAAATACCGCCGTCTTTCAGATCACATTGAATATGGTATTGATCCACCAGGCGGCGAATAATCCGGCCCCCTTCAAAGGCCATTTTACCCATGGCATTGGCGGTTTTCTGGCCGTAATGGCGTTCAATAAAATCCATGTCGCGGCTGTAACTGTGCACGATCTGGCCACCGTTACGGCCGGAGGCACCAAAACCAATGCGGCTGGCTTCCAGTACCACCACGGAGAACCCGCGCTCAGCCAGATGCAGTGCCGTCGACAGGCCAGTGTAGCCTGCACCGATCACGCACACATCCGCACTGATACTGCTGCTCAGCGACGGACGATCCTGCTGTTGGTTGGCCGAGGCAGCGTAGTATGAAGAAGGATAAATGGCTGTCATCGTTAGTCTCTCTGGGGGCGGAGTGCGGGGTTGGCCCGAATGCTCTCAAGATAGGGCGGCAGCCGTCTTGCCGCCATACCCACCGGGGGATATATCCCGACTTTTTCGCGGCTGATTGGATAGCGCCGCTGGTCAGCCGCGTGACCATTAACAGGCTGAGGCAGCGTGGAACATTGGCCTCTCTGTCTGGGTTTGAATGGTTAGGCCGAACGTTGGCAGAGTGACAGCAAAGGCTGGCAGCCTGGTCTGGATGCTTTGCGTAAGGTTTTATCAACGTAAGCTATGGTTCAGCTTTATTTATTGGCGGCTTGCTGCACGCTATAACAACGTAAAATCGAATAACAGGTCGAGGGTGCTATGAACGTGTTACTCAAGAATAGCCGTTTGGTGATGACGCAAGGACTGATCAATGGCGAATGGGTCGATGCCGACCAGAAAGCCACTCTGGTGGTTGATAACCCGGCAACAGGGGAAGAGCTGGTTCGTGTCGCCGATATGGGCGCGGCAGAAACCCGGCGGGCGATAACCGCTGCCCATGATGCCTTTCCCGGCTGGTCTGCCACCAGTGCCAACCAGCGCAGTCTGATTCTGGAAATCTGGTACGACCTGATTATCAAGCATCAGGACGAACTGGCGATGATCCTGACCGCAGAGCAAGGCAAGCCATTGGCCGAAGCCAAAGGCGAGATCGTCTATGGCGCTGCTTATATCAAATGGTTTGCTGAAGAAGCCAAGCGCGTCTACGGCGATGTTATCCCGGCGGCGCAGGCTGGCCGACGTAATATCGTGATCAAACAACCCATCGGTGTAGTGGCGGCTATTACGCCATGGAATTTCCCCAGCGCCATGCTGGCACGCAAAATTGCCCCGGCCCTGGCAGCGGGTTGCACCATCGTTTGCAAACCGGCGGCAGAAACTCCGTTATCGGCGCTGGCACTGGGGCTGCTGGCCGAACAGGCCGGTGTACCGGCGGGTGTGATCAATATGGTGGTCGGTTCCGATGCCCCTGCTATTGGCAACGAACTGACCGGCAGCAAATGGGTGCGCAAGTTGACCTTTACCGGCTCGACACCCGTCGGTAAGTTGCTGATGAAACAATGCGCCGACACCGTCAAACGCACCTCAATGGAACTGGGCGGTAATGCACCGATCATTATTTTTGATGATGCCGATCTCGATCAGGCCATTAATGGCGCGCTGATTTCCAAATTCCGCAACTCTGGCCAAACCTGCATCTGTTCCAATCGCCTGTTAGTACAATCCGGCATTTACGATCGCTTTATCGAACGCTTGTCCGAGGCCGTAGGCGAATTCCGTCTCGGAAACGGTCAGGACGCCACGACGACCCATGGCCCACTGATTACCGACAAGGCGGCACTGGGGGTGGACGAAAAAGTGCAAGATGCCGTTGCACAAGGTGCCCGTATCGTCACCGGTGGCGCACCATCCGACCAGGGCAGCCGCTTCTATCAGCCTACTATTCTGGCCGATGCCACCCCGGATATGCGGGTGTTCCGCGAAGAAATCTTTGGCCCGGTAGCGCCCATCTTCAAGTTTGAAACCGACGCCGAAGCCATTGAACTGGCCAACAGCACCGAATACGGCCTGGCGGCGTACCTTTTTACCCAGAACCTCAGCCGTATCTGGAAGGTATCGGAAGCCATTGATTTCGGCATGGTCGGTGTTAATGAAACTGCTATCAGCTCCGAAGCGATCCCTTTTGGCGGCGTGAAAGAATCCGGCCAGGGCCGTGAAGGCTCGAAGTATGGTCTGGATGATTATCTGGAAACCAAACTGATCTGCCTGGGCGGACTGTGATTGGCTGAAACAAACGTCGTCAGGAA
The DNA here is from genome assembly GCF_041222825.1 of Candidatus Thalassolituus haligoni. Taxonomy (NCBI): domain Bacteria; kingdom Pseudomonadati; phylum Pseudomonadota; class Gammaproteobacteria; order Oceanospirillales; family Oceanospirillaceae; genus Thalassolituus; species Candidatus Thalassolituus haligoni. The sequence continues at coordinate 342,547 of NZ_CP139482.1, forward strand.
CTCAGCCCGGATGTCATTCAGGTAACCAGGGCGCAAAACAACAAACGGGTGAGTCTCGGGGCTCACCCCTACGAATCAGCCCGCCAAACCGGGTAAACAGAACATCGAGGTTGCTATGTCTCACATGATTTATCCCACCACCAACTTCGCTGCCACCGAAACGATGAACATCGCTCGTGGTGACGGTATCTACGTGTACGACAACCACGGCAAACAGTACCTCGAAGGGATGTCCGGGCTGTGGTGTGCATCGCTGGGTTATAACAATGCCGAACTGATCGAAGCGGCCACCCGGCAGATGGAAACCTTGTCTTTCGCCCATATGTTCAGCGGCAAAACCCACGATGTCGGCATGCAGCTGGCGGATACATTGACCGCCATGGTGCCGGTTGACGACGCCCGTGTCTTTTTCGGCAGCTCGGGTTCCGACGCCAACGACACCCAGATCAAACTGCTGCGTTACTACTTTGCCGCCATCGGCAAACCTGAAAAGCGCAAAATCATCGCCCGTGAGCGTTCCTACCATGGAGTAACCGTGGCAGCAGCCTGCCTGACCGGCCTGCCCATCAACCAGACCCACTTCGACCTGCCCATCGATGCGCTCGGAATTCTGCGCACCGATGCCCCGCACTACCTGCGTGGTAAACAGGATGGCGAAAGTGAAAGCCAGTTCGTGGATCGTATTACCGCCAATCTGGAAGCCCTGATCCTGAGTGAAGGCCCGGAAACCATCGCCGCCTTTATCGCCGAGCCGATTACCGGCGCGTCCGGCGTGATCGTACCGCCCGCCGGTTACTACGAAAAAGTACAGGCCATCCTGAACAAATACGACATCCTGTTCTGGGCCGACGAAGTGATCACCGGCTTTGGCCGTACCGGCAATGACTTTGGCTCCACCACCATGGGCATCAAGCCCGACATGATGAGCTTCGCCAAACAGCTGTCGTCAGCCTATGTGCCGATCTCCGCCTCGGTGATTCGTGGTGATATGTACGAAGCCATGATTGATCCTTGCAGCAAACTGGGAGTGTTCGGCCATGGTTATACCTACTCGGCGCACCCACTGGCTTGTGCCGTGGCATTAAAAACACTGGAAATCTACCAGCGGGATAACGTCTTTGCCAAAGCCGCAGCAACCGGCACCTACCTGCAAACCCGGCTGCGTGAATTCAACGATCACCCGTTAGTGGGCGAAGTACGCGGCTGCGGCATGATAGCGGCCATTGAACTGGTGGCGAACAAAGACACCAAGGCCGCCTTCCCGGACAGCAAGGTCGGTTATTTTGCCGCTAACGCCTGTCAGGAACATGGTCTGATCAGCCGCCCGGTGGCTGGTTCCAGCCTGGCACTGTGTCCGCCACTGATTACTACCGAAACCCAGATCGACGAAATCATCGACAAAATGGGCAAGGCCCTGGACGACACCCTGGCCTTCGTGCAACAGCAAGGCTAAATGATTCACCGGGTGCGACCCGCACCCGGCACCCCCGCTTCAATTTGGATGAAGCCTTTGCCTCCGCTTGCGGAGGCTTTTTTATGGCTTCGGTGTTCGTTGGTTACTTGTTGCTGATCAATATTTTCTGATTCGAATCTGACGAATACGGAAACGAGGTAAAGAGAGGTAACATTGTATTTTAACAACATAACAATATTCATAAGCCTGCTTCCTGCGTATTTGGCAATCCGGTATCAGACCAATGTCATTAACTTAAAGCCTGGCCCTGCTGGAAGCAGGGCCAGAAATTAGCCAAAACCCGATGTTTTTGAAGTCACCCACTCGCTAAGTTAATGGCATTGGGTATCAGACATCTTTGTTTTGACTGAAAGGGTTGCTCGCTTTTCCAACAGCTGCTAGCGTAACCGGCTGAAATAGGGACGTTGACATCGGTTTTTCAGAGTAACGAAAAAATGCATTACAAACTGTTGAAGCACGATTTGACTGGGTATCGGAGAGAGCTTTGAAGTTACAACATGCAATCGAAAAATTAGGCGCAAAAAAGTCAATTGCTACGGCTAGCCAGATAGCTGAAGATTTGAATATTCGGTGGGACGGTGGTGTCGCAGTTGTATTTAGTGCGATCGCTGGTGATTTGGAAAGAGTGCCCAGAAATATTGGTGGTAAAAATGATAACGAAAGCAGTGCAATTAGAAAGTGGCTTTTGAAGTATCAAGCGGGCAAAGATGGAAGGGCGAGTCAGAGAAAATCAAATCTTCCGGGCACAGTATCTGATCCGGTTATTGAAAAGATTATTGGTTCCAGGATATCAGGCCTTACAGAAAAGGATCTCAATAAAATACAGTACGCACATCGTTTGGCGATGTCTGCGGAAAATATTCTTGGTTTGATGCTGGAAGAATATTTAGCTGTTAGTCTAGAATTTCATGGATGGCATTGTGCATGGGGCGAAACCGTAAAATCGGTTGATTTTGTTCATGAAGATGGTCGACTCCTTCAGGTTAAGAATCGGAGTAACTCTGAAAACAGTTCAAGCAGTACTGTCAGAAATGGAACTCAGATAGAAAAGTGGTTCCGGATCAAGGCTGATAGAATTGAATACATGTGGTCATCCTTGAATGAAATCTGCGGCACGATTGAACTGTCGGAAGACTCGTTTGTTGATTTTGTTCAAACAACGCTAAAAAATAATCCAGCATGCTTGTCTGTCGAGCAAGAAAACCCATGGGCTGATCTATAAGAACTGGGGTTAACCAAACCCCAGTTCTTGCTGTTCAGATTTTGAGTTGTGACGTTCAACAAGATGCCTGAATTGTTCTTTCCATTCTTTATCTGTGGTGCATTTATAGCGAGAGTACTTGAAGTCTTTGTGTTGGATAATATCAATGCCATTTAGCAGATTAAATATCAGCGTTCCAACGGCACAGCCTAAACTTACAGGAACAGCGTTGCCTATTTGTTTATATTGCTGGATGATTGGGCCAGCAAGTTCCCATTTGTCTGGAAACTCCTGAATTCTTTTGTATTCTTGAACAGATAACGGCCGGTTTTCTGTTGGATGCGCAAGATCCGTAGCTGGCATGGCTGGATGGGTTACCAGTGTTGGAGAGGGTCTGTCCCAGGCTAGTCGCCGTAAAAACCCTGTTTTTCCACCTCCAGAAAAAAAAGATTTTCCCATGGCTTCTTTTTGTAATTCTAATGGAAGATTTTTCCAGTTTTGACCGGGTTCTAATAAACGGTAATATTTCAGCCTTTTTTCTGGAAAGGTGAGATGGTCATGATGACTTATCTTGGTAATGCATCGTTTTAACGTGTTCCATTTCGGTAAACCATACTCGCCCGTTTCTGAGTGCGTTGGTATCAGAAAAGGCGGTTCTTTTCCGTCGCGAGAGCAAATAATGATCACGCGCTCCCTGATCTGAGGCGTGCCGAAATTTGCAGAGTTGTATAGATTGAATGAGTAACCATAACCAGATTTTTCTAATCTGTTTAGTATGAAGTTTAGTGCCCCGCCTTTTAACTCGTCTTCGCTGAGGTCTGGATATTCTTGGCCTCTTTTTTCGTGTGGGCGATGCTCCATGGGGCAGGATAAAAGCCCCCGAACATTTTCAATTACAAAATACTTGGGTCTTAGTTCCAAACATAATTCTAAATATTTTAAAAATACGTTTCCACGATCATCGTTAAAGCCTTTCCTGTTGCCTGCAGTGCTAAATGCTTGGCAGGGAGGCCCTCCCATAATCAAGTCAATCTCATCGTTATTATTTAACCCGGCTTCGCGTCTGATGTCTGCGGCGTCGTAATTGTTTATATCGTTTAATAACGCTGTTTTGGGCCTGTTCAACGCAATGGTTTGTCTGCAAAACTTGTCTATTTCGCAGGCCAGTCGTATATCAAAACCGGCTTTTTCTATTCCTATGTCAAGACCCATTGCACCGGAAAAGAAGCTTAACGCTATTGGTTTTTTGTTATTAACGAAATAGGCAGGATGATCTTCAGCGACTGTATGAGCTGTCCTGAGACCGTATTTATGCAGACTCTCGTGATCTATCACCCAAGTGGTGCCCAGTTTTCGTGCGCTTAAGCTACCTTCACGGCACAATGTTCTGACTCGCTGAACGCTGATGTTTAGCTGTAGAGCCGCTTCTTTAATAGTGATTTCGGTACTCACTGTCAGTTTCCTTCTCGAAACCTGTGAAAAGTACCAATATAGTTGTGTGAAGTTGCATGTCAAGCCTGAAATTGGCTACGTTGCGCATTGAATGTTTCGTTGACGGGCTGTGTTAGCGTATTGCCCGTTTTTCTTTGAAGTGCTCTACCGAACTGTTTATTGCCCTCAAAAAAAGCCCGCTGATGGTCATCAGCGGGCGTGGCAAAAATCAGCCAAAACGGGTGTCGGTTAACTCAGTGCTTGATCATGACATGACGGACGGTGGTGTAGTCTTCCAGGCCGTACATGGACATGTCCTTGCCATATCCCGACATCTTCATACCGCCGTGGGGCATTTCGCTGGTCAGCATAAAGTGGGTGTTGACCCAGGTGCAGCCGTATTGCAAGCGGGCACTGAGGCGGGCGGCGCGGCCGGTATCGGCGGTCCAGAGGGAAGAGGCGAGGCCGTAGTCGGAATCGTTGGCCCAGGCCAGGGCTTGTGCTTCGGTGTCGAATTCGGTGATGGAGACGACTGGGCCAAAGACTTCACGGCGGACAATTTCGTCGTCTTGTTTGGCGCCAACAATCAAGGTCGGTTCGTAGAAATAGCCTGCGCGATCGGCGATCTTGCCACCGGTGGCGATGGTGATATGAGGTTGTTCGCGGGCGCGATCCACAAATCCGGCCACCCGTTCGAGATGGGCCTGGGAAACCAGCGGCCCCATTTCTGTGCCGTCTTCGTACTGGCTGCCGATTTTGATGGTGGAGACGGCGGCGGTCAGTTTATCGACCAGTTGCTGGTACACGCCTTTCTGGGCGTAGATGCGACAGGCGGCGGTGCAGTCTTGTCCGGCGTTGTAGTAGCCGAACGCCCGTAAGCCTTCGACGGCGTCGTCGATATCGGCGTCGTCAAAAATCAGCACCGGTGCCTTGCCGCCCAGTTCCATATGGGTGCGTTTCATATCTTCGGTGCTGGATTGCACGATTTTCTGGCCGGTGGCGATCGAGCCGGTCAGCGACACCATGCGCACCTCTGGATGGGTGGTCAGGGTAGCGCCGACGCTGGCACCGCCGCCAAAGACGGTGTTGACGACGCCAGCCGGGAAAATCTCCTGCATGATTTCGCCCAACTTGAGGGTGGTCAGTGGTGTCAGTTCCGACGGTTTGATCACAACACAGTTACCGGCAGCCAGAGCGGGAGCGAGTTTCCATGAAGCCATCATCAAGGGGTAGTTCCAGGGCGCGATGGAAGCCACGACGCCAAGTGGATCGCGGCGAATCATGGAGGTGAAACCGGGCAGGTATTCTGCCGCTGCGGAACCACTGAGGCAGCGTGAGGCACCGGCAAAAAAGCGGAAGACATCGGCAATGGCGGGGATTTCGTCGGCCTGCATGGCGGAGAAGGGTTTGCCGGTGTCGTTACATTCGAGACGGGCGAACTCTTCGCTCATGGCTTCAATACGATCGGCCAATTGCAGCAGCAGGTAAGCGCGGTCTTTGGGGGCTTGCTGGCTCCAGCTGTCGAAGGCGTCATCAGCGGCACTGACGGCCGTATTGACCTGAGCGGCGGTGGCTTCGGCAATCAGGCACAGTACCTCGCCAGTGGCAGGATTAAATACTTCCAGTTGCTTGCCTTCGCCAGCAACCAGTTCTCCGTTAATCAGCATTTTATTGAGCATGGTATTAGGCCTCTTTGTTCAGACGATAGGTCGGACGGGTGTCAGATAATGTGTATGGATCAGCGGTCATGGAATATTGCCTCGTTATTTGCCGCTACCGGCAACGTCATCGCCACCCCGGGTGAGGAGGTAAGCCAGAAACACCGGCACCATGGTGGCGAGCATCACCATCAGCGCAACCACGTTGGTGACCGGCACATCCCGCGGTCGGGTCAGCTGGTTCAATAGCCAGATTGGCAGCGGTTTTTCGTGACCGGCGGTGAAGGTGGTGACAATCAGTTCATCAAACGACAGCGCAAACGCCAGCATGCCACCGGCGAGCATGGCGCTGCCCAGATTGGGCAACACGATGTAGCGAAAGGTCTGCCAGCCATCGGCACCCAGATCCATCGAAGCTTCGATCAGACTGCCAGAGGTGCGGCGAAAGCGGGCGACGACGTTGTTGTAAACAATCACCACACAGAAAGTGGCATGGCCAATCACTATGGTGAGGATGCCAGGCTGGATATCCATGGCCTGGAATGCCTGCAATAGTGCCAGACCGGTGATAATACCGGGCAGGGCAATCGGCAGAATCAGCATCAGGGTGATGCTGTCTTTGCCGAAGAACGAACGGCGATACATGGCCGCCGCCGCCAGCGTGCCCAGCACCATGGCAATAGCGGTGGCAAGGCTGGCAATTTTCAGCGACAGGCCAATCGATTCAAGGACATCAGCACGTCCAAACGCAACACTGAACCAGTGCAGGGTAAAACCCTTGGGTGGAAAGCTGAACGCCGACTCTTCGGTGTTAAAGGCATACATCGCAATAATCACAATGGGGAAGTGCAGGAACACCAGACCGCCCCAAGCTGCACATTTCAGCCACACGCTGGCATGTTGATCAGAGTGCATCAAAAGCCCCCATACGTTTCACAATCGACAGATAAACCGCAATCAACACAATCGGCACCAGCGTAAACGCAGCAGCCATCGGCATATTGCCAATCGATCCTTGTTGTACGTACACCATGCTGCCGAGGAACAAACCCGGCGGCCCTACCAGCTGCGGCACAATGTAATCCCCCAGCGTCAGCGAAAAGGTAAAGATGGAACCGGCGGCAATACCCGGCACCGACAACGGCAGAATCACGTGGCGGAAGGTTTTGAACGGCGTAGCGCCAAGGTCGGAAGAAGCCTGCAACAGCGACGGTGGCAAGCGTTCCAGTGATGCCTGAATGGGCAGAATCATGAATGGCAGCCAGATATAGGTGAACACCAGAAAACGTCCGAGGCTGGAAGTCGATAGCGTATTGCCCCCCACGCCGGGCACCGACAGCAGTGCATCGAGTAGCGGCGTCAGCCCGAGCAGATGAATAAACCACTGCGACACACCCTCCTGCGCCAGCAGCAAGGTCCAGGCATAGGCCTTGACGATGTAACTGGTCCACATTGGCAGCATCACGCCAAGATAGAAAAAAGCCTTGGTGCGACCACTGGCATAACGCGCCATGTAATAAGCCACCGGGAACGCCAGTACGGCACTGAACGCGGATACCGCCAGTGCCATCAGCAGGGTGCGCAGGATGATGTCGAAATTGGCAGGATCAAACAGCCGGGCATAGTTTTCCAGCGTCAGGGTATGACTCACCAGCATGGTGAAGTCGTCGAAGGTGTACAGCCCTTGCCATAACAGCGCCAGTAACGAGGCGATATACACCGAGCCAAACCACAACAGCGGTGGTAGCAGCAGCAAGGCCAACAGCAGGTTGGGGCGACGATAAAGCCGATCTGCGGCCTGATACAGCAGCCCGGATGGAGGGGTAAAAACCGGGCTGTTATCAGCCGCAGACAGTGACGATTTTGAAGTCATATCAGGCACTCGCTTCGTCCCGCAAAGACACCATGGCCTGGCTGCTCCAGCTGACCTGTACCAACTGCCCTGGCAGCAGTGCGGTGTGGCTCGACAACAGACTGTTGGCCTCGGAGGCGGCAACGCTGACACCGGGTTCCAGCTCCACTTCAAAGCGGGTGTTCGAACCCTGATACTGCACGTCTTTAATCACACCGGGCAGGGTGATGACATCCGCTGGGGTCGTGCTTGATGAGCGAGCGGAGCCGGTGTGTATGCCATTGGCGTCGAGCGAAATGTATTCCGGGCGAATGGCCAGTGCCGCAGACTTCCCCGACAAACGCTGCGCCAGTGCACCTTGCAAGACATTGGAAGAACCCACAAACCCGGCAACAAATGCCGTTTGCGGCTGGTTGTACAAATTGCGCGGTGAATCCAGTTGTTCAATCCGGCCCTGGTTAAACACCGCCACGCGGTCAGACATCGACAACGCTTCGGTCTGGTCGTGGGTTACAAATACAAAGGTAATACCCAGCTGGCGTTGCAGCCGTTTCAGCTCCCCCTGCATTTGCTCACGTAATTTCAGATCCAGCGCGCCCAGTGGTTCGTCCAGCAACAGCACTTTGGGCCGATTGACCAGTGCCCGTGCCAGTGCAATCCGCTGGCGCTGGCCACCGGACAACTGTGAGGGTTTGCGCTGGCCATGCTGCCCCAACGCCACCATATCCAGTGCTTCAGCGGCGCGATGGCGGCGCTCTTTTTTGTTGACGCCCTTGACCATCAGACCATAGGCGATGTTGTCGAGTACGTTCATATGAGGGAACAGGGCGTAGTCCTGAAAGACGGTATTGACGTTACGCTGGTAGGGCGGCAACCCGGTGGCATCGCGGCCATGAATGATGACATGGCCATCGTCCGGTTGCTCGAACCCGGCAATCAGTCGCAGACAGGTGGTTTTACCGGAACCCGAAGGCCCCAGCATGGAAAAAAACTCACCTTCGGCGATTTTCAGCGAGACCCGGTCGACCGCCCGGACATCGCCGAAGCAGCGGCTGGTTTGGTAAAACTCAACAGCGGTATTCATAAAATATATCGTGTCCTGTGAAAGCATTGCCGGGCCAGCAGGCCCGGCAGTCAACCGGTACTCGTACTTTTTTCGTACTTAACTCGTACTTGACTGGTGCTTGACTCGTACTTGGCGGAATCAGCGGCCGCCCATAATGGCGATGTAATCCCGAGTCCAGCGGCTGTAGGAAACACAGCTGCCCTGGCTGCTGCAGTTGGAGGTCGGGGTCTTCCAGAAAAACACCTGGTCGAAGTTGTCCATCCCATTGGTCTTGCAGCCCTCGGCACCCAACAGCTCATTGCCATCACAGGCGGCGGGCACGGCCGGAACCGAACCAAACCAGGACGCCAGATCGCCTTGCAACTTGGGCGTGATTGACCAATTGAGCCACTCGTAAGCACAGTTCGGATGCGCGGCACCCGTGGCCAACATGGTGGTATCGGCCCAACCCGTCACCCCTTCTTGCGGGAACGCAGTGGCTACCGGGGCACCTTCTGCGATCAGGATATTGGCCATAAAAGGCCAGCTGCTGGAGGCCACCACGCCTTCATTCTTGAAATCACTCATCTGCACGTTGTAGTCGTGCCAGTAGCGATGGATCAGGCTGTGTTGCGCACGTAATACCTCCAGTACGGCGTTGTACTGGGTTTCATTCAGTTCGTACGGATCCTTGATGCCCAGTTCCGGGCGGGCAGACTTCAAATACAGCGCGGCATCGGCCAGATAAATCGCACCGTCATAGGCCTGCACCCGGCCCTTGTTGGATTGGCCATCTGGCAAGGTTGTGGCTTCAAACACCACGCTCCAGCTGTCCGGTGCCTGTTTGAACACGTCGGTGTTGTACATCATCATATTGGGGCCCCACTGGAAGGGCACGCCGTAGTGTTTGCCATCAACGGTAAACCAGGGCGCGTTTTGCAGACGTGGGTCGATGCTGTTCCAGGCCTTGATCTTGCTGGTGTCGACCGGTTGCACCCGCTTGCCGTAAATCAGTCGTAACGAGGCATCACCGGATGCTGTAACCAGGTCGTAGCCGCCCTTGGCCATCAGGCTGACCATCTCGTCCGAAGTCGCTGCGGTTTTGACATTGACGGAACAACCGCTGGACTGCTCAAAGCCGCTGACCCAGTCGTAGGCGGGGTCGGTATCGCCGCGTTCAATGTAGCCGGGCCAGGCGATGATATCGACGCGGCCTTCTCCCTGGGTGCCGGCCAGCGCAGTCAGTGCGCTGCCAGCCAACAAGGTGCTGAGTATCAGATGACGTGTTGCCATGGGGTTTTCCTCTGCCTGAACGTATTGAAGGCTTGCGCCGGTTTAACGTCGTGCCCCGAGCGCCGCTACGGATGGCGGAAGCTGTGGAACGGGATTCAACGAGGGCTTCAGGCTAAAGCGAGGGGTTTGTCTGGCTCCAATTGTTAATTAAGAAAGAAGCATTCTAAAAAAACGATAGCTACGAAAAAATTAGCGGTGGTATATCAAAAACAGATTGTTAATACTGGCGTAAGCCCCGGTATTTACTGGAAAACCCTTGTCTGGCGTGGGTGACGGACGGGTGTTGGCCACCACCATCAGGGTCAAGCAGTCGTCGCTGGTGTGAGTGACATTGCTAACAATGAAGACATGTACAACGTCACAATGACCCCCTTGGACAACCCCTCGCGGAGCACCTGTTTTGCCATGATGAGCCTGCGCCAGATTCGATACTTTATTGCCATTGCCGAAACCGGGTCGGTATCGGCGGCGGCCCAGGCGGTGCCGATTTCACAGTCGACCCTGACCACCGCCATCAAACAGCTGGAAGATGATCTCGGCGTTACCCTGTTCAGTCGGCACGCCAAAGGTATGGAGCTGACGCACCAGGGCCATCAGTTTTTGCGTCAGGCACATCTGGTGCTGGCATCGGTGGACAACGCCCGTCGCAGCCTGCAACAAAGTACCGAAGCCGTGACCGGTGAATTGACCATCGGTGTGACCAGTCTGGTGGCCGGATATTATCTGGCCGATCTGCTGGCCCGGTTCCAGCGAATTTATCACCGCGTCAAACTACGGGTGGTTGAAGATGATCGGGACTATATCGAACACTTGTTAGTCAGCGGTGAGATCGATGTCGGGGTGTTGATCCTGTCGAATCTCAAATACCTCAGCGCACTGAATACCGAAGTACTGACCTTTTCCCATTACCGCCTCTGGTTGCCGCCCGATCACGAACTGCTGCAGCTCGACAGCATCGGCTTCAAGGATTTGCTGCATGAACCGCTGATTCTGCTTAACGTCGATGAAATGGAACAACGCATTCGTAACCTCTGGGCACCGGCCGCCAGCAAGCCCACCGTCAGCCTGCGCAGTGCCTCGGTGGAAGCGGTGCGTAGCCTGGTATCGGCAGGCATGGGAGTGGCGCTGATGCCGGATATGACCTACCGGCCATGGTCGGTCGAAGGCGATACCGTCGAGGCTCGTCGTATTACCGAAGTATCGGAAACCCTCGATATCGGTCTGGCCTGGCGTCGTGGCGGTGCTCGCAATCCGCTGATTGACCTGTTCCTGCCAGTGGCTCGGGAATCCCTGCCAGTACGCCATAACCACGCCAACAGCTGACGATCTGCCCAAGAGAGAAAACCCATGAATGCCAATAAGCTGCCGACGAACATACTGATACAGGGCCAGCGTATGGCCGGAGACGGAGAGGCTGAAGCCGTCATCAACCCGCGTACGGGGGAGTTATTGATCAGCTTGCCGCAGGCATCCGCCGAGCAGGTTGATGCTGCCGTAGCCGCTGCTCGTCAGGCCGCCAGAGTATGGAAACAAACCAGCCCCGGCGAACGGGCGGCGATGCTGCTGGCCATCGCCGCCGGTATCGATGCCCGCGCTATGGAACTGGCACAGCTGGAAGCACTGAATTGCGGCAAACCCTTGCATCAAGTGGTCGAGGACGACGTACTGGCCACTGCCGATGTGTTCCGCTTTTTTGCTGCGGCGGTGCGTTGCCAGACTGCCCCGGCCGCAGGGGAATATTTACCCGGCCACACCAGCATGATTCGCCGCGACCCCATTGGCGTGGTGGCCGCCATTGCCCCCTGGAATTACCCGCTGATGATGGCCGCCTGGAAAATTGCCCCGGTAATCGCCGCCGGCAACACCATGGTGTTCAAACCGTCGGAACAAACGCCACTGACGGCGCTGGTATTGGCCGATATTCTTGACGCGGTATTGCCGCCTGGAGTCGTCAACATAGTGCTGGGCCGAGGCGACAGCGTGGGCAGCCAGCTGATCAACCATCGTCATGTTCGAATGGTGTCACTGACCGGGGATATTTCTACCGGACAAAAAGTTTTGCAGGCAGCGCGGCGCTCGATCAAACGCACTCATCTGGAACTGGGCGGCAAAGCCCCGGTGATTGTGCTGGCAGATGCCAACCTCGATGCCGTGGTCGAAGGGGTGGGTCGTTACGGCTACTACAACGCTGGGCAAGACTGCACCGCCGCTTGCCACATCTACGCGGATGCCAGTATTTACCAGCCGCTGATCGAAGCACTGGCGAAGAAAGTCTCCTCGCTGACCTTTAACCAGGCTGACGACCGTTGTAATGATCTCGGCCCGCTGATCAGCCAGCGCCAACGCAACAGCGTCGCCAGCTTTGTCGAACGGGCGCTCGAACAGCCTCATATCCAGTTGCTGGCAGGTGGGCAGATACCCGCAGGGCCTGGCTTTTATTACCAGCCTACCTTGCTGGCCGGTGCCCGCCACGACGATGAAATTGTGCGCCGCGAAGTCTTCGGCCCGGTGGTCTCCGTTACCTCTTGCCCAACTGCGCAACAAGCCATCGACTGGGCCAACGGCTCCGAATACGCCCTGGCTTCATCGGTCTGGTCTGGACATATCGGCCGTGCCATGGCCACCGCCAGCCAGCTCGAATACGGCACCACCTGGATCAATAACCACTTTATGCTTCCCAGCGAAATGCCCCACGGCGGCCTGAAAAGCTCCGGTTACGGCAAAGACCTCTCCGCCAGCGCACTGGAAGAGTTTTCCGTCGCACGACACATCATGCTGAGCCATCGGTAACCGTTATCAGGCTTGCTTGGTTTGACTCAGGGTTACCTGTTTTTCATCTTTTTGGACTGGGTTGTGGTTTTTATGTGAATTCAGGTTTTTCGCGCATGCCCTCTAACACTACTGATGTTTATGCAGGAGTGAATTTATTTCCGAACACCGCATCTGCGGCAAGACGGACAGGGACGTAACACTGCATCTGCGGCAAGACGGACAGGGACGTAACACCACGTCTGCGGCAAGACGGACAGGGACGTAACACCACGTCTGCGGCAAGACGGACAGGGACGTAACACCACGTCTGCGGCAAGACGGACAGGGACGTAACACCACGTCTGCGGCAAGACGGACAGGGACGTAACACCGCATCTGCGGCAAGACGGACAGGGACGTAACACCGCATCTGCGGCAAGACGGACAGGGACGTAACACCGCATCTGCGGCAAGACGGACAGGGACGGAGCCCGTCCCTACGGCGGCGGATCAGTTTGTTTTTGCTGCCAGCCTGTTCGCGGCTTGCTGATGGCTGTGGCGCAGTGCACCAATATCAACTCCTGCTACTTCGCCTTTTTCCACTTTCCAGTGTCCGGCCACCATCACGTAGTCGGCTTGGTGGGCTCCGCATAACAGCAGGGCGGCGAGTGGGTCGTGGCTGCCGGAGAAGCGCAGTTCGTCGAGGTTGAACAAAGCCAGGTCGGCTTGTTTGCCAACGGCGAGGGTGCCGATGTCGTCGCGGCCGAGTACACGGGCGGAGCCCTGGGTTGCCCAGCGCAGGGCGTCCTGGTGGGTGACGCTGGAGGAGCCGTATTTGAGCCGTTGCAGGTACATGGCCTGACGCGTTTCCTGAATCAGGTTCGAGCAGTCGTTAGAGGCGGAGCCGTCAACTCCGATCCCTACCGGGCTGCCAGCGGCTTCGAGGTCTTTGACCGGGCAGATACCGGAGGCCAGCATCATGTTGGAAGTTGGGCAGTGGCAGATGCCCACACCGGCGGCACCCAGGCGGCGGATTTCATTGGCGTCGAAGTGGATGCCGTGGGCCAGCCAGGTGCGGTTGTGCAGCCAGTTGACGCTGTCGAGGTAATCCACGGTGCGCAGGCCAAACATTTTTTGGCAGAAGGCTTCTTCGTCGAGGGTTTCTGCCAGATGGGTGTGCAGTCGTACCTGATGTTTGGCGGCCAATTCGGCGCTGGCAAGCATGATGTCGCGGGTGACCGAAAACGGCGAGCAGGGGGCCAATGCCACTTGCACCATGGAGCCTTCGGAGGCGTCGTGGTAACGGCTGATCAGACGTTCGCTGTCGGCCAGAATGGTCGCTTCGCTTTGTACTACATGCTGTGGTGGCAAGCCGCCGTCGTCCTGGCCGAGGCTCATGGAGCCACGGGTCAGTGTGACTCGCAAGCCAACTTCCCTGGCGGCATCGGCTTGTATATCAATAGCGTCGGTGAGGGTTTGCGGGAACAGATAATGGTGGTCGGCGGCGGCGGTGCAACCGGACAACAGCAGCTCGGTCAGGGCCAGTCGGGTGGCCTGATGGAGCATGTCGGGTTCGAGCCCGGCCCATACCGGATACAGGGTTTGCAGCCAGGGGAACAGTTCCTTGTTGAGCGCGGCTGGCAGGGCACGGGTAAGGGTCTGGTAAAAGTGGTGATGGGTGTTGATCAGGCCCGGAATCAGCACATGGCGGCTGGCGTCGAATTGCTGGTCAAAGTGGATGGGCTGTTGCCCGGCCGCCACGACTTCGACGATTTTGCCGGACTGGATCACCAGTCCGCCACGGGCGTCTTCGTCAGCGTTGGTATGAATCGCCAGCGGGTTGGCGATCCACAGGCTTGCGCTTGCAGTGATGCTGTTCATGGTCATATTAACTTTTTGCGTAGAAGGCTTTGCCGAGGGACATCGGCGCGACAAGGCGGCTGCGGCTCTGGTTGCTGGACAGAATCACCAGCACCACCACCGTGGCCAGATATGGCAGAATCGCCAGCAGGTTGGGGGATACGGCAAAACCGAGCCCCTGAAAAACCAGATGCAGAATGCTGGCAAGGCCAAACAGCCAGGCTCCCAGTAACACCCGTTCGGCTTTCCAGCTGGCGAACACCACCAGTGCCAGCGCAATCCAGCCGCGTCCGGCGCTCATGTTTTCTGCCCACAGCGGGGTGTAGGCCAGTGACAGATAGCTGCCCGCCAGACCGGCCATGGCACCACCAAACATAATGGCCAGATAACGGGTCTTGAGCACCGGCAGGCCAATGGCGTTGGCGGAGTGGGGGTTTTCACCCACGGCTTTTAAAATCAGGCCAGGGCGGGAATATTTGATAAACCAGTAGACACCACCAAACAGCACAAACGACAGATAGACAATCAGATCCTGACCAAAAATCATGCGGCCAATCAGTGGCAGATCGGTCAGTAGCGGAATAAAAATTGGATCGAGGCCTTCGATCGGCTTGCCAACAAAATCCGCACCGATAAAGGCCGACAGACCGGTGCCGAAAATGGTTAATGCCAAGCCGGTAGCCACCTGATTGGCGCTCAGTTCCATGGTAATGGCGGCAAAGATCAGCGACATCAGTATGCCGGCCACAATCGCCAGTACAAAGCCCAGTATCAGGCTGCCAGACAGCAACGCCACCACAAAACCCACCACGGCGCCCATCAGCATCATGCCTTCCTGGCCGAGGTTAAGGACGCCGCTTTTTTCACAAATCAGTTCGCCCAGTGCCACAATCAGCAGCGGTGTGCCGGTACGTACCATGGCGTAAAGTATGTTGGTAATCAGATCGATATCCATGGTTTTATCCCTGTGTATTGGTGGCGCTGGCAGACATTGTACGGGTGGATGGGGTGCCGGGTTTACGGCTGACCCAGCGAATACGGAAGCCAATCAGAACGTCGCAGGCGAGCAGATAAAACAGCAGCATGCCCTGGAACAGTCCGGTTAATGCCAGTGGCAAGCCGAGGCTTATCTGGGCCATTTCACCGCCCATGTACAGCAGCGCCATCAGTAAGGTCGCCAGCACGATACCGACTGGATGCAAACGCCCGAGGAAGGCCACAATGATGGCGGCATAACCGTACCCCGGGGAAATGTTCGGAATCAGCTGACCAATCGGTCCAGCCACCTCACTCACTCCGGCCAGTCCGGCCAGTGCGCCACTGAGCATCAGGGCAAAGTACACCAGGCGTTTTTCCTTGAAGCCGGACAGCCGCGCAGCGCTGGCATCGAGCCCCATCACCTTGATCTGGAAACCGTAAAAACTGCGGCTCATCAATACCCATACCGCGACGACGGCGAGCAGGGCCAAGGCCAGGCCAAAGTGAATGCGAGTGTCTTCAATCAGGATAGGCAGGAGCGAGAAATCCGAAAACATGGCGGATTCCGGAAAGTTAAATCCGTCCGGGTCTTTTAATGGCCCGTGTACTGCCCACAACAGAATATTAAGGGCGATGTAATTCATCATAATGGTGGTAAGGATTTCGTTGGTGTTGAAGCGAACCTTTAACAGCGCGGCAATCCCGGCCCAGAACACACCGCCGATGGCGCCAAATAACAACACCATGGGGAGTACCCAGCTGGATTCCACCTCGATCAGTTGCAGCGCCATATAGCTGCCAAACAGGCCGCCCATTAGCAGTTGACCTTCGGCACCGATGTTCCAGATTTGCGCCTTGAACACCACCGACAATCCAATGGCACAGAGCAGAATGGGGGTGGCTTTGACGCACAGTTCGGCAATGCCATAGGTATCCGAGATGGGCACGTAGAGAATGGTGACCAGTGCCTCCCAGGGGTCGACCCCCAGCAGGGTGAACAGTATTACGCCAGTGAGCAGGGTCAGCAGCGCCGCCAGTACTGGCGACAGGTAGGCCATGAGTTTGGAGCGCTCGCCCCGAGGTTCCAGTTTGATCATGCCTCTTCTCCCTGAGGGGTTTTAGTCGGCGGCGGGCTGGTGGGGGTACTGAAGTCACCTGCCATCATGCGGCCCAGCTCTTCAATGGAAGATTGTGGTGTCGGTTTGACCGGCGATAACGCGCCATCACAAATGGCACCGATGCGGTCGGAAATCAGAAATAATTCGTCGATGTCTTCCGATACCACCAGAATGGCAGCCCCTTGATCACGCAGGGTAATCAGCGCTTTATGAATCGCTGTCGCGGCACCGATGTCAACGCCCCAGGTAGGATGAGCGGCAATCAGAATTTTCGGGTTTTGGAGAATTTCCCGACCGATAATGAATTTTTGCAGGTTGCCACCAGAGAGGCTGTCAGCCTGGGCATGACGCCCGGCAGTTTTGACCTTGTAGTCCTGAATAATTTTGTCGGCGAAGGCTTCTGTCTTGCGCCAGTTCACCATACCTTTCTCCACCAGTCCGGTGAGGAAGCCAGTGAGCAGGGCGTTTTCGGTCAGACTCATTTCCGGTACGGCACCACGACCGAGGCGCTCTTCCGGTACAAAACCCAGCCCCAGTGCACGGCGCTGATCCGGCGGCAGGTTGGCGACGTCGACACCATTAAAAGCCAGTGTACCCGCAGGGCAACGTGTTTCGCCGCTGAGACTGGCCAGCAGTTCTTCCTGACCGTTACCGGCGACCCCGGCAATACCGACGATTTCACCGCTATGTACTGTCAGGTTGAGATTGTTCAGATGCACACCAAACGGATCATGGCTGCGCAGGCTCAGTTGTTGTACTTCCAGCACCGGCTCGCTGCCAAGTACTTTGGGGTAGGTGGTGCTGACCGGAGTATCGTCACCGACCATCATTTTGGCCATGCTGGTGGTGTCTTGCTCGGCGGGAATACAGGCACCGGACACGCGCCCGCCACGCAGCACCGTGGCCTTGTGGCACAGAGCTTTGACTTCGTTGAGTTTGTGGCTGATAAACAGAATGGAACAGCCTTCGCTGGCCAGCTTGCGCAGGGTGATAAACAGGGTATCGACTTCTTGCGGAGTCAGTACCGAGGTGGGTTCGTCGAGAATCAGCAGTTTGATGTCCTGCACCAGACAACGGACGATTTCGACCCGCTGGCGTTCGCCCACCGACAGGGTATGAATCTCGCGCTCGGGGTTAATCGCCATGCCGTATTTTTCTGACACTGTACGGATTTTTTCCGCCAGCGGCCCCAGCTCGCCCGCTTCATCACCCAGTGCCAGGGCGATGTTTTCGGTGACGGTGAGGGTATCGAACAGCGAAAAATGCTGGAACACCATACCAATGCCCATCTTGCGAGCGTGCGCGGGGTCTTTTACTTCCAGTGGCAGGCCATCCCACAGCAGTTCGCCTTTGTCTGGCTTCACCAGACCATAGATCACCTTCATCAGGGTACTTTTGCCAGCGCCATTTTCACCCAGCAGGGCATGAATTTCGGCTGGGGCGATAGCCAGGTGAACATCGTCATTGGCCAAACAGCCAGGGTACTGTTTGGTGATGCCACGCAGGCTGAGCCTGGGTGGTACAGGTTGATTGGGCACGGGCTGTTCCTCTCTGCTGAAGGTTCCGGGGTTGACCTCCCGGTTGCAGTATTGTTATGGATCTTAACCCAGTGAGCAAAAAGCTGGCCAACTGGTCAGAATTTTTTTGTTAAGCCGTCAGAGTGACTGGTATAGTAAATGCTTTACATGACCGATCGGTCAGGTTTTGCGGGGCTTCAGAGCCAGCCTCAGGAAAACCACCATAAAATTCGGGGAAAACGCTGTTGTAACTTTAAATTCCCTTAAAAATCATTAGGTTATGAATTAGTTGCCGATATAAGTAGCTAATCGGAGGAAGCAACATTGATTCGCTTTTTATTCAATGATCAGTTACGCGAAGTAGATGATCTTGCTCCAGACCTGACCATTCTGGAGTACCTGCGCACTGTCGAAGTGCAACGAGGCACCAAGGAAGGTTGTGCATCTGGCGACTGTGGTGCCTGCACTGTGGTGGTGGCTGAGCCTGTCTTTCCAGAGGGTTCTGCTGACGGCTCTCCAGAGGGTTCTGTTACAGGCAAGCTGACCTATAAAAGTGTCAACAGCTGCATCACCTTTGTCGGCAGTTTACAGGGTAAACAGCTGATCACCGTAGAAGCCCTGAAAGCGCCGGGACAGCCATTACATCCTGCCCAACAAGCCATGGTGGATTGCCACGGTTCACAATGCGGTTTCTGTACCCCCGGTTTTGTGATGTCACTGTTTGCGTTGGGCAAGAACAGTACACCGGTTACTGCCGTTAACGAATTTGACCCGACCAACCCCGATGCCCACACCCGCCATGACATTGATCTGGCACTGGGTGGCAACCTCTGTCGTTGTACCGGTTATCGGCCGATTATTGAAGCCGCAGGCCATGTACTGGCCGCAGCCGCTAACGATCATGCCAATGACCACTTCAATAACCAAGAAGCGCAAACCTGGCAGCAGCTGCGGGATCTGGCCAGCGCCACCGATACGGGTTCTCTGAATCAGGGTGATCGGCACTTTTTTGTGCCGCAAACCCTGCAGCAACTGCTCGACCTGCGTTGCCAGTATCCCCATGGCCGTCTGGTGGCCGGGGGCACTGATCTGGCGCTGGAATATACCCAGCAGCTGCAGCCACTGGATGTGCTGATTTACACCGGCCAGGTGACTGAGTTGCAGCATATTCAGGTCAGCAACAGCCGCCTGATGATAGGTGCCGGTGTCAGCTACAGCGCGGTTATGGGCACCCTCAAACAGCATCTGCCGGAATTCGCCCGCATGCTGGAACGGCTAGGGGCGCTGCAGGTGCGTAATCAGGGCACCATGGCGGGCAACGTCGCCAATGCTTCTCCTATTGGTGATACACCGCCGGTGTTGCTGGCGCTGGATGCCATTGTGCATGTTCACAGCCCGGCCGGAGCCAGCCGGATTGCCATCAAGGATTTTTTTAGCGGTTACCGCCAGACCTGTTTGCCAGCGGGTGGGGTCATTAGCCAGATTGAAATTCCCCTTGATAAAACCGATTGGCATCGTTGTGTGTTCAAGGTTTCCAAACGCTTTGAAGACGATATTTCCGCCGTGCTGGCAGCGCTGATGTTCAAGGTGGAAAACGACGTCATCACCGCTGCCCGGCTGGCGTTTGGTGGCGTGGCGGCAACACCCTTGCGTGTTGAAGCTGCCGAACAGGCGCTGATTGGCCAGCCCGCCACGCTGGCCGGTATTCGCGCCGCCCAAACCGTATTGGCACAAACCCTGACACCCCTGACGGACGTCCGCGCCAGCGCTGCTTATCGCTTGCAGCTGGTACAGAACCTGCTGGCCCGTGCGGTACTGGAATACCAGCAGCCCCACGCCACACTGGAGGTTGCCCACTATGCGTAACGTCACCTTGCCCGAACACAACACGGGGCTGGCCGAAACCGGACCATTGGCCAACAGTGGCCTGGCCGGACAGGACATTGTCAGCGCTGCGCTGGGCAAACCGTCGCCACATGAAAGCGCCATTGGCCATGTCAGCGGCAGCGCCCGTTATGTGGATGACATGATAGAACCCGCCAATTGTCTGCATGCCGCCGTGATTCGCAGCAGCATCGCCGCCGGACAGATAACCCGGCTGGATCTGACCGCCGTCAGCAACAGTCCCGGTGTGGCCACCGTGATGACGGTGGAAGAACTGACCGGCCACGTGGATATTGGCCCGGTATTCCCCGGCGACCCGATTCTGACCTCCAGCGAGGTGAAGTTTTTTGGCCAGTGTATTGCCGTCGTGGCAGCCACCACCGAACTGGCTGCGCGCCGCGCAGCACAACGGGCCATTGTAGAATATGAAACACACACGCCCCTGCTCGACCCTCGCGAGGCACTGGCACAAGCACGTCTGGTGCGCCCCAGTCATCGCATGATCAAGGGCAATATTGCCGACGGTATGGCGGCGGCAGCGCATATTCTCGAAGCCGAACAAGCGGTCGGTGGGCAGGAACATTTTTATCTGGAAGGACAGGTTTCGCTGGCCTTACCCGGCGAAGACGGCGGCATGCTGGTGTACACCTCCAGTCAGCATCCCAGTGAAGTGCAAAAGCTGGTGGCGGAAGTGCTGGACGTCCCACTGAACCGTATTACCGTGGATATGCGCCGTATGGGCGGTGGTTTTGGCGGCAAGGAAAGCCAGGCCGGGCAGTGGGCCTGTCTGGCGGCGTTGCTGGCGGCAAAAACCGGGCGGGCGGTAAAAATGCGTCTGCCGCGTCAGGACGATATGGTGATGACCGGCAAACGGCACCCGTTTGCCAACCGTTACCGTATCGGTATCGACTCGCAAGGACAGATTCTGGCGGCCGATATAGAGGTTATTGGTAACTGCGGCAACTCCCCGGATTTGTCCGATGCCATTGTGGACCGCGCCATGTTCCACGCCGATAACGCCTACTACTTGCCCCATGCGGTGATAGACGGCCACCGCGCCTTTACCCATCAGGTGTCGCATACCGCCTATCGGGGCTTTGGTGGCCCGCAGGGCATGATGATTATTGAACGGGCGATGGACGACATTGCCCGTACCGTTGGCCAGGACCCGCTCACCATCCGCAAACTCAATCTGTACGGCACCAGCACGCATAACCCGGATCGCACCGTGACGCCCTACCATCAGCAGGTGGAACACAACAGCCTGCCGGAGATGATTGAACAGCTGGAGCACAGCAGTGATTACTGGGCGCGTCGTACGGAGATTCACCAGTGGAATCAAACCAGCCCGATTCTCAAACGCGGCCTGGCTCTGACACCGGTGAAATTCGGTATTTCCTTCACCTTGCAGCATCTCAATCAGGCCGGAGCGCTGATTCATATCTACACCGATGGCTCGATTCAGGTAAACCACGGTGGCACCGAGATGGGGCAGGGCCTGCATACCAAGGTGGGGCAGATTGTGGCGCAAACCCTGGGGGTCAGCAGCGAGGTGATTCAGGTCACCGCTACCCGTACCGACAAGGTGCCCAACACCTCACCAACGGCGGCCTCCAGTGGCACCGACCTGAATGGCAAAGCGGCGCAGAATGCCGCCCTGACCCTGAAACAGCGGCTGACCGGGTTTCTGGCGGCGGAAAAATCGGTAGCAGAAACGGCCATTCGTTTTGCCGACGGGCGGGTATTCTGGGGTGAAGCCGACACCGATACTGACACCGACAACATGTCCTTTGCCGAACTGGTACAAGCCGCTTATGTCGGCCGGATTTCGCTGTCGGCTACCGGTTATTACCGCACGCCAAAAATCCATTACGACCGCAGCAGCGCTTCCGGTCGGCCGTTTTTTTACTTCGCCAATGGCGCGGCAGTTGCCGAGGTGGTGATCGACACCCTCACCGGTGAATACAAGGTGTGCCGGGTGGATATTCTCCACGACGTTGGCCGCAGCATTAACCCGGCCATCGACCGGGGCCAGATTGAAGGGGGTTTTATTCAGGGCATGGGCTGGCTGACCACCGAAGAA
Source organism: Candidatus Thalassolituus haligoni (assembly GCF_041222825.1). Taxonomy (NCBI): domain Bacteria; kingdom Pseudomonadati; phylum Pseudomonadota; class Gammaproteobacteria; order Oceanospirillales; family Oceanospirillaceae; genus Thalassolituus; species Candidatus Thalassolituus haligoni. The sequence goes on from NZ_CP139482.1 coordinate 364,692, forward strand.
CTGGTGTGGCACAACGATGGCCGTTTGCTTAGTAACTCCCCGGCGACCTACAAGATTCCGGCGATTGGTGACACACCACCGGTATTCAACGTCAGCCTTTATGAGCAGGCCAACAACGAAGCCACGGTCTACAACTCCAAAGCCGTGGGCGAACCGCCGTTTATGTTGGCGATTTCGGTCTGGTCGGCCCTGCGTGATGCCATCAGCAGTCTCAGTAACTACCAGCTCAGCCCCGACCTCGACACCCCGGCCACGCCCGAACGGGTGTTAAAGGCGGTGATGGCGATTCAGACCGATATGCTCGACAAGGCCGTTGCCAATGGAGAGGACTGCTGATGAATACCCCCTCGCGCCCGTTAAACTGGTCGCAAGCGCTGGCCGACTGCCAGCGTCGCGGCCAGCCTCATGTACTGGTCACCGTGATCAGCACCGGTGGCTCCACGCCGCGTGCCTCTGGCAGCAAAATGCTGGTGTTGCCGGATAACAGCATCGACACTATTGGTGGTGGCCAGCTGGAATATCAGGCACTGCAGCAGGCGCGGCAGTTATTGCGGCACCATGAACCGCAACAGCAGATCCAGCAGGTTTTGCTGGGAGCGGACGCCGGGCAGTGTTGTGGTGGTTACGCCACCTTGCTGTTTGAAAGTTACCCCGCCCGCGCAGCCGCGCTGTGGCTGTTTGGTGCCGGTCATGTTGCCAGCGCCCTGATGCAGATTCTGCAACAGCTGCCGCTGCCAACCCGCTGGATCGACAACCGCCCGGAACTGTTTCCGCCAGCCGATTCCCTTGCCGCCCATATTGAATGTGTGGTGGCCGAGACGCCGGAATCCCTGCTCGAACAGGCACCACACGGCAGCCGTGTGCTGATTCTCACCCACGACCACGCACTGGATTACCGCCTGGCTGAAACCGCCCTGCGGCTGCAGCGTTTTGCCTCTATTGGTGTGATTGGTTCGGCCACCAAGGCCAACCGCTTTCGTTACCGGCTGCGTCAGAGTGGCATGGACGAACAGCAGTTAGAGCGCCTGCAATGTCCGGTGGGGCTGGCCGAAGTGGGCGGCAAGTTGCCCATGGAAGTGGCGGTGTCGATTGCCGCACAGCTGATTGCCCAGTATCAACAAGAACTACTGCCTGATAAGTCCACTCGCAGTAGCGGCGTGTCACTACCAACCCTGAAAACACTGATGCGTCAGGACAAGGCTCGCTGCCAGGCGTCGCCCGAATCTCAGCCCGAATCTCAGCCCGACCCCCAGACTGAAACACAATCCCTGAGCAAATCCTGCAAGGCGACTTCCTGATGACACTTGAGCAACTGAACCAACTGCCCGCTGACGAAGCCGCTACTGCGTTTGCCCAATGCTGTGTCAGCCAGCGCTGGATTCAACAGATGGTCGCTGCCCGGCCATTTCTATCCGCCGAACAGTTACAGCAGCAGGCCGAGAACTTCTGGCAAGCACTGGCAGAAGCGGATTATCTCGAAGCCTTTGAAGGTCATCCGAAAATTGGCGATATCAGCTCGCTGCAACAGAAATACGCCAGCACCAAGGCGCTGGCGGCCGGTGAACAGTCCAGCGTCAACGCTGCCAACGACGCCATTATCAACGCCCTGGCAGAGGGCAATCAGTCTTATGAACAGCGTTACGGGTTTATTTTTATCGTCTGTGCCACCGGCAAAAGTGCCGCCGAAATGCTGGCCCTGTTACAGGCCCGGCTGAGTAACAACCGCGCCACCGAAGTACAGAACGCCGCTGACGAGCAGGCCAAAATCACCCGCATTCGTATTAACAAATTACTTGGCATCGCCGGGTAAGCAGAAGACAGGAAACAACACCATGATCACCACCCATGTACTGGATACCGCGCTGGGCCAACCCGGCATTGGCATTGAGGTGACCCTCTGTCGTCAGAACGAGAGCAGCCCGGATCAGAATGGCTGGACAAGCGTTAGCAAGGGAATAACCAACCACGACGGCCGCATCCCCGGCTGGCTGGATGACCAACCGGCGCTGCTGCCCGGTATTTACCGCATTCGTTTTGAACTGGACGACTATTTCAGCCAATTGGGGCAAAGCGCTTTTTACCCCTTTGCTGAAATTGTCTTCCGGGTGGAAAACCCGGCGCAGCACTTTCATATTCCGCTGTTGTTAAGCCCGTTCAGCTACTCGACTTACCGGGGTTCATAAGCATGATCAAGGTATTTCGAGGCTCGTTGCTGTTCTTCACCAGTGACCCGCTGCAAGACGGTGATGCAGCGTATCAGTGGATTGAAGACGGCTTGTTGTGGGTTGGTGAGAGCGGCCTGATCGAGCGTGTTGGTGCGTATGAGCAACTGGCCGGGCTCCTGATTGAACAACAGACAGAACAACAGACAGAACAACAGACAGAACAACAGACAGAACAACAGACAGAACAACAGACAGAACAACAGACAGAACAACAGATCCAGCTGCTGGACTACCGCGGCAAAGTTCTGCTGCCGGGATTTGTTGACTGCCATATTCATTATCCGCAAACCGAAATGATTGCCGCCTACGGCACTCAGCTGCTCGACTGGCTGCAAACCCACACCTTCCCGGTGGAAAGCCAGTTCAGTGATTACGCTTATGGCGTCAGCATGGCTGAACGGTTTGTCACGGAACTGCTGCGTAATGGCACCACCACCGCACTGGTATTTGGCACCGTACACCCGCAGTCGGTGGAGGCGTTTTTCAGCGTGGCCCAACAGCACCAGCTGCGCATGATTGCCGGTAAGGTCATGATGGACCGCCATGCGCCGGAAGCCGTACTCGACACGGCTGAAACCAGCTACCACGAATCAAAAGCCCTGATCGAAAAATGGCACGGTGTTGACCGTCTCAGCTATGCCGTTACCCCGCGTTTTGCCCCCACCAGCACACCTGCACAATTACATATGGCCGGACGCCTGTTAGCAGAATTTCCCGATGTGTATCTGCATACCCATTTGTCTGAAAACGTCGATGAACTGGCCTGGGTACAAAGCCTGTTTCCAGACTCAGAGCATTATCTGGACGTTTACGATCAGGCCGGTTTGCTGGGAAGCCGCAGCATTTTTGCCCATGGCATTCATCTGTGTGACGACGAATGCCAGCGTCTGGCCAGCAGTGACTCGGTGCTGGCACATTGCCCGTCATCCAACCTGTTTCTGGGCTCGGGCCTGTTCAACCTGAAAAAAATGGACGACTACGGCATTCGTGTCGGAATCGGTTCTGACGTGGGGGGTGGCAGCAGTTTTTCGGCGTTTGATTCACTGGCCGATGCCTACAAGATCCAGCAGCTGCAACACCACAATCTTGACCCGTTCCGGGCGCTTTATCTGGCCACACTGGGCGGTGCCAAAGCGCTGTCGCTGGATGACAAAATCGGCAGTTTCCAGCCCGGTATGGAAGCTGACTTTATTGTGCTGGACCCACAAGCGACGGATTTTCTGGCCTTCCGTACCGCCCATTGTCACAACCTTAAAGAAACCCTGTTTGTACTCAACACCCTGGGTGACGACCGCGTAATTGCCGCCACCTATATTCTTGGCCAACTGGCCCATCAGCGAGATTCGCACCACGTGCCTCTGGGGGAAAACTGATATGGACGCCTACATCATTGACTGGTTACACCTGCTTGTGCGGTTTTTGCACGTCTTAACCGCCATCGCCTGGATTGGCGCATCCTTCTATTTTGTCTGGCTCGACAACTCGCTGGAAACCCCGCCGCAATGGAAAACCGATCAGGGCATCAAAGGAGACCTCTGGGCCGTCCATGGTGGCGGCTTTTACGAGATCGCCAAATACAAAAACGCTCCGGCAGCGCTGCCGACAACCCTGCACTGGTTTAAATGGGAAGCCTATTCCACCTGGATCACCGGCATGCTGCTGCTGATTGTGGTGTTTTATGTCGGTGCCCAGAGTTACCTGATTGACAGCACCAAGGCCGATCTCAGCAGCTGGCAAGCCATTGGCATCGGAGTTGGCTCGTTACTGGCGGGCTTCGCTATTTACGAAGGTGCTTGCCGCACCCCATTGGTGGAAAAAGGCCTGTTGTTTGGTCTGGTGATGCTGGTATTACTCACCGCCATGGCCTGGGCACTGAGCCAGGTACTGGGTGACCGCGCCGCTTATATCCACGTTGGTGCGTTAATTGGCACCTGCATGGCTGCCAACGTTTTTACCACCATCATGCCTGCCCAGCGGGCCATGGTTGCCGCCGCTGCCAAAGGCGAATCACCAGACCCCATCTATGGCTACAAGGCCAAATTACGCTCGACCCACAACAACTACGCCACCATTCCGGTGCTGTTTATTATGCTCAGCAACCACTTTCCCATGACCTACGGCCACGAATACGGCTGGCTGATACTGGGTGTGCTGGCGTTCATTGGTGCCTGGGCTCGTCACTTCTTCAACCTGCGCCACCAGGGCATCGTCAAACCCATGATCCTGGTCTCGGCCCTGGCTGCCTTTGCCCTGGTCGCCTGGGTTACCAAGCCAGCCGACCAGACAGCCATGGCCGCCGCTGCAGGCTCCCCCGTCACCGATATACAAGCGTTAGGCATCGTAGGCAAACACTGCAGCGCCTGCCATAGCGCGACACCCAGCGACGACATCTTCAAAGCCGCACCCGGTGGTGTGATGTTCGACAACCTTGACCAGATCAAAGCCATGAAAGACCGTATCCTCGCTCGCGCCGTTCACACCCATGACATGCCGTTTATGAACAAGACCGGCATGACCGACGCAGAACGGCAAACACTGGAGCGATGGCTGAACCAGTAAGCACAATCCTCTCAAACACAGCCTTGCGGGAGCGCGGGCACCCGGCCCGCACACACTTGCAGCTGCGCTGCCTGGTTCCCGCCCTAACGTCCGCTATTTGTTCACACCACCCCGCATCCTTTCAGAATAATATGCGTCAGGGTGGTGGCTGCAGTATCAAAATCTGCCGGTTGTAACTCCGGCTTGTTCAGCGCCGAGGCAATCTGGAAATTGAAATCGGCGTAGTGCTGGGTGCTCGACCATAACAGGAATATCAGATGAGCCGGTTCTATGCTGGAGTCCATCTTGCCGCGTCGTTGCCATTCTCGGAACACGTCTACCCGTGACTCGAACCACTGCACGTAACCTTCACTGAAATACCCGTCCAGATTGGGGCCGCCGCTGATGATTTCGGTGGCAAATATACGCGAGGCTTGTGGATGCTGACGGGAGAATTCAATTTTCTTGCGGATATAGTGTTGCAGCGATTCAGCCGGATCGTCGTCGGAAGTTATTTGGCTGAAGGTGCCATCCCAGAGATCAATGATGTCACTCACGACGGCCAGGTACAGGCCCAGCTTGTTCTTGGAGTAATAATGAATGTTGGCTTTGGGCAATCCGCACGGCGGGCAATTTCGCGCATGCTGGCACCCTTGAACCCGAACACGGCGAACTCCTGTTCAGCAGCCAGAATCCTTGCCCTTGGCTACAAACCCCGCTGCCAGCACCGAGCTGAGAAACGCAAAGCTGGTGCCCTGTACACAGATCAGACCAGTACCAATACCAAACGGACGACGTGCCTGAATAAGGTGTCAACACCCAGACCCAGCACGCCACCAACAATCAGCGTTGGCGTGATGATGACCGTTCGGTCAGGCCGCTGGATAAAAGCAAAAAGTTGACAGGCTGGTCAGGAAGCCATAAAGAAAAGCTTTATTCGAAGAAAAACAGCTGGTTACGTGGTGATTGGTGCCACCAGCGATCAAACGGGAAGTATCACGCCAGCAATGAGTGCCCTGTCACAAGACACAAGGATAAAAAGCGCACAGAAACGGGCCATGGTTCTAATACAGGGAATGTGTTTGTCCGGGAGCCGGGCGGGGCGCTCCTGTTAAAGCCAACCGTAGCCCGGATGATAATCCGGGGAGCTGGCGATATTCGGGAATACCGGGGTACTACGGCCGAGGGGGGCTGAGATCGCGGTCCGGCCTGATTCTCTGGTAATGTCCTTTTTAATCGACCAGAGGGTGGCATAAGCTGCATCATAACCGCTTTACAACAGTCACTTTTCAGGGATGAGTATGTCTGAATCCATGATTTTCCCGGTTGCCTTTGACCTTGGCGCTGCCAACACCGGTGTGTTTGCGCTGTTATACCCCGCAGGAACACAGATTGAATCCGGAGCCATAACCAAGCTTGCCTTTACTGCCAGGGTGCCAACCATCAAGGCTGGTGGCTACAGCCTGCTGCAAACCGGACGCACGCAGAAACGCCATATCCGTCGCTGCCAGACCCGCGATCGTCAGGCCAAACGGCTTTTTGCGCTGATACTGGAGCGGATTTACGGCTTTGCTGCTGCCGAACATCAGGAAGCCATCGCTGAATTGATGAACAGAAGGGGTTACAGCTACGTCGAAAAGGCTGAAGTAGATTTTGGTGCCCCGGAGAGTCTGGATTTCTCCGCATGGTTACCCCTGATTGAATCAGAAAATGTACTGGAGGCCCTGCAGGATCTCGATACTCAGAACCTGAATCAAAGCATTGACGCCCTGTTCGAAGATGAACCAGCCGTCATTTTTGAGCTTGAAGAGTTGATCAATGCCCATGATTGGCACAAGGGCAAGGGAAAGTCGCCTGAAAGACAGTTCGCCAAAGGTCTGCTCGACTTTGCCAACGCCCAGACCCGAGGTGCCAAACACCGTCGTCAGTTTTTTTCCGATATAGCCGAAGACCTGAAGCACTATACCGAGCATCCGAGTAAAACCGTACGCAGGCTGGGCCATGAACTGCACCAGCATAAGCCCGCCAATTCGGCCAGCGCCCGTTTCATGCCGTTGTTTCACCGAATTTTGTGCCACGTCAGCAATCTGGAGCTGAAAACCCTTAATGCCATGTTACCCGCCGGTATCGAATCCGGGTCTGCTGAAGAGCTGGAAAAACACTGGGCTGAAATCTTTGGACGCTGGATTCTGAAACAATGGCAAACCAGCAGCAAAAACAAGCCGGAACGTATCGTCGAGGTCAAACAGCTGCGCGAAATCTGGAAAGCCTTTACTGAAGCGTCACCCGGTAAACTGTTTGAGTTCTGGCTCAAGATCGACCCGGAACAAACAATCCCACCCTACCAGAATCACACCAACCGTCGTCCGCCATCCTGTCAGACCCTGATTCTGAACCCCGGTTTTCTCGATCAGGCGTACCCGCAATGGCGCAACTGGCTCCAACAATTACAGAGCACCGATGTCGCCGGGGTGCAGAATTACCAACAAGCCCTTCACTCGGCTCTCAGCAAAAATGACAACCCATTGGCAAGCGCAGACGAGCTGGACGCCCGCACGCTGCAAGTGTTTCTGGATGCCAGCCAGAGTCATGATCCGCTCAAACTCAAGAGTATCTGGAGTCTTCTCAAAAAGGCTCATGAAAACCAGCGCCATGGCAACAGTATCGAACGCCAGCAAGCCGAACTGTCAGCCTTGGTACAGGAGTCGGCGTTGCCCGAAAACCTGAAATCGTCGCTGACGGTGGGTGGCGATCAGGCTCTGGGAGGCTTCTGGCATCTGCTCAATCGCTACTACCAGACCCGTCGTCGCAGCCGTGATGGCCGTTACTTTCTGCATTACGACAACAGCGTCAGCTCTTTGCAAAATCGCTGGCAGCGTGAAGGCAATCTGATGGTGATGTGCAGCCATCGGCCACGGCAGCTTAAACATCAGGCGCTGCAGGATATTCTGGCACTGTGGGGAATGGCTGAAGCACAGCTGCGTGCTGCGCTGCTGCCGGGGGAATGGAATATTGAGACTCTGGATGAGTTTCTGTTTGCTATCAAAGGCTTGAAAACCCGCTGCAAGGAGGCACTGACTCTGCAGAAGCAACATGGCCCGTATCTGGGGGCCATGCTGCAAACCGACAAAAAGCTGATTGATCTGCAGGTGAAGCTGCGCGAAGACAGCAAGCGGCTGGCCAGCCGCCTGTTTAACAGTGAAACACAGCAACAGCAATTTGTTGAACGCAACAGCTCGCTTTACCAGTTTGCCCAACTCTACGCACTGGTATGGGAAGACCGCAGCGGTTTTGGCAAAACCTGCCCGTTGTGCAGCGTTGATAATGCCCAGCGCATGCAACCGCAAGAAGGCAACACCAGCAGCCGCGCCAGCCGTCTGAACACCTTGTCCATGCGTCTGATCGACGGTGGCCTGAAACGCTTGCTGACCCATCAGGCCCACCACATTGCCAACCGTCTCTGGCCGCTCATCGAACCCTCGCTGTCCAACGGCAACAGGGTATCGGTTCCTCTGGTTCTGGAACAAAACCGCTTCGACTTCACGGAAAACCTGGCAGACCTCAAAGGGGTAAAAAAGAAAGAAGGCAAAGCCATGCCGGATGTCTATGAAGCCAAACAGGAGCGCATCGTCAATCAGGGCAAGGGCATTTGCCCGTATCCGGGAGGTAACAGCACCAGCCTGGAAGCGCACGAAATAGACCATATTATTCCGCGCACCGGCCCCTGGGGCGTTCTGAACGACGAAGCCAACCTGATCTGCGCCTCTCGTAACGGCAACCGCAACAAAGGCAATCGTATGCTCACCCTGGCCGATCTGAATCCGGCCTACCTGAAAGCGCAATTTGGCACTGCCGATATGCAGGCGATTACTCAGAGCATTGAGTCCTGCCTGTGGAAAAGCGGCAGCGAGCAATTTGTGTTTGGCCAGTACCGCCAGTTTCTGGCACTGACCGCCGAACAGCAAACCGCGTTCCGCCATGCCCTGTTCCTGCCTGCTGAACATTCGCTGCGACAGCAGGTCATCGATGCCATCCAGCACCGGCAAAAAGCTCGGGTTAACGGCACCCAGCGTTACATGGCGCAGCTGCTGGCGGATATTGTCTGGCAAAAAGCCCGCAAGATCGGGGCAGATAAACAGCTGGAGTTCGATTACTTCGAAATCAGCAGCAACCCGGCGGATGAAAACTCCACCGTTGCCCTGCGTCGCATACTGGAATGCGTTGATCCTGCCAGCGGCGTTGACTTGCGTCCCTACAAGAAGAAGGCAGGCATCTCCCAGAAAGAATATTCCCATGTGATCGACGCCATGTGCGCCATGACTCTGGCTGTTGATGCCCATCAGGGCGAAGGCGCATTACGCCTTGAGCTGCCGCGTCACTGTACGCCCTGGGGGGTTAATCAGCAGACGGGTGAGGTAACACCGGGTCTTTATGGCCTGTTACAGGTTCCGGAAAGCCAGGTCAGCCCGGCAGTACAGGTAAAACCGCAAAGCCAATATCAGAAAGCCAAACGAATGGCAGAGGGTGAAGCACCGGGGCAGGTGCTGAGCCGGAATATTCATACTGAAAACGCCTACGGCCTGCGCTACTACGACCTGTCGTTAGTGAACGGCAAACTGCTTAAAGGCTGGTATGACGAAAGCGGGCAAGCCGGAGAATTTATAGCGTTCACCCGGACAGCCGTGTCGAAAGATACCTCGATACTTGAGGCACTGGTAGAGCAAGGCTATTACCGGCCAGTCCATCGCATGGGCGTGTCCTTCTGGCGGGCCAACAGCAGCCAGATAATGGCGACACTGTTCCAGATTCTGGGCGAGCGCAAGAAGGGCAGTATCAAGGATCATCCGGATCAGATGCTCGCGACGTTCATACTGTCCGGCCTGTTTTACTGCACCAGCCGCAAGAGCCTGACAACGGCACCTGTGGTGATCGAGAAAATGGCGGACTCTCCGCAAAAACGACAGTGGCAAGCCTTTCTCGACGGCTGGCTGGCGCTCGTGCCGGATTCTATCGAAAAGGGAGAATTGGTTATCACGCCATCGACCCAGCCAATCTGGCAAGACTGGTGCAATCGCTTTCTGAAACGCAGCACATTGAACAAGTCACATGCAAAAAACAAAAACATGCAGCTGGAAGTGCTCCAGACCCTGAATGGCTCCGTCACACTGGTGTCGCGTAAAGCCTCCAGCGGCCAAATGATTTATCAGCTCATGCCGATGAATAACAACAATGTGCCAAAACCGCACGTCCCGGCTCTGGCGATGACATCACCCAACATGGTCTTGCTCGACAAGGATATTCTGAGCAAGGGCTACAACACGGATATTGAGGAGCTGGTGGATATCAGTGGCCAAAGGCTGGACATCGCCAAATTACTGAATGCAGGCATTGCAGAGGCAATGGGTCTGAATTGTCTGTCGTTGATCGCGATTGCACGTACGCCGGTAAAACTCACTTTACAGGGGCTTCCTGTGCAATGGTTCGAGAACCATATGCTGGAGCGGCGAGAGCATGAGGGGACGGACTGGAAAAAGCGTAAAAGCCTGGATTACAGCCACAAGGATCCGGAACGTGATGGCATCAATCAAAATGCCCTGAAGCGCTTGCTGGCCATGGCACCGCGATCAGACAAAACTATTGCGATCGGGCTTGAAGGCGAATATGTCAGCCTGACGCTGGAGTACAAAAACCGGCTCGACCGCTTTGTCCTGGACGACGACAGCAGCGCCTGAATCGCAGACACAAAAAAAGCGCCCGTCGGCGCTTTTTTTGATTCCGGGGTGTGCAATACAGAGCCCGCTTCATAATTACCTTTCAAGTGATTTCAGCTTGAACAGGCTGGTTTGTTGCAAGGGCAAAACTAACCCAGTAATCCCGATTACACAAGCAAAATACAGAATAAAACCCTTGCTGATCGGCCTGAAAAGGCAGCGCTGCCATCAGCAAGGGTCGCCAGTAAACCGGGTCGCCAACCCACCGGGGCGGCCATCACAGAAAGGGACTTTTATGAAACACGTGATTATTCAGGACTACGGCCGCATGCTGGGGCTGACCTCCGAGCGGCTGGTCATTCGCGACAACGAGCAGGAAAAAGAAATTCCGCTACGGCGGATTTCGACCATCACCATCCAGAAACCCGGCATCAGCCTGTCCAGTAACCTGCTGACGGCCTGCGCACGTCACGGCATCAAGGTGTTTATCGGCCATCGAGCAGAAGAAATGTGCAGCCTGCATGGCGTAGCCCAACATGCCGTGGTTCAGAACCGTATTCATCAATTCACCTTTCTCGCTAATGACCAGCAAAAATATCGGATAGCGCGAGCCTTTGTGTACGGCAAGGTCCGTAACCAGCGCGCCACCCTGCTGTATTTCCAGAAACAGCGCTGCAGCGATGCAATCAAGCACATCAGCCAGCAAGCTGCAGAAGCGTTGGGACAGTTATCCGAGCAAATCCGCAACCTCGGTTATAACGAACGCTGGCACAGCACACTGCTGGGGCTGGAAGGACAGGCTGCCCATACCTATTGGCAGGCACTCGCCAAAGGACAATGGCTGGGTGATGCGTTTCACGGCCGGGTCGGTCGCGGGGCGACGGACGCCGCCAATCAGGCGCTCAACTACGGTTACGGCATTTTGACGAGTGTGGTCTGGAATGCGCTGATCAATGCTGGTCTCGAACCCTACCTCGGAGCCCTGCACACCCCCAGGCCCGGCAAACCCTCGCTGGTGCTCGACATGATGGAAGAATATCGGCCATGGGTGGTTGATCGTAACGTCATCAAACTGCGCGGAGAGCTGTCGGACGGTCTGCTGAAACCCAAAACCCGCCAGAAACTCAGCCAGTCGGTACTGGCGACATTCGAAAGCCCCATTCCTTACCACGGCAAGCGCCTGCGCCTTGAAAGCGCACTGCAACGCCAGTGCTACCGGCTGTGCGGTATGTTTGCCGACCAGTACAAATACCGCCCTCTACTGTTCAAGTGGTGATGCCATGAACCCGAATCGTTTACAGGAAGTACTGGTGGCCTATGACGTCGAAAATAACCGCGCACGCACACGGTTGCATAACCAGCTGCGGGATCTGGGTCTGATCTCTATCCAGAAATCCGTTATGTGGGGGCGTTTGCTGCCTGCCGAAATCAGCCTGGTCAAACGTCTGTTTGCAGAAGAACTCGACAGTGGCACCGACCGTGCCCTGATCACCAAAGGCCAGATCAAGGACAAGGCCAGCTTTTATGGTTATGTACCGGAAATGGAGGAATACGATGACGACAGTATTTTCTGAGCCGGAAGCTGTGCCGGTCAGTTATGTGCGGCAATACCTGTTTTGCCCGCGAGTACCCTGGTTCAAGATGGTCGAAGCGTTCGAGCCACCTATGCCCTCCTGGGTTGAACAGGGGAAACGCTGGCACCAGAAACAGCCCGAACTGCAGAAAAAACGCCAGATACAGGGTTTACAGACGCCATATCAGCATCAGCCCGATGCCTGGGTCGAAAGTCGCCAATATGGCCTCTATGGCTATGCCGATGAAGTGCTTCATAACAGCCGACAGGCGGTTGCTGTGGAATACAAGCACGACAAACGACCGCCATCAACGGCGCAAAAACTGCAGCTGATTGCGTATTTATTGTGCCTTCGAGAGCAATATCCGCAGCATGAGATCTGGGGCATTTTGTACAAGGGGGGCGGCAAAAAGCAGTACCGGGTGGAAATCCCCTTCACAGACTGATGCAACAAACCAGCCTCTGAAACGTCCGATATAAAGAGGATCGCTGCTGTTACCAACGCCTTCACAGACTGATGCAACAAACCAGCCTCTGAAACAATGAGCCAACGAATTAACGGCAAATCGTTCGACCCTTCACAGACTGATGCAACAAACCAGCCTCTGAAACAGGTGGCCGGGGTGCGGGTTGTGGCCTGCCAGGTCACCTTCACAGACTGATGCAACAAACCAGCCTCTGAAACCCGACTGCAAACACTCACAACGACGATTCAGGAGCCTTCACAGACTGATGCAACAAACCAGCCTCTGAAACGCTGAAACCAATGGCTGCATACCATTGTTTACGTAACCTTCACAGACTGATGCAACAAACCAGCCTCTGAAACAATAGGTGCCGTCTTTGTCTGGATACCACTGCGGCACCTTCACAGACTGATGCAACAAACCAGCCTCTGAAACGTTCCCTTGCCTTTCAGGATTTCTGCAATGGATTCCCTTCACAGACTGATGCAACAAACCAGCCTCTGAAACACCGGCCGCTCAGTTTTTTTACTGCGGCGGTGAGCCCTTCACAGACTGATGCAACAAACCAGCCTCTGAAACGATGATCAACTGACCGATCGCCTGACCCGTGTGCTGCCTTCACAGACTGATGCAACAAACCAGCCTCTGAAACCTCAGCAATGGCCATCCTCCGGCGCATCGAGACCCCTTCACAGACTGATGCAACAAACCAGCCTCTGAAACCCAAACAGGCCGCCCATTAGCAGTTGACCTTCGGCCTTCACAGACTGATGCAACAAACCAGCCTCTGAAACAGGAATCAGCATCACAATCAACGGCGGCCAGCCGCCCTTCACAGACTGATGCAACAAACCAGCCTCTGAAACACGGCGCTGCTGTGGTGTCAGAGCGCTCCTGATGGCCTTTCACAGACTGATGCAACAAACCAGCCTCTGAAACGCCAGCGCCCCAAACGCACGACAGCCAATCTGGCCTTCACAGACTGATGCAACAAACCAGCCTCTGAAACAAACCCACTCGCAACGATCACAGCGACACACAACCCTTCACAGACTGATGCAACAAACCAGCCTCTGAAACAAAAGAATTTGGGGCTGCAATTTACCGACTCCCACCTTCACAGACTGATGCAACAAACCAGCCTCTGAAACGTTCGCTTTTTGATAGGTCAGCGATACATACCCGGCCCTTCACAGACTGATGCAACAAACCAGCCTCTGAAACATCTACGAAACCTGGCTGGCCGAAGCTGTCGCCTCTCCTTCACAGACTGATGCAACAAACCAGCCTCTGAAACGGTTCTGGCACCTCTGCCTACTCACTGGTAGGTGCCTTCACAGACTGATGCAACAAACCAGCCTCTGAAACTAACGAAGCGGCACCAGTGGCCAGTCGTTTCAGCCCTTCACAGACTGATGCAACAAACCAGCCTCTGAAACAGATACGGGCGAGCGGGTATGGCTGCCGGGCCGGGTCCTTCACAGACTGATGCAACAAACCAGCCTCTGAAACAGGGTCTCCCATTGATTACAACGGTGTCGCCAGATCCCCTTCACAGACTGATGCAACAAACCAGCCTCTGAAACACGGCGACTGGTGTGAAAACCCCGGCGCACTGTGCCCTTCACAGACTGATGCAACAAACCAGCCTCTGAAACTGACGCCCTCTTTAACACGATTCAAAACTGCTACCCCTTCACAGACTGATGCAACAAACCAGCCTCTGAAACAGCGCTGCGACCAGTCGAGTGCCCCAGCGAGTTACCCTTCACAGACTGATGCAACAAACCAGCCTCTGAAACGCCTTTCCAGTGTGCGGATTCATGTTTCCTTGTGTCCTTCACAGACTGATGCAACAAACCAGCCTCTGAAACATTTTTGCGCGGGTGTCAGTTTCATGGGGTGTCCTCCTTCACAGACTGATGCAACAAACCAGCCTCTGAAACTGTCAATGGTGATTTTGTAATCAGCAATAGCGCTGGCCTTCACAGACTGATGCAACAAACCAGCCTCTGAAACTGTCAATGGTGATTTTGTAATCAGCAATAGCGCTGGCCTTCACAGACTGATGCAACAAACCAGCCTCTGAAACGATCATTGCGCGGACTCGGCAGCATCGCTGATGCTCCTTCACAGACTGATGCAACAAACCAGCCTCTGAAACGTACCTATCCACAGCCCACGACTCTAATATATCTCCTTCACAGACTGATGCAACAAACCAGCCTCTGAAACAGATAACTACGACAGCACCAGCCCCGCCGGCAGTCCTTCACAGACTGATGCAACAAACCAGCCTCTGAAACTGGTTGGGATTGTGATGGAGGAGGGTTATTCAGACCCTTCACAGACTGATGCAACAAACCAGCCTCTGAAACAAGGTTCTGGGATAGAATCCATGCTGTATTTGCCAGATTCAGATACCGATCAATTGTTACGTTTCCGACAATGTCTTGCCTGCTGATCACCCGGTGTTTTTTACGCCGCCGACCGTGTTTTTAACCTTTTGATTTTATTAAATAATCTTTTCTCGCCGACTGGCGGGTTGTTTGCAACACATCGGCTAACTCCGTGACTGTTGCAGGATTGCCTCATGCGCTACGAACCTTACGATACTGAATACGCTGCCGTTCCTACCCTGACTGATGGCGAGCGGCTGGATTATTATCTGCTGCGTGCGTTTGAAACAGAGGAAAGCTGGAGCCTGAGGGCAGGAAAAGCCTGGTTTGTGCATGAGCTGGATGGTCAGCGGGTACAGCCGTTGTGGCCTTATCGGCGCTATGCCAGGGAGTCTGCACTGGATGTCTGGGAGGATTGTCGTCCCGATTCAGTCGCACTGGAGTATTTGCTGGATACCATTTTGCCTGAGCTGGCTGCCAATGATGTGATGCTGGATATCATGCCACGCGGCGCGGAGGCTGGGTGCTTGATTACGCCCCATCGGTTGATGAGTATTTTTGAAGGCATGCTGGATGCCGGTGAGTATCGGCTGGAAGGTTGATTGGGCGGCTACTGCCGTCAAACATCCGGGCTGGTATACTGGCGTTATTTGCGCCGGAGGCCGTGATGGCAGAGCAGATTCCAGACGACAAGCCGTTACCACCGGGTGATTACGAATGCTGTGAAAGCGGTTGTGATCGTTGTGTGTGGGATATTTATCGTGAAGACGTGGCTGAATGGGAAGCAGCGCAGAAGGCCGACAAGGAAAAGGCAGCCGCTGCTGGAAGTGATCTCACCGCCGCCAGTCAGACGGGTCGTTCGTAGCGGCAGACCGCTTGCCGGTATGGACTGCCTCGCCGTCAGCTTCGTTTTTAATCGCCGTCCGCAGTAACGGTTCCCGTAACCGTGACATGGGTTGTGCTGTTGGCGGCCTGCACGACTGCCGACCCTTCTCCCCTCGGGTCGGCTGCGGCGGTGACTTCTCCAGATCGATGATCCCATCGGATTGCCTGCATATTGCCGTACTGGCGACCAGCGTTCTTGAGTTGATGTCCCATGGCCTGTAATTGCTGCCGCTGATCTGGTGTCAGGCTGCCGGGTTCATATTGGATCACATCGGGCAGGTATTGATGGTGTATTCGGGGTTGAGCGACCCAGTCTGTGACTGGTTTGTCCTGCATGGCTTGCAGCAGGCCGAGCAATACCATAGTGATGATCCGGCTGCCGCCGGGGGTGCCGATAATGGCGGTCTGATCGGCAGATACCAGCAGGCTTGGGCTCATGCTCGACAAGGGGCGCTTGCCGGGGGCTATGGCATTGGCTTCGGCACCGACCAGTCCGTAGGCGTTGGCAGCGCCGGGTTTGGCGGAGAAATCATCCATTTCGTCGTTCAGTACGACGCCGGTGCCGGGCACGGTAAAAGCAGAGCCAAAGGGTAAATTGATGCTGAGCGTGGCCGAGACCATATTGCCCCGGGCATCCAGCACCGACAGGTGGGTGGTGTGAAAACCTTCTTCGAGATTTTTTGGGCCATGCAGTGATATGGATGGGGTTGCCTGATCGAGGCGAATGCTGCTGGCCCATTGTTGATTATGGCTTGCCGATATCAGTTGTTGCGCCGGAACATCGACAAAGTCGGGGTCGCCCAGGTATTTGGCGCGGTCGTGATAGGCGCGCCGCATCACTTCCGCCAACAGGTGGGTTTGCTGCACCTGGTTCATGTCGCGCCAGGGAAATTGATCCAGCATGGTGAGCATCTGGGTCAGGGCGATACCACCAGAAGAGGGTGGTGGGGCGCTGATCAGGGTGTATTCCCCCAATGTTGAGATCACCGGTGGACGTTCAATCACCTGATAATTTTCCAGATCCTGCAAGGTCCAGTTTCCGCCCGCTGTCCGGACGCCGTTCACCAGTGCCTCGGCGGTTTTGCCTTGGTAAAAACCGTCTCTGCCTTGGGTCGCCAGTCGTTCCAGTGTGATGGCCAGCTCCGGCTGTTGAATGATATGGCCGAGGTCGGGCAGGGCGCCGTTGCTGAGAAACAGGCGGGCACTGTCGGGATAACGCTGGAGTGCCTTCAGGCGGTAATTCAGCAGCAGGCGGTATTGCTGGTATACCGGAAAGCCGTTGCGAGCCTGTTCTATGGCCGGTTGCAGGGTGATGGCAAGTGGCAATGTGCCATAGTGTTGCGCCAGCCAGTGAAAGGCAGCCGCTTGCCCTGGAATCGCGGCGGCGGTCGGGCCATTGATGGCCTTGTCGCGGATCACATCGCCCTGGTCATCAAGGTAATAATCGCGGTGGGCCGCCAGCGGGGCTTTTTCGCGGGCATCAATAAAGCGGTATTCATGGCGGTCGGCAAGATACAGCAGCCAAAAGCCACCACCACCAATCCCGGCGCTGTAGGGCTCGACCACGCCGAGACTGGCAGCGACGGCGACGGCGGCATCAAAGGCATTACCACCGGCATTCAGAATGTCCATACCGGCCTGGGTCGCCAATGGGTGTGCGCTGGCAATGGCGTTAAAACCGGGAGTCGCTGTCGGGGGGGTTGTGGCGGTCTGGCTGCTATCGGTGTTGCTGGTGTTGTCGCTCAGGGCGCAGGCGCAAAGACTGGTCAGTGCGATCAGCACGGCACCAACAAGACGGGCCAGGTGGTGAAAACGTGAAAACAGCGTGCGGGGCGTAGCAATCATCGGTCATCCTGAATGGCGGTGGAGGGCCGTACATGAGCTGCCAGTGTGGGCAACGCGACAGCGTGCTGCAAGGCAAACACGCTATCGGCGGTGGAACAGGGTGTTTAACTCAGGCGTTCAAGCCTGCAAGTCCAACCCTGCAAGTCCAACCCTGCAAGTCCAACCCTGCAAGTTCAATTCAGGAGGCTTTTTTGCCGGTCAGGCGTTCGTACTTGGCTTCCAGCTCTTCCTGGGTTTCGGTACGGTTTTCATCCAGTGGAATACAATCGACCGGGCACACCAGCTGGCATTGTGGCTCATCGTAGTGACCAACGCATTCGGTGCACTTGCCAGGGTCGATTTCGTAGATTTCTTCACCGGCAGAAATGGCTTCGTTGGGGCACTCTGGCTCACATACGTCACAGTTGATGCATTCATCAGTAATAATTAACGACATTTTTTCCTCCGTCAGGCATGTGGCCGTGACTCATTAACATGTTTGACCAGGGCGGCGGCGACTGCCGGGTGTACGAAGTTGCTGACGTTGCCCTGCAGTGATGCAATTTCGCGCACCAGGGTGGATGAAATAAACGAATATTTCTCCGCCGGTGTCAGAAACATGCTCTCGACGCGTGGAGCCAGCACGCGATTCATATTGGCGAGCTGGAATTCGTATTCAAAATCCGATACAGCCCGCAAGCCTCGCAGAATGATATTGGCACTGCGTTCTTGTACAAAAGTGGCCAGCAAGTTGCTGAAACCAACGACTTCAACATTCGGCAGGTGTCCCAGCACTTCACGGGCCAGACCCACGCGTTCGTCCAGTTCCAGCATAGGCCGTTTTTTCTGATTGTCTGCAACCGCAACGATGATGTGATCAAACATCCGCGCTGCGCGCTCAACCAGATCCGTATGACCATTGGTAATGGGGTCGAACGTACCGGGGTAGACGACAGTATTCATGGCTGTAGCCTCTGAGGTTCAGGTCGGGCGCATAGTAAACAAAAGCCACCCAAGCCACAATAAAGGTAATTCAACGGGAATCCTGCTGAACGCTGAATATGACATCCGTCAGACGCTGGAAATCCAGCGGTGTTACGGGTGTTAATGCGCTCCCGATGGCTATCGCAGGCATAATCTGACCAGCGAGGTGCCTGACGGTCGGCTGCTGATTCAGCATTGTGCCAGCACTCCAGCCGGGACGGGAGTTTCCAGAATCGCGGCGATGGTGTGGATCAGATCGCGCTCGGCAGGGCGTAGTACTCCGTCAGCGCGGCCACAGGCAACCATGGATTTGATCAGGCGTCCCTTGATATGAGGGTAGAGTTCGGTCAGTCGGGTGAGTGACTGATTCAGGGGTTTCAGGCTGTTGGCCGGGGGCTGAAAGCGGATGCCGAGTGAGCCAAAGGCACCGTCAGCCAGACTCATCTGGAAGGCGTTGGCCGCTTCGTCGGGATGGTCATGACCCTTGTCGGCCAGGTAAGACAGCAGCACGGCAATATCATCGGCAACCGGATCGGGCTTGCTGTAGCGCGCCTTGACCGGGGAAACTTTGTCGAATTGCCCGGACAGATACTGGCTCAGCAAGCGGAACAGGCACCACTCAAACAGATCGATTTGGCCGTCGGCTTTCATCAAGCTAACCAACAAGGCATGAAAGGCACGATATTGGTTTTCAGACAGTTGTTTGAGCGCCGGAATAGCCAACTCGACCAGCGGCAAACGTTGCTCGGGCGCCAGTGCCTTGATCGTGGGTATCAGGCGCAGGACGTGTTGGTATTGTTCGCTGCCTGCTTGTTGCAAAATCATATCCAGCTGCTGGTCGTGGACAAAGCGGCTGGGCGGTGCCAGTAACAGGGTGTAGATCAGTGAGCGGGCCTGATGCGGGTCACGGGCCTTGTCGTGCAAGGAAGCGGCGCCTGTGGCGCTGACGTTGCTACTGGCAGTGCTGTTGGTTGGCATACTGCTGGCTGGACGGGTTGTTGCGGCGGTGGCAACACCAGCCGCCGCTGCCGCCATCCCTAAAGCGACTGCCGCTTTGGCAGATGTCCCGGTGCCGATGTGGGCCGCCGCCGATCCTTGTTTAACCAACGTATCAACGAACTCGGGATTGTCTCGTTCGGCCTCAGCCCGCGCTTGCGGTGCCAGATAACGGCCATCCCAGGTCGGTTCGATGCGCCGGATTCGTTGTTCCAGCGGTGGATGGGTTGCGAACATCGGCAGCCGGAAGTGCATGGCGCTGCCAAAAAACAAGTGCGCGGTCTCTTCGCGTTCCGGGCTGCTGATGTCGCTGCCACTGCCGTGTCCGATGACCTTGAGTGCGCCACCGATACTGGCCGGGTTGCGGGTGTATTGCACTGCGGAGGCGTCGGCGAGAAATTCGCGCTGCCGTGATACTGCCGCCTTGATCAGGTTACCAAAAAACACTCCGACATAGCCCAGCACCAGTAAGGCCAGACCGATGGCCCACAGCGGCAGACTGTTGCGCTTGTCGTTCGAGCGCATGGCATGACGGTGAACGGTGGCTTCGAGTACAAAGCGTCCAATCAGTGCAATAAACAGGATGCCGAACAGCAATGCCATCAGACGAATATTCAGCCGCATATCACCATTGGCGATGTGGCTGAATTCGTGGGCAATCACGCCTTGCAGCTGATCGCGGCTGAGCTTGGTCATGCAGCCTCGGGTCACGCCCACCACGGCGTCAGATGCTTGATAACCGGCAGCAAAGGCATTGATGCTGTCATCGTTCAGGACGTACACCGGTGGAACGGGCATGCCAGCGGCAATGGCCATCTCTTCCACCACGTTGAGCAGGCGACGCTCGTAAAAATCGCTGCTGTTGGGGGGCAGACGACGACCGCCGAGGGACTCTGCGACTACATGGCCACCACCACGCAGGTTGAGCCAGCGGTACAGGCTGGCAAGGCTGATCACCAGCACCACTGCTGCCGATATGGTCAGGATGCGTTCTGTTGATAACGAATCGAGAAAGGACATGGCCGGTTGCCCGGCACGGGCGGCCAGTTCAACACTGTTGATGGTCTGGCCCTGGCCATACCAGACGATCAGGGCAACCAGCAGATTGATGGCGCAGACCAGTGCCACAACAGCCAGCACAAACAGCATGATCAGGCGGCTGGTTTGCTTGCGCGCCCGATCCTGATGGTTAAAAAAATCCATATCGATTCATACTCTGCATAGTCTGTCCGGATGACCTCACTGCGTTTGAATCAGAAAGTTGCCTTCTCAAAAAACACCTGCTTAAAAAGACACCTTCGGAGCAGACTGGATCGCGGCGCTGTCGGCAAATTCGAGCAGACGGGCATCTTCGCTGTGGCCAAACAGGCTGGCAAACACCACGGGAGGAAATGACTGGCGATAGCTGTTATAGGTGGTGACGGCGTCATTGAAGGCCTGACGGGCGAAAGAGACGCGGTTCTCGGTGCTGGTCAACTCTTCCGATACCTGCATCATGTTCTGATTCGCCTTGAGGTCGGGGTAAGCTTCCATCACAACGTTTAATCGACCCAGGGCACCGGTCAGGGCACCTTCACCTGACATCAACTGTTGCATGGCGTCGGCCGCGCCAGGGTGGCTGGCGGCGGCTTTCAGTCCGGCAGCAGCCTGATTACGAGCGGCGATGACCGCTTCCAGAGTTTCACGTTCATGGCTCATATAAGCCTTGGCGGTTTCAACCAGGTTGGGAATCAGGTCGTAGCGTCGCTTCAGTTGAACTTCGATCTGGGCAAAGCTGTTTTCATAACGATTGCGATAGCTCACCAGGGTGTTGTAAATCGACACCAGATAAACCAGCAACAAGGCAATGACAACCAGTGTGATGATGGTGGACATATCCATAACGGTTCCTTTGTCGGGTCAGGTTTGCCCAAGGCTGCCGGGCAGTAGTGGTAAATGAGCGTTAGTTGCGTACCCAGTCGCCATTGGCTGACTGGTAGTATTGTCCCTGTTTGTTCGCCTTGTCGGTGAGTTTTTCTCCGGCAATTTTTTCAATACTGGCCAGCGGCGCTTGCTGCTTGTTGGCAATTTCCTGATAGTGAATCTTGCGTTTGGTGTTGATTTCAACCACCAATGCGGCAACATCGTGGCGGCTGGTATCGACCAGTCCGACGTAACCATCTCGTTGTTCACCCACCAGACCGGCTTCGCGGGCGGTGTCGAGGTCGAGTGCCATGACAGAGAAAGACAACATCAAGGTGACCAGTGTCAGCAGTAGGCGTTTCATGAATATCTCCATAACTCAGAACAAGGCGTCTTTTTCTTCGAACAAGTTTTCCAGATCTTTTTCTACCTTGACCCGGATTTCATGTTCGATTTTGACATTGAGGTTGATCGTGATGGGTTTTTCCGGTGCGGCCAGCTTGACTGTACAACCTGCCAGTGCAGTGGCCAGAACAATCGCAGACATGCTAAAGGCAATGCGGGGGTGATATGGCATAACAAGCCTCCTGGGCAATTCGGCCTCTACTGTAACGCTGGATTGTGGCAATGCAACCGCTGTCTGATCAAGATGAGGACAGGAGTTCGGCGAAACCGGCACCAAGTGCCAGGCTGCCAGCGCAGGCCGAATGGTGTACATAAATGAGATGTTCTATCATCTTTATGAATTGCTTATACTGAACATATGTGCAGTTTAAAACGGAGCTACCAATGCAATACCCCCTGGTGACATTGCTGTTATTGATGATGTCGTTCCCCTCGATGGCGCAGAGCTTGCGTGTGGCGGTTGGGTCATCCTTGTCCCCGTACGTGATCGAGGAAAATAATACCGGTGCAGAGCTGGATATTGTCCGTGAAGCCCTGGCGCTGCGAGGGCATGATATTACGCCTGAATATGCCCCCTATGGTCGAGTGAACGGCTTGTTGCAGCAAGCCCGAGTGGATGCTGCCTTGACGTTGCCGTCGGAAGGAGAAGAAGAGGATATCTTTTTCTCGGATGAATACATTACCTACCACAATGTGGTGCTGGCGCTGGCATTTGAGGGGTTTGCGATTCATACACTGGATGACATGGTGAATTATCGGGTGTTGGCATTTCAGAACGCCGCCCGGTTATTGGGGCCAGAGTTTGGCCATATGGCCAGTAACAATATCCATTACAGCGAAACCACCCGTCAGCACAGTCAGGTCGATATGCTGTTTTCGGAGCGCATCGATCTGATCGTGATGGATCGGTATATTTTTAATTATTATCGGGCGCAAGCCGGTCGGGAAAGCACTGAGCGTCCGGTGAGTGTTTTTGAACTGTTTCCGCCGGTCAGCTACCGGATCGGATTCCGGGATCCGGCTTTGCGGGATGATTTTAACGCGGGTTTGCAACAGCTGCGCCAGAGTGGCCGTTATCAGGCGATTCTCGACCAGTATTTACAGTAAATCCGGGCTGTCGGAGCGGTATTTGGGTTCGGTAAACCTGGCTTCAGGCGATGGCTGCAGGGCCTAATACCATTGTCCCTTGCGTTCAGTCATGCTGTTTGATTCCAATGACCTTGTAAAACTCGCTATAATTCGTGCGATTCTAATTTTGATAAGCCGTATTAGCTTAAAAAGGGGCCCGTTGTGAAACATCTGAAAGCACTGATTTTGGTTGCTGCTACCTTGCTGGTTTCGCAAGCATTCGCTGCGACAGCTACCAATGAAGATAAAATTCGCGAACGTATCGCCCCGGTGGGTGACGTTTGTGTTGGCGTGGAGTGCGGTGGTGCGGTGGTGGTTGCAGCCGGTCCTCGCTCTGGAGAAGACGTCTACGGTGGTGCCTGTTTCGCCTGTCATGGTGCCGGGATTCTGGGGGCACCAAAGAAGGGTGACACTGCGGCCTGGGATGCCCGTCTGGAGAAGGGGTTCGACGCAACGCTGCACAACGCGGTGCAGGGCTTGAACAGCATGCCGCCGAAAGGCAACTGTATGAATTGCTCGGATGACGAACTGCTGGCAGCAATCAAGTTTATGTCGGGTCGAGAATAAACCGGCATAACAGTAAGACAGACACAAAAAAGCCGCAATCCATTGCGGCTTTTTTGTGTCTGGTATCTGCCAACAAGCGTCAATAAATACAAGAGCTAATAAAAATAAGCGCTAATAAGAAGAAGCACGTGTTGGTCAGTCAGCCATACCCAAGGCACGGCGCATGAACTCGGGTATCGCCAGACCTGCAGCATGCATCTCGGCGTTGTAGTACTCGGTGCGGAAGGATTTGGCGGCCGAGTCTTCGATGCGGAAGCTGGTGGTATCGCCACCTTTGCTGGCGAGGGTGCAACTCCACCAGCCAGACGGGTAGATCACTTGCGGGAACGGTACGGTATGGCTGCTGCTGGCTCCGGCTGCGGCCATATCAACATGGATTTTCTTGATGATGGAATCGCTGTGGTACAGCGGTGATTCTGATTGTTGAACCACAATGCCCAACGGAGCCAGCGCCTTGAAGCAATCTTGGTAAAAATCGACAGCAAACAGCCCTTCTGCCGGGCCGACCGGGTCGGTGCTGTCGATAATAATCACGTCGAGGGATTCCGGTTCGCAGTCCTTGATCCACTGAATGCCGTCGGCAAACAGGATGTTGGCGCGGGGGTCGTCGTTGGATTCACACAACTCCGGGAAATGCTTCTCCGACATGCGGGTGACCAGCTCGTCGATATCAATCTGCCAGACCTGTTCAACACCGGTGTGTTTCAGTACTTCGCGCAGGGTGCCACAATCGCCGCCACCAATAATGGCGACTTTTTTAGGTGCCGGGTGGGCGAACAAGGCCACGTGCGACATCATTTCGTGATAAACAAAGTTCTCACGGGTGGAGACCATGGTGCAGCCATCAATCACCATCAGCTTGCCGAAGGTTTCCGTGTCGTAGATGTCAATGCTCTGGAATTCACTTTGAGCGCTGTCGATCTTGCCTTTCACTTTCAGAGAGAAGGCAGAGCCTTGTTGATCAAATACTTCGGTAAACCAGCCGTCTGCCAGTGAGTGTGTCATATTGGATACTCAAATGAATCGATGTTCTTTAAAATCGGCGGCTTGCCGGTGTAGCGGATGCTCCGCCCACGGTAGCCCCGACAGGGATATGTGCGCCGGTCTGTGAGCAGAGGCGGGTGCCTCCCGAATGACTGAACGCCGGTCGTCCCGGATTTTCCGGTAGCGGGCGTCGTTCCTTGTGCCGCTGCGACCATTTGCGCTGCAAGATACCTTAACCATGGATTCGCGCCAAGCGAATCAGTACTCAGGACCGCCCATGACTACCGCCAAGCCCGCCCATGCAGAAGACGTCTATAACCTGCCTTACTGGAGTGAGGGGTACGCCCGTATTAATGATCAGGGCAACCTGAGTGTCCACCCGGATGCCTCTCCAACGGCGGGGGTTGATCTCAAAGAGTTGGCAGACCTGGTACGTCAGGAAGGACTGCGATTACCGGTATTGCTGCGTTTTCCGGGGATTCTGCATCACCGTGTTGGCAGTCTGGTCAGTGCTTTTGAGCAGGCACGGCAGGAGTTTGATTATCAGGGTGGATTTACACCGGTCTATCCGATCAAGGTGAATCAGCAGCAACCGGTGGTCGCCCAGATTGTCGCCGGGCAGCGGTTGGCGGGTATTGAGCGGATCGGACTGGAAGCGGGCAGCAAGCCGGAACTGATTGCGGTACTGGCCCAGACTCGGGACATCAAGGCCACCATTATCTGTAATGGCTACAAGGATGCCCACTTTGTGCGGCTGGCGCTGATGGCGGAGAAGATGGGCCATCATGTTTTTCTGGTGATTGAAAAACTGTCCGAGCTGCCGATGATTTTGCGCGAGGCTGAGCGGGTTGGTGTCAAACCGCGTTTGGGGGTGCGAGCGCGATTGTCCACCATCGGCAAGGGCAACTGGCAGAATACCGGTGGCGAGAAGTCCAAGTTTGGCTTGTCAGCGCTGCAAATTCTGCAGGTGGTCGAGCTGTTGCGTCAGCAAGGTCAGCTGGACACCTTGCAGTTACTGCATTTTCATCTCGGTTCGCAGTTGGCCAATATTCACGATATACACACCGGCTTGCGGGAATGCAGTCGTATTTTCGCCGAGCTGGTGAAGTTGGAAGTGCCGGTTCAATGGCTGGACGTCGGCGGCGGTCTGGGGGTCGATTATGAAGGCACCCGCTCGCGCAGCTACTGTTCGATGAACTACAGCATGCAGGAATACGCCCGCAAGGTGGTGGAGGCGATGAAGGATATTTGCGCCGAAATCGGTGCCGAGGAACCGCATATCATCACCGAATCCGGGCGTGCCATGACCGCGCACCATGCCGTATTACTCACCGAAATCATTGATCACGAGCGGCCGTTAGATGGTGAGCTGGAGCCGATGAAGGAGGACGATCCGGTTTGTCTCAAGGGCTTGTATCGGGCCTATGAGCTATTACTGGAGTCCCGCAGCAGCGGACTGGTGGAGCTGTATCATGATGTCCAGCACTGGGTCGCAGAGGCGCATGCTTCGTTCAGTCTTGGGTTGTTGTCCCTCGTGCAACGCGCCAGTGTCGAGATGCTATATGCCCGTACTTGCCAGTTACTGGTAGAAAAACTCAATCCGGGGAATCGTGCCCATCGACCGTTACTGGACGAGTTGCAGGAGAAGCTGGCTGACAAGGTGTTTGTGAATTTTTCGTTATTCCAGTCGTTGCCGGATATCTGGGGTATTGAACAGATTTTTCCAATTCTGCCGGTTTGTGGCCTTGATCAACCGATGGCCTATCGTGGCGTATTGCAGGATATCACCTGCGACTCGGATGGCCGTATCGATAACTATGTTGAAAACGACGGCCTGGGCACCAGCCTGCCGCTGCCATCGGTCAATCGGGGTGATATGTTGGCGTTTTTTATGGTTGGTGCCTATCAGGAGATTCTTGGCGACTTGCATAATCTGTTTGGTGATACCGACTCGGTTGATGTGGTGCTGGACGAAGACGGCAAGCCAGCGTTGCACAATCCGGTATGGGGCGATCATATTGCCAAGGTGCTGGGTTATGTGAATTTTAACGCCGACGATATTCGTCATCGCTTGATCAGTCAGGTGGAACAGAGTTCTCTGGATGACAGCGACAAGGCCATGTTCCAGCGTGAACTGTCGGAATCGATGCAGGCCTATACCTACTTGCAGTTGTAAGCGTTGGCCTGAGTACTCCGCTTCGCAAGCCCCCGCCAATACGGGTTTCTGTGCGAAACGGAGCAGAACCGGTTAACCGTCTGGCGATGGCTGACTGGTTGTCAGGACAGAGGCGTCAGTCAAGACAAGTGATTGACGTCTTCCATGCCATAGACGGGCGTTGCAATACCTTCCATGCGGGCTTTGATCTGTAGCGCCAGATATTGGGAATAATGGCGCGACTGGTGCAAGTTGCCACCGTGGAACCACAGTGCCGGCTGGTGGGTGGGTTTCCACATGTTGCGTAATTCCCCTTCCCACGGCCCCGGATCCTTGCTGGTCGCCGATCCCATGCCCCAACATTTGCCGACCTTGTCGGCCACTTCCTGGGAGATGATCCGGGCGGCCCAGCCATTCATCGAACCATAGCCGGTGGCGTAGACAATCAGGTCAGCGGGCAGCTCGGTACCATCGGTCAGTATCACTGAGTGGGGTAATATCTGTTCGATGGTGGTACGACTTTTCAGCTTGATATCGCCACTGGCAATCAGCTCGGATGCACCGACATCAATGTAGTAGCCGGAAGCCCGGCGCAGGTACTTCATAAACAGGCCAGAGCCATCGTCACCAAAATCAAGCATAAAACCGGCTTCTTCCAGGCTTTGGTAAAAATCGGCATCCTGTTTCGCGACCTCTTTATAGATCGGAATATGAAACTCTGGCATCACCTTGAAGGGGATGGAAGCAAAGGTCAGATCGGCCTTGTATGTGGTCATACCGTTCTGCACGGCTGCTTCCGAATACAAGCCGCCCAACACCTTTTCCATTAACGTATCGGATTTGATGATATGGGTGGAGGAACGCTGGATCATGGTGACGTCAGCACCATGCTCCCACAAGGCGGCGCAGATATCATGGGCGGAATTGTTCGCTCCCAGTACCACTACGTGCTTGCCGCCGTAGGCTTCGCCGCCGGGATGCTGGCTGGAGTGGTGTTGTTCGCCGACGAAACTGTCCTGGCCACGAATGTCAGGAATATTGGCAATCCCCGACATCCCGGTTGCCAGTACCAGCTGTTTGGGGCGTAAGGTCAGCGGTTCGCCAGCGCGGTTAACCTGCACGACCCATTCTGCGGCCTGTTCGTCGTAATGAGCCGAGATACATTCGGTGGAACCCCAGTAATTCAACTCCATCACTTTGGTGTACATTTCCAGCCAGTCGCCCACCTTGTCTTTGGGGGCGAAGACTGGCCAGTGATCGGGGAAGGGCAAATACGGCATATGGTCGTACCAGACCGGATCATGCAAACACAGGGACTTATAGCGCCGCCGCCAGGCATCACCGGGCTTTTCCAGCTTGTCGATGATCAGGGTTGGCACCTCCAGCTGCCGCAGCCGGGCACCAAGACCAATGCCGCCCTGGCCGCCACCAATAACCAGACAATAGGGCTGTTGCTCGTAACCCAGTTGCGCTTCTTCTTGCTGGCGTTTTTCTTGCCAGGTCTGGCGCTGCCGGTTAATGCCGTGCTCGGCCCCTCGGGGACGTTGAGCGTTGCGTTTTTCCGGGAAGTCTTTCAGCTCTACCATGGTGGTCAGCAAGGTCCAGGCTTGACCCTGGCGCAAGCGCAGATGCCCCCGGCCGTGGGCAACTGCAGTGTCGAAGCAAATCCAGGCTTCGATTACTCCATCGTTTTCGGTCGCCTCTTCCTCCAGTCTCCAATTGGATGGCTGCACCTGCGCCAGTGTTGCTGTCAGCATGGCCTGAATTGCTTCCCGTCCTTCAAGGGTTTTGATATTCCAGGTAAAGGTAACCAGATCGCGCCAGAACCCTTGTGGTTCAAACAGAGCCGCAGCTGCAGCGGGGTCACGGTGTTGTAATGCCTGATTGAGTTGGTCGAGCCAGTGTTGTGCCTGGGCCGAAGGTGGAGATGTTGGAGGCATTGTTGAGGGTGTTGTTGAGGGTGTTGTAGTGGTTTGGGTATTCCGGGTCATGGATGACTCCTGATCAATATCTTGTTGTTTTTATGTGGACGCTAACGTCTCTGGTTGGCTATTGCAGTGCTTGTGCCAGACCGGTTTCAGAGCCGTGGAATATTTTTAACCGATTGATATTTATACGTTTTCAGAATTATTTTGGATGGCAGAGGAATGCCTTGAAGATAAGGCTCCGAGACAGCTGTAAAGCCACTGGCGCTACAACTGAATCATCGCCGTTACAGCTGTAATGTTTGCCAAGGGTGGAACGAATGGGCCTGTGACAGCAGCGGCCTGGTCTCTTTAGACTGGTCACATCCAATAGCAAGATAGGCTGCCCAGCAAGCAGCAAGGATGGAGATAGGTGCCGGAATATTTGACTCACTCAACGGCGGCAGCCAGCGCTCGTGCTCACACCCGAGTGATCACTGAATTTGCCCGTCGGCCACCACTGCCTGCCGCTGCCGATCTGATCGGCCGTTCCTGGTGGCGCTGTTTGCAGCAGTATGGCTTGCAGCCGGGGCGCAAACAGCCAGCGCGTATCGTTACCCGTTCAACCCTGAAAGAGCATCAGGATGCTGCCGATGAATTACTGGCTGTCGCCCGTGCCGGTGTGAACCAGCTCTACGCCAGTATTAATGGACTTGGCTATGTTTTGCTGCTGACGGATCACGCGGGTGTGACGGTGCAATTTCATGGTGAGCGGGATCTGGACGACAAGTTAAGGCAGGCGGGGCTATATCTTGGCGCTGACTGGGACGAAAGTTATGCCGGAACCTGTGCAGTGGGAACCTGCATTCAGGAGCAGACTGCGTTGACCTGTCACCGGGGTGACCACTTCGATGGTGCCCACATCAGCTTGACCTGCACCGCCGCTCCGATCTTTGGCCCCTCTGGTGAGTTGATTGCGGTTCTGGATATTTCGGCGCTGAATTCACCTGCTGCGCGGGATAGCCAGATGTTTGCTTTGCATCTGACCCAGCTTTACGCCCGCATGATTGAAGACGCCTATTTTCTCCGGCGCTATCGTCGCCATCTGGTGTTCCGTTGCGACGACTCGCGTGAGTTTGTCGCCCTTAATGGCCGAGTGCTGTTGGCGCTGGATGACACCGGCACGATTGTCGCTGCCAATACTGCTGGTCGTTTGCTACTGGCGGACAATCCGGTGTGGGTGCCCACTGCTCGCGATGAAACGGCTGCGGTTCAGGCCGCGCCATCCTTGCCAGAATTACTGGACAGCCGCTGGGACGATATTCTGGCCATCAACCAGATCAGTGCTGATGGCGTGCAGGCGTTCCGGTTGTCCCTGAATGATCAGACGGTGTTTGGCACGCTGATTGAACCAAAGCGCCAGCATGACCCATCGACTCACGGTCGGCTTGGCAAAGAGTCTGCCCGTCCGCTTGAGCGTGTGCCGCCGCTGGATCGACTGGCCGGTGATGATGCCGCCATGCGCAAGACAATCGAACAGGCCAAACGCTTTCGCCAGCGTGATGTTAACTTGCTGATACTGGGCGAGACCGGGACGGGCAAAGACATGCTCGCCACTGCCATTCACGCCAGTGGTCATCGCCGCCAAAAGCCCTTTGTCGCGCTTAACTGCGCCGCCATACCGGAATCCCTGATTGAGAGCGAATTGTTTGGGTATAGCGCCGGTGCGTTTACCGGTGGGCGTAGCAGAGGGGCGAAAGGGCTGGTTCAGCAAGCCGATGGTGGCACCTTGTTTCTGGACGAGATTGGTGACATGCCGTTGCCGCTGCAAACCCGTTTGCTAAGAGTGCTGGCGGAAGGTGAGGTGACGCCTCTGGGAGCTGATAAACCGGTATTTGTCGATTGTCGGGTCATTGCAGCGACCCATCACAATATCCAGGCGATGATTGAGCGCAACGAATTCCGGGCTGATTTGTATTACCGGCTTAACGGCGCCACCCTGACCTTGCCGCCATTGAGACAACGGGCGGATCGAGAATTTTTGATTCGCTCCTTGCTGGCCGAGCTGAAACAAAAACTGAAACGACCGGAGCTACGCCTGCGCGCCGATGTTATCAGTGCTTTATTGGCTCACTCATGGCCCGGCAATGTGCGTGAGCTGGTTAATGTACTGGCCTATGCAGAAGCCAACAGCAGCGGTGACGTTATTACTCTGGCAGATTTGCCGGAACTTCGTGGCACTGGCCAGGGTGACAAGCTGCCAGGTAGCGAGGTCGGTGGTCGTGAGGCTGGTGGTAGTGAGACTGGTGTCGTGGCTGCGGGTGAGACCGCTGCCAGTCTTTCCCGACCTGAATTGACTCATACTGCTGTGCTGACCGAAGAAGGACAGGCACTCGTTATGTTACTGGATCAACACGATTGGAACCTCAGTGAAGTCGCCCGTGTGATGCGGGTTTCCAGGCCCACGTTGTACCGTCGTATTCGCAAATTCAGAATCCGCCGACAGACCTGTGTATCCCCTGGCTAACCCGGTCGGGAATCGTACTTTTTGTAAACAATTGTATCGAGACGCACCGGGTTTGCCATGGTGGTCTATATGTAATGGGCTTGTATCAAGAATAGGACCATGACATGTCTGATGACGACTTCGAAATACACGATGATGAGACCGACCAGGACGCCGACGGTGATGCCCGGCCGCAAGTAAAAAAACGTGGCGCTACCAAAGCGAGCGATCAGGATGACAGCCTGCAAGTGTCGTCAACGGCGCACAACGAACTGCGTGATTCGCTTGAAGGTGATGTTGAAGCCTTTCTGTCGCGCGGTGGCCGGATTCAACAAGTAGACGACAACGTGATGGCCGATCCACCACGTAAGCCACAATCCAATTATGGCAGCCGACCTATCTGATCCATTGCTGCTCACGGTGCTGCACGGCGCTTCAGTGAGACAGCTGTCGCTGCCATTGAGTAATCTGTTCGACCACGTCGGACAAGGCGCTGACCTGTAATGTCGGGCTGGCAAAGGCATCAGGCCAGGGGCTCTCGTTCAGATTGACCCACAGGGTATGCAGGCCAGCGGCATGGGCGGCGTCGATATCGTGGTGCGGATGGTCGCCGATATGCAGGCACTCATGCGGTTCGACAACGGCATGGGCCAGTGCGGCATGAAAAAGATCGGGGGCTGGTTTGGCGGCACCGATGGTTTCAGCATTCAGGTGAGCACTAAAATAATGCCGGATGCCAACTTTTTCCAGATCGGCATTGCCATTGGTCACGGCGATCAATGGCCAGTGTGTCGCCAGTTGTTGCAGCATCACTTCAGCCCCGGCAAATAATTCCAGTGTGCTGCGTTCATGGGCAAAGACAGCAAAGGCGCTGTCGGCAAGAGCACGGGCGCTATTGCGGTCGCAGCCGGTCTGCATGGCGGCGCGGCGCAAGGTTTCGAACCGGAGTTGCGACATCTGGTGTTGCAGCGACGGGTAGCATTCCGCCAGTTCAGACTTGTATTGGCGTAACCCTTCCAGGCTGTAAAGATCGGCGAAACCGGCACAGTGTGCGCAGATCCAGTCATAGCAGGCCTGTTCGGCGCGGCGCATCACCGGTGCGGTGTGCCAGAGGGTGTCGTCGAGATCGAGGGTGATCAGTTTCAGAGCCAAAAAAGTTGCCTTATCTAACGGTTGACCGGGGTCTGTTGTAAGCGTAATGCCAGTACGTCACAGAGGTAATCCAGAAACAGGGTATCCATGGAGGTGCGATAATAGCTGCCATCCTGACTGGCTAATACCAGCAGACCGTGATTATCCTGGCCACGAATCTGTGCCGCCGCAATGGATTCCATGTCGGTGGTGTCAAGATTGAGCAGGGCGGCCATATCGGCTTTGGGCAGCTGGCCACAAATGGCCCGGTGACCCTTGAACAGGCGGTGGATATTACGCTGTTGTTCCTGGTTGCGAACCGCTACCAGCGGGCGTTCCAGCTGTCGCTCGGTAAAGTGCAACATGACCCAGGCGTGCACACCAAAGTCATTACGCAGTGAATCGTCCAGGGCGGTATGGATAGCCAGCCAGCTGTTGGCTTCGATCAGGGCCAGTACCAGGCGGCGGGTCTTTTCAAACAACTGGTCGTTCCGGCGCGCATTTTCGAGCAGGTCGGACAGCCGCTGACGCAGCTCGATATTACGATCCCGGTGTACCTGAACCTGACGCTCAATCAGACTGGTCGCGCCACTGGTGGCGTGAGGCACCCGCAAACGGGACAACAGGTCGTCCTTGCCAACAAAAAACTCGGGATGATCTTCCAGGTACTGCACGACATCGGCGTCGGTGAGTCGGGGTTGCTGGCTCATGTGATCCTTACCTTGGTTCCGTCAGAAAGCGTTTTTCAACAACTGGCGAGTTAGAGATTAACCCGTCCATCGTAAACAGTCACGGCGGGGCCGGTCATTCGGACACTGGATTTGCCATCCCAGTCAATGTTCAGCTGACCACCCGGCAGGGACACAGTCACACCGGGTTCGAGCCAGCCGCGCAGCTGCCCGGAAACGACGGCAGCACAGGCTCCGGTGCCGCAGGCCAGGGTTTCTCCGCTGCCCCGTTCAAATACCCGCAAACGAATAGCGTGGCTGTTAACGACTTGCATAAAACCGACATTGACCCGGTTAGGAAAATATTCACACGATTCGATGATGGGCCCCCATTCGTGTACCGGGGCACTGTCGACGTCGTTAACCCGAATAACGGCATGGGGGTTGCCCATGGAAACTGCACCAAAACGAACGTCACCAATGCCGGGGACATGGCGGTGATATTCCGGCATGAACTGTTCCGCGATCATGGGGATGTCGGCCGGTGTCAGAATTGGCTGACCCATATCAACCACCACTTGACCGTCGCTGGTCAGGTGCAGTTCGATAATGCCGTTGGCGGTTTCTACCCGAATGTCACGCTTGCCGGTGAGCATCTGTTCGTTGACGAAACGGGCGAAGCAGCGGGCACCATTGCCGCAATTTTCCACTTCACTGCCATCGGCATTATAAATGCGATAGCGGAAGTCGACGTCGGGCCGGGTCGGGCGCTCGACAATCAGCATCTGATCGAAGCCGATACCAAAATGACGATCCGACAGTTCTCTTACCCGTTCGGGTCTGATACGGCCAGTCTGGGTGACAAGGTCTATGACGACAAAGTCGTTACCAAGTCCCTGCATTTTGCTGAACTTGACTCTCATGTGCGCACCGGCAACAAGGCTTCGCTCTCGAACAGTTGTTCGATGGTTTCGCGGCGGCGAATCAGGTGAGCCTGGTCACCGTCGACCATGATTTCTGCCGGGCGGCCACGGCTGTTGTAGTTGGAAGCCATCACAAAGCCGTAGGCTCCGGCAGACATCACTGCCAGTAAATCACCCTGTTGCAGTGCCAGATCACGGTCTTTACCGAGAAAATCGCCAGTTTCACAGACCGGGCCAACCAGGTCGTAACAACGGACTGGCGCGTCGCTGGATGCTGCCACTGGCCGGATCTCTTGCCAGGCGGAATACAACGCCGGGCGAATCAGGTCATTCATGGCGCCATCGATAATGGCAAAGTTCTTGTGCTGGTTGAGTTTGAGGTATTCCACTTTGGTGAGGAATACGCCCGCGTTGGCACAAATCGAGCGACCCGGTTCAAAAATCAGTGTCAGTGACCGACCGGCCAGACGTTCCTTGACCGCAGCGATATAGCTGGCTGGGCTGGCGGGCTGTTCGTCGCGGTAGCAGACGCCGAGACCGCCACCGAGGTCGAGGTGGTTGATGGTTATTCCCAGAGTGGCGAGTTCATCAATCAGTGCCAGCAGGCGATCGAGGGCGTCAAGAAAGGGATCAATCGAGGTCAGCTGGCTGCCAATGTGGCAGTCGACGCCGATCACCTGAATACCGGGCAGGCTGGCGGCACGCTGGTAAACCGCCGGAGCGCGTTCGATATCGATACCAAACTTGTTGTCTTTCAGTCCGGTAGAAATATAGGGGTGTGTCTGGGCATCCACGTCTGGATTGACCCGTACTGATACGTGGGCAATAACCCCTATCGCGGTGGCAACGTCATTGAGACGTTCCAGCTCGTCTTCCGATTCGAGGTTAAAACAGCCAACCCCGACTTCGAGCGCGCGGCGCATTTCGATGGCCTGTTTGCCAACCCCGGAGAACACCATGCGAGTGGGGTCGCCACCGGCAGCCAGTGCCCGTTCCAGTTCACCCAGGCTGACAATATCAAACCCTGCACCGAGCTGTGCCAGGACATTCAAGACCGCGATATTGGAGTTGGCTTTGACCGCAAAGCAGACCTGGTGCGGCCACTCTCCCAGTGCTTCGTCATAGGCACGATACTGGCGTTCCAGTGCCTCGCGTGAGTACACATACAGTGGCGTTCCATGCTGGTTTGCGAGCTGGGCAAGGTCGACATGTTCGGCGTGCAGGCTGCCCTGCTGGTAAGTAAAGGCTGACATTTAGCGGGTCGTTTCCGTATCAGGTTGGTCGGGCAGATACAGAGGGCCTTTTTGACCACAGCCGCTGAGTACCAGTGCCGCCAGTAACAGGGCGGTCAGTAGAGGCAGCGATGGCAGACGGCAAATCAGGTTTGTCATGGGCAATGGAATAATCTGCTTGCGGGCGTTGCCAGTGTCTGGCTCTGGTCAAACGACTCAGATGGGCGATGGACTGGCGCGCGGGTTCTGTATCTTGAATTTGCACGCATTATACACCGCCTGTGCAGGCTGTCTTGATTGGTAAGAACCCGTGTGGCGTTATTCAGCGGTTACTTTGCATGGCCTGATTGATTTTGGCCTCCAGCACCTGCTTCTGCTGCCAGTGCGTCAGTAGCAACTGATTGCCAGGGTCGGCGAAGACGACGTCACTGAGATAGCACGGATAGTGCTGCTGTTGACTGCGTCGTTGTATAACGGCGGCGCTGATATCCCGATAGAGATGCTGGCCATGTTGCCAGATGCTGAATTCGGCATAGTTACAGTACAGGGTTGGCTGGTTATCGATATCAAACCGGGCGGTCAGCTCAATGGCAGCGGGCGTTTCTGCCAGGACGGGAATGTCCCGCTGCCGTACCTGCCAGAGGCCGGCCGCCTCGCTGCTGCTGGCAGGACGGTTGTTATCGGTCGGTGCTTTCAGTTCGTACAGGGCCAGCCCCTCAAACTGCGGGTGGTCGCCATGCCAGCGTTGTTGCAACCGGCGCAGAAAGCGCAAAGTGGGTAGCAGCCAGTGAGCCAGTTCTGTCCGGCGTATGCGCTGATGCACTAATGCGGCCCATTCGTCGACCAGATAGAAATCCAGCTGGTCTCCCTGACGCTGATAAAACAGCTGCCAGCGGCGTGGCTGGCAA
Organism: Candidatus Thalassolituus haligoni; assembly: GCF_041222825.1. Classification (NCBI taxonomy): domain Bacteria; kingdom Pseudomonadati; phylum Pseudomonadota; class Gammaproteobacteria; order Oceanospirillales; family Oceanospirillaceae; genus Thalassolituus; species Candidatus Thalassolituus haligoni. The sequence goes on from NZ_CP139482.1 coordinate 400,707, forward strand.
TGCAACATCAGCTCGTTGAGCGGCAGCGGCAGTTGGCTCACCCAGCGATCGACGGCGCTTGGACAAAAGTGCGACGCCGGTTGCGCCAGGTGAGTCATCAGGGTTGGCGTGTCATTCAAGGCAATCACTTGCCAGCGCGGCGCGGTGTCTTTGGATGCCGGTGTACAGGCCTCAAGGCTGTAGCAGCGTTCACCCAGCTGATACAGGAAGCGCCCCTGACGGCGGCGGTAGTGGGCGAGGGCGGATGAGAGTAACTGCAAGGTACGCTGGCGAATACGGGCGGCGCGATGCTTGCTGAAGCTGTGTATTTCCAGTGAGGCTCGCTGTTGGCGGTCGGCCAGCAATGGCATCAGCAGACACAGCGCCTCATTCAGCCCGTGTTCTCCTTGAAAGCGATAGACTTGCCATTCGTTCCAGCTGTTACAGGCGAGGATATCAATGGTTGAAACCAGATTGTGATGGCTGCTGCTGAAGTTGAGCGCGTCATTCTGGTCGCTGAGTTTTTGTAAGCCAGCCTGGCTGTAACGTTCCAGTGGGTCGGTAGTGACGTTAATAAACACGGTTAATGACTGAATGGCAGGGCCTTTTGACCAGTCGGGTAGCGAGCGGTGACGTATCATCTGCCCGGCCAGGGTGGCCAGAGTACGGGTTAATTCGTAGCGACTAATGGCGTCGTCCGGGTAGCAGCTGATGCGGGTATCGCGGTTGATCAGACTGTTGCTGATGGCAAAGGCGAGTAATTCGATCAGGCTTGGACTTTGGCGCAGAATGCGGTGATCCGGTGGGGGTTTTTGCCAATACCCCGGTGCCAGTTGCCAGACGCCGGGATAGCGCAACAGGGTCAGCTGGCTTTGTGCCAGCGATGGGCTGATGCCAGGGTTGATCTGGATGATTTTACCCGGTCGTGAGTCAAAGGCGGCAATCAGCTGATTGCCAAGGGTCTGAATATCGGTCGGACTGATGTGCAAGGTGTTGACATGGCATTGACTGAATTGGCTGAGACTGCGGTAACTGCCGAGTAATTCGGCCACCAGGTCATTACGCTCGCGGAAGACTTGCTGCGGCGACCACTGCGCCTTGCTGTCATGTTCGAACAGATCCGCTTCTGACCATTGCCATTCGGTCGTCAGCTGCTGCATCAGTTTGGCGCGCCAGTCCTGTTGGCGTGCAGCCAGTGTTAGGCGACTGAGTTTGAGACCGGTCTTGTCGTAAAACGCCCGTCGGATCAGCTCCAGTCGTGCGGGTTGCTGGTTGGTCAGGCTCTGGCTGACGCGCTCCAGCATCAGCAGGTAGGCATCGCTGTCGCGGCTGGTGGTGCGGTTGTTGTGGATGTTGTGCTTCAGATCCTGGCACAACGGCTGAATCTTCGGGTATTGGCTGGCGTATTCGCGATACAGCAGCAGTTTCAGCAGCGCCTTGTAGGGGCCGCTCATGCCTTTGTGTAACTGCCAGAGTGCGGCACCCAAAAACTCATCCACCGGAATGGTGCTGATGTCGCCAAAGTGCAGCCACTGGTCGGCCTTGATTTGATGCCGATTGATCAGCTCTTGCCAGTATTGATCACTGGTTGAATTGCTTTTGTTGCCAGCACTTTGTTCCGGGGTCAGCCACCAGCGCGGGTAGCGCCCTGCCAGCCAGACGGAACTGCGGTAGAACTCGTCCAGCAACAGCAGGTATTGGCTGGTACCACAGTCTTCGCCGCTGGCTGCCTGTTGTTGGCCTCGACGGAATTCTTCCAGATCCATAATAAACAGGTGTACTTCGGTGTTGTGGCTGGCGGCCCACTTCTCGATGCGCTGGCACCGGTTCTGCAGCTTTTCTTGCTGTGCCGGGTCAAGCGGCTGATTGAGGCAGACCCAGATATCGAGATCACTGTGGCGGTTCTGGGCCAGTGAACCCATGCTGCCCATGAGGTAAAGCCCGCCGATGGCGTAATGGGCAGGGGGAGCCTGGTTCAGGCGCGGGATGGATCGAATCAAATGCCGTAACGCCTGTTCGGTGTTGGCCGTGACCTGGTAGTGATCAATCCCGCAAGGTGTCTGATGATCGACAAAACCGGGCAACTGTGGGTGATTGACGTGCAGCAGCAGCGGTAGCAGATCCAGCAGTCGTTGTTGTCGCACGTGCAGTTGCGTGCGGGCATTGGAGAGCCGCTGCTGATTCAGCTGCAAAAAATTGTCTTGCCACTGGCGTAGCTGGAAATGATCGGGGAGCGGGATGGGTAAGGGCATATATCCAGTATAGGAGGCCTGTATCGATTGGCCTGCCCTGCTGGATATATTTGTTGGGTATGGATTGCGTCGGTTTATTGGTCGGGCTGTTTACCAACCATCAGGGTTGACGCCGGAAGACTTTGAAACCCTCAACAAAGGTGGCGACTACCTGGCCAGAGCGGCCGTAGCTATCCTGTTGCTGCGGGTTGATCAGGCTGGCATTAAATAGCTGGCCTTCTTCGAAACCGGAACGTAACCCGAGCGTGGCTGCCGGGACTGAACTCAGTGCCGACAGTGCTGCATTCAGCGTCAGCTCGCCGCAATTGACCCGTTCCAGCAGCAGTCCGATAAACAGGTCATACATGGCCATACCCGCTGCTGCATCGGCAAAGGGGGCTTTTTTGGCGGCAATTTCGTGGGGCTGGTGATTGGAACAAATCGCCAGTTCACCGTTGTTGATGGCTGCCAGCAGCGCCTGTCGATCGGACTCGCAACGCAGTGGCGGTAACACGTGGTAACGACTGTTGTAGCCGTTGACCTGGGCATCGGTATAACAGAGGTTGGCTAATGCGACATCGCCACTGACCCGCAGGCCGCGCTGGCGAGCGTCGTTCAGCATGCTGACGCTGCGAGCACAACTCAGTTGGCTGATATGAGCGCGTACACCGGTTTGTTCAACCAGTAACAGGATTTGCGCCAGCGCGATGGTTTCGGCCGTTTCCGGAATCCCGGCCAGGCCCATGCGGGTCGCGGTTGGGCCTTCGTGCATCACTCCGCCGTTGGAGAGTGCGGCGTCATCAGCGGATAAAAACAGCAGAATATCGTAGGTAGCGGCGTATTCCATCAGGCGGCGCAGAACGTAGCTGTCCTTGATTGGCTGACGGGCGTTACTCAGGGCAATACAGCCGGCATTACGCAAGCTGACCATGTTCGCCAGCTGCTCGCCCGCCAGTCCCTGGGTCAGTGCCCCCAGTGGCAAGACCCTTGAATACCCAGCGCTGCTGGCTTTGTCTTGCATCAGCTGAATAACCGCCGGGCTGTCAGCAACGGGTTTGGTTAACGGCTGGGCACACACCTGGCTGAATCCCGCCGCCGCCGCCGCCCGGGTTTCGCTAGCGATGGTGCCGCGCTGGGTGTAGCCCGGTTCGTTGAGGTAACTGCTGAGGTCGATAAAGCCGGGCACCAGCCAGTGGCCCTGGGCATCGAGGGTTGATTCTATGGTGCCACCGGCTGGTTTTTGGCCAATGGCGCGAATCCGGCCTTCGGCCAGATACAGGTCACAGACGGCATCCAGTTGCTGGGCTGGTGCAATAACACGGGCATCACGAATATGCAGGTATTTCATTCGGCGGCCTCTGCGGAATGTGATGCTTCTTGCTGACTGGCCTGTTGTCCGCTCATGGCCATGGCCATCACCGCCATGCGAACGGCGATTCCATAACTGACCTGATTGAGAATGACGGATTGAGGGCCATCGGCAACGGCGGATTCAATCTCGACGCCACGGTTGATCGGGCCTGGGTGCATAACGATGGCGTCGGGTTTGGCCAGGGCCAGCTTGTCGGTGGTCAGACCGTAGAGTTTGAAAAACTCGCTTTCACTGGGCAGCAAGGCGTTTTGCATCCGCTCTTTTTGCAGTCGCAGCATGATCACCACGTCGCAGTCTCGCAATGCCAGATTCAGGTCGTAGTAGGCTTTGGCCCCTAACGACTCGATGTCTTTCGGCAGCAGGGTAGCCGGGCCAACCACGCGGACTTCCGCTGCGCCCAGTGCCAACAGGGCATGGATCTGGGAGCGGGCAACGCGGGAGTGCAGAATATCGCCAACGATGGCAACGATCTGTCCTTCTATTTGTTGCTTGTGGCGACGAATGGTCAACATGTCGAGCATTGCCTGGGTCGGGTGCGCATGGCGTCCGTCTCCGGCATTGATGATGGCGACGTTGGGGGTGACCTGTTCGGCAATAAAGTGGGCGGCACCGGAGTCCGCATGACGGACGACAAACATATCGCTATACATGGCTTCCAGATTCCACAGCGTGTCCATCAGAGTTTCACCCTTGGCAGTCGCTGAGCGCTGGATGTCGAGGTTGAGAATATCGGCCGACAGGCGGGTGGCGGCCAGCTCGAAGGTCGAGCGGGTGCGGGTGCTGTTTTCAAAAAACAGGTTAACCACGGTTTTGCCGCGCAGCAGCGGGACTTTTTTGACGGCCCGCTCCTGGGTGCTGATAAAGGAATCGGCGGTGTCGAGGATTTCGGTCAGCAATGCCTTGCTGAGTCCTTCGGTGGTCAGAAAGTGTTTTAGCCTGCCGTCTGCAGTGAGCTGAAGCTGGCTGGGATCAGTTGTCATAGGAGAACCATGTGTGTTGTAACCAAACCGGGTGGGATGCCAGAGCACCCCGAATACGAGTGTCAGAGCAGGCTGATGGCCAATGGCTCCGGGCCACTGAGCTTGATCAGCTGGCCGTCGTCGAGCGTCAGGCGAGCGGCGCAAACGTCAGGCTGAATCGGTAATTCGCGGCGGCCAATATCAAACAGCGCAACCAGGGTGATGCTGGCCGGACGACCGTAGTCAAACAGCTCGTTGATGGCTGCCCGTACAGTGCGGCCGCTCATGATCACGTCGTCGACCAGTACCACGTGGCGGTCTTCAATGGTGTCGGGCAATTCAGACCCTTTGACTTCGGGGTGCAGGCCGTGACGGGTAAAGTCGTCGCGATAAAAGCTGATGTCGACGCTGTAAAGCGGCTCTTGCGGTTGCAGTTGCTGATGCAGCCGCTCGGCAATCCAGACGCCACCGGTACGAATGCCAATGATCAGCGGTTGTTCAATCTTGTGTTGCTGCAGGTGGCTGCCCAGTGCGGTTGCCAGTGTGCTGCAGGCGAGCTGAATATCCGGTAATTGCATGGGGCTTCTCCCTGTTACTGCGCGTCATCGGGGCGAGGGTGTTCGCCCATCCAGCTTTCGAGAATCAATTGTGCTGCCAGACCATCAACCGAGTGTCGGCCAAAATCGCGCTCACCGCTATCGGCGATCACCATGCCTTTGGCTTCATAGCTGGTCAGGCGCTCGTCGTGGGTAAACGACGGCTTGTGCAGACGGCCTTCCAGGCGTCGGGCAAATTTGGCGGCACGGGTGCTCATGTCACTGGCACTGCCGTCCATATTTAATGGCAGGCCAACCACAAAGGCATCCGGCTGCCATTCATTGACCAGTGCGGTCAGGGTATCCCAGTTGGGTACGCCATCGTTTGCTTTGAGCGGTGTCAGGGCGCTACTGCTGCCAGTCAGGCGTTGGCCAATGGCGACACCAATTCGTTTGGTACCAAAATCAAACGCCATGACTTGCATGACACGAGCAGGAATGTGACTCATCAGGCATGGCCTATCTGGGCAGACAAGGCTGAGCCGCTGACACCCAGGCGGTTCAGTGCAGCCTGATAAAGTGTTTCTGGAGGTGTGTCAAACAGTAACTCGGCGTCGGCTTCAACGGTCAGCCAACTATTGCCGAGAATTTCCTCATCCAGTTGCCCTGGGCCCCAACCGGAATAACCCAGTGCTAGTCGGTAGTTATCCGGCCCGGCCCCCTGGCCAATGGCTGTCAAAATGTCTTTGGAGGAAGTCAGGTGGGCAAAGGCGCTGATGGTTTCGGTGGCATTCCAGTGGCCGGGCTGTTGATGCAGGATAAAGCCCTGCTCTGTGCCGACGGGGCCACCGCCGAGCATAACGGCGTTAATGTCTTGATGGCGAGTAATCGCCAGTTGTTCACAAACGGCGGCAAAATCGACATCGAGCGGCTTGTTTAGCACCAGTCCCATAGCGCCATCCTGATCGTGTTCACAAAGGTAAATGACGGCGCTTTCAAACCAGCTGTCTTGCAGTTGCGGCATGGCGATCAGCAGCTGGTTGCCGAGGCTGTTGAGTTCTTTCATCAGGAGCCTTCCGAGAGGTAACGGTTACCCTTGAATTGCCAGGTACGGATGATTTCGAGGATGTCGGTGGTTTTGCGCATCTCGTCGGTAAACGGGGCAAAAGGGGCCGACATGCGCACAATGCGCAGCGCTGCATCGTCGAGCACTTTGCGGCCAGACGATTCGAGGATTTCAAGGTCGTTGATAGTGCCATTCGGGTTAATAGACACCAACACTCTCAGGCGACAGTTATCAAAACAGTTCTCTGCTTCTTTCGGGTAATTGAGTGTGCCCATCTTTTCAATTTTGCTGCGCCAGGAATTGACATAGTAGGCGTCGCTGGCCTTCATGGTTGAGGCTGCCGTCAGGCGCTGGACTCGCGGTCGTTTGGCATAGGCCTGGCGCATACTGTCGAGTTTGGCTTCCAGGCTGGCCATTTCCAGGCTGCGCTGCAACAGCATTTTTTGCGGGCCTTCGGGAACCGGTTTGGCTTCGGCGGGTGGTTGTTTTTCGCGACTGATGGCCTTGATGGTGCTGGCCGCAGTGGTGGTTACTGGAGATGGCGTGTTGGCAATAGCTTTGGGGGCGGATACTTCCTGCTTCTGCACTGAGGCAGGAGTAATGTCGTTACTTTGGAAAGGTGCCTTGACGTCGGTTGTCAGCATACGGGCATCTTCTTCCGTGCCGCTACCTTCCTGGTTTTCCTGGGCGAGAAAGTCGGCTTTTTCCGGTGCCTTGTCGCTGCGATAGCTGGCCAGGGTAACTTCGAGTGTTTTTGACAGATTGCTGCGGTCGTCTGGACTGAAGCTGACACCCAATACAATCATGGCGTGAATCAGCAAGGCCAGAAACAGGGCAAAAACTAGACGATCGGAACTGGAGACAACGGCAGCAGTCATGGGGGTATCTGTCGCAGAACGGCTTCGGTTAAAAATGGCGGGTGGCAATGACTGCGCAGTCTGCGCTGATCCCCGGCTTTTGTCCACCTGCCGGGGATCAACACCTGTCGATACTGACTGATTCAGTGAATCAGTCGAGTTTTGCCAATAATGTTGAGATCAGCTGGCTGGCGATATCAATGCCAGAATCGCGGCTGATTTCCCGCACGCAGGTCGGACTGGTGACATTGATTTCCGTCAGGCAGCTGCCAATCACATCCAGACCAACAAAATACAAGCCCCGTTTTTTTAATTCCGGGCCGATCTGTCTGGCGATGGCAAAATCGTTATCTGACAGGGGGCGTGTTTCACCACGGCCACCCGCCGCCAGGTTGCCTCGGGTTTCTCCTTTGGCCGGAATACGGGCCAGGCAGTAAGGCACCGGTTCGCCGTCAATCATCAGGATGCGCTTGTCACCCTCGGTAATATCCGGGATGAATTTTTGCGCCATGATTTGTTGGCGGCCGTGGTTGGTCAGGGTTTCAATGATAACGCTGACATTCGGATCATCCTGTCTGAGACGAAAGATCGAGGAGCCGCCCATACCGTCAAGGGGCTTGAAAATGACATCCTTGTGTTGCTGATGAAAATGCCGCAGCAGATCGGCGCTGCGAGTCACCATGGTGGGGCTCATCAACTCAGGAAAGTGCGTGGCAAACACTTTTTCATTACAATCACGCAGGCTTTGGGGTTTGTTGGCGATCAGCACGCCCGCTTGTTCCGCCAGTTCCAGAATATAAGTGCTGTAGATAAATTCGCCATCAAAGGGCGGATCCTTACGCATTAGTACAATGTCGAGATCGGTTAACGGCTGGTGTTGCCATTCGCCAAGATCAAACCAGTGGTCGGGATCCAGACTGACGCTCAGAGGGGCCATTCGCGCCATTGCGCGGCCTGTGTCAATATACAAGTCGGCCTGTTCCATGTAAAAAAGCTCACAGCCAAGTGTTTGTGCTGCGTTCAGCAAGGCGAGCGATGTGTCTTTCTTGACGCTGATGGTATCAATGGGATCCATGACAACCCCGAGTTTTCTGGCCATTCTGTTTTCCCCGCAATAAAAGTCTGATCTGGATTCTATATCAATCAGGTCTCTGTTCGGTGAAACAGTTTTGACATGGGAACCTTATAGCTTGGTACATTAATGTGTGATACAAAAGTGCACCGTAACGTCACACGCATGCGGTCGCGGCCGGAAACAGCAATTAACGATCGGATGGTTAAGGCCCTTATATGGACGACAACTTTCAAAATATCAAAGTGATGGTCATCGACGATAGCAAGACCATTCGTCGCACAGCAGAGACGCTGCTGAAAAAAGTAGGCTGCGAGGTGATTACGGCAACCGATGGCTTTGATGCCCTCGCCAAAATCGCAGACACCAGCCCGAATATTATTTTTGTCGATATTATGATGCCGCGCCTGGATGGCTATCAGACCTGCGCGCTGATAAAAAACAATTCCAAGTACAAGTCCACGCCAGTGATCATGCTTTCAAGTAAAGACGGTCTTTTCGATAAGGCAAAGGGCCGCATTGTAGGTTCTGACGAATATCTCACCAAGCCGTTCAGTAAGGACGAGCTGCTGGGTTCTATCCGGCAATACGTAAAATCATAAGATAAGCACGCGAAGCATTAAGGGGTACCAAGCATGGCTCGCATTCTGGTAGTAGACGATTCTCCAACAGAAACCGAAGTGTTTCGTTCCATGCTGGAGAAAAATGGTCATGAAGTCCTCACCGCCGAAAATGGTGCGGACGGCGTGGCGCTGGCAAAACAGGAAAAGCCGGACGTAGTACTGATGGATATTGTCATGCCTGGACTGAATGGTTTTCAGGCGACCCGTCAGCTGACCAAGGACGCAGAAACCGCAGAAATTCCGGTTATTATCGTGACCACTAAAGATCAGGAAACTGACCGGGTGTGGGGCAAGCGTCAGGGCGCCTGTGGCTATCTGGTGAAACCGGTGTCGGAAAGCATTTTGCTGTCTGAAATCAATTCGGTTATGGCCAAGTAGCGATGAGCCCATTTGCGCTGCTCGTCAGCATTGCCGAACGCAGTCGCCGTAATGCCTCTGAGCTGCCACAGCAGATCGAGGTTGTTACCTATTGGCGGGGTGTCGGTTTTATGCTGGCAGGTTACGAGTTTGTGGCAGATATGGGGCAGGTAGCAGAAATATTGCAGCCTCCCAGGATGACCAAGGTACCCGGTGTTCGTAGCTGGGTACTGGGCGTGGCCAATGTTCGAGGCCGTCTTGTTCCAGTCATGGATCTGGCTGGCATGCTGGGGTTGACAGGTAAGGCTAACTGGCGTTCCCGTCGGGTGTTGGTGGTAGAGCAGGGCGATGTATTGACGGGTTTGCTGGTGGATGCTGTGTTGGGGATGCAGCAGTTTCCGATGGATACCATGAGCGAATTGGCTCAGGTCGACCCGGCATTGGAAAAATACACTCGCCACGGCTTTGACCGGAATGAAAAGGTCTGGTCGATTTTCCGTATTGACGAACTGATTCAATCCCCGGAGTTTATGCAGATCGCGGTTTGACCGGGTTCTGAGGTGACTCCATTCGGGGCGCCAGGATAATGCATGCAGTAAGTGTGGAGACAAGGGCATGAGTTCGAAAGCTGGTAACGTCTTTTCGACGGTTTTGAAGAACGGAGTCAATGGTGTTCTGGCAGTGCTGCTGGTCACATGTCTTGGCTTGTTTATTGGTATCACGGTCTATGTAAACAGTTTGCAGAACCGGGATGAACAATACATTGAACATGCTGGCGAGTTGCGGGTGTTGTCGCAGGAAATGGCGACCAACGCCGTGGAAGCGGCGTCCGGTAACCGTGAAGCGTTCGAGCAGCTGCGGGTGGCCCGTGACAAGTTTGAACTTCGCTGGAATTATCTGAACAATGGTAATCCAGAGACCGGCCTCGAACCGGCAGAAGTGGCGACGATGACCAACGTGCAGCAAGTCTGGGATGGTGTCAGCCAAAACGCCGACCAGATTATTCGCGCCCAGGATATTATCCTTTCTCTGCATGAAGTTGCCGCGACGCTCTCAGAAACGATTCCCCAGCTGCAGGTGGAATACGATGAGATTGTAGAAATTTTACTTGATAACGACGCGCCTGCTGACCAGGTGGCGGTAGCCCAGCGTCAATCCTGGTTGGCGGAGCGGATTGTTCGTTCTGTTAACAAAGTGTTGACCGGTGGCGAAGACGCTGTCATGGCGGCCGATGCGTTTGGCCGGGATGCCTCGCTGTTTGGTCGGGTACTGAACGGCATGGTGCAGGGCAACGTGGCGATGAATATTTCCAAGGTAACGGACGATGAAGCGGTACTGGCTCTCTCTGAAGTTTCCGAATTGTTTGAATTCGTATCCGGATCAGTAGACGAGATTCTTGAAACGTCGCCGGAACTGTTCCAGGTTCGTGAGGCATCCGACAGCATCTTTGTTAATTCTCGAGTGTTGCTGAACCAGACATCAGAACTGACCGAAACCATTCTTACTGAAGCCGACGAACGAGCGGTGCTGCAGGCGCTGGGATACGGTGCTGCAGTGTTCGCTATCATGATCATGATTGCTCTGGGTTATTTGTCTTATCAGTCAACCCGTCGCGATCTGGAAGAAACGGAAAGCCAGAACCAGCAGAACCAGATGGCGATTTTGCGACTCCTCGACGAAATTGCTGACCTTGCCGATGGTGACTTGACTGCCTCTGCGACGGTAACCGAAGACTTTACCGGTGCGATTGCTGACTCTATTAACTACGCCATCGACCAGATGCGTTCGTTGGTATCGGCGATTAACGAAACAGCGGTACAGGTATCCTCAGCAGCCCAGGAAACCCAGGCCACTGCGATGCACCTTGCTGAGGCTTCTGAGCACCAGGCCCAGGAAATTGCCGGCGCCTCGGCGGCGATCAACGAAATGGCGGTTTCCATTGACCAGGTATCTGCCAACGCCTCTGAATCCTCTGCGGTAGCGGAACGTTCGGTAGCCATCGCCAACAAGGGCGCCGAAGTGGTACAGGCGACGATCAACGGCATGGATAACATCCGCGAGCAGATTCAGGAAACGTCCAAACGGATTAAACGACTGGGTGAGTCCTCGCAGGAGATTGGTGACATCATCTCGCTGATTACCGATATTGCTGACCAAACCAACATTCTGTCTCTTAATGCTGCGATTCAGGCATCCATGGCCGGTGACGCAGGTCGGGGCTTCGCGGTGGTAGCGGACGAAGTACAGCGCCTGGCAGAACGTTCAGCCGCTGCAACCAAGCAGATTGAAGCACTGGTTAAAACGATTCAGAACGATACCAACGAAGCGGTAATCTCGATGGAACAGACCACCACCGAGGTGGTACGGGGTGCCCGTCTGGCGCAAGACGCCGGTGTGGCCCTGGAAGAAATCGAGAACGTATCGAAAAACTTGGCGGAACTGATTCAGAACATCTCCAACGCTGCCCGTCAACAGGCCTCTTCTGCTGGTCATATTTCCAACACGATGAATGTAATCCAGGAAATTACCTCGCAGACTTCTGCTGGTACCACGGCTACCGCGAAATCGATTGGTAACCTGGCTGAAATGGCCAACAAACTGCGTGAGTCTGTAGCGGGCTTCAAGCTGCCTGAAGCAGATCTGGATATGGAGCAACAACAGGTTCTGTGATAACAGTCCTGGTTGAGACTCCTTATGAATCATCAGATTCGTCCTGCTGTCAGCACTATGCCAGAGCTTAACGACGACCAGTTTGTTCGTTGGCAAGCTCTGCTGGAAGAGCGAACGGGTATGTGTATGCCCGTTCAGCGGCGGACTTTTCTGCAAACCAGCCTGGGTATTCGGATGCGTGAAATTGCATGCAGCGATTACTCCGAGTATTACAGCAAGGTGGTCAGTGGCCCATCAGGTGCTATTGAGTGGAATACCCTGGTGGATCGACTGACTGTGCAAGAGACCCGTTTTTTTCGGGATCCGGATGCCTTCGAGTTTGTTGGTAATTATATCCAGAAAATGGCCAATACTTTGGCGGCGGGCCAAACGCTTGAAATGTGGAGTGTAGGCTGTTCATCTGGAGAAGAGGCATACAGCCTGGGCATGGTTGCTGATCAATACCTGACTCCCGCAGGGCGCCAATATGCGGTGACGGGGACGGACATATCCACCTTTGCCTTGCGCAAGGCGCGAGCTGCCAGTTATCAACTGTCTGCCCTCGGCTGGATACCAGACAGCCACCGCGACCAATACTGCCTCCGTACTGACGACGGTCATATGCAGGTGACCGATACAGTTCGTCAGCGTTGCTGCTTTACTCAGGTGAATCTACTGAATCTTTCCGCATTTCCGCTGCAGTCCCAGCATGTGATCTATTGCCAAAATGTGCTGATTTATTTCCGGCGCTGGCGGCGTCGGGAGATTCTCAATGTACTTGCCGAACGGCTGGTTCCAGGTGGCATTCTGGTGATTGGTCTTGGCGAAATTGTAGACTGGCGTAACCCTCTGGTTGAGCCGGTTGGTGGTGGCAAGTTGACAGCATTTGTCCGTAAGCAAAACGATTCTAACAGGGAGAGCAAACGGCGATGAGTCAGGATTACATCGCCCTGGAATGGGTGAAAGGGGAAATCCAGGAAACACTCCAGCAAGCCCAGCAATCACTGGAAGCTTATGGTGAAAACCCCCAGGACAACAGCAGACTGAAGTTCTGCTTCAGTTACCTGCATCAGGTTCATGGCACGCTCCAGATGGTGGAGTTTTATGGTGCCGCCTTGTTGGCAGAGGAAATGGAAGCGGTTGCGGCTGCGCTGGCGGATGGTCAGCTCAGAAATGAACGAGATGGTCTGGAAGTACTGATGCAGGCCATTATTCAGCTGCCCCACTATCTGGATCACATCCAGGTTGGTCGACGAGACCTTCCTGTTGTATTACTCCCTATCCTGAATGAACTGCGCTCCGCTCGCGGGGAAAACCTGCTGTCTGAAACCGCACTCTTCAGCCCTCGGATGCAACGCCGGGCGGTATTGACACCGGCGCAGCTTGCACGTTTTACCAATGCCGATTTTCAGCAATGGATTCGCAAGGTTCGTCAGATGTTGCAGGCGGCAACATCGCAGTTACTACAGAATAAAAAACCCGAGGTCGCCAAGGAATATCTGCTGAAAGTTTTCAGTCGGTTACACAATGCGCTCGGGCATACGCCGTTTGGTGTGGTTTGGCAGCCAGCGATGGCGTTCAGTGAGTGGTTGATTGGCCAGCAACATATGCCCGCCAGCGCCAAGATGCTGTTGCGTGAACTGGATCATATGCTGAAAAACCTGATCGCCGATGGCGAGCGGGTGCTTAATCAGGCGGCGTCAGATGAGCTGGTCAAAAACCTGCTGTTTTATGTCGCCCGAACCAGTGTCCAGGGTGATGCTATCGCCGCTGTACAGGAAGCATTTCAGCTGGATGCTGCGTTGCCGACAGAAGATGAAATTCAGCGCGAAAGAGATGCTCTTTCAGGCCCTGACCGGGATACGGTTGGCCAGGTTCTGACGGCATTGGCTGAAGAAATTACGGCGATCAAGGATAAGCTTGACTTTGCTATGCGTGACGGCAGTGGCAGTGTTGAATCTTTGCAACTGGTGTTGCCTGCAGCGAAACAAGTCAGTGACACCATGGGGATGCTGGGCCTGGGAGCGCCACGGCTAGTGATACAAGAACAACTGTCGGTTCTTGAAGAGATGCAACAATGTGGTGCTCTTGATAACACTCGTTTGTTTGATGTGGCGGGTGCCTTGTTGTTTGTTGAGGCTACGCTGTCCGGAATGATTCGGGAAGGCAATCTGGAAGACAGTGGTGAAACCGGTGCCCTGACAGATGCCCAGAAGGCTGTTTTGCGTGAAGCCCGCAACGTTCTTGAGCAGGTTAAGGACGCGATCATTGCGTACGTTGGTAATCAGTGGAATACCAACGAGTTGCGCGACGTTCCTGGTCTGCTGCATTCAATCGCCGGTTCGCTGCGTATGGTGCCGCTGCCTGATGTGGCCGAAATACTTCATGTTGCTGCGCCATTTGTTGAACATCTGATCGAGTCTGGAGCGCGTTCTGACTGGACAACGCTAGACAGCTTTGCTGATGTGCTATCGGGTGTAGAGTATTTTATTGAACGCTATACCGATAATCCACACAGCTCTGGTGACGATATTCTCCAACGCGTGTGGGTATCGCTTGAAAGTATCACGGGTGTTCGTGCCGCTGCGGTGGTTGAGGCTGACGCTGAAAAGGCGCGCCTGGCCGAAACAGCACCGTCGGCACTCCCGGATGAAAGCGCTCCGTTTGAAGAAAGTGCTGTACTGGCTGCGACAGATGCCAATACTGTTGAGCCAGAGCCAGAGCCAGAGCCAGAGCCAGAGCCAGAGCCAGAGCCAGAGCCAGAGCCAGAGCCAGAGCCAGAGCCAGAGCCAGAGCCAGAGCCAGAGCCAGAGCCAGAGCCAGAGCCAGAGCCAGAGCCAGAGCCAGAGCCAGAGCTGCAAATAACGTCAGCGCCGGAAGCAGACAAGGATGACCTGACGGCCAGTACTTCACTAAATGACACCGAAGATGCCGACGTCGTTAACGACGTCGGCATGAAGAGTACGCCTGCTGCGGTGGTGGGTGTTGAACTCGGTACTGCAGCCAAACGGTCTTTGCTTCCACCGGCTCCTGTATCGGTGGCAGATCTTATTGTTAATGATGTTGATGATCTTATCGACGATGAGATTATTGAAATCTTCCTGGAAGAAGCAGAAGAAGTTACCGAAACCCTGAAAGAATACTGGCCTCAGTACAAACGGGATATCTCCGATGCTGAAGCGCTAACGACTGTCAGGCGTGCGTTCCATACTCTCAAAGGGAGTGGACGCATGGTTCAGGCACTGATTATTGGCGAGTTGGCCTGGTCGATTGAAAACATGTTCAATCGGGTGATCGACAAGACCATTTCAACCAGTGATAACCTGATTGATATTGTTGAGCATGTAATGAGTGTGTTGCCAGCACTGATTGATGACTTCCGCCAACGTGGTGGGCCCAGTATCGATACTCAACCGTTGATGGACTATGCCTATGCCTTGGCTGCAGGAATGGCGGTGCCAGACCTGGCTGAAGTCCTTGGCACAACATCGACTACAGTAGAACAGCTGTCAGATGTTGGCCATGAACCGGATGACGACAGTGCCTTACTGGAAGTATTTGTACAGGAAGCGAATGGCCATCTGGATACGGTAAATGAATTTATTGCCGAATCCCGCTTGCATCATTTTGAAAATCCGCTTGGCGACCGGGTTCAGCGTGCTCTGCATACCCTCAAGGGCAGTGCCCATATGGCGGGTATCAGTGCCATTGCCAATCTTGCTGCGCCGCTCGAACGCCTGTTCAAGGAATTACGTGCCTACCAGGTGAGTAACAGTGAGTTGCTGGTCGATCTGATCACCGCTGGAACAGCATTGATAGCGACTGCCTTGCAGAACAAGGCCGGACTGCACCGTAATCTGACCGAAGAAGAACAAGGCTATCTTCACCGCATTGAAGATGTTGAAAAGTCGTTGCTAGCGGCACTGCTGCTGGATGATGGTGCGATCATCAAGACTCCCAATCCTCAGGCTATTTCGCAATTTCTGGCGAATGGCATGGATTCTCTGCTGGAGGCTGATTTATTACTTAGAAAGTGGCAGCAGACCGGTGACTTTGGTGTGCTTGATGCCCTGTGTAATGATCTTGTTGAAGTCGCCGATGGTGCAGACCAGGCGGAACAACCACGCATTCATGAGTTGGCGACAGGGCTGCACGGTTTTTACCAACAGGCCAGTAAAGCCGGGGCGGAAACCCAGGCCGCAGAGCAAAATAACTGGGCTGAACTGGCGATGGAAGGTCAGGAGCAACTGTTAAACATGATGGACTGCCTGGCCGCTGGTCAGGTACTGGAGCGGCCGATTATTCTTGACCGGATTTTAGGCGTTACCCATCTGCTGGAAGCCTGGCTGACTGATGCTGCTGGAGCAGAGGGTGATGGTGACAACGCCCCTTTTGGTGAAGCGCCGGTCTTGTCTGAGGGAGATATCCCTTCCGCTGATGCGATTCCCGTTTTATCAGTAACGGCTGCGTTCGAAGCAGATACCGATACGGTCGAAAATGAGGCAGTAGACGCCGTGCCTCCGGCCCCGTTTGAATGGGATGTTGTTGAAACTGAAATCGATTTTCAGGCAGAGGAAGAAAAGAGCGATGCCGTTGAAGACAGCAGGATTATTGCTGATGTATCGGACGAGATTGAAATACAGCTGCCTGAAAGCGACGTAAGCAATGTTGCGGATCTGGAGATTGAATTTGTTCTCGACGAGCCAGACGTCGCAGAAGATATAACTGCTGTTGTTAATGCTGATGATACGAAAGAGGCAGGTTTTGAAGTCGAGTGGGTATCAACGGATGCCGCTTCCAGGGAAGAGCCGGCTGACGAAGAATTACCGTTACTGTCCGCTGAACCTTTTGTGCCGCAGCGTCTGGATGTTGATGGGCCGGAAGTGGATTTCAGTGATCTCGGAAGTGCTTTTGAGCTGGATGATCCGGTCCGTGAAGAGCATCGGGAAGCGTTTGATAACCCGGAGACAACGGATACCAAAGATCTTGTTGAGACACCAGAGGCAGAGGATAGCCTATCTTTGCCGGATGTGTCCGACAGCGCTGCAGAATGGCAATTACCGCCAGAAAATCTGGCGGTAGAACATGAACTGCAGAAAAGTATCGAGTCCTTGGGAGAATCGTACCCGGAACAGGATCTTGAAACACTGCTGAGCAGCGTCCCTGTTGTTGATGACACCTTTGCCGAGTTATTAAGTAACAATGACATTGTCGATGACGAGCAATTTGAGCTTGAGGCGCCTATTGATTTGCCTGAAGTAGAGGAGCCAGCAACAGACCATGACCATGGCCTGCTGCAGGGGAGCGCGGACGGTAATGACGGCAATAATGACGGCCATATTGTTGCGGAGCATGATCTGCGGCAGTTGGACGACTCAATAACAATTCCAGAATCTGAGTCGACCGTAACTAGCCCGCTGACGGCTGCAGCACCGGAATGGATCGTCGAAGATGTTCCGCCAGCCATGCTGGTTGATGACGGCAGCGAAGAAATTCTCGAAATCTTTCTGGAAGAAGCCGAAGAAATTATTGAATCCGTTGACCGGGTTCTGGGGGATTGGCGCACCGCGCCTGATAACCTGGTCAACGTGGCGCATTTGCAACGGGATCTTCACACCCTCAAGGGTGGCGCTCGGATGGCTGAGCAGGCAGAAGTAGCCGAGCTGTGCCATGATCTCGAAACACTGTACGAACGGATCAACAATGGTCGCCTGGGGGTAGAGCCGGGGTTGTTTACCCTGTTGCAGGCAGCCCATGATGATCTGGGTGGCCAATTGGACAGCATTCGTCATGCTCAAGTGCCCCGGTCAGCAGACAGTATCCTGCTTTCCCTGAAAGCGTATATGCAGGGGGAAGTGGTACACGACCCAAATGCATCCGATGTCACTGAGGCTGGGGCGCTGGAGGATCTTGATGATTCTGCGGTTGCCGTTGATCTGGTCAAGTCCGAATCGCTGGACGAAAGTGACCGGGAAATTCTTGAGATATTTCTGGACGAAGCTGCCGAGCTGTATGAAGCGCTGGATCAGGCGGTGCAGGAGTGGGAAAAAACACCGACCAACATGGAGCCTGCGAACGAAGCTCAGCGCGTATTGCATACTTTCAAAGGCGGTGCACGTCTTGCTGGTCTGGTGGCTATCGGCGATCAGGCGCATGAATTTGAAAGTCGTATCCTGCGGGTGCAGCAAGGGTACCTGAATGCGGATCCGGAGTTCTTCAAATCTGCCTATCAGGAGCAGGATGCTCTGGCCCGACAGATCGAACGAATTGGTACCATGCTGCAATCGGGCGAAATGGTATTGCTTGGCGACACCAGTGTTGAGTCGGCACCGCTGGATCAGTGGTCTGACAATCCATCTGTGGAAAAGTGGTTTGCCAACCCTGAATTGGACGATGCGGAAGCGGACGAAGCGGATCAGAAGTCCGTGTCAGCAGCGGTAAAAGCCGAGGATGATGATCCTGGAATTGAAGAACACCCTGCGCCAGAGTCAGCTCCTGTCCCTGTCCCTGTCCCTGTAGCAAGCGCAAGCGCCGAACCCACAGCCAGTAATGTGGTGCCGCTACGTACGACAATGGCTCCGGTAACAGCGGCGGCTGTGCCAGCGTCGGTTGCCGAAGCCGCGCAACAGGTTGCAGCGCGGCGTGCGCCTCAAGAACTGGTCAAGGTCTCAGCCGATTTGCTGGATGATTTGGTCAACCTCGCCGGTGAAACCTCAATTGGTCGTGGTCGTCTGGAACAACAGGTGACTGACTTCTCTCATACGCTGGAAGAAATGGAAGGTACGCTGGATCGTTTGCGCGACCAGTTACGCCGTCTGGATATCGAAACCGAAGCCCAGGTGTTATTTCGTCAAGAGCGCCATGGCCCGGAATACGAAGACTTTGACCCGCTGGAAATGGATCGTTATTCCACGATTCAACAGCTGTCACGTGCCCTGATTGAATCCGCCTCGGATTTGCTTGATATCAAGGACACGCTGTCAAATAAAACCCGTGATGCGGAAACCTTGCTGCTACAACAGAGCCGGGTAAACACCGAATTGCAGGAAGGTTTGATGAAGACGCGGATGGTGCCTTTTCAGCGCCTGGTTCCGCGGTTACGCCGGATTGTGCGGCAGGTGAGTCTGGAACTCGACAAACAGGTCGAATTCCGGGTCTTGAATGCTGAAGGCGAGCTCGACCGTACCATTCTTGAACGGATGATTTCTCCGCTTGAGCATATGGTGCGTAACGCCGTTGACCACGGTATAGAATCACTCGAAGACCGTCGTGTGGCGGGCAAGCCGGATATTGGTACCATTGATCTGGCCGTCAGCCGCGAAGGCAGCGACGTTGTACTGACTTTGCGTGATGATGGTAAAGGTATTAACCGTGAAGCCGTTCGAGCCAAGGCGATTGAGCGTGGTTTACTGGCGCAAGATGCACGGGTATCCGATCACGACCTGTTGCAGTTTATTCTGCAGGCTGGCTTCTCGACGGCGAAAAATGTCACCCAGATTTCCGGGCGTGGCGTGGGTTTGGACGTTGTCAGTACTGAAATCAAACAAATGGGTGGTACGGTCGAAATTCTCTCTGAAGAGGGGGCCGGTACACGCTTTGTTGTCCGTTTACCATTCACTGTATCGGTTAACCGGGCGCTGATGGTTCGGATTGGTGACGATTTGTACGCGATCCCTCTGAATAATATTCAGGGCATTGTCAGGGCATCAGGTAATGAGCTGCAGGGCTACTACCAGTTACCGTCACAAGACCGGCAGTACCAATATTCCGGGCAGGATTATCGCCTGGAGTATCTTGGTGTCATGCTCGAAAATGAATCCCAGCCCAAGGTTGTGAATCAGAACCTGCCGTTGCCCATTTTGTTGATTAACGGGGTTGTGCCGTATGCCTTACAGGTTGATTCACTCCTGGGCAGCCGTGAAATCGTGGTAAAGGCCTTGGGTCCCCAGTTTGCTTCTGTTATGGGAGTATCAGGCGGAACCATTCTGGGTGACGGTAGCGTGGTGATTATTCTTGACCTGCCCGCCATGATTCGGAGTCAGACGTCGCTGGAATATCAGCAGGCGAAACTGCTTGATGCCAGAATGGCTGAGCAACGTCATGAGCAGGCGGCCAGGGCCCCTCGGGTGCTGGTAGTGGATGATTCGGTAACGGTACGCAAGGTAACCACGCGGCTACTGGAACGTCATGGTCTGGAGGTGTTTACCGCCAGTGACGGAGTGGACGCGATGGCGACGTTGCAGGATCATCATCCGGATCTGATGTTGCTGGATATAGAAATGCCGCGCATGGACGGTTTTGAGGTCGCCTCACTGGTACGCCACGATGAACGTCTGAAATCGATCCCGATTATCATGATTACATCCCGTACCGGAGACAAACACCGTGATCGGGCGATGGCGATCGGTGTGAATGAATATCTGGGCAAGCCTTTCCAGGAAGAGTTGCTGCTGGCAACCATGAATCGGCTGTTGGGGCGTGAGGGTAACTAGGTGATATTGCCTCGGGTTGGCATTATCGCTGACGACCGCCTGCAGCAGCATATGTTGCAGGCGGCCATGGCACATTTTGGCTTTGAAGTAATCGTCAGTGCTGACCCGTCGCGCATGGAGTTGATTCGGGGTCGTGGCTTGTCGCTGGATGTCTGGCTGATCGATATCAATCGTGATAATGATGATGAGCTGTCAGACTGGCTGGATGAACTGATACATGGCCCGATCCCGGTGCTGGTGGGGTTTGAAAAAGCGCCTCCTCGGGGTAGTACAACATTGCCACGCTGGCAAAAACGCCTGTACCAGAAGTTAAAGGAGATTGTGCCAGGAAAGCCGCTGGCGGGTGAAAGTGCCGCCAGCCTGGAACGCCTTTCTGCTCCGGTTAGCGCTCAACCTAGCCGCATCCTGCTGCCGAAAATCTTCGCAAACTTGGCATTGACCGGCAAACCGGCAGACGAAATCTGGGTTTTGGGCGCGTCTTTGGGTGGCCCCGGTGCCGTCAAAAACTTTCTTGATGCTCTGCCTGCCGGACTGCCCGTTGCTTTTGTCTATGCCCAACATATTGATTGCCGCTTTGAAGAAACACTGTCTGCGACCATTGGCCGCCACTCTGAGCTCAAGTTATGTCTGTTTCAGGAAGGCCGTCAATTGACTCATGGGGATGTGCTGGTTGCTCCGATTACCGATGAATTTGGTTTTGAAGCTGAAGGCCGGTTAGTATCGACACATCATGACTGGCCAGGCCCGTACGGTCCATCGATTGATCAGGTCATATTAAACGTGCACCGGTATTTTCAGGCTCGGACGGGTATTATCCTGTTCAGCGGCATGGGTAATGATGGCTCGGAAGCACTGACGGCTTTACCTGAAAGGCAACTGCCGATCTGGGTGCAAACCCCGGCGACCTGTGCCAATGCATCAATGCCTGAAAGTGCGCTCGCTACAGGCCTGGTCACTTTTCATGGCACCCCGTTCCAGCTGGCTAACCAGCTGGTGAATAGACTCAAGAATCACTGGATGAACACCCATGAGCCAGACACCTGCCAGCATTGAACAACCCGGTCAGGTTGAGTGCCTGATGATGCAGCTGCACGACCGACAGTTATTGCTTCCTAACGTGACAGTCGCTGAGATTATCCCTTTTTCTCAGTTAATGACCACGAACTCCAGTGTCAACTGGGTCATTGGCAGTATTCAGTGGCGCGGGGTTGGTATACCGGTTATTTGCTACGAATTACTTAATGGAACGGCCGCACCACGTCCAAGCCCCAGTGCCCGTTTTGCCGTGATTAACGGTGTTGGTCGTCATACCGGGATGCCATTTTTCGGCATGCTGGTGCAAGGCATTCCAAAACTCAACAAGGTACTGGAATCGGATATTCAACAGGTTGATGCGGTAATGGGAATGGGGGCGATGGATCAGATGGCCATCAGTGTTGATGGCGAATCCGCGTTTATTCCTGATCTTGAACAGATAGAGGCTCACTTGTTGGCTGTGCTGTGATTTCAGTACTGCAATAACAAGCAAGATACCCATGACCCGAATTCTAATTGTAAAAATGTCTGCACTAGGCGACATTTTGCACACACTGCCTGCCGTCACTGATGCCTTGAAACACGACCTATCGTTACAGATCGACTGGTTATGTGAAGAGCCATTTGCTGACATTGCCCGATTACACCCTGGCTTACATCAGGTTATCCCTCACGGCCGTTTACGCTGGAAAAAGCGGCGTCTGGCCTTCGTCACCTTGAAAGAGCAGTGGCAATTCTATCGCGGCTTGCGTCGTAATCAGTACGATCTGGTTATCGATGCCCAGGGACGTATCAAATCTGCCCGGGTGGGCTGGTTATCCGGAGCGCCGGTCTTTGGCCCCGACGAACAGTCCGCGACGGATGCCGAGACCCGGCATGTCTATCGCCAGGGCTATCCGATTACCGAAGTCAACGCAATTGAAAGAACGCGAGAATTATTCGGCAAGGTGTTGGGTTATCAACCGCAAGGCGAACCGGACTTCGGTATTCAAACCAGTCGTCTGGCTAGCTGTCAGGCATCCTGGCACGATCAATTGATATTTTTCCACGGCACGACCTGGGACTCCAAACATTGGCCTGAGCGTCAGTGGTGTGAATTATTGCAATTGGCCCGGCAGGCGGGGCAGAAAGTGTTGCTACCATGGGGTAATGACACCGAAAAACAACGAGCCGAGCATCTGGTCGCAAGTTCGGGATGGGGAGAAGTTCTGCCACACATGAGTCTCTGGGATTTGAGTGGCGTGATCGCTCGCTGCAAAGGCGCTGTTGGGGTCGATACCGGCCTGATGCACGTTGCCGCTGGAATCGGTATCCCTACTGTCGCTATTTTTGGCAGTACCAGTGTTGCGCTGACTGGAGCGATGGGCAGCCGGGTGGTGAATTTTCAGGCTGATTTTGAGTGTTCACCTTGCCGGCAGAAAATTTGTTTAATGCTGTTGGATGACATACCTCCTTGTTACAGCACTATTTCGGCAACAAAAGTCTGGAGTGAGTTATTGATTCTGGCGGAGAAGCGGGTTTGAAACATCAGTTTGTATGCGTGCGTTGGGGCACCAAATATCCGGCAGCTTATGTGAACCGTTTACGTAATATGATTGCACGGCAAATGCAGGCAGACTTTGTACTCTATTGTCTGACTGATGATGGCCGTGACCTGCATCCGGATATTCAAGTGTTGCCTATTCGTGATAACAATTTGTCGGGCTGGTGGCATAAACTGAGTCTGTTTCAGAATGATTTTTATGGTTTGAGCGGAGATCTGCTTTATACCGATCTGGATGTCGTGATTGTTGATCAGTTGGATGAATTTTTCCGATATAAGCCTGGTGAATTTCTGATCTCAAAAGATTTGCTCACAGGTGCTTTCAATAGCTCGGTATTCAGGTTTCAGGCGGGCAGTCAGGCACAGATCTGGAACTCTTTTGCGGAGCAACCAGAACGAGTGATGCAAGACTACAAAGGTGATCAGGACTGGATTACCAAACAGGTAGTTAACCCGCAATTATGGCCTGATTCCTGGGTGGTATCGTTTAAAAAACAATGTAACTCCAGAATAGAACGCTCATATGGTCGGCTTGGTCTCGTATTACGCCGTTTTGGCCTGATGAAAGTAAAAGGTGAGGCAGTGATACCTGATGGTGCCAGAATTGTTCAGTTTCATGGCAAGCCGGATCCTGAGGATGTTATGGATGGATCTTACGATATATATCGTCATGCGCCATGGATAAAGCAATACTGGAAGTAACTCGGAACGGAACATGCAGTAATAGCACATAAGCCATTTACAGTGTTGCCACCACTGAGGGCGAGCATTCCCTCTTCCGGTGTGTTGTTAATTCGGTTCTGAATCAATTGGTCGACACTGGCCGTCGTTACTTATAGCGGATTCGAGCTGACGTTCTGTGCATTGCCAGATGCATCAGAATGTTGATTAATCAGATTTCAGACCACTTGCTCTGATACTTTTCGGGTATGGATGAAAATACAGATTTATTGCTTGTGGGAGGAAAATGAAAATATTGTCACGTCCAGAGATTTGAACAGCGTTATCAGTCGTTGATCAGATTTACCATCTATCAATGAAAAAGCTTTTATTTCAGGCCTCAACCACTTGGCAATCAGTAATGTCGAAGAAACATCGCCCCATATCTCGCACTGGTTTGGCAGGTGCGGCAGCATGGCTTCAAAGCTGATACCGGCCGGTAGCAAGGTAACGCCTTCTGCTTGCAGCTGCAGGCTATCAGGGCCACTGTTGCGCGGGTGGTATTTGGCAGCGATCTGCTTGCCATCCTTTGCCATTTGCTGAATCACCGCCATGATGCGCTGTTTATATTCTGGGTCTTTCTCAAATAGCGACTCATGGGGAAGGGTGAACAAAACATCCAACGGCCGCAGTTGCTGCGGGTCAAAGCCATACTGCTTCATCAGTTGTGATGATAATGCCAGCAAGGGCGCTGCCGTAAAGCCGCTGGCGCTGAGCTGAATCACGTGTTTGTTTTTTAATAGCGGGTGAATATGTGTCGGAAAAGCCGCATGCACATATTGGATCCAGTCTGACCCGCCTACGGTTGGCGGGTTTTTCCACCAGAATCCATAACTGAGTTTTTTCACCAGATTGTCCAGCACGTTGTCACTAAAACTGGAGGAGGCTTTTCGGCCCATATAAGTGAACGTTCCTTCATCCATATAGTGACCAATCGGCTCGCAGCCAAGGGCGTCGGCAATGTGCATGCTGTATTGGAATTCGATACGACGGTCATTGCCGACAAATAAATTGGTTGGACGCAGCGTGGTAATGAGGTCTTCGAGCTTGGCAAACAGCTGTTTGCGTTTTTGGAGTTTATTAACCAGACCTTTGAAGCGGCCGTAAAAGATCCGGACACTGGCAAAAGGCGATTGTGGCCAATCTTTGACCAGTGTATAGAGAGGGAAATCCTGATGTTCCGGCTGATCAATAAAAATGAGATGGGCTTGTTCGTCGGTACGCTCTGCGGCAATCACTGCAGCGGCATACAGATGCAAAATAGTAGAGGCAAAGTAGACGGTATTAATCATGGTCGGTGGCCGGTGAGTAAACGTAGAGAGTCAGTCTACCTGTCGCTTAAAAATCTACCAAGCCAGGTGTTCGTCGTATTGGAAGCTGGGTGTCGTTGGGGAACAGATTTTTTTAATATCATGGGGCTAAATATGTATACTGCGCCATTTGATAGTGGACGATTTTGTATAGGGAAGTTTAGGCCGATGGAATCAAGCAATAGCGTACTTGTGGTGGATCTTGATGGCACGCTGGTCTCGACGGATGCTCTGGTTGAATCTGGTCTGGATTTTCTTCACCAGCATCCGGCTGGCATTCTCCGCCTTCCAGGTTGGCTTCGCTCCGGTAAGGCAATGCTTAAACAGTCTTTGGCAAACAACTCTTCGTTATGTATCGAAAAGCTGCCTTATAACGACTACGTGCTGGAATTGATTCGGCAAGCAAAACAGTCTGGTAAGCGAGTGGTTCTGGCGACTGCGAGTGACCAGGCTATTGCCAGGGCAGTTGCAGACCATTTGGGATGCTTTGATGAGGTCATTGCTTCTGATGGAGGCACTAACTTGTCTGCTGCGCGCAAGCGGGATGCTCTGGTTCAGCGCTTTGGTGTTCGGGGCTTCGATTATATTGGTAATTCCAGCGATGATTTGCTGGTCTGGCAGGCGTCGGAACACGCCATCCTGATTGATACACCGGCTCGTGTGGCCAGGGCGGCCCGCAGAACGGCTAACGTCAGTGATGAGTATAGTACTCAGAAAACTCCTTTGTTGGCTTTTTTGAAAGCACTGCGTCCGCATCAGTGGGCTAAAAACGGATTGATTTTTGTACCTTTAATGACTGCTCACGCCTTCTCTGTTGACGCCTTGGGAGTGGCATTGCTGGCCTTCGTGTGCTTTTGTCTGGTGGCGTCTGGTACTTATCTGATCAATGATTTGCTCGATATTCAGGATGATCGCCAACACCCGAGTAAGTGTAAAAGGCCATTTGCAGCCGCAACACTGGATCCGTTAACCGGTATTTGGTCTGCCTTGTTGCTGGTGGCTGTCGGTGTGCTATTGGGGGTGATGCTGCTGCCTCCGCTTTTTGTTTTGTCACTTATCGCCTATCTGGTCATTACTCTGGCTTATTCGCTGGTACTGAAAAGCATGATGGCTGTGGATGTGATCACCTTGACGGTGCTGTACACCCTACGCATTGTGGCGGGTTCGGTGGCGATTGAAACGGAGCCAACCTTCTGGATTCTGACCTTTTCATTGTTTATTTTCCTCAGCCTGGCTCTGGTGAAGCGGTTTGCTGAATTGCAGCAGGCCAGAAATAAAGGAGAAACAGGGAAGTCGGCTGGCCGTGGTTATTACCCCTCTGATATGGAAATGGTTGCCGCTATGGGGGTAGGCAATGGTTATTTGTCGATTCTCTTCTTTGCTTTATATATTCAAGATGCGGCAACAATAGTTCTGTATTCCCACCCGCAATGGCTCTGGTTGATTTGCCCCGTCCTGATGTATTGGGTAACGCGGTTGTGGCTGCTGACCCATCGGGGAGAAATGCACGATGATCCGGTTGTTTTTGCCATTAAGGACAAGGTAAGTCTGGTGACCTTATTGATGATCATGGCTGTCTTTGGAGCTGCCATATGAAATTGGAATCCTGGGGGCGGTATCCCAAATACCCTCAAGCGGCATCGCCGGTTTGGTGGCCGCAACAGCTTGATGCTGCTGCGTTGCCGCAATCATTTTTGCCTTTTGGCAATGGCCGAAGTTATGGCGATGTGTGTTTGGCCTCCAGCAATCAGCTACTGACGATGCGTGGTTTGGATCGTTTCGTGGCTTTTGACCGTCAGACCGGGGTATTACGTGCTGAAGCGGGTGTGACGTTGGGTGATATTTTGCAAGTGACTGTGCCGGCCGGGTGGTTTTTACCCGTTGTTCCAGGAACCCGGCTGGCGACACTGGGTGGTGCCATTGCCAACGATGTTCATGGTAAAAACCACCATAGACAAGGGACGTTTGGCTGCCACGTCAATCGCTTCACCTTGTATCGTCAAGGGCAGTGGCTGGAATGTTCACCGCAGCAAGAGCCTGACGTGTTTGCTGCCACCATTGGTGGTCTGGGCCTTACCGGGATTATTGTCGCGGCCGAAATTCAGTTAATGCCGATAAAGACCGGCCAGATTGATACTGTGACCCAGCGGTTTGATCGGCTGGAAGATTTTTTTAGGCTGGCAAATGACTATGACCTTAGTCATCAATACGGCGTCGCCTGGATTGATTGTCTGGCACGCGGGTCACGGCAGGGGCGAGGGGTGTATTTTGCCGGCAATCATGCTGAATATGAGTCGCCAATGACGATTCACCAGCGGCAGTTGGCGATACCTCTCACCCCGCCGCTATCGCTCGTGAACCGGGTGTCACTAAAAGTATTCAACGAGCTGTATTGGTACACCAAACCAAAGCAGCCCGTGGTGTCTAGAGAGCCTTATCCTGGCTACTTTTTCCCACTGGACGGTATTCAGCATTGGAATCGTCTGTACGGGCGCAACGGTTTTCAGCAATATCAGTGTGTGATACCGGATAATGGTGCGACGGATGCGATGCGTGAATTACTCAGCGCTATCGCCGATGCTCAATCAGGTTCTTTTCTCGCAGTGATGAAAAAATGTGGCGATGTCTCTTCGCCTGGACTTTTGTCGTTTCCGTTAGCGGGTACTTCGCTGGCACTGGACTTTCCCCAGTCATCAAAAACCGAGAAACTGTTCGAGCGGCTGGATGCCATCACCCGTTCTGCTGGTGGGCGTTTGTATCCTGCCAAGGATGCGCATATGTCGGCAGCAGATTTTCAGAGTTTCTACCCACAGTGGCAGGCACTGGATGCGCTACGGGATCCCAGCATCAGCTCTCACTTCTGGAAACGGGTAACCTTATGAAACGAATTCTTATTATTGGTGCGACGTCGGCCATTGCCGAAGCTTGCGCCCGTGAGTGGTTGCAGCAGGATGATGCCTGTCAGTTTGTTCTGACCGGCCGCGACCGGAACAAACTGGATATGATCAAAGCAGATTTACAGACGCGGGGTGCCCAGAAAGTTGACACTTTGTTGCTGGATATTAATGACCTGGAAAGTCATGCGACGATCATTCAGGAGGCAGGCTGTTTCTTGGGGCAGCTGGATCGAGTGTTGGTGGCTCCGGGGTCGCTACCTGACCAGGCATTGTGCCAGCAGGATCTCGTCTATGCGCGGGAATCGATCAACACCAATGCGACGTCCATTATGATGTTGCTGGAACAGCTGGCGACAACGTTGGAGCATCAACGTACCGGCCATCTGGTGGTGATTTCCTCCGTGGCGGGGGATCGTGGTCGTATGAGTAATTATTTCTACGGCGCTGCCAAGGCTGCGGTGACGGTATTTTGTTCTGGCCTGATGATGCGATTGCAGAAGTCTGGAGTGTCTGTTTCCGTTATCAAACCCGGTTTTGTACAAACCCCAATGACTGCTGATCTGAATTTGCCAGACAAGCTGGTGGCGACACCTGAGCAAGTGGCACGAGTTATTGTGAAAGGCAGCGAGCGGCAGCAGGGAGTCATTTACGCGCCCGGTTTCTGGCTTTTTATCATGGCTATTATCCGTCTTATTCCTACTGCCATATTCAAGAGACTGAGTCTGTGACCGACACTCATCTGGTGCATGGCTGGCGTTTTCGACTGCTGTTACTGTCGGCAGTCATCAGCGCAATAGGCTATATCGGTTTTGCTCTTTGGGGTGGGTGGCAAGAGGTCTGGCAGGCATTTACTCGTATCGGTGCTACCGCAACATCGGCGGCTTTTATCCTGTCGCTAATCAATTATGGGCTTCGCTTTATTCGCTGGAATGGCTATTTGGTAGAACTGGGGTGCTCCAGTTTGCCATCTGCGGAGCACTTAAGGATATACCTGGCTGGGTTTGCACTTACTGCCACACCAGGCAAGGCAGGGGAGGCATTACGGACGGTCTTACTGAAACCCTTGGGAGTGCCTTATAGCAACAGCTTTGCAGCATTGGTATCGGAGCGTCTTGCTGATATCGCGGTGGTATTGCTGTTATCGTTGCTGGGCATCGCGGCATATCCGGAATTATTCCCGATAGCGCTGGTATTTCTGGCAGCGATGGGCGGGTTTGTAGCGATATTAATGCCCGCTCCTCAGCGCTGGGTTCGCTCTGGCTTGAGCCGTAGAAACAGTCAATTTTCTCAATTGATGATGAAAGTGGTCAATGTGTTCGCACAGGCTCGCCGCTGTAACCCGCCAGGTATGATTGTAAAAGGCCTGATTTTAGGGGTATTGGCTTGGGCAGCTGAAGGGTTAGGTTTTTGGTTCTTATTAGAGCAAGTGGATGCCAATATTTCCTGGTATCTTGCTATTTCGATTTATTGCCTTTCCATGTTAGCAGGAGCGGCCAGTTTTATGCCTGGAGGGATTGGTGGTGCAGAAGCAGCCATGACTGCAATGTTAACGCTTTCTGGTGTGCCGCTACCTATCGCTATTGCTGTTACTGTTTTGATCAGATTGGCCACCCTGTGGTTTGCGGTGGTCATTGGTCTTTTTCTATTAATACCGTATCTTGCTAAAACAAAAAATGGAAAGTAACGGTTTGACCTATGGACTGAGAAAATATAGCTGGACGCTGCTGCCGGTAATACTTGTTGCTATGGTTGCTGGCCTATCTGGTGGTTCTAGTGACTTTAATTTTGCTCTATGGTCTATCGATTATTCACAGGGGTTTGTAAGGCGAGGGTTGGCAGGAGAAGTTGTTGGCGGTCTGTTTGAGGTACCCTTATCGAAGGAAACCATGGAAGCTATCTTTCTTTTTTGTTTTCTGCTTTTCGTATTCGCTTCGCTGCTTTTTTTTATCAGTCTTGGAAGTTTTCCACCGTTTACGTTATTCGTTATTTTGTCGAGCGGGTTTTATTTTCAGCAGTATGCGTATGATTTGGGTAAACTGGATGTGATTATACTTATGATGGTTATGATAGGGCTTAAAATAATCAATCCAGATAGAATGAAAACTACTTTGGTGTTAATTTTTTTTATTACTACTGTTGCGCTATTGATTCATGAGGTCTCGGCACTGTTGTTGGTGCCTATATTCCTTGCAGGTATCTGGGTTCAGCCGCTCGAACGGGTCATACGATTTAAATTGGTCAGTGCTTATTTTCTTTATTCCATTCTAATGTTTACTGTTGTATATATTGCCGGTAGCTCTACAGTAGAAGCATCTGTCAGGTATCAGTCCAGTTCTACTCTCATGCCATTTCTGACGGCTGATAACGATGTTTTCAATATTGCCGGTCGTTCATTTTATGATAATTTTAGTTGGGCAATGGGACGGCTTATGGAGGAAAAAACAGGATCTCGGGTTTTATTAAATTTGGTTGCTTGTTTTCCATTTTTGATTATTCTCGGGTCAATGATTAGGGAGTTAATGAAGTTAAAAGTGTCTGTTGTAGAAGTCGTAGTGCTGGTATCGGGTTCAGTGTTATTTCTTTATTTTTTGGGTGTCGATTTTTATCGCTGGAACGCGTTGTTAATGAGTTTGTTGTTTATACTGCTGGCTTATGTCGGTGGTGTGGTGAAAATAACCTATTCTGTACCCCTGTGGCTGGTGTGGATCGCACTGGTATTTTCCCTTTGGTCAGGCCCGTTAGGTATTTCTGTGGCCCTGCCATCAAGGTTTTTTCTTTTTTCTGGCCTTGAGGGGATTATTTGAATTCTGAGTGTTGCAAGGCCAAAATCTGTTTTCTGTATGATACAGTGACCCCAATCAACATAGATTCACGGTCATAAGACGACACCAGTCGGTGGGACTTTTATATTGATAGTCAGCAAAAATAGCCGCAGTGGGCTTATAAAATATTGGTTACCGGAAGTAGGTCATGCGCTTACCAGTAGGGTCGCTTTTACCCTTGCGGTATTGATGTCTGTCGTCGTATCGAGCGTTAAAGGCTGGAGTGGCTTACACAGTTGGGCTATGTCTAACTGGGAAATTAGCTATGATTTTGGATTTTTCAAACGCGGTTTGTTGGGTACGCTTACGCGGCCGCTACTTGATTCGGGTTGGCTGGGATGGAATCGGACGGATTGGGTGCTCGTTGTGGGGAGTGTGTTACTGGTTCTGTTTGGCATGTTGGTGGTATGGCTGACTTTACAAGCTGGAAGACAGAGCGGCGGAAAAACCCGGCCCAGCAGAACCGATCAACTTATATTGTTGGCGCTGCTGGTATCGCCGTTGATGGTCATGGCATCTAATCTGGTGGGATATCTGGATTATGCTGTTTATCTATTGGGGGCTGGTGCAATTGGGTGCGCCTTGCAGCGCAAGTACCTTATTGCGACGGGGCTCCTGCTGGTTGCGATACTAATACACGAAGCAGCGCTGTTTGTCGGTTATCCAATAGCCGTTCTGACTATTATATTTCAGCAAGCAAGACTGGGTCGACACTCGCTGCTGTTCTGGAAATGGCCTGGAGCGGCACAGGTTATGACGTTGGCCCCCTTGCTGGTACTGGGGTGGATTTTTTACACCCAATCTCATTTTGAGCAGTCAGATGCCTTGCGTACTTATTTGCTGCAACGTTGTGAGCAGGATTTACGCTTGCTGGATTTTCGCCCGTCGAAAATCTATCCGGGTGCGGAGCATATGGTCGAGTTGATCATGCACTCGTTCGATGGTTTCTGGCAGGAAGAACTATCCAAAGGGCTACAGCGCCTGAAGGATACCGAATCGCTGGTGGTTTTTGGGCCACTTCTTGCCTGGCTACTGCTAGCAACACTGGCAGCTATGGTTGGATTGCCCTTCCGGCTGTTACTTTCTGTCTTGCTGGTGCTGGCAAGTCTGGCTCCTCTGTTGATGCATTTGATCGCCTTTGATACCAATCGTATTTGGCTAATGCCAGTGGTTAACTTGTTGTTCGCCCGCTGGGTTGTGCAGAATTATCAACAACGGCCAGCGGGTTTGCTGGCAGAATTACTGACCGACCTGGGCGCCATAGTATTGATAGTGGCCTATAGCGTACTAACCCCGATTGTTATGGTGGATGAGTTGATACTGACGCTGTATTTTTATGATTACGTTATTTGGTATGCACTGACGATGCTGGTGGCTGTCAGTATATTTATTGGTAAATACTATCCGCTCGTTCAGGCCGGAAAACTCGTTTTGGCAGCGAGAACGGCTCAGCTTGATTGAATTCCCAGGCGATTCCACACCTTCAAACTCGGCTCGGCCTGATTCAGGGTATAAAAATGCAGCCCCGGTGCACCTCCGGCCAGCAAGCGTTCACACA
Organism: Candidatus Thalassolituus haligoni; assembly: GCF_041222825.1. NCBI lineage: Bacteria > Pseudomonadati > Pseudomonadota > Gammaproteobacteria > Oceanospirillales > Oceanospirillaceae > Thalassolituus > Candidatus Thalassolituus haligoni. The sequence continues at coordinate 432,785 of NZ_CP139482.1, forward strand.
TAGTGGTCACCACCTCGGTACCAAACTGTTGGATGCTGTCGGTGTCATCGCCGTAGGCTTCTAACTGTTTACGAATCCAGCGTGGCAATTCAGCGCCACAACTGTCGGAAAAGCGTGCCAGTTTGGTGTAGTTGGTAATAGGCATGATGCCTGGAATGATCGGTATCGTAATGCCCATGGCACGCACCCGGTCGACAAACCAGAAGTAGCTGTCGGCGTTGTAGAAGTACTGGGTAATGGCGCTGTCGGCTCCAGCTTCCACTTTGCGGACAAAGTGTTTCAGGTCATCTTCAAATGAGCTGGCCTGAGGGTGTTTCTCCGGGTAGGCGGCCACTTCAAGGGTGAACCAGTCGCCGGTTTCTTTGCGAATAAACTCGACCAGTTCATTGGCGTAGCGTAATTCGCTGCTGGCCAGTCCTGCACCGGAAGGCAAATCACCTCGCAGGGCAACCAGACGGCGGATGCCCATGTCTTTGTAGATGTGCAGTAAATCGCGCAGCTCTGATATTGAATCGCCGACACAGGACAAATGCGGGGCGGCAGCCATGCCTTGCTGCTGAATACCTTCAACAATGGCCAGCGTACGATCGCGGGTCGAGCCGCCAGCGCCGTAGGTAACGGAGAAAAACTCGGGGTTGGCGTTGGCCAGTTGATCCCGAACGCGCAGTAACTTTTGGGTACCGGCGTCCGTTTTGGTCGGGAAAAATTCGAAGCTGAGGGTGGTCATCTTGTTCGCCTGACGTCAGGTGTCAGACGCTCCATAATGTGGGTGTTTATCTCCAGAGGACAGGCTCTGGAGGGCGTCGAAGGTTTTGACGGCTGTTTTGATGGTTATCGGCGTCAGACCTCCGACGTCCAGCGTCAGGCAATCAGTACTTATACGCTTCCGGCTTGTACGGGCCTTCTGCCTTGACGTTGATATAGCTGGCCTGGGTGGCGGTCAGTTTGGTTATGACGCCCCCAAAACCTTCCACCATGTCTTTGGCCACTTCTTCGTCGAGTTTTTTCGGCAGTACTTTTACGTACACGCTTTCGGCTTTTTCGGCTTCCATCAGGTTGGCGAACTGGCGTTCGTACAGGTAGATTTGAGCCAGTACCTGATTGGCGAAAGAGCCATCCATGATGCGCGATGGGTGACCAGTGGCATTACCGAGGTTCACCAAGCGGCCTTCTGACAGCAAAATCAGGTGGTCGTCGGTCGATTTGTCACGGTATACCTTGTGCACCTGAGGTTTGACTTCGTCCCATTCCCAGTTTTCACGCATATAGGCGGTGTCGATTTCATTGTCGAAGTGACCGATGTTACAAACGACGGCGCTGCGTTTCAGCTTTTGCAGCATATTCTTGTCGCAGACGTTGACGTTACCGGTGGTGGTAACGATCAGGTCGGTCTTGCCCAGCAGATCACCGTCGACACCGTTCAATTCGCCGGTGTTCTCGCCGTTGATGTACGGTGAAACCACTTCAAAACCATCCATGCAGGCCTGCATGGCACAGATCGGGTCGATTTCAGAAATCTTGACGATCATGCCTTCCTGACGCAGCGATGCCGCCGATCCTTTACCAACGTCGCCATAGCCGATGACCAGTGCTTTCTTGCCGCTCAGCAGGTGGTCGGTACCGCGCTTGATAGCGTCGTTGAGAGAGTGGCGACAGCCATATTTGTTGTCGTTCTTGGATTTGGTGACGGAGTCGTTAACGTTGATGGCGGGCACTTTTAATTCGCCTTTTTCCATCATTTCCAACAGGCGATGAACACCGGTGGTGGTTTCTTCCGAAATACCGTGGATGGCGTCCAGCAGGTGTGGGAAGTCCTGGTGAACCATCTCGGTCAGGTCGCCGCCATCGTCCAAAATCATATTGGCATCCCATACCTGGTCGCCATCTTTCTTGGCCAGAATGGTTTGCTTGATGCACCAGAGGAATTCTTCTTCGGTTTCACCTTTCCAGGCGAATACCGGGATACCGGCAGCGGCAATGGCGGCGGCGGCGTGATCCTGGGTCGAGAAAATATTGCAGGAAGACCAGCGTACTTCGGCACCCAGATCAGCCAGGGTTTCGATCAGTACGGCCGTTTGAATGGTCATGTGGATACAGCCCATGATCTTCGCACCGGCCAGTGGCTGGCTTTCCTGGTATTTGCGGCGCAGCGCCATCAGGGCAGGCATTTCGCCTTCGGCGATCTGGATTTCTTTACGGCCCCAATCGGCCAGATTGATGTCGGCGACTTTGTAATCGGTGAATTGAGTCATGTTGGCTCCTGTCTCATTGGGCGTTTAGGTCGGAGGGGCCGCCTTGGCCCCGAAGCGTGTACCACGGGATAAATGGCTTCGGTGGCACGCCACCTCCTACCTGTTTGGGTTCTGAATGCTTCGCTTTTTACAGACCGGCTGCTGCTTTCAGTGTGGCGGCCTTGTCGGTTTTTTCCCAAGTGAAGTTGGGTTCTTCACGACCGAAGTGACCGTAGGCGGCGGTGGCGCGGTAGATTGGGCGGCGCAGGTCGAGCATGTCGATGATGCCTTGCGGACGCAGGTCGAAGTGTTCGCGTACCAGTTCGGCAATTCTGTCTTCGGCAATAGTGTTAGTGCCGAAAGTATTGATGGAGATGGAAGTCGGTTCGGCTACGCCAATGGCGTAGGACACCTGGATCTCACATTTGTCTGCCAGCCCGGCGGCGACAATGTTCTTGGCGACATAGCGGCCAGCGTAGGCGGCGGAGCGGTCTACCTTGGACGGGTCTTTGCCGGAGAAAGCACCACCACCGTGACGGGCGGCACCGCCGTAGGTGTCGACGATGATTTTGCGGCCGGTCAGGCCACAGTCACCCACCGGGCCACCAATGACGAAGTTGCCGGTCGGATTAATGTGGTACAGGGTATCGGCGTGCAGCCATTCGGCGGGCAGCACCGGCTTGAGAATTTCGTCCATCACCGCTTCACGCAGGACATTCAGCGCGATGCCTTCGTCGTGCTGGGTTGACAGGACAACGGCTTCGACTGCGACGGGCATGCCGTTTTCATACCGCAGGGTGACCTGGGATTTGGCGTCCGGGCGCAACCAGTTCAGGGTGCCGTTTTTACGCAGTTCGGCCTGTTTTTCTACCAGGCGGTGAGCGTAGTAGATGGCGGCTGGCATCAATACCGGGGTTTCTTTGGTGGCGTAACCAAACATCAGCCCCTGGTCGCCAGCACCGAGGTCTTTGTTGTCGCCTTCGTCAACGCCCATGGCGATGTCGGCTGACTGCTTGCCAATGGCATTGATGACTGCACAGGATGCACCATCAAAGCCCACATCCGAGCTGTTGTAGCCAATATCGAGGATGACATCACGGATCAGGTCTTCAAGATCGACGTAGGTGCTGGTGCGAACTTCACCGGCAACGATGGCCATGCCGGTCTTGACCATGGTTTCGACAGCAACACGGGCGTAGGGGTCGTCTTTCAGAATGGCGTCCAGTACCGCATCGGAAATCTGGTCAGCCATTTTGTCTGGATGGCCTTCAGAGACCGATTCGGAGGTAAAAATGGAATATTCGCTCATGCACGGAATCCTCAATAATAACAGCAGAGCAGTCGTCTGCTCTTACAGGGTTGTTGGGTGTCACCTGATCAATCAGGCGCGATAAAACAATCGGAACTGGATCTGGAATCCATTCCGCAAGCCTAGGTACTGGCTCTGGCCTTCGCTCAAGCCGGATTCGACCGCCCAGGCGGTCAGGTCATCCGGTTCAAAACCGAGCCAGAGATCCCCGCAGGATTCTCGTGCCCAGGCTTGTTGGTGCCGACACAGGTCGGTCACCAGAAAACAGCCATCGTCGGTCAGCAAGCGGGCGACGTCGGTAAAGATCGTTTTGGGAGCCGGTACGTGATGCAGCACCATATTGGCGACCACCAAATCGAACTGGTGGCGGTGGCTCCCGCGAATGTCACTGCTATCGCCCAGCAGGCACGACACGTTGTCGAGCTGTTGCTGGTGAATACGATGCTGCGCCTTTTGCAGCATCGGGGCTGAAATATCCAGCGCCAGTACGGTGTCAAACCGGCTGGCCAATGCGGCTAAAAACGCGCCTTCGCCTGGACCAATTTCCAATGCCTGCCGGGTTGGAATATCCATGGTTGCAATCAGTCGTTCCAACGGTGCGCCATATTGGTCGTAGGACGCAATCAGGTCTTGCTGTTGCTTGAACGCTTCGGCGTTGCGGGCAAAAAATTCGGCACAGGCGGCAGCGCGGTTGGCCAGTACTCGCTGCAGGCGTTGCTCGACCTCGTTGTTCTGCGGGTCATCCAGTGCGTCCAGCGTAACCAGTGTGGCGCTCAGCCATTGTGTCCAGAGGCCGTGACCGGCCAGTAGAGGGCGGCGATAAAAAATACTGTTGCCTTCCCGTTGGCTGCTGACCAATTGTGCCTGGGCCAGAATTTTCAGGTGATGGCTCATGCTGGATTGCTTGGTGTCAAACAGCTCGCACAGTTCCAGTACGCCAAATGAGCCTCGCCCCAGTAACTGCACAATGGCCAGGCGCAGTGGATCTCCCAGAGCCTTGCAGGCGTGTGCCAGCTGCTCGGCAGACAATCTGGCGCTGGCCGCTGCTGTCGTAGTGTGTATCGTCGTAATGGGTGTCATGGGGCGGTATAGTAACAGCTTGGTTTTCTATATCAATATTTTTCAATATAGAAGATAGAGGATTGCTCAGTGGTTTGCCATGTCAGCATGTAGTGCTTGCAGAAAGTCTTCAAACGGCATCGGGCGGCCGAACAGAAATCCTTGATACAGTTCGACGTTGAGGTTTTTTAACAGCTGCCATTGTTCGACGGTTTCAACGCCTTCAGCGACGATGTGCATGTCGAGGTCGTGGCTCATTTGGATAATGGCTTTGAGAATTTTCAGGGCCCTGTCGTTAGCATCGGCATCAATAATAAAGCTGCGGTCGATTTTGACGGTATCCAGCGGTAAGTCTCTCAAGTAGCTCAACGAGGAGTAGCCAGTGCCAAAATCGTCAATGGCGAGACGAAATCCGAGGCTGCGCAAGCGATGCATAATCGCAGCAGGATCACTTTCCGGCTGCATAAACACTGATTCGGTAATTTCCAGCTCGACTCGGGAGGGATTGACACCGGCCTGCTGGCATTGAATGACAAGTTTGTCGGCCAGGTGACTGTCGAGTAATTGCCAGCCGGACAGGTTAATCGCGATATGCAGCTCTGGATTGATGGCCGTGACGGCAGCGGCGTATTGGCAACCATGGCGCAGTACGGCTTCGGCAAAGCTGGCATTCAGGCCGCCTTGTTCTATCAGCGGAATAAACACGGCGGGTGATATGTTGCCCGACGTCGCCGAGTGCCAGCGGGCGAGCATTTCGCCACCAATGATTCGCCGTTCAGTATTGAATTTGGGTTGCACATAAAATGTCAGCTGATCCTGTTCGATCGCTTGTGCCAACTCCGACATCAGACTGGCCCGATGGCTGGTTTGTTGGCCAAGGCCATCGGTATAGGCCTGGATGCGGTTTTTCCCCTGCACTTTGGCTTCGAACATGGCAGTGTCGGCGTGGCGGATCAATTCGGCAGCATCGGTTCCGGGTTGGCAGGTTTCGGCAATACCGATACTGGCTGACAGGCGGATGCTGCTGCCGCCAAGGTCGATCGGCTCGCGTATCGCGTCCATAATAGCCGTAGGCAACGAATCCGGTTGGTTGACAGGCGGCCACCAGGCAATGACAAATTCATCGCCGCCCCAGCGGGAAACCAGTCCATCGGCAGGTGCCAGTCGTTGCATGCGATGCGCCTGTGTTACCAATAGAACGTCGGCGGCAATATGGCCAAATTCGTCATTAACGGCTTTGAAGCCGTCAAGGTCGAGAAACATAACCCGTAGCGGTTGCTGGGTGGTTACTTGCTGCAGCATTGAGGTGACGACTTCGTTCAAGGTGCCACGGTTGGCGAGGTTGGTCAGGCTGTCGTGCTGGGTCATATGTTGCAGCGCGCAATCAGCCCGCTTGCGTTCACTCATGTCGCGCAGCGTGACGATGCTGTAATGATGGCGGGCGTCATCTGGCTGGAAATGGGAAAGCGACACTTCCAGGGGTAACGCCGGCATAAAATCCGCATGCATGGTGGACCGGAATGTCTGGTTACCCTGTGCTGCAGGGGAGCGGTCAGCTACTTCATCGGCACAGATAAAGTCGTTTAATGATCGCTGTCCGACGCTGCCTTCTGTGAGTCGGAATAGTGAGTAAAAGGCTTGGTTGGCCTCAATAATACTGCCGTGGTGATCGATAATCAGCATGGCATCGAGGGTGCTGGAAAAGGCCCGCGCCATCAGCCGGAACGATTCCTGCATGTGATGATGGTTGGTGACGTCTCGAACGGTTCCGGTAATACGGGAAGGGAAGCCTTCCTTATCGTGTTCTACGACGCGTCCCCGACAATGAAGCCAGCACCAGGACTCTGGATTATCGATGCTCTGGTTGTTTTTGTGGCTGTCCGGATGTGGCGATTGGGCCAAAGCGATGGCATCTTCCCGGCTCTGGATGCGGGTTGGGCAGGAAGGTGGCCGGTAGCGCACGACAATATCCAGGGTATTGATACTGTCAGATAGAAGCAGGTGCCAGTTGGTGCGCAAGGTTTCCTGGTCATCTGGGTGCACCCGGCGTATGACCTGGCCGGTATTACCCCAGCTGCGGGTCGCATTGGCGGCATCTTCTGGAAAGCCCTGCAGTTCGTAAATCTGATGTTCGGCATCCCAGTCCCAGATGGATTCATTACCCGCCCACAGTGCCAGTTCCAGTTTGTGACGGTCACGGGCACCCAGTTGCAGGGCTTCGTACAACTCGACCGACTTTTCTGTCAGTAAACGCTCGGCTTCTTTACGAGCGGCACGTTCCCGTTGTATCCGGCGTTCCAGCACAGCGGCCGGATCCGAAAGGGTTGGTGCCTCGACGTTGAGATCAGATTTGGACACGGAATACGGTAGCATCGTTGGAGCCAGGATCAGGTTGCTGGCTGATGATCAGTTGCTGGTGGCCAAAATAGTTTCCTGCGCCTTCGATCAGCCCAATAGCCAGTGGCTCCAGATGATTTTTGGATCGATATTCCAGCTCCATACAGTCTCTTGATTGGGACATTACCCGGAAAGTCGGCAGCGTGGCTTCCGAGTAAAGCTTGAGTACTTCTTTATGAATATCGTTATCGAGTGTCGCCAGCAGGTCAAACAAGGAGTGCTTGTTGGCCAATAGTTCAGCATGGCTGCGGGTAAATGAGTTGAACAAATAACGACCGAAGGCTTGTACCAGATCGGGAACCGGAGTGCCGGTTTTTTCGGATAACAGCGTTACCAGCGACAGGATTTCTTCGGCATTATAATAGCCAACCGCAGTGTAGGCCCCGCCATTCGGAAGATTGGCGGCCGTCAGAATTTCATCTGCCAGCTCTGGCGAGAAAGTATCTTCGACCATTTCTACCAGTTCGGTAAAAATCATGCCCAGCATCGGTCTGGCTCCCATCGGTTAGATATAGCGAAAACTATAGGACTGTGGCGACCATTCTGCCAGTTCCGAACGCTAATTTTTCTGCCTGGGTAACGGATGAATTCGCCAGGCTGCCCCGTTTGGCGTGGTGATCCTGTGCTGGCCCGCCAGCATGCGATGATCCGCCATTAAAATGAAAAATTCGATAATACCCATCGCCAGCGGTAAAAATCACTAACATCCTTACTGCCAGAATGTGCTAATACGGGTGAATGGGCGCTTTGTGAATATGTCAGCGGTTTGTCTTGAACACAGCGGCCAGCTAGCGGGTGTCGTGGGTGTTTGAGGATCCAGCAACGTGCTTTAATCGAATCAAACCAGTCTGAAAGACAGGCCGCAGACAACTACAACAATTTAATGAACCGTTTTTGGAGGCGTTATGCATCCCGTCGTTGAGCAGGTAACCCAGCGCATTATCAAGCGTAGCCAATCCACTCGTCGTGCCTATCTGTTACAAATGAAAGCGGCCGAAGAGCAGGGCGTACATCGGGGAACCTTGTCCTGTGGCAACCTGGCACATGGTTTTGCCGCTTGTAACCCGCACGACAAGGATGTGCTGAAAATGGTCAACCAGGTCAATGTGGCCATGGTGTCGGCCTACAACGACATGTTGTCTGCTCACCAGCCATTTGAGTCCTATCCGAATCAGATTCGTGAAGCAATTCGCGACGTCGGCTCGGTGGCCCAATTTGCCGGTGGTGTGCCAGCCATGTGCGACGGTGTGACCCAGGGCCAGCCGGGTATGGAATTGTCGCTGTTCAGTCGCGACGTGATTGCCATGGCGACGGCGGTGTCACTGTCGCACAACATGTTTGATGCTGCTCTCTACCTTGGCGTGTGTGACAAAATTGTGCCGGGCTTGCTAATGGGGGCGCTGCGCTTTGGCCATTTGCCCACCGTGTTTGTTCCGGCTGGGCCAATGCCATCCGGCTTGCCAAACAAGGAAAAAGCCCGCATTCGCCAGGAGTACGCTCAAGGTAAAATTGGCCGTGATGAATTGCTGCAATGCGAGTCGGATTCTTACCACAGCGCTGGCACCTGTACGTTTTATGGCACGGCCAACTCCAACCAGATGATGGTCGAGATGATGGGTTTGCACTTGCCGGGGTCTTCTTTCGTGAATCCGGGCACCGAATTGCGTGAACAACTGACTCGCTACGCGGCGCAACAAGCGGTGCGCCTGACCGCCCAAAACGGCCGGTTTACGCCGATGTACGAAATCGTTGACGAAAAATCCCTGGTGAACGGTATCGTGGCTTTGCTGGCCACTGGCGGTTCCACCAACCACACCATGCACATTATTGCCATTGCGGCGGCGGCCGGGGTGATTATTGACTGGCAGGATTTTTCTGATTTGTCTGACGTCGTGCCCCTGATTGCCCGTGTTTATCCCAACGGCGAAGCTGATATCAACCATTTCCACGCAGCAGGTGGTGTGGGTTATATCGTCCGTGAATTGCTGGGTGCCGGTTACCTGCACAACGACGTGATGACGATTATGGGGCACGGTTTGTCCCTTTATACCCAAGAGCCATTCCTGCAAGACGGCAAACTGGTCTGGCGTGAAGGCACGGCAACCTCGCTCGACGATAAGGTTCTGCGTCCTGCCTCTGCTCCGTTCTCAACCAACGGCGGGCTGAAATTATTACGTGGCAACCTCGGTCGTGGGGTGATCAAAGTATCTGCTGTGGCCGAAGAACACCGGGTGGTTGAAGCGCCCGCCATCGTCTTTAACGACCAGGATGACCTCGCCGATGCCTTCAAGCGCGGCGAGCTGGAAAAAGATTTTATTGCGGTAGTGCGCTATCAGGGGCCAAACGCCATTGGTATGCCGGAGCTGCACAAACTCACGCCCTATCTGGGCACCCTGCAAGACAAGGGATTCAAGGTCGCGCTGGTCACTGATGGCCGTATGTCCGGTGCCTCCGGTAAAGTCCCGGCGGCTATTCATGTGTGGCCTGAAGCACGCCTGGGCGGGCCGCTGGCCTGTGTGCAAGACGGCGACATCATTCGGTTGAATGCGAGCACTGGCGAGCTGCAGCTGTTGGCTGACAACGCCAGCTGGTTGCAGCGCCCGGCGTCAGAACCCGCCGTGGTTAAGCAACACAGCCTGGGTATGGGGCGTGAATTGTTTGGCCCAATGCGCAGCCAGGTGAATGAAGCCGAGCGCGGCGCAACGGTATTCAGCTTTATAACCGATGCCGACCTGGTGCCACAGCAACTGCTTGGTGACAGTTCCGAAGCTGGCCGTAATTCCGAGATCGAAGCATGACTCGAGCCGTCAGCAGTAGTGGAGTAACAGCCGTTCAGGGAGAGCGGGTGCTAGTGGGAGACATTGGTGGCACTAACGCCCGTTTTGCCCTGGTGAAGCCCGGTACGGTTGAACTGACCAATATTGTCACGCTGGCTACCGCTGACTTTCCCGGTATCGAAGCGGCGATTCATTGTTACGCCGAACAGGTAGGAGCAAGCGGTATTTACCGGGCTTGTCTGGCGCTGGCTTGTCCGGTTGATGGCGACGATATCGATATGACCAACAATCACTGGTTGTTCCGCCGTCAGCAGCTGATGAACCATCTGGGGCTGAAGCAGCTCAAACTGGTGAACGACTTCACTGCCATGGCATTAGGCATGCTTCACCTGCAACCTCATGAACTGCTTGACGTCCATCGTGGTGATTCCGGTCTTTATTCAGCGGAACGTGCCGCCCGGTTGGTGATTGGCCCCGGCACCGGCCTCGGGGTCTCTGGCCTGATGCCTGTTCGCGATGGCTGGGTGCCGCTGTCTGGGGAAGGGGGTCATGTCAGCTTTGCGCCGACCAATGCGGAAGAAAGCGCTATCCTGCAAGGCCTGCAAAAACGCTACGCTCGGGTATCGGTGGAACGTATTTTGTCTGGTCAGGGCCTGCTGGAACTGTATCAGGTGATGGCCGATATCGAAGGTTTGGCGGCGGTGTGTCGCAGCCCGGTGGCAATCACCGCTCAGGCACAAGCAGACGAGCACTCGTTAGGTCGCCGCGCCCTGAACCGTTTTTTTGCCATACTGGGTGCGGTCACCGGAGATCAGGCACTCACTCTGGGTGCCCGTGGGGGAGTGTACGTGTGTGGTGGTATTTTGCCACGAGTGCACGACCTGTTCCTGGCCAGTGGCTTCCACGCCGCCATGGTCAACAAGGGACGTTTTGCTCAATACTTGGCCGATGTGCCGGTATGGCTTTGTCTCGCCGAAAACCCCGGCCTGCTCGGTGCGGCGGCGGCACTGGATAACGACGAAGTACGTGGTTAAGCAGCAGAGTAAATCCCTTTCCCTTCGTGACCAATTTGTCCAGCGGGTGTAGTCAAACCTGATCGCCAGGTACATGACTGCCTCGAAATAACGGCGATTAAAAATCGATTCAACATGTTCATTTAGCACTTATAAACTCGCTTCCTGCGTCACTTTAACGCCTGCATCCCTGTGGGCGTGCGCATTATCGTCGATTGTTGCCTTGTTCTTTCGTCGCGCGCTACATTTTTAGCGGCCCTTTTTTACTATTGCACCACCCATCTCTCAGTTTGAGTCTGAATAAGCGAAGCGTATTTACCGGGGTAGTTGTTGGCGATTGGCTCGGGCGTCAGAGTTTCTCATTTCAAATCTTAAATCAAATGATAATGATTTGTATTAAAAAGTAAAGAGAGGTACGATTGCGTTTTCCATTCTGATGATAAATCAATCAATATTGGAGGGACGTAATGAATCGTCTTTATTACCCGGTTTTTCTGGCCTCTCTGGCACTGGCAGGCTGTGGGTCAGATTCCGACTCCAGCTCACCGCAGGACACCGAACAACCTGAAGTGTTTAATATCACACCAGCTGATCAGTCCAATGTGTCTTCTGCTGCAATTACGATTGAAGGCAATATGACGGATAACGAGGCTATCCGCTCGGTCTCCGTGCTTTATGGCGGGCAAACAATGGCTGCCGCTTTTGATGGTGACCGTTTTTCTGCTGACCTGACCCTGACCGAGGGTGAAAACCGGGTGGAAATCACCGCCACGGACACTGCGGGTAATGCCCATACAGACATTCGCACGATCGTTCTCGATACTCAGCCCCCGGAGCTGACATTCGTCTTTCCGTCCAGTGGCCATGCAACCCAGGCACTCACCACCACCGTGCGTATTGATGCTGCCGATAATCAGTCGGTAGCTTCGGTGAGCGTGGTAATGGACGATCAGACCGTGATTGCGGAAGAGGTCGATGGCCAGTATCTGGCCCGTATGGTGATGGTTCCGGGCAGCAATAGTTATCAGGTGACGGCAACCGATATGGCGGGTAACAGCACCTCGGCAACCCATACGGCCTATTTGGGTAAGCAGGTGATGGGCGGTAATGCTCACTCTGGTGCCATTCGCCCGGATGGCACCTACACCTGGGGTCGTAATAATTATGGCCAAACGGGGCTCGGTTTTGTCTCAGATCCGAGTAAAGACCTGAATATTGATGAGCATCCGTTTGCACCGCTCAGAATGACCGTGGAACCGAGCTTTATTTCTCTGGCATTTGGTCAGAATACCTCCGCTGCATTGGCAGACGACGGCACGGTATGGACTTGGGGCAATGGTGGTGATGGCCAGTTGGGACAAGGGCTAACCGGCTCCGATACGCTGAATGAAGATGATTCCTCTATACCACTTCAGGTCATCGGTATCACCGATGCCGTTGCCGTAACGCGAGGGTATAACCAGACGCTGGTTTTGCATCAGGACGGCACTGTATCGGCCTATGGCAATAATCGGTATGGCCAGCTGGGTGATGGCACAACGGCAGATCGGGATATAGCGGTCAAGCCGAATGTCAGTAATATCGTTCAGATTGCGTCGGGGGCTTCTTTTTCCTTGGCCGTTGATCGTGATGGCCGGGTCTGGAGTTGGGGGCAAAATAACTCTGGCCAATTGGGGCTGGGAACTGAAGATACAGATGCTCATCCGACCCCCATGGAAGTCAGTATTGACGAACCCATCGAAGCGGTTGTAGCAGGCAAAGGCCATGTTCTGGCCATTGCCCGCAGCGGTGTGGTGTATGGTTGGGGACTGAATTACAGCAGCCAGATCGGCTTGTACGATAGTGATAATGAAGACCCTGAATGGCCTCGAGAAGTAACCAGTCCCAAAAAACTGCCCTGGTTTGATGATGCGGTAGCTGTCTGGGCCAATGGTAACCAGAGCTTTGCCGAACGTCAGGATGGCCTGGTGTACCCGTGGGGACAAAATATGCTCGGAACATTAGGGCTGGAACAGGATGGTGATGTGACATTCCCATCGTCGTCAGTGTTCGGCTTCGATCAGGTCGTGGATCTCGGTAATGGTGCCTTGCACACCATTGGAATGCGTCAGGATGGCAGTGTGTTCTCCTGGGGATGGAGTTTTCAGGGCTCGCTTGGCGGTGGCGACGGTACCATCGACCGTTGGACGTATAGGGTGCCAACCCTGGTGATGTCCTCTATTCAGCCATGACAATACGATTATTCCCGACAAACCGGAATCAGGTGGTCGCCCGATGGGCGGCCATTTTGTTCGTTGGCTTGGCCGTGACAGGCTTTAGTGGCTGTGGTTCCGAGCAGCCGTCTCGAAACAGTGATACGGTCGCAGTCACACCTCCCGAGCAATCAGAGCCACGGGAGTGGCAAGCGGTGGGTGGCAGTGCAACGGTGGCATTCAGGGACGATATGGCCTTTCTGCAATTTATACCAGATCTGGATCTTGGCTCAGCTCCGACAGTTTCCCAGGGGCGAGAGCTGTTTGTTGCCAACTGGACCGCTGCGCCAGGTAGCCGGACGCTGCTCGATGGATTGGGGCCGTTGTTTATCGCTGATGCCTGTGCGGATTGTCATCTCGTCTCTGGCCGTGCCGCCAGCCTGAATGACGATGGCACAACCTCCCCCGGTATTTTGTTCCGGCTTGGTACTGCGGATGGACAGCCAGACACTCGTTTGGGTGGCCAGCTGCAAACGGCAGCGACAGTCGATGTGCCAGAAGGACGGGTTACCTGGCAGGATATTGGCTTGGGGCGCCCACAATTTCAGTTGTCTGAGACTGACCAATTACTGGACGATGGCGTCCATCTTGGGCCTCGCCTGTCACCACAGTTGACCGGTGTCGGCCTGTTACAACAGATACCGGAAGCCCAGATTCTGGAGTGGCACGACCCGGACGATCAGGATCAGGACGGAATCTCCGGCCGCGCACATTGGATCGAGCGTGAAGGCGTTAGCTGTGTTGGTCGATTTGGCTGGAAGGCAATGCAATGCACATTGCGTGGTCAGAGCGCTGCGGCCCTGCATCAGGACATGGGGCTGACAACAGCGCTTAATCCGGCAGAACCCTGTACCGCATACCAGTCGATTTGCGCGGATCAGCCTAGCGGCGGTGACCCGGAAGTCTCATTGGACAGTCTGAATGCCATTAATGACTTTCTGACGCTGCTGGCGGTGTATGAACGCCGAATTACCGACCAGACGCAATTTGATCTTGGTGCCGACCTGTTCGAGCAAATTGGCTGCGACAACTGTCATCGCCCGATGCTGACCACCGGCAACCAGTCACTGTTCGAGACGCTGAATCAGCAAACGATCTATGCCTATACCGACTTGCTGTTACACGATATGGGCGCTGAATTGAGCGATGGTGTACAGGAGGGGAACGCCAATGGCCGCGAATGGAAAACGCCACCACTGTGGGGGCTGGGGCTGATAGAAGGTATCGGAAATTCACGGTTTTTGCATGATGGGCGTGCCCGGACACTGCCAGAGGCGATTCAATGGCATGGCGGGGAATCGTCAGCGTCGCGTGAAGCCTGGGAGATATTAGCCGAGGAAGATCAACAGGCTCTGTTGGTTTTCTTGAGAGGGATATAGCCGGTCACAAGTGAGCACCGGGAGAGCACTGAGACGGGACAGCAAATGGGTCGCCAGCAGGGGAAAAAATTTCCCCTCTGGCTCGCTATTAGGGTCTGTTCAGCCTGCTGCTTATCCGGCTTCGGCCATATCATCAGCCCATTGACGGTGTTCGCTCACAATCTGACTGACCCAACGATTAACCCGCTCGTCGGTGAGTTCGAATTGCTGGTCTTCATCAATCGCCAGTCCGCAGAACAACCTGCCGTCTTCCAGCGTCGCCAGCGAGGCATCAAATTCATAGCCACTGGTGGGCCAGTAACCCACAAACTGAGCGCCAGAGTGCTTTAAATGATTGTACAGCCAGCCCATGGCATCCACAAAATAGTCACCGTAGCCAAATTGGTCGCCAAGTCCGTAGAGCGCAATCACTTGCCGAGTTAAATCCAGCGGTTGCAAAGCGCTTTCAAAATCGTCCCAGTCGCCTTGAATACCGCCAAAATCCCAGGTGGGAATCCCCAGAATCAATAAATCGTAGTGGCTGAACTGCTCCGGGCTGGTGTCGCTGATGTTGTGAATGTCGGCCTCGATATCATATTGCTTGAGCTGTTCGGAAATGCGGTTGGCAATGTCTTCCGTGTTGCCGGTGTCGGTACCGAAAATAATACCGGTGCGGATCGTGTGGTTGCTCATAGTGGCTTTCTCGCTGCAGATTCAGAACTTTGATAGTCCGATGATGGATATTGGGTTGACGTTTTATTAAATGCTAATCATTATCATTAATAAATCAACCATGGATTCATCATTCTTTGTTCCTGTTTGCCAATCCTGCTGCCGTTAAACTGTCACTGGACTGCCGTTGGGCAAGGGAACTCACCAGCGGACATCTGTCCGAACCCGCTACAGGAGCACGTAATGGCCAGTCAACAAGCAATGGATAACTACCTGGATCTGATCGCTATGCGCCATGCCGTGCGATATGGAGAGCAACCCGATAGCCCACACTGTATTCAGCGTTGGCTGGTGCTGGAAGAGCTGGTTTTTCCGCGTAGCTGCAACTGTGTCAGACGGCGGATCTACCGGCGTGAGTACGATTTGTTGCTGGAAGCCATTGCTGATGAACTGGTGCCAGAGAGCTGGAGGCAGCTGTGTATGGATTACAGCCATCATCCGTTGAATGGCCTGTCGTCGATTGCGACCAAGCCACATCAGCGCCGTTCGGTGAATCGGTTGCAGTGGCAGTTACGTACGATTGCCAGTTATAGCCTGGAGTATTCGGCGGGTTGACGGGTAATGTCATCCGTCAGCGAAGCCTGATTAGTCGAGCCATAAGCAGAGGAGAACAGCATGAGTTTTCGTACCGTTAAAGACAGTATGGGTGAATTGCAAGTGCCGGAAGAGGCACTTTGGGGAGCGCAGACCCAGCGGGCAATCAATAACTTCCCGATCAGTGGCCGCAGCCTGCCTGCACCCTTTGTGATTTCTTTGCTGCTGGCCAAGTCGGCTGCCGCCAGAGCCAATAGTCAGTTGGGTATGCTGGAAACCGAGGTGGCAGAAGCGATAGTCGCGGCCGTTGATCAATTGCTGGCAGATGATGACTTGATGACGCACTTCCCGGTGGATGTGTTCCAGACTGGCTCGGGCACCAGTACCAATATGAACGCCAACGAAGTCATTGCGACCCTCGCCAGCCGATCACTGGGGCGGGAAGTGAGTGCCAACGACCACGTTAACTGCGGGCAAAGCAGCAACGATATTATTCCGAGCACCATCCACATCAGTGCGGCGGTGACTCTCAGTGACGAATTGATCCCGGCGCTGGATCACCTGCAGCGGGTGATTCGAGAAAAGGCCACCACCGTGGACGGTTGTATCAAAACCGGACGTACTCATCTGATGGACGCCATGCCCATCCGTCTGAGCCAGAGTCTGGGAGCCTGGGCTGAGCAAATTCGCAGTTGTCGCAAGAATCTGGATCATCAGCTGACCCAGTTATTACGCCTGGCTCAAGGTGGCACGGCGGTGGGTACCGGGATTAATGCCCACCCGGAATTTGCCGAGTTGTTTAATCATGAGTTGAGCAAGCTGACCGGCTTGCCGTTTCAGCCTGGCCCGGATCTGTTTATGCTGATCAGCTCTCAAGATGTGGCGGTGCAAACCTCGGGGTCGTTAAAAACCCTGGCAGTGGCCCTAATGAAAATCGCTAATGATTTACGCTGGATGAATTCTGGCCCTCTGGCGGGATTAGGAGAAATTGAGCTGGAAGCCTTGCAACCGGGATCATCGATCATGCCTGGCAAGGTAAATCCGGTGATACCGGAAGCAACGGCTATGGTCGCGGCGCAGATCATCGGTAACGATACCGCGATCACCATCGGTGGCCAGTCAGGCAATTTTGAGCTGAATGTGATGTTGCCGCTGATTGCGTTTAATTTGTTGGGCAGTATTGAGCTGGCGACCAATGCATCACAGTTGTTGGCCGACAAGGCCATCGCTACTTTTACGGTCAATAAAGCCAACTTGCAGCAGGCACTGGCACGTAATCCGATTTTGGTGACGGCGCTGAATCCGATAGTGGGTTACATGAAAGCGGCCGACATTGCCAAACAAGCCTATCATGAAAAACGGCCGGTACTGGATGTTGCGGATGAGCGAACCAATCTCTCACGTGAGGAGCTGGAACGCTTGCTCGATCCGGCCAAGCTGACACAAGGAGGCATCTGATTGTCTCTCACCACGGGAGGATATGATGGCTAGGGTATCCTGCTATCACCTGGCCGGGTTGGACATGCCGGCTGGCTGGTGCGACTGGATTGAATCCGGGCGCAGGGCATTACTGGCCGGGAATCCGCAGCAAGCTTGCGACGACTTTCATCAGGCATTAAATCTTGGTTACGCCGAACTTGACGCTGGCCCTGAACGCTTGTCAGAGCAGTCATTACTGGCGGTGGTTACACCGTTACTGAACCTGGTGGATGCGTACCTGGAAGCGGGACGAGCCGAAATGGCACTGGTCAAATTGAGCCGCTGTGCTGAACTGGTCGCGGCCCATCTGCTCGAGGCCAGCACACCAACCCAGCGTGTGAATGTGTCTTTGGCAAGAGATCTGCTGTTGCTGGAATGGCCCGTGCTGGAGCAGCGTTTATGTCGCATGCGGCCACATTTGGGGTCTTTTTTTGCCGCTCCGGTCTGGCACTAATCGCCGCTGACCATTTCCGCTGCAATACCGTAGAGAATAAGAGTCCTTAAAAAAACAAGAAGCAGGCCAAACCTGCTTCTTGTTTACCTGTGGTTGTGGCTATTGCGGACTCATGCAGTTACTTCAGATCTTCGTAAGGCAGGCCGACGTATTGCTCGGCAATGACTTTGCGACCGTTCTCGGAGCCCAGATAGTAGTTCAATTCGGATTCCATAAAACGCTTGTACATCAGTGGTTCCATGTTGTTACCACCGGAGAGGTCGTCGCCAAAGTCGTGCATCATGCTGGTCATCCACCAGCTGAAACGCTCACCGTTCCACACTCGACGCAGGGCAATGTCAGAGTACTGGCTGATACACTCCTTATCGCCTTCCTTGTAAACGCGGGTCATGATCTTGAAGAGCGTCGCGACATCCGAGGCCGCCAGGTTCAGGCCTTTGGCTCCGGTTGGCGGCACAATGTGGGCGGCATCGCCGACCAGAAACAGGTTGCCATATTGCATGGGTTCACAAACGAACGAACGCAGGGGGGCGATGCTTTTTTCGATGCTCGGGCCGGTCTCCATGGTGGCCGCTACGTCCGCTGGCAGACGCTTTTTCAGCTCATCCCAGAAACGTTCATCGCTCCAGTCTTCGATTTTGTCGGTTAATGGCACCTGCAAGTAGTAGCGTGAGCGGGTGGCAGAACGCTGGCTCGCCAGGGCAAAACCATGATCGCTCATGGCATAAATCAATTCGTGGTTGCAGGGTGGTACATCGGCCATAAAGCCGAGCCAGCCGAATGGATACACCCGTTCGTGTTCGGTGCGGATCTCGGCAGGAATGGTCTGGCGCGACACGCCGTGGAAGCCGTCGCAGCCAGCAACGTAGTCGCAGTCGAGGCGGTATTCTTCACCGTCGTGGACAAACGTGACGTAGGGTTTGTCGCTCTTAACCTCATGCGGGGTTACTTTTTCAGCGTTGTAATAGGTTGGCAGTTCAGCTGCCTGACGCGCATCCATCAGGTCGCGGGTGATTTCGACCTGGCCATAACACATGACGGTGTCGCCACCGGTCAGTGTTTTCAGGTCGATGCGGGTACGTTCACCGTTCATCGACAGTTCGAAACCTTCGTGTACATGGCCTTCGTTGTCCATCCGCTCCGCTACACCGGCTTCTCGCGCCAGATCAACAAAACCCTGTTCCAGAATACCGGCGCGGATTCGGCCCAGAATATAGTCGCCGTCGACGCGATCCAGAATAACGTTGGAAATACCCTGTGTGTTCAGCAGCTGACCTAGCAGCAAGCCGGATGGGCCTGAACCAATAATGGCTACCTGAGTTGTTATAGTTTTCATGTTTGCCTCGGCTGAGTGGTGTCTGGTATCCATTCCATGATGAGCAAATTCGATCTGATTCTGAATGGAGGATAGCGGCTATCGCTGGTACTTTTTCTGCAAAGGATAAATAGTCAGCTAGGTGTGGATAGCTGCCCGCCTGTTTTGCAACAGGCATCTGCCGAGGTGGGAAGAAATAGTGCGAACAGGTGCTGGGTTGTTGTTGAACAAAAAGCAACCAGCTGTGACCATGAATCGACGGGATAAATCTCTGGTATCTCAAAAAGTTATGGAAATGTGTAACAATTCTATGGATTTTTACACATAGCGTATGTCGTTTTCAATATATGTACAGCCTTTCTTCTGGTGCTGTACGACACTTGTGTGGCTGAATTAACCGGCGGTCGTTTCACAGGAGAGCAACCGTTGGACTACTGTTATAAGACCAAAACAATAAATAAAAAGGCGTAAAAATGAAGAAGCATACACTGGCTCTGGCCATTGCATCATCCGTTCTTGCATCCGCTGCTGGTGCAGGTCAGGTCGCTGAAATGAATGGCGTCAAATACAGCGTGGGTGGCTACATCAAGGCCGAGGGCGTATTCAATCGTCCGGATGCTGATGCAGCCAACGGCGTAACTAACACTTTTGATGCGACCGCCCGTCAGTCTCGTTTGAACTTCAAGACCGAACGTGAAGTCGATGGCCACAAGATCTCTACCTTTATCGAAGGTGACTTCTACGGTGGTTATTTTAACTCCGCTACTTACAATTGGCGTTTGCGTCACGCCTATATGCAAATTGACAAGGTAACCCTTGGTCAGACTTGGAATGGTGCGTTCTTCGCTACTGCACCAATGGACGCGGCCCAGATCAACTTCTGGGGCCCTGGCCTGGGTACTATCAGTGGTAACGGCGGTACTGTCCGTTCGAACCTGGTGATGCATTACACCTCGGGTCCAATCCGTATCAGCTTGCAGGATCCGGTTAACACAGGTGCTGGCTTCCCGGATATGGTGGCTGCCTATACCCAGCGTTTTGAAGGTGGTTCTGGCTTTACCGTAGCGGCTGTCGGCCGCGATGTCGCTCAGGGTGACGGTTCCAATAACGACCGTGAAAACTCTGTTTTTGGTGGCGGTGCTTCGTTTGCCGGTAAGCTGGGTCTGGGTGACGTGACGCTGTACGGCAGTGCCTACACAGGTAAGGGCTTGGGTGTGTTCTCAGGCTTTGGTGTGAATGGTGCCTACGGTGGTCCGAAAAACTCCGATGCTCAGGATGGCGAGCTGGTACAGCAAACCGGCTACACCGCAGCGGTTGCATACAAGTTTGACACCAAGACGACAGCGACTATTCGTATGGCCCACATCGGCGTTGACGACACGGCAGACAGTGAGTTGAATGCCATGAATGCCAACGTGATCTACAATTACACCAAAGGTCTGGATCTGGGTATCGAATTCCGCAAGCAGGATGTTGATACATTGAATAACACCTCAACGCTGCCGAACCTGCGTCCGAAAGGCAAGCAGCTGGAAGTGATGGCAATCTACAAGTTCTGATCATGCCTGGTTTGGATAGCACCTGTCGTGGTGTGCTATCCGGCCTGACTGTGGCAGTACCTGATAGGTTCGCTTGATATTGTTGTTCTGCAAGCAGGGTTGCGACAGCTCTCCCTGTGACAACAAGAAAAACCGGGTTCGCCCGGTTTTTTTGTGGCTGTCGTTCTGGGACGATGTCTGTCGATGATCGACGAGGTCAGCTTGTGGCCTGTTGCTGGCGCCGCTTGCGTAATGTATCCGACGGTGATTCGCCGTAGCGTTCCCGGTAATAGGCGGAAAAACGGCTGAGATTGGTAAAGCCGTAACGTGTAGCGATATGAGTGATGTTGTGTTCCGGGTGCTGCTGAATATTGGCGTACGCCGCTTCGAGTTTACAATTGCGAATAAAAACAGAGGGTGTAACCCCCAGCTCACGATTAAACAGGTTGTAGAGTGTTTTTACACTGACCTTGCATACCGCAGCAATTTCTCGGACATCAAAGTCTTCCGTGATGTGTTGTATTACCCGATGTCGCACCTGTTCTATTTGTGGGTGCTTACTGACCTGTGCCAGACCTGGTTGCACCACTCGGGTGGTAAAACTGTTCATCAGGGCATCGTACAGCAGTTGCTCGTAGCACTGGCGGGTTGCCTCGGTGATGGGCCTGGTCGCTGAGGCCCACATGGAACGAATAATATGGTAAAGCGCCTCAGGCAAGACAGCGCCGGTTTCCGGGAGCAGAAAGTCGATTTCCATACTGGAATGAGCGCAGCCCATGACAACCGCAGCATTCAGTAACTCTTGCTGCGGAATGGATAGTGTCGTGACATGACAATCCGCCTGATAACAAACCGGCAGTTTGTCACCCGGGTTCAGCAATAACACTGCGCCGGGGGTGAGTTGTTGTTGCCCTGTCAGGGTGTGATAGTCACAACTGCCGCTCATTACCAGTAGTAAAAAATAGCTGTCCTCGCTGGTATGGCAGACCAGTGGGGTCTCGTGAGCAAAATGCAGCTCGGAAAGCATCAGCTTGCCGAACAAGTTGCGGTCGTTTCGAAACAGTGTCGGAGTGTCCGCAAGGGGATTACTTTCGGCCGGACGAATAAAAAGGGCAGTACCTGCGCGATTTTCCATGCGCCATTCCAGCTGGGGCTTGCTCACTCGCTCAGGGCTAGGTACCAGTGCCAGGGAAGCTGAAATGGATAGCGATGCGTCAGGCATGGATTTCCTCTATTACCGTTTTGGGTGAGTCCCTTTGATTGTCATCAGCTTGCTGGTACTTAAATGACATGCTTGTCGTCGGACTCATTCTTGAGCTGGCGCTGAAGTGCGTGGCCAGTATTCTTTTTCTGCATGGAAGTATGCCTGTAACGTATTTGCTCGTGCTACCAAACTGCCATTCCAATTTCATCAGTAGGCTATTTGTTTTTGCTATAGCAAAGAGCAAGGATTGGGGCAGAATGTGATTTTATTTACTATAGTCAGTGAAGCAGTTCTTATTGCTATCGCAAGTGCTGGAAGGGTTCTTTTGTCGCAAAAAAACTGCTTTTGCTGGGCTTTTCTGGGCATCAGACCCATCTGGCGATGGCGCTTGGAACGTGACTTTATAGCTGGATTGGCATGTATCTATGCAAAAAACGAATGGTTCCTATGCTTATTTAATTACCAGCAAGGCGGCTGGGATGCTAGCTTGCGGTTGTCGATTCTAATTGCTGTTTTGCTGCCTTGGATTTCCAGTGGCCAGTGACTGTGCTGGTGGTAATTCAGGTGAATCACTTCAATACAAAAAAGTCTGTTGAAACTTATAACAGTTCTTAGGTTGCATGATTTTGCCTTCGGGGATTTTGCCGCTGGCAAAGTCTGACCGATAAAAATAACAAGGTGTAAAACAATGAAATTGAAAAACCTGTTCCTGACGCTAAGCCTTACTGTCGCAGGTATGGCTGCATTGAACACCCAGGCTGCTGAACCTGAATTTACCTTTAAGCTGCATCACTTTCTGACCCCGTTGTCCGCCACTCATCAAAAAATGATGGTGCCGTGGGCAGACAAGGTGATGGCAGAGTCTCATGGTCGTATCAAGATCGATATCTATCCTGCCATGCAGCTGGGTGGCAAGCCTCCGCAGTTGTTTGATCAGGCGCGTAAAGGCGTCGCCGATATCGTCTGGACGGTAGGTGGTTATACACCGGGTCGTTTCCCGAAAGCCGGTGCCTTTGAACTGCCGTTCATGCCCGCCAGTGCGGAAGCAACCAGTATGGCGCTGCAAGAATACGCTGAGACTGAAATGCAGGATGAGCTGAGCGATGTGCACCTGCTGGCCATTCATACCCACGCACCCGGTGCATTGCACTCGCGTACCAAGCTGATCAAGAACGCAGCGGATATGGAAGGCCTGAAGATGCGAGCGCCGAACAAGGCGATGGCCGAAGCTTTCGGTATTATGGGCGGCTCACCGGTCTTTATGCCAGTACCCGCTTTGCCTAGCGCCTTGTCCAAAGGCGTGGTTGATGTTGCCGTGATGCCGTTTGAAGTGGTTAACCCGCTGAAAATCCAGCAGTTGGCACCGAACCATACCGAGATCAAGGGTGAGCGCGGTTTGTATA
Organism: Candidatus Thalassolituus haligoni; assembly: GCF_041222825.1. Classification (NCBI taxonomy): domain Bacteria; kingdom Pseudomonadati; phylum Pseudomonadota; class Gammaproteobacteria; order Oceanospirillales; family Oceanospirillaceae; genus Thalassolituus; species Candidatus Thalassolituus haligoni. The sequence continues at coordinate 455,840 of NZ_CP139482.1, forward strand.
CTCAGTTCTTTCTGTTTGCTATGAACAAAAAAGCTTACGAGCAGTTACCCGCTGACCTGCAAAAGGTGATCGACAACAATTCAGGTATCGATGAAGCGCGTCGACTGGGCCATGAAATGGATCTGGCCGAACTGCCAGGGTATGCCGCGTCACACGCAGAAAATAACCCTTTCTACACCCTGACTCCGGAAGAAACTGCAAACTGGAAGCGCATGATGCAACCAGTGACCGACGACTGGATTGCGGATATGACGGATGATGGCAAGGATGGTGCGGCGCTGTATCAGAAAGCCGTTAATCTGATTACGAAATACGAGAAGGTTGTTAGTGGATCATGACTGAAGTAGCCCTGAATCAGCCTGTCTGGCTGGAACAGGTGCGTATCGGTATAGCATGGCTGTCCCGCCAGTTTGCACTGGTGGGCGGTTTTCTGATGCTGGTACTGGCAACCATGACGGTTATCAGTATCACCGGTCGCGCTCTGTTTGGTACCGCAATTGAAGGCGATTACGAATTGGTGGAAGCCGGTCTTGGAATCACCGTCTTTTTGTTTTTACCGGAAGGCCACCGTGCTAATGGTCATGTCGTTGTTGATATTTTCACCAATAATCTGGCACCCCGCTGGGTGGCGTTGCTGGAGACCATCGGTGAGGCTTTTTTCTTTGTGGTGTCGGTGGTGCTGATTTGGCAACTGACCTTGGGTGGACTGGATGCCTACGACTACATGGAACAGAGCATGATTCTTGAACTGCCGTTATGGATCGTTTTTGTGCCCGGTGTGTTGTCATCTGTCCTGGTTGCCCTGACGAGTCTTGATCGTGTAGTTACCTTTGTTCGTGGAGCCGGGAAATGACCAATGTAGAACTGGCGTTTGCCATGATTGTATTGCTGATGCTGCTGATGGCGATGCGTATTCCTATTGCACTGTCGATGATGGCTTGTGGCGCTTTGGGTTACGGTCTGCTGGCCGGGCCAGACTCCGTTTTGAATTATATGGGGACAGTGCCGGTCTCCAAGTTTTCTACTTTTGACCTGTCGGTTGTGCCGCTGTTTTTGCTGATGGGTGAGTTGGCCACACGTGCCGGTATTACGCGTGAATTGTTCCGTACCTGTAACGTCTGGGTGGGGCAATTGAAAGGCGGTTTGGCGATGGCGTCCATTTCCGGCTGTGCTGCATTCGGTGCTATTTGTGGTTCGTCGCTGGCAACTGCATCGACCATGGGCAAGGTTGCCCTGCCTGAGATGAAAGCCAATAACTATCAGGCCGGTCTGGCAGCCGGAGCGCTGGCAGCAGGTGGTACGTTGGGTATTCTGATTCCACCGTCCATGGTGCTGATTATTTTTGCGGTTCTGACCGAACAAAACATCGCCAAAATGTTTATTGCGGCATTTGTGCCGGGCTTTATGGCGGCGTTTGGCTACATGCTGGCGATTGCCATTTATGTTCGCTGGAAGCCAGAATCCGGTCCTGCTGGCCCAAAGACCACCTGGGCTGAGAAGTTTCGTTCCACCAAAGACGTCTGGCATATTTCCGTTATCTTCCTGATTGTACTGGGTGGTATTTATGCGGGTATCTTTACGCCAACAGAAGCGGCTTCGGTGGGGGTTTTTCTGACCGCGATACTGGCCTTTACCCACGGCAAGATGCGGCTGGCGGATTTCCGTGAAAGTATCCTCAAGACAGCGGTATCGACGGCGATGATTTTTTTCATCCTGTTGGGTGCCGATTTGTTCAGTGTTTTTATTGCCCTGACCCAGCTGCCATCCATTGGCGCTGATATGATTCTGGCAGCTGACCTGTCTCCGTATCTGGTACTGGCGATCATGCTGGTTACTTACCTGGTGTTGGGGTGTTTTATGGACAGTCTGGCGATGATTCTGCTGACCATTCCCATCTATTATCCGATCATTGCCGTTATGGATTTTGGTATGTCGGCGGAAGACCTGGGGATCTGGTTCGGTATTATTGCGTTGGTTGTTGTTGAAGTGGGGCTGATTACGCCACCGGTTGGCATGAACGTCTTTATCATCAAATCCTTTGACAAGGATTTGCAGCTGACAGAAGCGTTCAAGGGCGTTATCCCGTTTCTGATGTCGGATATTCTGCGTGTCATCCTGATGATTATCTTCCCTGGCATCACGCTCTGGGCAGTACATCTGCTGAACTGACCGTTGTTCCTGTCTTGCCTACCGACAGACGCATCATCCGGTGCGTCTGTCGGTTTGTGTTAACTGTTTCGCTTTCAAACCCATACTTGCCTCCCTGTTTTACTTCCTCCGTCTCTTGCTCTTCTCCCGTTAAACCCTGCTCTCCGTTAAAGCTGCACCGCATCACGATGTCGTCGAGACCACAAATATCGGATCAGGCTGGGTAAACTCAATCCTGCAATAGCGATAGCAATGCCGGTGACCTGAATAGCGGAAAGCTGCTCGCCCATCGCCACGGCAATCAGGGCTGCCGATACCGGCACAAGGTTAAAAAACATCGAGGCGCTGGCCGCGCCAATAGCCTTCACTCCCTGAATCCAGAACAGGTAGGCCACCACAGATCCAAACACGCTGATATGGAGTATTTGCAACAGGTTGGTGTGCGTCATTAACTGCAATTCTTCCCAGGGATGCACTTGCCTGATGACCAGACCATAAAAGCTGACTGCGAGCCATCCGGCTGTCATGGTCACCAGGGTAAACGGCACGGGTGATAACCAGTGATTGACCCGTTGAGAGGCAATGGTAAAGGCGGCCCAACACAACATGCCGCCAGCAATCAGCAAGTCGCCCTGATTGATGCCGTGTTGCAGCAGGGCAATGACATCACCGTTGGTAATGACCAGAGTGACACCGGTCAGACCAATCAGCAGGCTGATCCACTGCTGGATGGAAAGCCAGCGACGAGCCAGTGCGGCGGCGGCGATGGACGTGACCAATGGACTGAGTGCCATGATCAAGGCACCGTTGGTGGCTTCGGTATAGGGCAGTCCTTCGTACAGCGCCAGATTGAAGCCACCGACACCCAGCACGCCCAGCGCCGCCAGAATCAGGTATTGCGACCAACGCAGCGATGGCCAGGGTTTTCTCTGTACGATCAAGTAAACGATGACACAGGCAATCGCGATCAGAAACCGCCACATCAACAGCGACAGGCCGGATATTGAGTGCAGCAGGATTTTTGAGATGGGAAACACACTGCCCCAACAGATCACGCAAATCAGCAGCATGACAATCGGGGTCGCACGGGATGAGGAATGCATAAAAGGGCCTGGACCAAAAGAATGGCACCAGCTTATTGATTCTTCTGGTGATTGATAGATCTGTTTTTAGCAAGCATTGTTGCAAGCCGGAAAGTGTTGGGTTGGAGGCCAGGGGGCGTTCTCAATTATTTGACCCTGACCCTGACCCTGACCCTGACCCTGACCCTGACCCTGACCCTGACCCTGACCCTTGGGGCTGAGGCCTCTTGCTTCCAGTGCGGCGTTATTCGTCACTTGTTTGGCGCGCTCCTCATGCTTTGTTCTGAAACCAACGGGCTCTCATCAGGCTCGGTTTAATCATTAAAAACGTTCCCTAGGAGTCTGTCGGGCTTAGGGCTGCTCTACTGCGGAAAAGCTGAATCTGGCTCTTTTTTGAGCAAATTCTGGTTAAATAGAACCACTATTCACCTCAAATTTGCGCAAACATCGCTCAAACCAGTCTTTCCCTCGCGACGAACGCCTAAGTCCGACAGGCTCCTAGCCCAATTCGTCGGCGACCCGTTCGGCTTCGTTGCGGAAACAAGCCAGCAGCAGGTCGATCATATCGTCCTGGCTGTCTTCATCACGCCAGCACATGCCAACGCTCCCGCCGGACTGCTCAATATCCATCGCCAGCGGCACAACCAAGCCCCGTTCTTCAAAATGCATGGCCACCCGTTCGGAGCTGATCGACAGCATATCGCTGTATTTGATCATCCAGAGGTTGGCGATCTGTGAAGCCGATTCAATCCGTAATGGCGCCGGTTTTTGGCCTGCGGCGGTGAGGGCGGCGTCGAGTTTGCTGCGGATGGGGGTGCCGTCGGGCCAGACGATCCAGTCGTACTGGTAAAGGTCTTCCCAGGTCAGGTTGCTTTTCCGGGTGAGTGGGTGACCTGGGCGGGCGACAACACGCAGCCTTTCATTATAGAGAATGGCACTGCCAATGACTGGACGTGGCCGGTAGTTGTCCATCCGGCCGACCACCAGGTCGAGCTTGCCCAATTCCAGTTTGGCCAACATTTCGTTCATGGTGCTTTCTTCCACCCGGATACGGGCATTCGGATTACTTTTGAGAAAACGCATTATGGCGGCAGGAACAAAACTTGGCGCGGACGCCGGGGAGGTGCCAATGGAGAGAATACGGTTGCCGCCCTGCATTAACGAATGCAGGTTCTGCTCCGTACGTTCCACTTCCGACAGCATGCGCCGGGCATGACTGACCATCAGACTGCCCAGTGGGGTGGGCCGCAGCCCGCGTGAATGGCGATCAAACAGCGGTGCGCCAATATCCTCTTCCAGTTCTTTCAGCCATTTCGACAACCCTGGTTGGGTGGTGTGGGAAGTGCGGGCTACATCACTCAGGCTGCCACTCTCTGATAGTTCAATCAGCAGGCTCAGGTGTTTTAATCGTAATTGCCGCGTCCAGCTCAAAGTATCTCTCTCAAGGTATCTCTCAAGGTATATATCTCAGGTTATGGCTCTATCTGAAACTATCATTATTCGATCTACCAAGGCTCGTCAATAATCTTTTTAACAGTTTGAGAGATGCCACGGTTTGCCTGACGCCGTGTCATGGCCGCAACCGGAGATAACTATAAATGCAGCTCTACAGTTTTTTTAACAGCTCCACCTCATACCGGGTACGGATCGCACTGGCATTAAAAGACCTGGATTTTGAATATCAGGGTGTGAATATTCGTATTGGTGCGCAATTTGCCGCCGAGTATGTGGCAAAAAACCCTAACAAAAGTGTACCTTTGCTGATCGACAACGACGGCACTCAGGTTACCCAGTCTCTCGCCATTCTCAGTTACCTTGATGAAAAATACCCTCAGTCGCGGCTGATTCCTGCGGATCTGGTGGCGAAAACCAGAGTGCTGGAAGTCGCCAATGCGATTGCCTGCGATATGCACCCGTTGAACAACCTGCGCATTCTGGGCTATCTGAGCAAAGAGCTGGGGGTGAGCGAGGAACAGAAAAAAGCCTGGTACAACCACTGGGTGGTGGAAGGGTTTGACGCAGTAGAAGCGCTGCTGGCGAGATATGGTCATGGCCGCTGTTGTTTTGGTGATGAACCGACTCTGGCCGATGTCTGCCTGATTCCGCAAGTCGCCAATGCCCAGCGTTTTGGCTGTGATCTGAGTGCCTACACACGGATACTGGCGATTTACCAATACTGCCAGACGCTACCGGCGTTCCAGCAGGCGGCTCCGGCGAATCAGCCGGACAGCCAATAATATAAATGTCTGACCAATAACAAAAGACCCCGACGCCAGTGGCGTTGCACAAGTGACATTGAGTGATGACAGGATTGTCACTCCAGACCATGAGGATTGAACCATGCACGAACTCGGCAAGCTTGAAGATCTGCCACAGGGCTATCGCGATGATCTGACTGCAACCAATCTGGTACCGTTGTGGCCATCGATGCGGGCGGTGTTACCACCTCGCATACCGACACGTCATACCCAGGTACTGAACTGGAGTTACGAGAGTGTCCGGCCGTTGCTGTTGCAAGCCGGTGAACTGACGCCGATGGAAAAAGCCGAGCGGCGTGTGCTGGTACTGGCCAATCCGGGCCATGGTCTGGAAAACATGCAGGCAACTCCAAGTATTTACTTGGGCTTGCAGCTGATCCTGCCTGGCGAGACGGCTCCGAATCATCGTCATACCCCGAATGCGGTGCGCGTTATCGTAGAAGGCGAAGGTGCCTTTACAACGGTCGATGGTGAGCCATGCCGGATGGAACGTGGTGACCTGATCCTGACCCCGGCTGGTAAATGGCATGAACACCATCATGAAGGTACTGGCCCGATTGTCTGGCTGGATGTGCTCGACCTGCCGCTGGTTTATCGCCTGGAAAGCTCCTGGGCAATGGAAGGTCAGCTGCAGCAAAAACGCTCTGAGCGCGACAAATCCTTTGCTGATTACAGTGCCGCCGGGGTGGTTCCCAATATGGGCTTCCAGCGCGGTGACAGTAACAGCCCGATGCTGCGTTACCCCTGGGCCAAGACTCGTACCTGCCTGCTCGAAATGGCCAGCGAATACCCTGAAGGTCTGCTCAGCATCAGCTATGTGAATCCTGAAAATGGCACGCCGTTGTTCCCCAGTATTGGTTTTGGCGCGTTGATGTTACGTCCGGGAGAAACCATTACCTTGCCAAAACGCACCACGCCGGTGGTCTTCCATGTGGTTGAAGGTGCTGGTCAGATGAGTGTTGTGGGGCACGCATCCGCCGGTGCGGAACCGCTGGACTTTATCAACAAGGACACGCTGTGCGCACCGGGTTACACCGACATTACCCTGACGAACCGGTCCGCGACTGAACCAGCGTTTCTGATCAGCGCCGACGAAAGCCCGTTACACCAGTATCTGGGTATTTTCTAACGGCGTTGCTAACGCCCGCTATACGCCATGTGCCGCATGAGTTACTCCGAAAGAGTCTGCTGCACCCGATTTAATGACGCACTTACAGCGAGAAGAAACCATGACAACTCATCTGATTTTTCCGGCCAAAGCGCCGGTCACTGCCGAAATTGTTGGCACCGATGCCCGTTTCCCGGTAAACCGTATTTTCTGCGTTGGGCGTAACTATCACGCCCACGCAGCGGAGATGGGTGTCACCGTCGACAAAAGCACCCAGGAACCGTTTTATTTTATCAAGGATGCCTCTACCCTGGTGCCGTCCGGCAGCACTGTGGCTTACCCGCCACAAACCGCCAACTACCACTACGAGATGGAATTTGTGGTTGCCATTGGCAAGGCCGGTTTTGAAGTGGCCGAAGACAACGCTGATGAACTGATCTACGGCTATGCCTGTGGTCTCGACATGACCCGTCGCGATCTGCAGCTGAAAGCCCGCGAAACCGGTCGTCCCTGGGATCTGGGTAAGGATTTTGAAGAGTCTGCGGTATTGGCTCCGATCTACCGCAAGGAAGATGTCGGTGTCATTACTGAGGGTAATCTTGAGCTGTCTGTGGGTGGCGAGCAGAAACAAAAAACCACGCTGGGACTGCTGATCTGGAATGTGCGCGAAGTTATCGCCCACCTCTCCAAATTCTATCACTTGCAGCCTGGTGACCTGATTTATACCGGTACTCCAGAAGGTGTTGGCCCTGTGGTTGCGGGTGATGTGATCACCGGCAAGATCGACAACGTGGGCGACATTTCCCTGACTATCGCCTGAGCAGAGTGCCAGCTGTCAGCTGATCGGCTGCTGGCGCAGTGTCCGGCGAATACGGGTGCCCTGAGTGGGTGCTCGTGACATATCGATACACAACAATAACGATAAGGCCAATATCATGACTCACGTACTCCGCCATGTTCGCAGAACATTCCGCCATACCCTCTCCAGCCTGGTGCTTGGAACTTTGGTGACGGCGACTAGCTTTTCAGCCCAGGCCGATACCTTGCGTATGGGCATGGTGACGCCACCCAGTCATATCTGGAACAAGGTGTCTGAACGCTTTAATAACAATCTGCAAGAAGCCACCGGTGGCAAGACCAAGATCAAGGTCTATCCACTGTCCAAACTGGGCGGTGAACAGCAAATGATCGATTTGCTGCAGTCCGGCGGCATGCAACTGGCGGTATTGACGGCCGGCGTGTTATCCAATCGAGAAGCCTCTATTTCTGGTTGGTTCCTGCCTGGCTTGTTCGACAGTGTCAGCGATGCGGCAGTCGCGACAGGCAAGCCACAAGCGCAAGCGATGCTGAAAAAACTCGAAGCGCACAAGCTGGTTGGTCTGGGTTACACCCTCGCCGGGATGCGCCATGTGTTGTCGACTCAGCCAATGGGATCGGTCGAAGATTTTGCCAACAAAAAGATCCGTTCGTTTCCGAACAGCGTGTTTAACGATTTCTGGACCGATATGGGAGCTGCCCCGACGGCTATGCCGTTGTCCGGTGTCTCACCAGCGCTGACCACCAACTTGCTGAATGCCGTGGATGTCGATCTTGATGTGGTGGTAGGCCTGAAAATGTATCAGCAGGCGCCTTACCTGACACTGACCAATCATATGGCGTTTCCCGGCGTGGTTGTCGCCTCCCAAAAGTGGTGGAACGGCCTGGGGGCACAACAACAGCAAGTCGTGATGGCCGCGTTCAAGGATGCTGAAAGCTGGGGCTTTCAACAGCAAGCTGAAGCCGAGATCAGTAATCTGGCACTGTTGAAAAAAGAAGGCGTTACGGTCGTCGACTTTGATACAGCAACACTGGTGCCGGTTATGGACAAGGTGTCTGACAAATACACCAGCACGAATGCTGATATCAAAGCGTTCTACACCGAAAACAAATAAGCCGCGCAGGTGCCTGCAGTGACCGCAGGCACCGCCTGGTTGGTTGGATCGGCACAGAGATGTTCGGCCCCGACCGAGGTTTGGTTATCAGTTTGACCAGCAGCAACGGAGTCATCTCGTGGCGCTGCTGGGTCTTCGAGGTTCTCATGCTCAAATTTCTGGAAACGCTGGACCACGCGATTGGTCGTGGTGAACGCTGGTTGATGGTGGCGCTGACAGCCGGCCTGACGCTGATTCTCTGCACGCAGGTTATCCTGCGTTACTTTTTTAACAGCCCGTTGTTTTGGGCAGAAGAAGTCGCGGTGCAGGTGCTGATTATTATTTCATTTGTTGGTGTCAGTTACCTGACCTACAGCGGCAAGCTGGTGCGGGTAGACTTTCTCCTGACCATGCTGAAACCGCAGAGCTCGCTGGTGTTGCTGCGTGTGCTGGATATCATCGGCCTGATCACATTGGGCATCATGTGTTATTTCGCCACCGAATGGATTCAGCGTCCAGAGATTCGTGGTGATGTCTCACCCACCACCCAGATACCGCGCTGGTACAACTACTCGATACTGATTTTTTCATTTTATTGCATGACCTGGCATCAGGCGGTGAAAGTGCTGATCCCCGAAAATATCGATATGCATCAATTACTGGTCGAAGATGAGAGCACCGGCGATGGCCCAGAGGTGCGTTCATGACCACACTGATTGCCTTTTTTGTGGCCCTGCTGACCGGATTGCCTATTTTTCTGACCCTGGTGCTGGGGACGCTGGTTTTTCTCTATGAAATGGATCTCACCATGCTGGTCAGCTCCTTGCCGATCCAGCTGTATGGCTCATTGAGCCAGAATGGATTACTGGCCATCCCGCTGTTTATGCTGGTGGGGGAGTTGATGAACAAGGGCGGCCTGACTTCACGGCTGATGAACGCTGCCGACGTTTTTGTCGGACGCTTCAAGGGCGGCCTGGCCTATGTGAATTTGCTTACCAACGCCATGGCAGCATCGATTCTTGGTTCGGCAACGGCGCAGATCTCGGTGATGAGCCGATTGATGATTCCGACCATGGTCGAGAAAGGCTACAACAAGGAATTCTCTGCCGCTGTTACCATGGCCGGTGGTTTGCTGGGGCCGATCATTCCGCCATCCATGTTGATGATTATTTACGGCGTTGTCGCCTACCAGCCGATTTCGGATCTGTTTATTGCCGGTATTCTCCCCGGCATACTGATTATTGCCGGATTTGCCCTGGTCATCTTCCTGACCGGGGTGTTCAAGGAATTACCCAAGGGCGAGCCGATGGCGCACAAGAACGTCAAGCGTGACCTGATTGACGGTTTGCTGCCTGGCACCATCCCGATTGTGGTGATTCTGTGTATTGTGATGGGGGTCATGACTCCGACAGAAGCTGGGGCGATTGCCTCAGTGATGGCGTTCCTGATCGGCTTGCTGGTGTACAAAACTATCTCGCTGCGGGATCTGGGTGAGATTTTTGCCTCGGTTGCCATTAACACCGCCACCATTACCGGACTGATTGCTGCCGCCTCCGTGTTTGGCTGGGCGCTGTCGTTTGAAGGTGTGCCGGACATGATGGTGGAGTGGATAACCAGTGTAACGGAATCCCCCGTTGCCTTCCTGATGCTGGTATACGCCATGGTCATCGTCCTGGGTATGTTCCTGGAGAGCATCGCGGTGATGATTGTGATTGTGCCGATAATCCTGCCCGCAGCCGTTGGCTTTGGTATCGACCCGATTCACTTCGGCGTGATTATCAGCCTTGCCACCTTGGTGGGGCTGGTGACGCCTCCGGTTGGGCCGGGACTCTACATTGCCATGACCACCGCCAACCTGCCAATGATGTCGCTGTTCCGTGCCATGTTGCCATTTTTGTTGGCGATGGGAATCAGCATGGTCATTATTGCGCTGGTGCCGGAATTGTCGCTGTGGTTACCTGGCCTGATGCGTTAGCCAGGCGCTGGGCAGGGGATCTGGCTGAAAAATGGATCAATAGAAGCCAGTACCGGAAAAAAAAAGTTATTTTTGAACAGTCACTGGAACCAACGGATGGAGAGGGGTTCTTAGTATAAGTAGTTTCATTGTCCTTCAGCTCTCCTCTGTTAGCTCTAGTCTTGGCGGCCCTTGTGGCCGCTTTTTTTTTGTTTTTTTTGCTGTGTTACCGTTCGTGGATCTGCTGGCGGGGCATATTGGTGATAGATCACTGAATGACTGCTGATATTTCGGATTGTATTGATCATACTTAAAAACGTATAAATAAAAGGATGCAGGATTGTTTAGGGCTACCCTAATAACCAATAAATAATCTGAGAGTTCATGGAGAACGCGCTCTCTACCTATCAGGACATGTTATGACGATGAAGATTGCTTCGATACACGCAATATGTGGCCAGATTACCCGCTGTTTGCTCCCGGTAACCGCAATGGTTGGCTTGACTTTGGCCACTTCTGGTGCTCAGGCGAAGTCCTATAGTATCGGAATGGTGACACCGCCAGGCCATATCTGGAGCCAGGTTTCAGACCGGATGAGTAATAATCTCAAGCTGGCCTCTCATGATCAGATACGTTTGCGCTCATCCAGAATGGCCAAAATGCAGGGTGAGGCGGAAACGATCAAAAAATTACAGTCCGGTAAATTACACCTGGCGATTCTGACGGCGGGCAGTCTGTCGTCTCTTGAACCCGCTTTCAGCGGCTGGTATTTGCCTTATCTGTTTAAAGATGTCCAAGCCGTCGCCAAGGCGACTGCCGGTACCGATGCCCAACAAATGTTGCAGCGGCTGGAGTCGAGTCAGCTGGTCGGTATGGGGTATGCCCTGGCAGGAATGCGTCAGGTGGTGTCAACCCGTCCTGTTGCCAATGTCAGCGATTTTAATGGCATGAAAATCCGTTCGTTTCCTGATCAGGTGTTCAAAGATTGGTGGCAAACACTGAATGCTGTACCGATGCAGTTGGCACTGCTTGATACGCAACCCGCTTTGCTTAATAAACAGCTGGATGCGGTCGATGTTGACCTGGATATGCTGGTGGGCCTGAAGATCTATCGTGATGCACCCTACCTGACGGTGACCAACCATATGGCGTTTCCGGGTGTTGTCGTGGCGTCCAAGGTATGGTGGGACGGCTTGACCGTCGATCGTCAGCAAATGGTGATGACCGCTTTCAAGGAAGCCGAAGCCTGGGGGTTCCAACGCCAGGAAGAAGCCGAGATCAATAACTTGGCGCTGCTCAAGCGTGAAGGAGTGAAAGTAGCCAATCTGGGGGCGGAGCAGATGTCGGCGGCGATCAGTACCGTAATCAAGCGTTATACCGCTGCCAATCCGGTGATCAAGCATTTTTATGAGCAATATCACCCACGCTAGCATTTCATTTATCGTTGGCAGTATCAGTCTGGGGGCAAAGGGCCAACGGCCCGCTTTCCGGCTGACTGTGTTCTCAGTAACCGGGCAAAAAGACCTGGTTACTGTGCGGTGCGACGGCTGGCTGACAGCCAGCTTTGGCTTATGGTTATGATCGCGTCGTACCACTTGGGCTTTTGCGTCGAACCCAAACGTTGGCGTTGTTCTGTTGTTGGTCATCAACATAGTTGAGTGTGGCATTGGCGTGTTCTCGCATCAGCCCTTCAACTCTGGCACTTTGTCCCTGGGACAGGGCATCAACGATGGCATGATGTTGCAGGTGCGCGTAGTAGAAACGTTTGAATTCTCGCTCCGGCTGACTGGCATCCACCGCCAGTGCCTTGACCGAGGCAAAGGGCATGTGATCGTTGCGCGCCAGCGCGGCGGCGACCGCCGGGTTATGACTTGCCTTGATGATGGTGTCATGAAACAGGCAGTTCATGTCGTGATAGCGATCGAAGTCGTTATCGCTCAGTAAGCCGTGCAAAAACAGTTGATCCCCTTCTTGCAGGCAACGCCGCAGGGTGTCAATTGCGCCTGGATCCAATCCCCGCTCAACCGCCTGGCGAGCCGCCAGTCCTTCCAGTACGCCCCGGACTTCAATCGCGCCGGTAATTTCTTCTGATGAGGTTTCCCGGACGGTGTAGCCGCGGCCGCTTTTGATCAGAAAACCTTCCTGTTCCAGCGCCCGGAATGCCATTCGTACCGGCATTCTGGACACACCAAGCGCCTCTGCCGTAGGAATTTCTGCCAGTCGTTGACCGGCGGTCAGCTGGCCGTCGGCAATCTGTTTGCGCAAGGTAACCAGTACTTGCTGCCCCGTTGTTGCCATGGATCTCTCGTCGTTGTGTACCTGGCAGAGATCTTAACACGGGGCTGGGGTGATCAAGGATGCCTGTGAGTTACCCGGTTTTTCCCATCAATTCTTTGTTATTTTTTTATTTATGGATCCATAAAGGACAAATATATCTATTTTTTGTTGATTTATTGTTCATTTTTGATTTAATTGGATCCAATAAGAACAAAGAGAGGTCTCCCATGTTTATTAAAAATGCCTGGTACGTTGCGTGTACTCCCGATGAAATCGAAGCCAAACCCCTGGGGCGCAAGATCTGTGGCGAAAATATCGTGTTTTTCCGTGATGAGAACGGTACTGCCGCCGCAGTTGAGGATTTTTGCCCTCATCGTGGTGCGCCGCTGTCGTTAGGTTATGTCGAAAACGGCAAGCTGGTGTGTGGTTACCACGGTTTGGCCATGGGATCCGACGGCAAGGTAGACAGTATGCCGGGTCAGCGGGTACGCGCTTTCCCTTGCGTCAAGGCGTATGCGGTGATTGAGCGCTATGGTTTTGTCTGGGTATGGCCGGGAGATCAGGCGGCCGTGGATCCAGCAAAACTGCACCCATGCGAGTGGGCCGAAAGTGATGAGTGGGCCTATGGTGGTGGTCTGTTCCATATCCAGTGCGATTATCGGCTGATGGTCGACAACCTGATGGATCTGACCCATGAAACTTACGTCCATGCGTCGTCTATTGGCCAGAAAGAAATCGACGAAGCTGCGCCAGAAACTACGGTGGAAGGTGAACAGGTGCTGACGTCCCGGTTTATGGAAAACATTCAGGCTCCGCCTTTCTGGGCTTCTAATATGGAAGCTAATGGTCTGGATCCCAACGAAGTGGTGGATCGCTGGCAGGTGTGCCGGTTCACTCCGCCGAGTCACGTGATGATTGACGTCGGCGTGGCGTTGGCAGGCAAGGGCAGTATCAATGCCGAGAAGAAAGACCGCGCCTCGTGCATCGTGGTGGATTTTATCACCCCGGAAACCGAAACTTCCCATTGGTACTTTTGGGGTATGGCCCGTAATTTCTGCCCGGACGATCAGGCGTTAACCGATCGTATTCGCGAAGGTCAGGGCAAGATTTTCAGTGAAGATCTGGAAATGCTGGAACTGCAGCAAAAGAACCTGCTGGCCTATCCGAATCGCGATGTGCTCAAACTCAATATTGATGCCGGTGGGGTGCAATCACGCCGTGTGATTGAACGTTTGCTGACCGCCGAAACGGAGCGTTGAAATGATTGCGCCAACGGATCTGATTGAGGTTCGGGTTGCCAGCATTTGCCGGGAGTCGAGCCAGGTAAACAGCTATCAACTGGTGAGTGCTGACGCTGTGCCATTACCGGCTTATGAAGCCGGTGCTCACATCGACGTCCATTTGCCTGGTGGTCTGATTCGCCAGTATTCGCTCTGCAATGCGACGGCAGAGCCGAACCACTACCGTATTGGCGTGCTGCGTGATGCCGGATCTCGGGGTGGCTCGGAGGCGCTGCACCGGGACGTCAAGGTCGGCAGCCGACTGCAGATCAGTATGCCACGCAACCTGTTTGCTCTGGAAAAAAAGGCCACTCACAGTCTGTTACTGGCCGGCGGCATCGGGATTACGCCGATGCTGGCGATGGCCTATCAGCTGTACCAGCAAGGGCGCTCGTTTGAATTGCATTATTGCGTCCGCAGTCTGGAGCAGGCGGCGTTTATTGGTGAGTTGCAGCAACAGCCGTGGGCACAACAGGTACATTTGCACATCAGTCAGGATGGCGGTCGGCTGCAATCGGCCAGCCTGCTGGCTCAAGCAACAGAGACAACACATTTGTATGTCTGTGGCCCAGCCGGATTTATGGACAGCCTTTGGGCGGATGCGCTGGGGCAGGGCTGGCCAACGTCACGCATGCACCGTGAATATTTTGATGCCCCTGAGGTGATCGCCTCGGATGATGACCAGCCATTTGAAATTCAGCTGCAGTCCACCGGGGCGATCTATTCGGTCGCAGCGGATCAGACCGTCGCTCAGGTACTGGAACAACAGGGCATTGATGTCGCGCTGTCGTGTGAAAAAGGCATTTGTGGTTCCTGTCTGACGCCCGTTCTGGACGGTATTCCTGACCATCGGGATTTGTACCAGACCGAGGAAGAACAGGCTGCCAACAGCCATTTCACCCCCTGTTGCTCGCGTTCAAAAAGTGCCCGGCTGGTGTTACAGCTGTAATCACGGGGCGTTCTGCGCCCTGATTGCTAATCTGAATCTGAATCTGAATCTGAATGGCAGGGAGGGCACGATTATTTTTACACCGTGACAACCCGTTTAGCGCACGTCTTCAAATCGATACACAGATAACTATAAAAAAGATAACTATGGTACTCAGTATGAAAATCAAACAGTTGGTCTCCGTTCTGGGCATGGGCATTGCCGCCCTTGTATCCTTTTCAACCGCCACCGCTGCAGAGCCGGAAGTGACTCTGAAGCTGCATCATATGCTCCCCATGAGCTCGACTGCCCACCGCCGTTTTCTGGTTCCGTGGGCCGACAAGGTAATGGCTGAATCCAACGGCCGTATCCAGATCGATATCTATCCCTCCATGCAGCTAGGCGGCAAGCCCGCATCGCTGTACGACCAGGCTCGCAAAGGCGTTGCTGATATTATCTGGACGGTCGGTGGTTATACGCCGGGACGTTTCCCCAAAGCCGGGGTGTTTGAATTGCCGTTTATGCCGGCATCGGCAAAAATCACCAGCATGGCGTTGCAAGAATATGCCGAGCAGGAAATGCAGGATTCATTCGCCGATGTACAGCTACTGGCATTGCATACCCACGCACCGGGTTCGATTCACAGTCGCACGACACCGGTTTCGCGACTGGAAGATCTGGCCGGTTTGAAAATTCGTGCTTCCAACAAGCAAATGGCAGATGCCTTGACCCTTGCCGGGGCTTCACCGCTGTTTATGCCGGTGCCTTCTGTGCCATCGGCCTTTTCCAAGGGCGTACTGGATGCTGCGCTGTTGCCTTATGAAGTGGTTGCGCCGTTAAAAATTCACCAGATGGTGGATTACCATACCGAAATTCATGGCGACCGGGGTCTGTATACCCAGTTCTTTATCTTCGCGATGAACAAGGATGCCTATGCCAAACTGCCCGCCGATTTGCAAAAGGTGATTGATAACAACTCGGGTATCAGCACCGCTGGCTGGATAGGTGCTGCCTGGGATGAATCGGAACAAGCCGGACGCAAGGCAGCCGTAGAAGAAGGCAACCAGATTCTGGTGCTCAGTGACAGTGAAACGGCGCGCTGGAAAACCACCATGCAACCGGTGACGGATGGCTGGATCAAGGAAATGGACGATGCCGGTAATGATGGCCAGCGGCTGTACCAAAAAGCTGTCGATCTGATTAATAAATACGAACAGGATTAAGACTGGCTGCTATAAACGCTTAAAGCAAAGTCTAAAGCGGCTATCGCCTTGATTCTGGACATTCACAACTGACGGCGTATAACTCGGAAGCTGGACAGGGTGTACGCCGGGAGTTGTGTTTGAATCTTGTTTGGGCATTATTTTTTCTGGTCGGATGTGCCACCGCGCTGGTGCGCTGGCTGGGCGGCGATACCGAGATCTTTCAGCAACTGGTGAATGCCAGTTTCGATATGGCCAAACTCTCGGTCGATATTGCCATTGGTCTGGTGGGATTGCTGGCGTTGTGGTCGGGGCTGTTTGCCATTGCTGAAAAAACCGGCGTTATCAGCTGGCTCGGTCAAGGGTTGGCACCGCTGTTCCGACGACTGATGCCAGAGGTTCCTGCCGGGCATGAGGCGCAAGGTGCCATCACCATGAATCTGGCGGCCAATATGCTGGGTCTGGATAACGCTGCCACCCCGCTGGGGATCAAGGCGATGCAGGCCTTGCAGACACTCAATCCGCTCAAAGATACCGCCAGTAATGCCCAGATCCTGTTTCTGGTGCTGAATACCTCCTCGGTTACCTTGTTACCCGTCACTATTTTTATGTACCGCACCCAGCTGGGCGCGGCCAATCCGGCCGACGTGTTTGTGCCAATCTTGCTGGCGACCACCGCCTCAACCCTGTCTGGTTTATTGGCCGTGATGTGGCTGCAAAAAATCCGCCTGGATGCGGTGGTACTGGGGTATCTGGGCGGACTGGTGGCCGTTGTCGCGACGCTGGTGTTCTGGCTCGGTTCTGTACCCGTGGATCGCCTTGCCGATATCTCACAGCAACTGGCTAACGGCATCATCCTATTGTTGATGGTCGGTCTGGTGGCGGCCGGACTGTGGCGTCAACAACCGGTTTACGAACAATTTGTAGCGGGTGCCAAAAGCGGTTTTGAAACCGCCGTGCAGTTGATTCCCTATCTGGTGGCCATGCTGGTGGCGATTGGTATTTTTCGCGCCAGTGGCGCACTCGACCTGTTACTGGATGGCGTACGCTGGCTGCTGACGGCACTGGGTGTCAGCACCCTGTTTGTCGACGCCTTGCCTGTCGCACTGATGAAGCCCTTCAGTGGCAGCGGTGCCCGCGCCATGATGCTGGATGTGATGAATACCCATGGCGTTGACTCGGTCGCAGGGCATATTGCTGCGGTGATGCAAGGCAGTACAGAAACTACCTTTTATGTCTTGGCGGTCTACTTTGGCGTGGTAGGGATTACCCGGATTCGCTACGCACTCTGGGCCGGGCTGTTGTGTGATGGCGTTGGGATGATCACCGCCGTGCTGGTAGGCGGATGGTTTTTTGCTGGTGGTTGAAACACGGCTGCAACAGTGAGTCCGCTTTGCCAGCGGCAGCGAGGCAGTTACCATGGTCAGTTCGATGCACCGATAAACTGTTGAGTATGCCCATGACTGAAGAAGCCAGCCCCGTTACCCGTACGCCATTACATCGCCGCCAGATTGACGTTCAGGGTTACCTGCGCAGCGACGGTTTGTGGGAAGTAGAAGGCACCTTGCTGGACACCAAGGGCTATGAAGCTAACCTGCCGGACAGAGGTTGCCTGATTATTGGTGATGCGCTGCACGATATGACCTTGACTCTGGTGGTGGATGATCGGCTGGTGATTCGTGAGGTTCGTGCGGCTATGCGTGCGACTCCCTATCAGGATTGTCATGGAGCAGCCCCCCGTTATGATTTGCTGGTCGGGATGAAAATCCGCTCCGGCTGGATCAACGACGTCAAGGAAACCCTGGGCCGTCAGCACGCCTGCACCCATCTCACTGAACTGCTGCCAGTACTGGCGACCGCCGCATTCCAGACCCTGCAAGGCTACCGGCTGGAATTCCAGACGGGATTCGCTGATAGCCCGGCGAACCGTAAACGAATGGACAATACCTGTTATGGCTATCGTGACGGTGGGCGGGCTGACACCCTGGTGTGGAACACCGCTACGGATTAACCGGGCATCGGGTTTGGTGCGCACCGCGCACCATTCATTCAGCGAGCGGCCTTACCCACGATCGAGAATATCTGCATCCAATTCTGGTCGCTGGCTGTGGGACACTAAAGGATAGCGGGATAGCACAAACCCCCGGTGAATAATCACTCACGGGGGTTTAGAGAACAGCGGGCGGTTACTTACTTCAACACGCCTTTAAAAAAGGCTGTCAGACTGGAGTAATCATTCAGCGGCAGCACATCGGCAACGTACTGATCCGGCCGTACGATAACGATACAGCCCTGCTCCTTGTTGATGCCGCGCATGTCATAGATATTCTTGCCACCACCTGAGGATTCCGGACGGTTGTCGACGCAGAATACTTTTTCATAGTCGCGCAGGCCGAATTTGCCCTTGAGGGGCATCAGAATGTCTGGCAGCGCCGACACATTGACATCACGATGGTGCTGCTGGAATACAGCTCGCACATCGATCACGTCATCCAGAGGAGCGTTTTGTGGTGTGTGAGCTCTGATCGGAGATGCCGGGTCGTGTTGCAGAAATTCACACAGGGCTTTCACGCCACACTCGGCTGACAGGGGTTGCTGTTCGCCAGCAAAGGCAAAAACATACCATTTCCCCCGGGCTGTGATGCAATGGCCCAATTGCATTGGCCGTGCATCAGCCTGGCGTACCACAGGAGCTGAGTGGAAACGCATGCCCAGGGTTTGTCCCGTTGCCAGTTGCTGGTGTTCACCCGTGCCTACCAGTTTGGACGGGTTATAACGAATCGCTGTACCGGCGGTGAAACGCGCAAATTGTTCGAAGTATTTTTGGAAGTCCGCCGGGTCAATACCATCGGGGTTGGTAGGGGATTTTGGCTTGGTACTGAACATTTTCGACAGCTCACGATCGAAATCGATCAGCTGTTTGGCGATAACCTGACGCTCGGCAGAGTAGCTTTTTAACAGCTCGGCATCGGCCTTGCCATTCAGAACGTGGGCCATTTTCCAGCCCAGGTTCCAAGTATCCATCACCGACGTATTCAGACCCTGTCCTGCTTTCGGGCTGTGGGTGTGACAGGCATCTCCGGCGAGGAAAACATGGGCCGGACGACCTTCGGCTGAATCGTCAAAGGCGGTGGTCAAGCGCTGTCCGATTTCATACACGCTCCACCAGACAACTTCTTTCACATCTAGGGTGAACGGCTGCATGATGCGTTTGGCGGCAGCGATCAGATAGTCTTTGGTTATCTTGTCGCGGGCAATACGCTCGTTCTCTGCCAGTTTATCCAGCTCGATATAGAGGCGAACCATGTAACCCCCTTCACGAGGGATAATCAGCATATTGCCTTCGTTACTGGAGTGAATGACACTCTTCACCCGAATATCCGGGTAGTCGGTCACCATCAGTATGTCCATTACCCCCCACGCCTGGTTGAGGGCGTCGCCGACCAGTTCATGGCCGATCTCCTTGCGCACAGTGGAACGAGCGCCATCACAACCAACAACATATTTTGCCTTGACGACTTCCGTTGTCTGAATGTTAACGGAGTAGTTGAGTGCGCGTTCGAAGGTCAGGGTAACCGGGTATTCAGTGGCATTTTCATCCACTTCTATATTTAACAGCTTACGAGAGTAATAAGGTTCGACTTTGCCGGGGCTACGCAGCATGACGTCGAGAAACTGATCGTGCACCCGTGCCTGGTTAATAATGACGTGTGGCATCTCGGACAGATCATCTTCAACGTCCTGAATTTTGCTACTGAGAGCAATTTCATCTGGTTTGTTGGCATCCGGTTTCCAGAAAGCCACTTCGTGCACCTGGTAGGCTTCCTGCAGAATTTGTTCGGCAAAACCATACGCCTGGAACATTTCGATAGTGCGACAGGCAATACCATCGGCCTGGCCAACCAATAAGCGGTCGTCTTTCAGATCGACGATAGCAGTCTTGATATTCCCGAACTGTGATAGTTGCGCCGCCAGATTCAGCCCGGCAGGGCCACAGCCGACAATCATGACATCGACACACTCTGGTAACGGACGCTTGATTGGCGGTGGCACAACCGCATCCTGAGGGTCGGAAAAACGAGGGTCGCCTGGGTTATAACCGTTAAGATGAAATTGCATCGTAGTGTTCCTGTCGCTGTTGTTGTTTTTCTGTATTGTTCTGGATCACTTTACTTGGCTTTATATATCAGCAAAAATTGGTTTTTAATTTAAGATGTAAAGAATTTGCATATATGAATCCTAACTTGTTGAAACAACTGGCAATGGTCGTCAAACAAGGGTCGATCAGTGCTGCCGCCGAACAGCTGTTTATTACCCAACCGACTCTGACTCGCGCTTTGCAGCAGCTGGAAATGCGTGTGGGTGCGCCGGTATTAAAGCGTACCCGCTATGGTGTGACACCAACAGAAATTGGCGTCCGACTGGCCCTGGTGGGTGAACGAATTTTGGCGGAAACCGAGCAGGGCGATGAAGTGATCCGGCAGTGGCACTCGGGCTACGATAACCAGTTCACCATCGGCATCGACCCGTTATGGGAATACGCTACCGTGGCCGAGATGACGTCCGGGTTTTTGAAGCAGAGTCGTTATGTCTTTCATTGCCGGGTGGGTTCTGCTGCTACTCAGATCGAATGGATGCAAAACGGTGAGCTGGACTTTCTCCTGGCTCCGGCTCATCTGTCGGTGGTGCATGCATCCGGGCGCAAGGGATCACTGGAGCGGGAAGTGGTATTCCGCGATCGCTCCGGCGTTTTTGTGGGTAAACAATCGACCTTACTGGGTCGGCAACAGCCGGTAACCCCGCAAGAACTGCAACAGCACCGCTGGTTGATTGCTGGTGCCAGCGCCGGTTTTTTGTCTGGTGTGGAAGACCCGGCCGCCCAGCAAGCCGTTCGTATCGCTTTTACCGGCGGTATCCGCTCAGTCATTCACCTGCTGGATACCTCCGATATGGTGGTACGGCTGCCCGCCCGGCTGGCACTGATGACCGCTGAAATTGATCCGCAACAAATGATTCAGGTCGAAGGTAAGATCAGCGCCCGCCGCGATATTGCATTGTGGTGGCGAGCGGAAGACAGTGAACGGCCAGACAGTCAGAAAGTACGTGAGTTTATTCGGGCTTGGGTAATGGGGTTGGATAAAACCGTGGGAGAGTTCGAGCTGGGGTTGTGATAGTACTTTTTGGCTGTGCAAGATCGTTAACAACGGAACGGGCGGACGGGTTGGCGTGGACGGGATAGTGTAGAGAGTTCGGCTACTACGCTGGAGTCAGCCATAACTGAAGAAGCCAGCCCCGTTACCCGTACGCCATTACATCGCCGCCAGATTGACGTTCAGGGTTACCTGCGCAGCGACGGTTTGTGGGAAGTAGAAGGCACCTTGCTGGACACCAAGGGCTATGAAGCTAACCTGCCGGACAGAGGTTGCCTGATTATTGGTGATGCGCTGCACGATATGACCTTGACTCTGGTGGTGGATGATCGGCTGGTGATTCGTGAGATTCGTGCGGCTATGCGTGCGACTCCCTATCAGGATTGTCATGGAGCAGCCCCCCGTTATGATTTGTTGGTCGGGATGAAAATCCGCTCCGGCTGGATCAACGACGTCAAGGAAACCCTGGGCCGTCAGCACGCCTGCACCCATCTCACTGAACTGCTGCCAGTACTGGCGACCGCCGCATTCCAGACCCTGCAAGGCTACCGGCTGGAATTCCAGACGGGATTCGCTGATAGCCCGGCGAACCGTAAACGAATGGCCAATACCTGTTATGGCTATCGTGACGGTGGGCGGGCTGACACCCTGGTGTGGAACACCGCTACGGATTAACCGGGCACCAAACCCACGAAGCAAGTTGAGAGGTTAATTTGAGTCAAATCAGCGAGTTTCTATACCTGGCCCCGACAATACGATATTCGAGAAGTGTCATCTTCCTTTAGGGAACATCTATTTAATCCTGCACGGCTCTGCGCGAGTGTTGCTGGTGATCAGGGCAAGGCGGCGAATGCCGCGAAATGACGAGTTCTTTTCAAGTTCGCCAACACCGCACTGGACGGCGGCAACCCGCGCCCTCCGGGGGCTGCCGGATGATTCCGACTCGGTGTCGCCGGTTGTTGACGTGACCCGTCAGGCCTGCAAACCGGCTTCGTGATTCAAAACCATCCGCAAGCCCAGAGCGGGCACCGGATTAAATAGATGCCCCCTTTACTCTTCTCTCCAGCGCTGAATCATAAGAAGGCCTGAAGGCCCTAAATCTAATCAATACATCAGGAAGCTAAATGGCATTCAGAACGGGTACTGAATGCCGTTCGCCATGCTGCTGATCCATTTGCGTTCGGTGAATTCATCGAGATTGGCGGGGCCGCCAAAACGGCCGCTGTTGCCGGAGCTTTTCATACCGCCAAACGGCACCTGATACTCGTTATTGACGGTCTGGTCGTTGATATGAACCATTCCGGCGTGAATGGCCTGAGCCATGGCGTTGGCGCGTACCGGGTTACTGCTGTGAATGGCAGCCGAGAGGCCGTAGTCGGTGTTGTTGGCCAGGGCAATGGCGTCGGCGTCACTATCAAAACCAATCACCGGAGCCACCGGGCCGAAGATTTCTTCCTTGTAAATGGGCATGTCCGGGGTGACGTTACGGATCACGGTGGCGCTGATAAAACGGCCATTACGTGTGCCGCCACAGACGATTTCTGCCCCCATCGCAACCGATTCTTCTATCAGACGCATAACGCGGTCGGCCTGACGGTCGTTGATCAGTGGCCCCAGGTGGGCCTGTTCGGTAAAGGGGTTGCCAGTCACCAGATTGCGTGCGCGTTGTGCCAGGGTTTCAACATAGGCATCCAGTACATGGTTGCTGACGATATGGCGGCCCGATTGCATGCAGATTTGCCCCTGATGCAGGAATGAACCCCAGGCACCGCAGGAGGCGGCGCTGACGAGGTCGGCGTCGTCACAGACGATGTAGGCGTTGTTGCCTCCCAGTTCCAGTGACGATTTTTTCAGCGTGCGACCGCAGTGTTCGCCAATAGTTCTGCCAACGGCGGTGGAGCCGGTGAAGGCGATCATGTTAACGGACGGGTGTTCGACCAGTTGCTGGCCTCTATCGCCACCGCCCAGTACCAGCTCGCAGACGCCATCGGGAAGACCGGCCGTTTGCAACAATTCTGCAATCAGCACACCGCCGCAGACCGAGCTGTGCAGGTCGGGTTTCAGCACCACGCTGTTGCCTAACGCCAGTGCGGGCAGCACCGAGCGTAACGACAGCAGCAGCGGAAAGTTCCACGGCGAGATCACGCCAACCACACCCACTGGCACACGAATCCAGCGGTTGTCACGGCCGGGTATGCTGGATGGGAAAATCTCGCCACTGGGTTGCAGGGTGAGGTCGGCACTCATATAGGCCTGATCGATACAGGCTTTCAGTTCCCATTGTGACTTGGGCAAAATCGAGCCGCATTCGCGGGCGTTCCAGGCATGAATCAGGTCGGCGTTGTGTTCCAGCTGTTGGGCGAAGCGGCGTATAACGGCGGCGCGGGTTGCAAAACTGGTGGCTGCCCAGCTTGCCTGGGCATTGTGGGCGCGGGTAATGGCGGCATTGGTATCGTCTTGGCTCGACAGTTTGATGCTGCCAAGGCTGGCACCGGTTGCCACTTCTGTGAGGGGATAGTGTGCGCCGTTAAAGGCGGTTTGTTGGTTGGTTGTTGCACCGATATAAAACTGGCAGTCGGCATTTTGAATGGCATTCAGTTGGCTCATAACAGGCTCCGGGAGCATTTCCTTGCTCGTTCAGTTGGTGGAAATTATGAAAAATGACGCTTGATGATGTTGTCGGCGATCAGCGACGACAGCGCGTACACGGTTTCCGACGGGTTATAACCAATGGAGGTCGGCAGCAGGCTGGCGTCAGACACATAGAGGTTTTTGATGTCGTGAGTTTCACCGCTGGGGCTGACCACCGAGGTTTTGGGGTCGGCTCCCATACGACAGGTGCCTTGCGGATGGAATGAGGTGTAACGGTAGCGCGAGGCTTCGTTATTCAGGCCGTCGATGACGCGGTCGATCTGGCCCTCGTTTTCAATCAGAGTGCGGTTGGAGGTGGGCAGGTACAGGTAGCTGGCTCCGGCGGCAAAAAGGATGCGGGCGTTTTGTTTCAGCCCCTGCTTCATATGCTCAAAGTCACTATCATCGACACGGTAGATAATCTGTTTGGCACCGTTTACCAGTTTTACTTCGCCGACGTTTTTATCGTGAATCAGCGTAATCAACCGCATGCTGTTGGGGTACTTTTCCATATAGGAAACATAGGGCTTGCCCGTACCTGGTTCGGCCTGAAAACTGGCTTCTACCGGCTCCTGTACGGCGTTGAGCTGCAGGAATCCGCCTTCTTCCGGCAGGATATTGGTATCGACATAAACCGAGTGAGTGGCACCGTGGAAGTCATCAATCGGCTTGTCGAACATGGCAGTTACTGACATGGTCGGGTGGCAAGCGAAGTTCTTGCCTACCTGGCCACTGCTGTTGGCCAGCCCCGACTGCTGCAGAATAATGGGGGTCTGAATGGGCCCGGCCGCCAGCACGACCAGCGTTGCTGAAATATTGACGGTGGTTTTGACCTTGCCGGTTTTGGGGTCAACGACTTCGGCCAGAACACCCGTTACCTTACCGTTATCCGCGACAATCCGTGAGGCGCGGGTGTCGGCGTAGATCTCGGCTCCGTGATTGCAGGCCCAGGGCAAATAGGTGACCAGCATGGATTGTTTGCGATCGGTCTTGCAGCCGGAGAAACAGAAGCCGGTCATGGCGCAGTCACGGATATTGCGTTTGGCAATACCGGCGGGAATATTCAGTTTTTGCATGCCTTTTTTGATCAGCTCGGCACCGGAGCTGGTTTCGTAGGCGGCGTTGGGGGTGATGTGCAGATTGGCTTCGACCTTGTCAAAGTAACCCTTCATACGCTCTGGTGTCAGGTCGGTGAGGCCAAACTGTTCACGCCAGATTTTCAGATAATAATCCGGGGTACGGAAACACAAGGCTGCGTTGACGACGGTTGAACCCCCAACGCAGCGGCCCTGCAGGATCGAGATGTCCTGATCGGTGTTGGTCTGGCCGCCTTCATCGGCGTACAGGGTGCCCATAGCCACCGCCAGCATTTCCTTGAACTGGCTGGACGGCACGTAAGGGCCAGCTTCCAGCACCAGCACTTTTTTGCCTTTTTTGGCCAGCTCATAGGCGTTGATGGCACCACCGGCACCAGAGCCAATAATCAATACATCGGCTTTCAGATTCAATTCACCGCTGGCAATATCGGCGGCGGTGTGAATATTCAGGGTATTCGCCTGGTTTGTCATAGTGTTCACCTTTCCATTAAGCGCGATATTAACCACGGGGTTCCGGGGTATTCCCCAATGATTTCAGACCGGCTCGATCACTGATCGGGCCGTCATACCCCAGCGGTGCCCAGCTGTTGGGGATGGCCCAATAGGCCAGCACGGTGAGTTTTTTCAGGCCCATGGCCAGTGCCCGTTGTGGTTCGGTGTTGCCATCGGTCCAGGCATCGACAAAGCGGGTGGCGTCGGTGTCGCTCAGTGCTACAAATGGTTTGCCATATTCGGCTTTGGCGCTGTCATTGAAGTAGCCAATACCACCGCGCAAACCGGCACGAATATCGGCCGCCATACCTGCCAGCAAGGCGCTTTCCAGCACATCCAGCACCGGCAAGGTCGCCGGATCAACCAGTGTGCTGCCTTTGGTGGGTAATGAGATATTCAGCATTTTCTGCAACAGCTGGCGCTCCAGAGCGCTCATTTTGTTATCAGCGGTTAAAATTCCTGCCACGCTGCTGGTGGCCGACAAACTCGCGGCGGCCACGGCAATACTGCTGGCCGCTTGCAGAAAACGGCGACGATTCAGAGAAAGGTTATTCATAAGCGGTTCCTCAGAAAATTTTCAGCAAACGCAGATTCAAGCGGCTGTCTTCCTGAAAGCCTGACTCGGTATGTTGATCCTGGCTGTACTGCAGCAGAATCTGTTTATCCGGCGCAAAGAAATGTGCTACACCCAGCTGCCAGCGCGTGTTGTTGAGGGCGTCGTCCTGTTTGGTATCGGCGACGGTGGTTTCACCTCCGAAATCCTGAAACCACGACAGAGCCAGACGGGTCTGGTCTGACAGGTGATAGCTAAAATGAGTCTGGTAGCCGTATTGGGCGGCCTGTTTGCGGGTAAAACCGAGGAAGTCGTCGTTGTTGCCGAACAGTGTGTATTCCGCAATGACATCCAGGCTCATTGTGTCGGTCAGTGGTGTGACATAGGCCGCCTGAGTGATCAGCTTGTAACGGTTTTCACCGACATTCACCGGGCCCTGATCCGCGTCGTAATCGCCCAGTGGCAACGACAGCAGGGCGGTTAAGCCCACAGACTTGTGTGTGTTCGGATTGTTCATCACCCACAGGGTGCCGCCGACAATCGGGTCGCCGACACCACTGGCCGACATTGCAGGCAAGCCATTCAGTGGTTTGCCCAGATCGACCTTGCCGAAGGGCAAAATCACCTGTGGATCGGCAATCATGCCGCCAATTTCCATAAAATGAACCCAGCGCAACAGACCGATATTGGAGGTTAACTCAGCCTCGACCGGTGCTTTTTTGCCATCGGCATACACCGACGTACGGCTGGCATGCTGGAGATACAACAACCCCAGATCCACTCCGGCTGGAGCCGGGCTGTAATCTCCAGGGTCGGTAGCCACCTGGGCGGCAGAAACTGTGTTGGAAACGCTGGTGGCTAAAACACACAATGCAGAGGTGGCCACGGCGGCACGCAGCATAGATTTGGTCATGAATGTACCCTTGTTGTTATATTTTTTATCACTGGTCAAAATTATTGAGCAAGTGTCGGGCCAGAAAATAAATACTATTAAAAACAATGGGTTATTTGATGCTAGTGGTAGGAGTGTTGCAGGTTGCAACAGTGGCGTTGGAGTTGTCTGGCAGGCAGTGTTGCAGAATGCTGCAGTGACTCACTGGCGTATCCGGTTTGCCAGGGTGTGCACCCGGCACCGATCATTTGATGCCGGTTTTGTAGGAGAGGATTTATCCCCGATATCCGTCAATGCGTTTTACCCGTGTCACACCTTCCCCAGTTTGCGATAAATCGTTGAGCGCGCTACGCCCAGGTGGTTGGCGGCTTTGCTGACGTTGCCGTCATACATCCGTAAGGTCTCTTCGATCAGGCGAATATTTTCGCCGTTAAGACTGTGCTCCGGTTGCGAGAGACTGTGTGCCAAGTGTTGCGTTGGGCTGCCGAGCGGTTGGTATTCGGTGGCGTATTGATTGGTCAGTTCCGTTGGTTGAGCGTGTGCGTAACCGGTAGTCAGTTCTTCGGGCAAGTCGGCGAGAGTGAGCGGTGCTGCGGATTCGGCCAGTGCGTCGGCATAAATCAGCGCGTGTTTGAGCTGGCGTACGTTGCCAGGCCAGGGGAATTGCACAATGAAACGCTGCAGCTCTGGCGTCAGGCTACGGCCAGCGGGATGAACGATCAATCGACTGTCTTGCTGATTGGGCTGGCGGAGGTCGGCGAGCAACGTGTTTGCCAATGCCAGCACGTTTTGTCGTTCGCGCAGCGGTAGCAAGGTGAGCTTGAAGCCATTGATGCGGTAGTAGAGGTCGAGACGGAAGGTGCCGCTTTCAATCTGTTGTGGCAAGTTTTGGTGGGTGGCGCAAATCAGCTGGAAGTTGAGCGCTTGTGCTGGGCCGCCACCAAGCGGGGCAACTTCGCGGGTTTCCAGTGCACGCAGCAAGCGGGTTTGCAGAGCGGCTGGCATATCGCCTATTTCATCCAGAAACAGAGTGCCGCCATTGGCTTCGCGCAGTTTGCCGAGTTGGCCGCGCTTGTTGGCACCGGTAAAGGCACCGGGTTGATAACCAAACAGTTCGCTTTCGATCAGATTTTCCGGGATAGCGGCACAATTCAGCGATACCAGTGGGCCGTCGGCGGCAGCGCTGTTGTTGTGCAGGTAAGTGGCGGCCACTTCCTTGCCGGTGCCGGACTCTCCTTGCAGCAGAATCGGCAGGCGTGTGATGACCCGGCAGGCTTTGGTGAGATTCTCGTTGATGCGGGTGTCTCCAAAAAGGGTGCTTGCCGTCTGTTTGTCTGCCTGGACTGATCCGGGTGGGTGCCGGATGCGCGCGCTGTTGATGGTGGTGCTGTGGATAGTGGCTGGAATCTGTGCAAACAGGGTGATGCCGTTGTGTAGTCGCAGCGGCAGGTTGCCTTGCTGCAGGCG
This sequence comes from Candidatus Thalassolituus haligoni, assembly GCF_041222825.1. Classification (NCBI taxonomy): domain Bacteria; kingdom Pseudomonadati; phylum Pseudomonadota; class Gammaproteobacteria; order Oceanospirillales; family Oceanospirillaceae; genus Thalassolituus; species Candidatus Thalassolituus haligoni. The sequence continues at coordinate 484,269 of NZ_CP139482.1, forward strand.
GCTCAAATCTGCTGAGGCGTTATCGAACAGATGTTCGAAATGCAGCCTGCGGTCGTCTTGCAACTGCAATCCCAGCATCTGACAGGCCAGCCGGTTAGCGCCGGTTATATAACCGGCGGGGTTAACCGCCAGTACCATGGCGTCGCCGCCTGACCCTGCGTTGGGTGTGGAACTCAGGACGATAGGCAGGCTGTCGGGAAGCTGCCGGATCATGTCGGTCTGGATCTGGCGGGCGCATTGCTGCAACAGCAGAAAGACACCTTCGTTTCTGTCCGGGTTGGCACTGGTGATATCCAGCGCACCACAGACCTTGCCCCGTGGGTCAAATATCGGTGTGGCAGCGCAGTGAAACTGGCGGTGATATTCGTTGTAGTGTTCAAAGCCGTAGACGCGGGTGAAACGCTGGTCAGTCAGGGCACACGACATGGCGGAGGTGCCGATAGCGGCTTCGCTCAGCAGGGTGCCGACTTTAAAGGCACTGTCGATACGGACGTCCTGTAGCTGGCTGGAACGCACCGAGCGTATGGCAATGTTCTGGCTGTCGGTGAGTAATATCGACCATCCGGCCCGTGAGATGGCTTGTTGCAGCCATTGCACGTGGGGTTCGGCGGCTTGCAGCAGTGGTGTATTGCGGTCGAGTACCCGGTCGAGGGCGCGGCCATCAAGGAGGTTGTAGTCGGCTTTACCCATCATATCCAGCCCCATGGAGGCACAGCGTTGCCAGGATTGGAAAATATGGCGGTCGAGGGCGTTGTCGGCGACGGATCGGCCTTCCTGAAAGTGTCGGCGCAGGTCGATAAGGTTACTCATTTCTGCTGAAGCCTTTGTTGTTATTTATGTTGGCTATGGTGATCACTTTTTATGATCTTACCAATGATCATCACTCGATGATCTGGCGGTGTTATTGGCTGGCATGGGTATGTATGAGCCTGCCTCCGCTTGTCTGTCGGAGGCTTGTCCGCGACTGGATTCTCAAGCTAACTCCTGCGAATGGGCTGCCGTCAAGTCTTTATAGGAACCATCCATTTAATTCTGTAAACCGGCTTCGTGATTCAAAACCATCCGTAAGCCCAGAGCGGGCACCGGATTATGATTATATAGATGGCCTCTTTAGCTTGCCTGACTCGAGGGCGTTGCAGTATGCGGATACAAATTGGCGTGATATGGATAGTGGCGGAGTATCTTGCCCGGCTAGCCTGCGTTTACGCCACTTTCTTTGATAAATACAACAACACAAATAACTATGGCGTTTACCGGGTACTGTTATGAAAAAACCACACCTTATTGTGCCAGAAGGCATGGAATTTATTCGTGATGACATCGGCTATGCTCCGGCGGTACTGGCCGGTAATACGCTTTATATCTCGGGTCAGATCGGCCGCGATGATCAACGTCAGCTGGTGGTCGATAAAGAAGCCCAGTTTGTTATGGTGTTCGAGAATATGAAGCGAGTGTTAGAAGCAGCGGGTGGATCGTTCGAGAATCTGGTTGAGATGACCAGTTTCCACACCGATATGCGTGATTTGCCGTTGTTTATGCAGGTGCGCGATCGTTATTTGCAGGGCGTCTACGTCGCCTGGACGGCAATCGGGGCTGCTTCCTTGTGTGGTGCGCCGGGCTATTTTCTGGAAGTGAAAGGCATTGCTCAACTCAACTGATTCGATCACAGGAGCCTGACAGATGATCAAAGACGTATCTGCATCCACGCTGATTGCGGGGTTGATGGCTGTACTGGTGTCGTATTCCGGGCCACTGGCGATTGTGTTTCAGGCGGCCGACAGTGCCAATATCTCCCACGAGATGATGACCTCCTGGGTGTGGGCAATTTCCATCGGTGCCGGGGTGACCAGTATTGGCCTCAGTGCCTGGCTGCGGGTGCCGGTGGTTACGGCCTGGTCGGCACCAGGAACCGCCTTGCTGGTTACCCTGTTTCCCGAATTGTCTCTGAATGAGGCGATTGGTGCCTATATTACAGCTGCGGTAATGCTGTTTTTTATTGGCATCAGTGGTTTGTTTGATCGGGTGGTGCATCTGATTCCCCGTGGGGTGGCGGGTGCCATGATGGCGGGTATTCTGTTTGATTTTGGCCTTGGGGCATTCCGCACTCTGGAGTCGACTCCGGTGGTGGCAACGATCATGGTATTGGCGTTTGTGGTGTTCAAGTTTTTCAGCCGGGGCTACTTTTTGGTGTTGCTGGTGGGACTCGGGTTTGCCCTGTCGTTCACGGTGCTGCATGCGGATCTCAGCCAGCTGCGTTGGGAGTTGGCAACGCCGACGGTGATTATACCTGAGTGGAGTATTGGCTCGACGTTGAGCCTGGCGTTGCCACTGGTGATTGTCAGCCTGACGGGGCAGTTTCTGCCCGGCTTTGCGATTCTGAAAACCGCAGGTTATCAGGTCTCTACCCGTCCGGTGATTACGGCGCTGTCGTTGATGTCGATTCCCACGGCCCTGTTTGGTGGTATCACCACGGTGGTGGCGGCCATTACTGCGTCGATCTGTACCAGCCCGGATGCGCACCCGGAACCGGACAAGCGTTATATCGCCGGTATTGCCAATGGTGTGTTTTATCTGGTGGGTGGATTGTTTGCGGGTAGCATAGTGCTGTTTTTTACCAGCTTTCCGACCGAGATGATCGCCATTATTGCTGGACTTGCCTTGCTCGGTGCCATCAGTAACAGCCTGAATGTGGCATTGGAAGAAAAAGAGCATCTGGATGCTTCGTTGGTGGCGTTTATGACCACCGCTTCTGGCATCAGTATTTATGGTATTGGCTCGGCGTTTTGGGGGGTGGTACTGGGCACTGCCGTATTTGTACTCACCAATCTGCTGCGTCGCAAGACACGCTGAGCAGCCTTGGCTACGAGTGTGCAGGGTATGCGAGTGTGCAGGGTATGGCTATGAGTGTGCAGCGGCTGGCTAGCGTGGTGTTACCCGATCGTTTTGAATGGACAGTAACTGATAACAACAATAAGAAAAAAGGACACTATGCTGATTTCCTCATTGCGGAGAATGGCTGCGCTTATTGCTAGCGGCCTGTTATTGCTTAACGGCGTTGTTGCTGTTGCTGCCGAGCCGATCAAACTCGGCTTCCTGTATCCCTATACTGGCCCTTATAAAGAAATGGGCATTGCGGAAGCGCGTGCTGCCTTGTTGGCAGTGGAAGAAATTAACGCAGCGGGTGGGGTACTGGGACGACCGTTAGAATTACTGCTGGAAAATACTGCGTCGAAGCCGGACAAAGCCGTCGCCGCTGTGAAATCGGTTGCCAATCAGGGGGCGTCCATGGTCTTTGGTGGTGTTTCCAGTGCGGTAGCGATTACCGCAGGCAAGGAAGCGGCAAAGCAAGGCCTGCTGTTTTTCAGTGCCCATTCCTACGCCAATGCGACCACCGGGGCAGAAGGGCACCGTTATATCTTTCGGGAGTCTTACAACGCCTGGATGAGCAGCAAGGCGCTGTCGTTTTATCTTAACCAGAGCCTGGCGGGTAAACGACTGGTGTATGTGACGGTGGACTATTCCTGGGGGCATTCGACCGAAGCCTCCATGCGCAGCTTCACCAACACCGACGACAACCATGTGAACCCCGGTTATCTGGTGCCATTTCCTCGGCCCAAGCATAGTGAGATCAAGGCTGCTCTGGACGCTGCCCAGCAGTCCGGTGCAGAAGTGATGGTACTCACGATGGCGGGGGATGATCTGGCGGTGGCGATGCAGTTGGTGCACACCATGGAACTGAAAAAAACCATGACGATTATTGTGCCGGGACTGACTCTGGACACCGTTCGGGTAACTGGTGTTGGCTTGTTGGAAGGCGTCGTTAGTACGGTGCCTTGGTGTTGGCGGCTGCCGTACCAGTATGGATTTGAGAAGGGCATCCATTTTGTCGATGCCTTTACCGAGCGCTACGAGAATTACCCCTCCAGCTCCGCTGCCTCGACTTACAGTATTGTTTACCAGTTCAAGGACGCTGTTGAACGGGCGCGCAGCCTGAATAGCGAGCGCCTGATCGAGGCATTGGAAGATCACACCTACATCGGCCTCAAAGATCAGCAAACCTGGCGCGGATTTGATCACCAGAATGTGCAGTCGGTACATGTGGTCAAAGTCAAAACCCGTAACGATGCGATGAAAGACCGTTTTTATCAGGACTACTTTGACATCCTGCTGAGCTTGCCTGGCAATATGGCAGCTCAAACACAGCAGGAATGGACGGCTGCCAGACAAGCCGCCGGTAAGCCGCAGCAGTTGCAGTAAGTGTGATCGCTCGACAATTTGTTGACACTTGTTTGGGCCTTCGGGCCCTTTTTTGTGGCTGTTGTTTGGTGTGCTAATTTTTGTGCGTATGTGAAATTGATCCCGATATACGGGATTTTTTACTTTGAGTGGGGGGACGAGAAGACCAAGCGGTTTACGTTATTTGATGACAAATAAAGTGGTTTGACTCAGGTTTGATCGGCCCTCCAATGACTATATCGACGTGATAGAATCATTCACTACTTACTTGGCAATCAGATTGTTATTCATGAAAATTCGTCATTTGAAACTGGATCACTTCCGCCGCTTCGATTCCTTCGAAATCGACTTCCATGAACAGCTTACGGTATTGGTCGCCCGTAATGGCGCGGGTAAAACCAGTATTCTGGATGCTCTGGCGATCGCTCTAGGACCATTTCTGACCCGCTTGCCTAATGTCAGTGGTAAAAACCCGAAAGACTCTGACTTTCAGGTTTATCCCAATAAACTCAAACCTCCATTTATGAGGATTCAGTGTCAGTCATTTAACGAGCTGCGCTGGGACAGAACTGAAAAACGCGACCAAACCAAAAAAACAGCCAGCCACATACCAGAAGCTCTGGGTATAAAACAATTGACCGATTACGCCGACTCCATGGTGGATGCGTTTAACGACAACAGCGCCTTTGCCTTGCCTTTGTTCGCCTACTATGGAACAGGCCGAGGTGTCTTTGATGTTCCACAGCGAAAACGAGGATTTGGCAAAGAGTTTCCTCGTTTTGAGGCATTGTCGGAGTCACTGGAAAGCCGAACCAATTTCAAACGATTTGTTGAATATTTTTACGCACTTGAAGATATCGAATTGAAGAGTCAGCGGGATGCAAAATCTTTCGAGCTGGAAATACCGGAGTTAAAGGCCATTCGTGAAGCCATTCACCGTATGTTGCCTGAGTTCAGTAACCCCAGAGGAGCCGAGCCGGCAGGAATAGCAGTCGACTGGAATTGTGATGGCACCCTGAAAGAGTTACGCATTGAGCAACTCAGTGACGGTTACCGCATCACGCTGGCGATGGTGATGGATATTGCAGCTCGAATGGCGGAAGCAAATCCAGACATTGAACGTTCAGGGCTGAATAACTCTCTGGATACCGAAGGCGTAATCTTGATCGACGAAGTGGATCTACATCTTCACCCTGGTTGGCAGCAAACCATTTTGCTCGATTTGCAGCGCACCTTCCCCAACATCCAGTTTATCGTTACGACCCATAGCCCTCAGGTGATTTCCTCGGTCAAGCCAAAGTGTCTACGGGTAATCGAGTGGCATGATGAGCAGCCAAGCCTGCACTTGGTCGAATTTTCTGAAGGTGCAGAGTCGCAGAGAATGCTGTTGGATGTACTGGGTGTAGAGTCCTCTCGCGTTGAGCAACTGGATATTGTGCAAAAACTCAAACGCTATCAACAGCTGGTTTTTCAGGATCAATGGGATTCTGACGAGGCACAACAACTGCACAGAGAATTACGTGATTGGGGACAGGAGTACGAGCCAGAGTTACTGCGGCTGGATATGGATGTTCGCATGAAAGAATGGGAGCGTACGCACGAATGAAAAAGGTGCTCAAAGGAATCGAGCCTCCGTTGCTGGCCCGATATAGACACAAGAATCCAACAGGCTCGTGGGATATGTTCAAAAATAGCAGAGCTCGTCGCCAACAGTTGAAACAACAAATAATAGCTGATCAAAGTGGACTCTGTGTCTATTGTGAGATCGACTTGAAAGAGCAGGATAGTCATGGCAACGCCGACTACCGTGTTGAACACTATCACCCCAAGTCAGATATGACAGCAGGACACAATTGGGCACTGGACTGGCAAAATTTGTTGGGCTGTTGTCATGGTGGCAGCAGGCCTGACGTTACTGATGCCGCACATCGCTATACCAGCCCTGATTGCTCATGTGATATTCCAAAGGGAAGTCAAAATCTGGATTCTGTCATTCTGAATCCGCATCAAATGCCGGCTTTTCCACCAATCTTTGCATTTGACCGAACAACCGGCGAGCCAAGCGTTGATAAGGTAAATTGCTCGATTGCCGGTATTGATCCTATCAAAGCACAAGCCACAATCAGAGAACTCAGGCTGGATGCAAAGCGCCTGAATAGTCTGCGTCAGACAGTGCTGAACAAGCTGAATGCCGATGTAAGGAATTTACTTCAACGGAATTCAGAATTATCTGTCGGAGAAGCTCTCGATCGATTAGCGGCAACCTATTTGCAGAAAAATAGTAAACACCATTGGCCCCCTTTCTTCTCCGCTATTCGAAATTACCTGGGTTCCTCGGCCGAAAAGCACCTTCGCTCTATGGACTATAACGGCTGATATCAATTCGCAAGCGCCGCCTTCTCATACAACCTATCCAGCAGGCTCCTAGCCCATCGGCGTAGCGTCACAAAAGTCCCGTATTTATTTCAAACCGTTCACTTAACGCCTGGATAGGATCTTTACTCAAGCTGTGTTCGCTATTTAAGGCCCGTGACACCATGGATTTGGAGCCAATTGCTGGTAGGTCTGCAGTTCCAGCGTTTGCTGGTCGTGTTGGTCATCAATAGCGGTGGTCATCCGGGACGCGCTTTTATGCCGTTATCGTGCATTAAACAGAGGGTGTCGTTTACTTTCCAGCACGGTAAATCATGCGCGGTACTGGTAGCCCTGAATGACAGTTGTTACCTCTGCAAGCCAGTTTATCCGCTCTGTGCAAGGAGGGGATAGAAGGCTGCACAAATTGGCTATTTGCCTGAGGTGTGGCGGCTTTAAATGGTCGTACAACTCAATAATAAGAACTCAGGCAGAATTATGAATCACTATAAATCCCTCCTCACCGCCGGTGCGGTGTTGCTTTCTTCCGTGTTGTCTAGCGCTTCTGCAGTGGCCAAGGATGAGCCGATCCGTGTCGGTATCATGTTGCCGTTCAGTGGTGTGTACGCTGCGCTGGGAGATGCCGGTCGTAATGGTTTGAAGATGGCGCTGGAACAAAACGCCGACAAACTGCATGGCCGTACCATTGAATATATTGAGATGGATACCGAGGCCAGACCTGATCGCGCGCCGGAAATCGCAACGTCGCTGATGAGTCAGAAAGACGCGGACTTTATTGTTGGCCCGGTGCATTCCGGGGTGGCGATGGGGATGCTGAAAGTGCTGCGTAATAAAAAGCCGATTGTGATTATTCCTAACGCTGGTGCCAATGCAGCGACGGGCCCTTGGTGTGCGCCGAATGTGTTCCGCACCTCATTTTCTGCCTGGCAGCCGTCGTATCCGATGGGCCAGGTGGCACTCGACCGGGGTTACAAGAAGGTAGTGACCATGAGCTGGAACTACGGTTTTGGCAAGGAGAGCCTGGCGGCGTTTGAAGAGTCGTTTACCAAGGGCGGCGGCAAGGTGCTGAAGCAGATTATGGTGCCGTTTCCGAAAACCGAGTTTCAGTCGTATATCACTGAAATTGCCTCGCTGAAGCCGGATGCCGTGTTTGTGTTTTTTGCTGGTGGTGGCGCGGTGAAGTTCGTCAAGGACTACGATGCCATGGGTCTGAGCGGCAAGATTCCGCTGTTGGGTTCCGGTTTCCTGACCGAAGGCACGTTGGCCGCTCAGGGTGATGCTGCTGAAGGGATTGTCACGGGTTTGCATTATGCCGACGAGCTGGATAATCCGGCGAACCACGCTTTCCGTGCTGCGTACAAAGCCGAGTTTGGCAAAGACGCTGACTTGTACGGCGTGCAGGGTTTTGATACCGGTTTGCTGATCGCCCAGGCGGTTGACCAGTTGAACGGCAATATCAGTGACCGTGATGCCCTGATCCGGGTAATGGAAGCGGCAGTGATTCCCAGCCCCCGTGGCGAGTTCCACTTCTCTAAAGCCCATAATCCGATTCAGACCATTTACCTCCGTACGGTTGAAAATGGCGTTAACAAGGTGTCCGGTATTGCCGCCAAGGCATTGGAAGACCCCGCTCGCGGTTGCAAGCAGTAACTGATCATCCTCCGCTGGTTGTACCGCTCGTGTGTTGCGAGGCGGGTGCAGCTGGTGGAGTTTCTGAATGACTCTTCAAGGCGATCGCTTTTATGGATTTCGCAATATTTCTTGTGCAGCTGCTGAATGGTGTGCAGTACGGCTTGCTGCTGTTTCTGATTGCATCAGGGCTGACGTTGGTGTTCGGGGTGATGGGAATTCTCAACCTGGCCCACGGCTCGATGTATATGGTCGGGGCTTACCTGGCCTGGTATTTCACCCAACATACCGACAGCTTTTTGCTGGGTGCGTTGTTGTCGGCGGCGGTTGCGCTGGCGCTGGGTGTCGTCATTGAAAAGACACTGATCTGCCGTCTGTACAAGCGTAACCACCTTGATCAGGTGTTGTTAACGATCGGTATGATTTTTGTGTTTAATGCACTGCAGAGTCTGCTCTGGGGGAATGACTCTCTCGGGGTGGATGTGCCTGAGTTATTGGGTGGTTCAATCCGGCTCACCGAGCTGGTGGAGTATCCCATCTATCGGCTGTTTGTTGCCGTGCTCTGTCTGGTGCTGGCGGCCACCCTGTATCTGGTGATCAACCGCACCCGGCTGGGGATGTTGATCCGTGCCGGTGAATCCAACCGCGAGATGGTCGAGTGCCTGGGCGTGGATATCAACCGTCTCTATACCATCGTCTTTGGTGCCGGGGTGATGCTGGCGGCGCTGGCCGGGGTGATTTCTGCACCTATCGCGTCGATTGTGCCCGGTATGGGTGAGCACGTGCTGATTACCTGTTTTGTGGTGGTGGTGATTGGTGGCATGGGGTCGATCAAAGGAGCCTTTGTGGCGGCGCTGATGGTGGGCATTGTCGATACCTTTGCCTCGGTGCTGTTTCCCGGCGTGTCGTCGATGGTGGTTTATATCCTGATGGCGGTGATTCTGCTGATCAGGCCGCAAGGCCTGTTTTCCAACTAAGGGCGGTATTTCGCGATGTTTTTTACCAATAAAACCGAACAGCTGTTCGTCTGGCTGTTCTTTCCGCTGGCGTTGCTGCTGCCATTATTTCTGGAGCAGAACGTCTTCTATGTCAACAAGCTGACCACGGTGCTGATTTTCGCCATCTTTGTGATGTCGCTGGATTATCTGGTTGGCCGCTGCGGCATGATCACTCTGGGCCATTCGATGTTTTATGGCCTGGGCGGTTATCTGTTTTTTATGATTGCGCCGGAATACGAGGCCGTGAACTTCTGGGTGTATACCTTTTATATCTGTGTGCTGGCGGCGGCGATTGCGCTGGTGGTCGGGGTGATTGTGCTGCGTACCAGCGGTATCTATATGATTATGATTACGCTGGCGATTGCCCAGATGTGCTTCTACTTTTTCTCTGACTCCATCCGTTTTGGCGGCAACGACGGTCTGTTTATTCTGGTGAAACCGGATACCAGTCTGTTCGGCCTGGCGTTTTTTGACCTCGATGATCCGATTCATTTTTACTACTTCTGTTTGCTGTCGTTATTCAACTGCATGGCATTCTGGAAGCTGGTGCTGGCATCGCGCTTCGGTCGCATTATGGATGCGGTCAAAAACAATCCCGATCGCACCACGGCGCTGGGTTACAACGTGTTTCTGTTTCGGCTGATCAGCTACGTTATGGCGTCGGCGCTGGCGTCGTACGCAGGCTATCTGTTTGCGTTGCAATACGGCTACGTCAATCCGTCGATGATGTCCTGGCAAACCTCAGGGTCGGCGCTGGTGATGTCGATTTTGGGCGGGATGGGCAGTATTTACGGTGCGATTCTGGGGACAGCGGTGTACGAAGGCTTGCGTTATATCTTTGAGCATATGACCGAGCACTGGCTGTTGCCGATGGGCTTAATGATTATCGCTATGGTGATGGCGTTCAAATCCGGTATTGCCGGCTTTATCGAGAACCTGGTGGAGCGTCGCAAATGAGTCAGGATATCGTGCTGCAAACCGAAGGTTTGTGTAAATACTGGGGCGGCCTGAAAGCGCTCGACAATATGAATCTGGCTTTTCATGACAAGTCATTACACGGCATTGTTGGCCCCAACGGTGCGGGCAAGAGCACTTTGCTGAATATGCTCTGTGGTGCCTATAAGCCCACCAGTGGTCGAATTCTGCATCAGGGTGATGCCATTGAAGATATTCGTGCCTATGAATTTGTGCGTCGGGGCATCGGCCGTGGGTTTCAAAAAACCAATATCTATCCACAGGCGACCTGCCTGGAAAACTGCTGCGTGGCGGCTCAGCGTCGCACCGGTGGCAGCTTCAATATCTTTGCCAGGCGCAATCGCGACAAGCTGCTGATCGAGATGGCAGATGAGGCGTTGGTCAGAGTCGGCCTGGGTCACCGTCGTGATACCGTCGCGGCGCAAATCAGTTACGGCGAGCAGCGGCAGCTGGAAATCGCCATGGTGCTGGCCACTGCGCCATCGGTATTACTGCTGGATGAACCGATGGCAGGGATGGGTCATGAAGAATCCCGGCTGATTATCGAGCTGCTACAAACCCTGAAAACAGACTACTGCATTGTACTGGTAGAACACGATATGGATGCCGTCTTCGAGCTGTCGGATCAGCTGACCGTGATGGTGAACGGCCAGCATCTGGTGACCGGCACGGTCGAGGAAGTCCGCCATGATGTGCGGGTAAAAGAGGCATATCTGGGCCAGGGCGACGAGGTAATCTGATGACACAACTACTGACTGTTCGTGGCTTGCACACCTTTTACGGTGAAAGCCACATTTTACACGGCGTCGATTTTACCCTCGAAGCCGGGCAGGCGATGAGCCTGATGGGACGTAATGGCATGGGCAAAACCACCACACTGAAATCTGTGCTCGGGCTGGTCACTCCTCGCGGTGGCGAGGTGCTGTTTAATGGCTCCGACCTGAGTACACTGCCGACCTGGAAGCGCATGCGCCAGGGCATTGCCTATGTGCCAGAAGGCCGTGGTATGTTCCATAACCTGAGCGTGAAAGAGCATTTGCAGTTGGCTGCCCGGCCAGGCACCAATGGTCAGCAAGAATGGCATTACGACCGGGTACTGGAAACCTTTCCCCGGCTGGCTGAACGCCTGACCAACCTGGGCACCCAGTTGTCTGGTGGTGAGCAACAAATGCTGGCGATCGGACGGGCGTTACTGACCAACCCGGATTTGCTGATTCTGGACGAGGCCACCGAAGGGCTGGCACCACTGATCCGCAAGGAAATCTGGGAGGTGATTGCTCATATCAAAGACAGCGGCATGTCTACTCTGATCGTTGACAAAAACATCCAGGTCTTGAAAAACTTGTGTGATCGGCACGTTGTACTGGTGAAGGGGCAGGTGGTCTTTGACGGTGATACGGCAGAGTTACTGAGTGATCTGGAAACGGTGGAAACCCATCTGAGTGTTTAAATTAAATGTGAGTGGCGGGGTGCAGCAAGCGCAGCATCCCGCTCTCACAGACAGGTCTCGCAAGTAAATTGGCGAGTAATTTGAAAATGGTCAAGGGCTGTTGGTGCGTTGGATAAAAGGCAGCAGGTCTAACGCGCCTTTAAGGTCACCGACGGCAGCTCACCAAAAGTGTCCTTGTACTCGGAAGAAAAACGCCCCAGGTGAGTTACCGAATAATCCATGGCCGCTTCGGTAACGTTCCGAATCGCCCGATTGCTTTTCAACTCGCGATGGATGGCGAGCAGCTTGGCCTGTTTGATGTAACGTTTGGGAGTGGTCGACAAACCATTGGCAAACAGGGAATACAGCTTGCGCACACTGATACCCGCGACGGCCGATAACTCTTCGACGGTCAGGTTTTCCTTGATATTGGTATCAATATAGCCAAGCACCCGTTGTATGGTTTTATCTTCCGGGGTGGTGGGGGGCATCACATCCATCAGATTACTTTGAAAAGTGTTCAGCAGCTTCTGCACCAGCAGGTCGCGGTAGCTGGAGGATATTCCATTCAGACTGAGTTCGGATTCTTCGCTGGCTTCATAAAACACCGCTTCAATACAGGATAAAAAAGATTGCGACTGGCGAATATCCCGTACTTTACGTTCAAACAGAATGCCACTTTTTGGCAACCGCCCGGCAAATTCGACACAGGTGTTATTAATGACTTCCCGAGGGATTTTAACGATCAGCTTTTCACAATCATCGCTGTAAAGAAGATCGATTTTTTCACCCGGATTCATCATCAGCGCCTGACCGCTGGTTAATACCAGATCGGTATCGGAAAAGCGCCACTGACATTCACCGCGCATAACAATCTGAAAGTGATAAATATCTTCAAGGTCAGGACAGGCCACGCGAACCTTGTTGCCATAACAGATACGCGACAGTGACAGGTCGGAAAACTGGCACAACGACAGTTGCGAACGCGAGATTTCTGGTCCCATCAGCTCCAGACGATGACGCCCCACATGTTTGTTGACATGGTTGGATACCTCATCCGGTGTGGTGTTGATACAGACGGCTGAATTATTGAGTACGCTGTGTAACATGCGAATTCTCTTTTATTGTTATTATTTCACTTTACCCCGATTGATACCCATAGTCGAATTGACGGTATAAAAAACAGCCTGTATTCCTGCGAATGAAACGGGATTTATATCACCCAAAAATGGCCCTTTATAACTCTCGGAAACGGGCTTCCAAATGCCTGGTTTTGAGTGATAAACCGGTAGGCTCTTGGGTGGCAGGCATATAAAAGCACCACGACTGCTGCACTTATCTGGGTTAAACGTCACCTCACAAGGCTCATTTATTCCATATCCACTGCCGTTTTTACCGATTTTTGGGGTGTATTTTTTATCGCACTTGGCCTATTTTGATGTATTCAAGACCAGCGTCGGCTGCCGCTGTTGGTGTTGATATCCTGAAAACAGGATTACATTATTCCGTCTGGATGACCTCGCGCAGTCCCTCTGGCACGTCGGTATGGGTATCATTTAGCCAGACGGCTGTCCGCCATCCACATTGGCAAGCCCAGCACAGACACGCTTTACACAGGATCTCGAATGAATATCAAACTCTCGGTTGTCGATCAGTCACCGGTTCACGGTTCCCATAGCCGCAGGGAAGCACCGGAGCTCACCCTCGAACTGGCACGGATGTGCGATGAACTGGGTTACCACCGTTATTGGGTGGCCGAACATCACGACAGCATTCACTTTGCCAACCCCTGCCCGGAAATACTGGTTGCGACCATTGCAGCCCAGACGCGCCGTATCCGTGTTGGCAGTGGTGGCGTGATGCTGAGTCATTACAGCCCGTTAAAAGTGGCAGAGTGCTTCCGCATGCTCGCCACCCTGTATCCTGACCGCATTGACCTCGGCGTCGGACGGGCACCAGGTGGTTCCGGTTTAAGTTCAGCGGCACTGGCCTATCCCTATCGCCCGTTACATGGTGATGCCTATGAGCAGCAAGCGCAGCTGTTGGGGCAGTTTCTGGACGGCACCGTGCCAGCCAATAACCCGTTTCACAGCCTCAGTGTGATGCCAGACAACGAGCCAACCCCTGAGCGCTGGATGCTGGGTTCCAGTGGCGGCAGTGCCGGACTGGCTGGCAAGCTGGGTTACGACCTGGCATTGGCGCGATTTATTGCCCCGGATCACTGTCACCCGTCGATTTTTGAAGGCTGGCAGCAAGCGTGGCAAAAAGCCGGTCATCAGCGCCAACCCAACAAACTGCTCGGCATTGCCTGTATCTGTGCCGAGACGGAAGCAGAGGCAAAGCTTCGGGCTGGTACGGCGGTCTATCGTAAAATGACAGCACAGCAAGGCACGCCGGAAAATTTCCTGACACCCGAGCAGGTGCAGGATCGCTACCGGCAAATGTCGCCGTCTGCGCAGGCCGACTACGACCATATTCTCAGTGGCTATACCGTCGGTACTGCGGATCAGTGTCTGGCCGAGATGGAACAACTGAGCCAGACGTTTGACTGCCAGGAATTTGCCCTGGTCACCGTGACGCACAGTCATTACGACCGGATGGAGAGCTATCGGTTGTTGGCGCGGCATAAATAAACGGTTGAGCTACTAATCCGCCAACTCTTGGGCAGAATATTTCTCCAGACCATCAAAACGCCGGTAGAAGGTGGCCGATGCTGCTGGCAATGGCCCTTCGGCGGTCTCCAGTTGTTCGGCAATCCATTGCTCGGCATAGGGGGTCAGGCTGCGATAAATATTGCGGCACAGTTGCCTGGCTGCGCGGCCTTCCCAGTCTCCGGGCAGCAATTCTTCGGGTAACAGGGGGTCACGCAATACCAGTTTACGGTATTCATGAATCAGCAGTATGCGCGCCAAAAAGCAGGCCTGTTGATCCCGCCCCTTGTTGTCGTTCAATTCCTGCCACATTGGCCGGAACAGGTCGATAAAGTCTTGATAGCGGGCTCCCATATCAGGCAGGCCCCAGCTGTCGCGCACCAGCATTCGGATTGGTTTCCCTGCGAGCTCTTCCCGAGCAGAGGTATTAAACAGCACTACCCTGTCGCTGACCCCCAGCGACGAGAGCGCGGAGTTGACTTCTGCAGGGTTAGCTCGGGGGCTGCCAAGTAAACCAGGTGATAGCACACCAAATCCCTGCCATTCGAGTTCATCCAGCAATTGCTTGCGCTGTTCAGGGCTGAGCTGCTGGATGAGAATCAGTGACCAGGAGCCGTCCCAGGCGGCAGACTTTGCACTGTAAACGCGGCGAAACGCTTGTTCGAACTTACGTCGGCCCGGCCCAGTAAGGCTGTAGTAGCTACGTCGGCCCACCTTGTCACTCATTAGCCAGCCGTCCTGAGTTAGACGAAAAATAGTGGTTCGCATCAGGCGTTCGTTGATCCCGATTGGCTCTAGCAGTTTGATCAGGCTGCCCAGCCAGACGGTCCCCCCGTGTGGTTCAATGGCATCGCCATAAATCGTGATCACCAGAGAGGTGGCACGAATAGGGGTTTGGTTCTGGAAGCGCTTGATCACCGCGTCCAATGTGTTCAGTGACTTCATATTCAAGAAATTCCGGTCGAAGAGCGGGAGCAGCACCTGGCAGTTTAACAGGGCCTCCAAAGGTGTTTCCGCGCAGCAGCGAGTACAATTAGACAAGAACTGGGCGCGGTCTATGAGCACTATATGGGTATCTGGGGGCCATGTTTACAGCTCGGTGCCTGGCAAATTCTGCATAACCTGTCGGGGGTTTGCAGCGACTGCCTTCATGGTAGTAGCGCGACAGCAGTCAAGATTACCAGCCCGGAAGGCTGGCATCTATTATCCAACTGAACAGCAGCGAACGGGCTGGGTTATATTTTTGGCCGGTGGCCGGTATCAACGAAACTCTGGCGATCCGGCTCTTCGGCATTCAGTGGCAAGCACTCTACCAGGCTGTTCAGGCAGCGACGCGACAGCTCGATATATTGTTGCGTGCCGAGCTGTTTCCAGCGTAGCTCATCATCCGTGACTTGACGTTTGATAACACCGGGCGTGCCCATCACCATGGAGCGCGGGGGACAGGTAAAACGGTTTTTGATGAAGGAGGAGGCCGAGACGATTGACTCGGCACCTATATCGGCACCATCCATCACCACGGCATTCATGCCAATCAGGGTATCTTCACCAATAATGCAGCCGTGCAGCACTGCGCCGTGGCCGATATGGCCATGGCGACGAATAATTGTGCTGCTTTGCGGGAAGCCGTGCACCACACAGGTATCCTGGATGTTGGCACCTTCTTCCATAATGATGCGGCCGAAATCACCACGCAGACAGGCGGCCGGGCCAACGTAGCATTGTGCTCCGATGATCACATCGCCAATCAGGACGGCAGTTGGATGGACATAGGCACTGGGATGAACCACTGGTGTCACGCCATCGATTTTGTAACAAGGCATATAAATCTCTCCTGATCAGTCAGTGGCGGCGGTCGCTGGACGACGGCTTTGTACCACTACAAAGCGGCGACTGATAAACCCTCTATCGGTGAGAGAAGTGTTGGCTGCCGGGTTGCCACCAGTGCCATGAAAGTCACTGAATGTGGCGGACTGGTTCATATAAAAACTGCCATCCAGATTGATGGATAACGAGACTGCGACGTCCTGAGCCAGATTTTCTGCCTGCGCCAGCACATCGTCGCGGGTGGTGTAGATAGCCAGTGCAATCGCGCCTTGAGCTAACAAGGTCTGGCGTGTCAGTGACAGGGATTCTGCGGTGCCGTGGGTACGAACCAGATACGCAATCGGGCCAAACTGTTCTTTGCCATACAGATCCTGATCCTGGCTTGCCAGTGCGAGCAGCAGTGGCGTCTGCACGCGGGCTGAGGGAAAATCTGGATGAATCAGACTCTTGCTATCGAGTAATACGCTGCCCCGGCCTGTGATCGCCTCCCGGCATTGCTGAATTCTGACTAAGGTGCCTTCACTTTGAATTGCGCCGAGGAAGCCGCACGCCTGGGCTGGATCGGCGGTCCACTGGGCAATACTGCTGACCAGTGCATCAGCTACTTGCTCAAATGACCAGCATTCACCTCCTACCATCACGCCACTAGCAGGAATATAAATGACTTGGGGAGAGGTACACATTTGCCCGGAGTAGAGACTGAGTGAGAAACCGAGATTACCAGCAACTGCAGTGATGTCCGCCATGCTGTCAATAATCACGGTGTTGAGCCCGGCTTTTTCGGTAAACACTTCCGCCTGGTGAGCGTGCTGTTCCAGCCAGTTGCCAAAGTGGCTGGAACCGGTGAAATCGATCAGCCGCACCCGTGGGTCGGTTGCCAGTCGGGCCGCCAGCGGGGCAGGCCGAGTGTCGACCGCGAGCATCACTAGGCGTGGATCGTATCCGGCTTCGGTGAGTACCTCCTGTAGCACCTTGACGGTCAGTGCCAGCGGCAGAATCGAATCCGGGTGGGGTTTGATGACCACCGGATTGCCCGTCACCAGGCTGGCAAATAATCCGGGGTAGGTATTCCAGGTCGGGAAGGTGCAACAGGCGATGCTGAGTGATATTCCCCGAGGCACGATATGCCAACGTTTAGTCAATGACAGTTGACCACGTTTGCCCATGGGTTTTCGCCACAATACGGATTGCGGTATCTCCGCCATGGCATCCCAGCTGTAGGCAACGGCTTCTACTGCCCGGTCCTGGGCGTGGGGGCCGCCGGCTTGGAAAGCCATATTGGCAGATTGTCCAGTGGTGTGTTGTACCGCCTGAGCCATCAGCGGACTGAGTGCATTTAACCGGTGAATGGCCTCCAGAGCGACCGCCACCCTGGTTTGTGGCCCTGCATCGCGCCAGCCACCAATCAGTGATTGCTGGGTTTCCAGTAACGTATCCGGGTCGTACTGCGGATAGTGGATGCCAAGGGCGAAGCCGTAGGGTGACTGCTCCTCACCCGCTCGTCCAATCTCCCCTACTCCTTGCAGCTCAAACGGCTGTCCTAGCAAGGTCTGGAATTCTGCTGCCGCGCTGGCCAATGACTCCGCCGGGTACGCTTTGGGATGTTCCGGGAAAGGAGCCCAGTAACCGCGCTGATGAATCGCACTAACGGCCTGATCCAGCAAAGGTGAGTGGCGGGAAAACCAGAGCGTGGCCTGGCTGTTCGTCATGGCATCAGACGACATAACAACTCCATTAATGAGTATTTTTGTTTTAAAGACACTAAAATATCTATTATTTATTATTTAATGTATCAAATCATAGGTCGTTGTTGATTGAAACGGCATCTGTTGGTGTTGTTTAGATTGTCTCGAAATGATGTATTTGAATCCATTTTATTTTCTATCTATTTGAAAAATATTGTTTTTTAATCGAGAAATGCTCGCGTCTATTGATTTTTCAGAGGGTTTTTTCATGCAAAATGAAAATAAGATACGAAAATCAAAAAATAAATTATTGTTTTGTATCTTAATTTTGGGCAGCATTGATAACTGTTGATGCAGATCAAACGAGTCCGCTCCTTGATTCAAGGCTGGTGCCGTCAGGGTGCCGGAACGAGTGGGAACGAAGACGTCTGCGCCTTAAGTCATTGCCGAAACGCTATAAAAACAAAATCGGACAGGTTACTCAGATGACAAAACGCTACGCAACACTGGTCGTACATAAGGTCAGTGCAGGGGTTCAGCTGATTGAGCTGAATCGCCCTGCGGCACTCAATGCCCTGACCACCGCCATGCTGGGTGAGTTGTCGGTGGTCATGGATCTGGCAGAAGCCGAGGACGACATTCGAGTGCTGGTTCTCACTGGCAACCGCAAGGCCTTTGCTGCCGGAGCCGATATCAAGGAAATGGCCGAGCGCGATTTGGTCGGTATTCTGAATGACCCCCGCCAGCAGCACTGGCAGCGGATTAGCCGTTTTCCCAAGCCGCTGGTTGCCGCCGTAAATGGCGTTTGTTTGGGCGGTGGCTGCGAGTTGGCGATGCACGCCGATATTATTCTTGCTGGCGCAGACGCGCGCTTCGGACAACCGGAAATCAACCTTGGCATCATGCCCGGTGCTGGGGGCACGCAGCGATTATTGCGGGCGGTGGGCAAGTCGATGGCAATGCAGATGGTACTGACTGGCGAGCCGATCACTGCTCGACAAGCTCAGCAATCCGGTCTGGTAAGCGAGATTACCCAACCGGAATTGACTGTTGAGCGGGCGTTGGCTGTTGCTGCCAGTATTGCCTGTAAGGCACCGCTGGCAGTGCGCCTGGCCAAAGAATCGGTGCTCAAAGGTATGGATACCGATCTCGCCTCTGGTCTCCGTTTCGAGCGCCATGCCTTTACTGTTCTGGCTGGCACCGCCGACCGCAAGGAAGGCATTGCCGCTTTTCAGGAAAAGCGCAAACCCGAATTTAACGGCCAGTAGTGCTGGCAACCCATTCTGATCTCCAGGAGCAATATGCCCATGAACCTCGAGTATATTCTGTATTCCGTTGAGGACGGCGTTGCCATCCTCAGTTTGAACCGTCCCAAGGCGTTGAACAGCTTTAACGAAGCCATGCACCTTGAAGTCAAAGAGGCCCTGAAAGCGACTGCCGGCAATCCGGAAGTCCGCGCCTTGCTGCTGACGGCAGAGGGCCGCGGTTTTTGTGCCGGTCAGGATTTATCTGACCGCAATGTTGACCCTAATGCCAATTCACCGGATCTGGGGTTGTCGATCGAACGCTTTTACAACCCATTGATCAAGACCCTGCAAGACTTGCCGATGCCGGTGATCTGTGCGGTCAATGGTGTCGCAGCCGGTGCTGGCGCGAATATTCCTTTGGCCTGTGATCTGGTGCTGGCGGCTCGCTCCGCCAAGTTTATTCAGGCGTTCTGCAAAATTGGTCTGGTGCCGGATTCTGGTGGTAGCTGGTTTCTGCCTCGCTTGGTCGGCATGGCCCGTGCCAAACATATGGCCTTGCTGGGAACCCCTGTCACAGCTGAGCAAGCGTATGACTGGGGCATGATCTATCGGGTGGTGGATGACGAAGCCCTGCATAACGAAGCCCTGACACTGGCGAAGCAATTAGCGACTCAACCGACGCAAGGTTTGGCGCTAATCAAGCGTGCCTTGAACAGCAGCGTCAGCAACAGCTTCGAGGAGCAGATGACGCTGGAGAGAGATCTGCAACGCCTGGCCGGTCGTACCGCCGACTACCGCGAAGGCGTAAAAGCCTTTATGGAAAAACGCACACCTGAATTCAAGGGGCGCTGAATGATGCCAGAACAGACGCATACATTGAGTATCGACACTCTGGTTGCCGTCATTGGTGCCGGTGCGATGGGGGCGGGCATCGCTCAGGTAGCGGCCCAGGCCGGTCACCCGGTGAAGCTGTATGACAATCGCGAAGGCGCTGCTGCCCAAGCCATTGACACGATGGCTGCTCAGCTGAACAAATTGGTTGCTCGTGGCAAGCTCACGGCTGAACAGCGTGACGCGGTACTGTCTCGTATCACGCCGGTTGATGACATTGAAGCATTGGTGGATGCCAAGCTGGTGATCGAGGCCATTATTGAAAACCTCGACGTCAAGCGCAGCGTATTGGCAACACTGGAAGACGTTTGCTCTGATGATTGCATTCTGGCCAGCAATACCTCGTCGTTATCCATCACCAGTCTGGCCGCCGGCCGCCGGTATCCGGGCCGTATCGTTGGTATGCACTTCTTTAATCCGGCTCCGATCATGAAGCTGGTGGAGGTGGTGTCTGGCCTGGCAACGGATTCCAATGCCGCCAGCACCGTGTACGACACTGCTCTGAACTGGGGCAAAAAGCCGGTGCACACCCGCTCCACACCGGGCTTCATTGTGAATCGAGTGGCACGTCCGTTTTATGCCGAAAGCCTGCGTCTGCTGCAGGAACAGGCCAGTGATTGCGCCACGTTGGATGCCTTGATGCGCGACGCTGGCGGTTTTCGTATGGGAGCATTTGAACTGACCGACCTGATCGGTCATGACGTTAACTACGCGGTGACTTGCTCTGTTTTTACTGCCTATTACGGCGACTTCCGTTTCCAGCCCTCACTGATCCAGAAAGAGCTGGTCGATGCTGGCTATCTGGGCCGCAAGGCCAGTCGCGGTTTTTATCACTACGGTGAGGCTACTGAGCAACCGTTAGCCCTTACCGTGACGGTCAGTTCTGATACTCCATCCGGTTGTGTGGCACTTGGTGATGTCGGTTTGCTGTCGGTATTGGTGCAACGGCTGGCGCAAGCCGGTATCTCGGTGGATCAGGAGTCCGCATCCGATGCCGGGGTGTTACGCATCGGAACCGCCACCGTCGCTTTGACTGACGGGCGCCTGGCCTGTCAGCGGGCGCTGGAAGAGGGTCTCACTAACCTGGTGCTGATTGATTTGGCGCTGGACTACAACCAAGCATCCCGGCTGGCCATTAGCCGTGCTCACAACACATCGACAGACGCAGTTCAGCAAGTCGTGGACTGCTTGGCTCAGGCCGGGATTCAGGTCAGTGAACTGACCGATGTTCCGGGATTGGCGGTGATGCGAACGGTTTGCATGTTGGCGAATGAAGGCGCGGATGCCGTATTGCAGGGCGTTGGCGATGCAATCGGCGTCGATACCGCCATGTGTTTTGGGGTGAATTATCCTCGTGGGCCGTTGCGGTGGGCCGATCAGATCGGCCTTGCCAAAGTCGACCAGCTGTTGACTTATTTGCAGGCGGTTTACGGCGAGGATCGTTATCGTCCTTCCTTGCTGATTCGCCGTCTGGCACTGCAGGGAGGTCGTTTCCATGACTGATCAATCGCACCTGCAAACGATGAATGCCGACGAACTGGCGGTGGCTTGTGCCAACGAGTTGTATCGCCGTGATAGCGCGACACAGCACCTGGGCATCGAGCTGCTGCATTCGTCACCGGGCCAATCCACGGTAGCGATGACGGTGGCCGATTTTATGTTGCAGGGCCATCAGACTTGTCACGGTGGTTATCTGTTTACGCTGGCGGACTCTGCGTTCGCCTTCGCCTGCAATACCTACAACGAGCCCACCGTCGCAATCGGTTGTGCCATCGATTATGTCGCGCCGGGTCGCGGTGGCGATGTGCTTACGGCAACGGCAGTTGAGCGCAGCCGCAGTGGTCGGACCGGTAACTACGATGTCGAAATTCATAACCAGGATGGTCACCTGATTGCCTTGTTTCATGGCAAATCCTACCGGGTGCGTGGCCAGATTCTGGAGCCGAACACTCACCTCAAACCACCGACCCAGGAGAATCACAATGACTGATGCCTATATTTGCGACGCCATCCGCACCCCTTTTGGCCGTTACGGCGGCGCTCTGGCCCCGGTGCGTGCCGATGATCTGGGTGCTATTCCACTGAAGGCGCTGATGGCGCGTAACCCCGATGTCGACTGGGCATCGGTCGATGATGTGATTTATGGCAATGCTAACCAGGCGGGTGAAGACAATCGCAACGTTGCGCGCATGTCGGCATTGCTGGCCGGTTTACCAGTCTCGGTACCGGGCACGACAGTCAATCGCCTCTGCGGTTCTGGTATGGATGCCATTGGTCTTGCAGCGCGGGCGATCAAGTCTGGAGAAACTGAACTGATGATCGCGGGTGGTTGTGAATCCATGTCTCGCGCCCCTTTTGTGATGGGCAAGGCCGAATCCGCCTTTAGTCGCACGCCGAACGGTTTGTACGACACCACCATTGGCTGGCGTTTTATTAATCAGAAAATTAAAACGCAATACGGCGTGGAATCGATGCCGGAAACCGCCGAAAACGTCGCTGAAGATTTCAACATATCCCGTGCAGATCAAGATCTGTTTGCCTACCGCAGTCAGCAGAAAACGGCCGCTGCAATGGACGCAGGCTTGTTCAACGAAGAAATTTGCCCGGTGGTGATCCCGCAACGCAAGGGTGAAGACATTGTGGTGGATATCGATGAGCATCCGCGAGCATCCACCACATTGGAAGGGCTGGCCAAACTGAAAGCGCCCTTCCGTGAAGGCGGCTCAGTCACGGCCGGCAATGCATCCGGCGTGAACGACGGTGCTTGCGCGCTATTGATTGCTTCCAGAGCCGCTGCAGAGAAAAACGGCCTGATACCCAAAGCGCGTATTGTGGCGATGGCTACCGCTGGTCTGGAACCACGCATCATGGGCTTTGGCCCGGCACTGGCAACCCGAAAAGTGCTGGCTAAAGCAGGTCTGACGCTGGCGCAGATGGATGTGATCGAACTCAACGAAGCGTTCGCCTCTCAAGGGTTGGCGGTACTGCGTGAGCTGGGCCTGGCGGATGATGCGACCCACGTTAATCCGAACGGCGGCGCCATCGCGCTCGGTCATCCGCTGGGAGCTAGTGGTGCTCGCCTGGTAATGACCGCTATGCATCAGTTGCAACGTACCGGTGGTCGCTATGCCCTCTGTACCATGTGTATCGGTGTTGGCCAAGGGATTGCCATGGTGATTGAGCGACTAGATGACTGATCTGACTGGGGGTCGGCACTGACCAGACGGCCCTTGTCAGCCGACAAGCATAAAAAGAGCGCCTGCGACAAATAGCAAACAGCCAGCGCACAGCGGGTGCTGCAGAACACCTGACAAGGTATTCATTGCCTTATCAAAACAACAATAAAAGAGAGATAGAGAGACTCAGCATGAATATTCGAGACCAGTTCAAGCCGGATCAGCTCGATCCGATGGAAACCGCCAGCATAGATGAGTTACGTGCCCATCAGCTGCAGCGGCTGAAATGGAGTGTTGGCCACGCCTACCATAACGTGCCGCTGTATCGACAGCGTTTTGATGCAGTCGGTATTCATCCGGAAGACATTCAGTCGCTGGATGATCTGGCCAAACTGCCTTTTACCACCAAGTCCGACCTGCGTGACAACTACCCGTATGGCATGTTCGCCACCTCGATGGACGACATCGTGCGTTTGCATGCCTCCAGTGGCACCACTGGCCAGCCGACTGTGGTGGGGTATACCCAGAATGACATTGATACTTGGGCCAATATCGTTGCTCGCTCCATTCGGGCGGCAGGTGGTCATCGTGGTGACAAGGTGCATATTTCCTATGGTTATGGGTTGTTTACCGGTGGACTGGGCGCGCATTACGGGGCTGAACGCCTGGGTTGTAGTGTGATTCCCATGTCTGGTGGCCAAACCGAAAAACAGGTACGCCTGATTCGTGACTTCCAGCCTGACATCATCATGGTTACCCCTTCCTATATGCTCAATATTGCCGATGAAATGGAGCGTCAGGGCATTACTCCAGATGAGCTGTCCTTACGGTTGGGTATTTTTGGTGCCGAGCCATGGACCGATGAGCTACGTCGTTCAGTGGAGCAGCGGCTGGGCATTCAGGCGCTGGATATCTATGGCTTATCGGAAATCATGGGGCCAGGCGTGGCGATGGAGTGTGCCGAAACCAAAGATGGCCCGACCGTTTGGGAAGATCACTTCTATCCGGAAATCATTAACCCGGTCACCGGTGCAGTGCTAGCGGATGGTGAGATGGGCGAGCTGGTGTTTACCACCCTCAGCAAGGAAGCCTTACCTATGATTCGCTATCGCACCCGAGACCTGACCCGATTGTTGCCTGGCAGTGCTCGTCGGATGCGCCGGATCGACAAGATTACCGGTCGTAGCGATGACATGATGATTATTCGTGGTGTTAACGTCTTTCCCACCCAGATCGAAGAAGAGGTGGTTAAAGTTCCACAGTTTTCAGAAATATATGAGATACACCTGTATCGAAAAGGCAACATGGATAGCATGGAAGTGCACGTAGAGCTGCGGCCAGAATTCCACCATTTGGATGAGGCACAGACCCAGCGTTTGGTGCAGGAACTGAAACACCACGTGAAGTCATCAGTGGGTATCAGCGTGGCTGTTGATGTACGTGGTTGTGGCACTATTGCCCGATCAGAGGGAAAGGCCCAGCGGGTGTTCGACAAACGGTATCAGGGCTAACGAACAACGCACTGCCTGGCCAGAGCCTCCTGACGGCGGTTTGGTCAATCCAGGCCAATGCATCTGGAATCGGATAGTTACGCCTTATAAGTGATACATTTTATTTTATTTTATTTTAATTTCAGTATCATTATTGAATTCAACGGCAGCAGCGGCTGCCCAGTACTACCGGAGAGAGATTCATGTACGCACAAATGGTTGAGACAGGGATCAAGCAAGTTAAAGCTCTGGACGACATGTCCCCGGAAGAGCGCGTCTTTCAGGAAAAGATTGACGCGGAAATCAAGATTGAGCCCAAAAACTGGATGCCGGACGCCTATCGCAAGACCCTGATTCGTCAGGTGTCCCAGCATGCCCACTCGGAAATTGTCGGCATGCTGCCAGAAGGCAATTGGGTCACTCGTGCTCCGACTTTAAAACGCAAACTGCAGCTGATGGCGAAGATTCAGGATGAAGCGGGTCATGGGCTGTATCTGTACAGCGCTATGGAGACCCTCGGTGCTGATCGCGATGAAGAAGTTGAAAAACTGCACAGTGGCCGGGCCAAATATTCCTCTATCTTCAACTATCCGACCTTGAACTGGGCGGATATGGGTGCTGTTGGCTGGTTGGTCGACGGTGCTGCCATCGTGAATCAGGTGGTATTGCAGCGCACGTCTTACGGCCCGTATTCCCGCGCCATGATCCGTATT
Organism: Candidatus Thalassolituus haligoni; assembly: GCF_041222825.1. Classification (NCBI taxonomy): domain Bacteria; kingdom Pseudomonadati; phylum Pseudomonadota; class Gammaproteobacteria; order Oceanospirillales; family Oceanospirillaceae; genus Thalassolituus; species Candidatus Thalassolituus haligoni. The sequence continues at coordinate 509,589 of NZ_CP139482.1, forward strand.
TGCAAAGAAGAAAGTTTTCACCAGCGTCAGGGTTACGAAATTCTGCTGACCATGATGCGACAGGGAAATGACGCCCAGAAAGCAATGGTGCAAGACGCTATCAATCGTCTGTGGTGGCCAGCCTTGATGATGTTTGGTCCTAGTGATGCCGACTCACCCAACAGTGCGCAATCCATGGCCTGGAAAATCAAGCGTCACACCAACGATGAATTGCGTCAGCGCTTTATCGATCAGACCGTGCCGCAGCTGGAAATTCTCGGCTGTAGCGCCCCCGATCCCGACCTCAAGTGGAACGCAGAGCGGGGCCACTACGATTTTGGCGAGATTCAGTGGGGCGAATTTTTTGACGTCATCAAAGGCAATGGCCCCTGTAATCGCGAGCGTCTTGAAACTCGCCGGAATGCCATCAGCGACGGTACCTGGGTTCGCCGGGCAGCGGTTGCACACGCGAATAAGAAAAAACAACGGGCAGCTGCCTGATTGATACCGGAGATTAAAACTATGTCTGAGTGGACTCTTTTTGAAGTGTTCGTGCGCAGCAAACACGGCTTGAACCATAAGCATGTCGGCAGCGTTCATGCGGCAGATACCGAAATGGCGCTGGAAAACGCCCGCGATTTGTATACCCGTCGCAGCGAAGGCGTCAGCCTGTGGATTGTGCCTTCCAATATGATCACAGCGTCGGCGACCGACGAAAAAGAAGCCTTGTTCGATCCATCCGATGACAAGGTTTATCGCCATGCCAGCTTCTACAAGCTACCTGATGAAGTCGGCCATATGTGAGGCACTGCCATGAACCAATATGACGATCTGACCGAATACCTGCTGCGCCTCGGTGACAGCGCTGTAGTACAGGGGCAACGCCTGTGTGAATGGTGCGGCCGGGCACCGGCGCTGGAAGAAGAAATGGCATTGATGAACGTGGGTCTCGACCTGTTTGGGCAGGCTCGCAACTGGCTGGAGTTCACTGCAGAACTGCTGAATGACGGTCGTTCTGCCGACCAACTGGTTTTCTGCCGCGATGAACGTGCCTATCGCAACCTATTGCTGGTCGAGCAGCCAAACGGCGATTTTGCCGTCACCATGTTGAAGCAGTTCTTTTACGACGCCTGGCACTACCATGTACTGACGGCATTAAAAGCCTCGTCCGACAAACGTGTCGCGGCGATTGCCGCCAAGGCTCTGAAGGAGGTGACCTACCATCTACGCCGTTCCTCTGATTGGGTACAACGCCTTGGCGATGGTACTGAGGAAAGTCACGACCGGATGGTCAAGGCACTGGATGTCGTTTGGCGTTTTACCGTTGAGCTGGTGAGTGGGGACGAAGTAGAAAATCGGTTGGCAGCCGCTGGCGTGATTGCTGCCCCGGAATTGATCGCAGAACAATGGCTGGCAACCGTCAGTCAGGTGCTCGAGCAGGCGACGCTGACCGTGCCGTCAGCCGCGCCCTCGTTTTACCTGAGTGGCCGTGAAGGCATGCATACCGAGAGTTTGGGCCTGTTGCTGGCCGAAATGCAGTTCCTGCAACGAGCGTACCCTGATGCCGTCTGGTGAGTTGCCTCCGCTGTCGACGGTAGGGGTTGGCCCGGCGGTTGAACTGATTGGTAGTGATCGGCAGGGACGTGCCGGTAGCGCTGAAGACATTGAGCGAGCCTGGTCTGTGCTGGCCGACGTGATGGATCCTGAAGTGCCGGTGATCAATGTCGTCGATCTCGGCATTGTGCGCGACGTACGCTGGTCAGCGGGGCACTTGCAGGTGATCGTCACGCCAACCTACTCCGGTTGCCCAGCGACCGAATTTATCGAAACCCTGATTGAAGAAGCTCTGACCACTGCAGGGTTTCACCAACCGGTACTGAAGCAGCAGCTGGATCCAGCCTGGACAACTGACTGGATTACTGCCACCGGGCGAGAAAATTTGCGCGCCTATGGGGTTGCGCCACCGGTAGGCAGTGCCAACAAGCTGAGTTTGCTGGCCGCTGCACCGGAGATTGCTTGTCCCCAGTGCGGCAGTGTCCACACCGAGCGTGTCAGTGAATTCGGATCGACGGCGTGCAAGGCCCTTTATCGCTGCCTGGACTGCCTGGAACCGTTTGATTATTTCAAATGTATTTGAGCTGAGTCACCGCCAATAACACGGTGGCCCTGGAGAGACACAATGAGTCAATTTCACTCGTTAACCGTTTCCGACTTGCGTCGCGAAACACGAGATTCAGTATCACTGGCCTTTGCTGTACCTGCTGAGCTGGCCGACACCTATCGCTTTACCCAGGGCCAGTACCTGACCTTGCGCACTGAGATTGAAGGTGAAGACGTGCGCCGTTCCTATTCGATTTGTACCGGTGTTAACGATGGGGAAATCCGTGTTGCCGTCAAGAAAGTCCCCGGCGGCCTGTTTTCTACCTTTGCCAACGAGCAGTTGCAGCCGGGCGCTCAGCTACAGGTGATGCCACCGATGGGCAGCTTCTACACCGAGCTGAATCCCGAACGCGCAGGACACTACCTGCTGGTAGCGGCAGGCAGTGGCATTACGCCGATTCTATCGATTGTAAAAAGCACGTTGGAAGTGGAACCCAACAGCACAATCACTGTGATTTATGGCAATCGCTCCAGTTCTTCGGCGATGTTCCGTGAAGCGCTGGAAAACCTGAAAAACACTTGGATGGGGCGGTTAAACCTGATCTATGTGTTTAGCCGGGAGCAGCAGGATATTGATCTGTATAACGGCCATATTGACGCTGACAAGTGCCGCACCTTGTTCAGTCGCTGGATTGATACCAGAACACTGGATGCCGCTTTTATCTGTGGTCCGGAAGCAATGACAGAAACCGTGCGCGGTACCCTCAAAGAGTGTGGTCTGGCCGCCGATAAAATCCATTTTGAACTGTTTGCCAGCGCTGGTAACGAGCGCAAGCGTGAACAGCGGGCGGAAGCTGCCGCTAGGGATGCCAGTATCAGTGAAATTACAGTGATTCGCGATGGCCACAGCAAAACCTTCGATTTGGCTCAGAACACCACCAACCTGCTGGAAGCAGGTAATGAGCACGGTGCCGAGTTGCCGTTCTCCTGTAAGGCCGGGGTGTGCTCAACCTGCAAATGCAAGGTCATCGAGGGTGAAGTCGATATGGACGTCAGTGTTGGCCTGGAAGAGTACGAGGTGAAGGCTGGCTATGTACTGTCGTGCCAGTCGTACCCGCTCAGCCGCAAGGTGGTACTGGATTTCGACGAAGTCTGAGAATGACTGAACACCCTCAATCACCTGTTTAACCGGAGTTTCCAGGAGTCAGGACATGAATCAGATACCGACGTTACAAAGTTTTATTGCGGGCCAATGGATTGGTTCGACTGCGGCCAACCCGCTGGCCAGCGCTGTCAATGGCAAGCTGGTGTATCACACTCATGCCGAGACCATCGATTTTGAGCAGTCACTAGACTTCGCCCGTCGTGCTGGTCAGCAATCACTGCTGGCGATGGATTTCCAGAGCCGTGCCGCCTGTTTGAGGGCGTTGGGCAAGTACCTGATCGAACACAAGGAAACCCTCTACACTATTTCCACCCATAGTGGAGCCACTCGCGCCGACAGCTGGATTGATATCGAAGGCGGCGCTGGTACTCTGTTTGCTTACGCCAGTTTGGGCCGACGGGAATTGCCTTCTGGCAATCTGATCCCGGAAGACGATGTGATACCGCTGGGGCCAACAGGAGCCTTTGCTGGTGGTCACATTTTGGTGCCACGTCGGGGGGTTACGGTGCATATCAACGCCTTCAACTTCCCGGTGTGGGGCATGTTGGAAAAATTTGCGCCTAACTTCCTCGCCGGCATGCCCTGTATTGTCAAACCGGGTTCCTCGACCAGCTATGTCACCGAAGCGGCTGTACGGCTGATGCAGCAGTCGGGCTTGTTACCGGAAGGCAGCTTGCAACTGGTGATCGGTCGCACCGGCGACTTGCTGGATCGGCTGGGTGGACAGGATATTGTGACGTTCACCGGGTCAGCCGCAACAGCGGCCAAGTTGCGGGTAACGCCTAATCTGGTTGCTAACTCGGTGATGTTTAACGCCGAAGCCGACTCCCTCAATTGCGCCATTCTAGCGCCGGACGTAACGCCGGACGACGCCGAATTTGATCTGTTTGTGAAAGAGGTTGTCCGTGAAATGACCACCAAGGCCGGGCAAAAATGTACCGCCATTCGCCGGGTGTTGGTGCCTGCGGACAAGGTGGATGCAGTGACAGAAAAACTGATCGCCAGATTGGCTAAAACCCGCGTCGGTGACCCGGCGATTGAGGGCGTACGGATGGGAGCGTTGGCTTCCCATGATCAGCAGCGCGACGTGCATCATCAGGTCGAAGCCCTGATGACTAGCTGCGAACGGGTATATGGCGGTACGGCTGATTTCTCTCCGCTAGGTGAAGGTGCCAGTAACGGAGCCTTCTTTGAACCAACCCTGCTGTTGTGCCGTGATCCCGATGCAGAAGGTGGCGCTCACGATATTGAAGCGTTTGGCCCGGTCAGTACGCTGATGCCATATCGGGATATTGATCATGCAATTGAGCTGGCGGCTCGTGGCAAGGGTTCGCTGGTGTCGTCAGTGATTACCCGAAGCCCGGAGCTGGCTGCCCGGATCGTGCCCGCCATCGCCAGCTGGCATGGCCGTGTTCATATTCTCGACGCCGAAGCAGCTACTGAATCGACAGGCCACGGCTCACCATTACCCATGCTGAAACACGGTGGCCCTGGTCGTGCCGGTGGTGGCGAGGAACTGGGAGGAATCCGGGCAGTAAAGCATTATTTGCAGCGTGCGGCGGTGCAGGGGTCGCCCACCATGTTGACTGCCGTAACCGGAGAATACGTGCGTGGTGGCCAAACCTATGAGACCGAAGTACACCCGTTCCGCCGGCATTTTGAAGAATTGAGAATTGGTGAGTCGTTACTGACGCACCGACGCACAGTGACCGAAGCCGATATCGTCAACTTCGGTTGTTTATCTGGTGATCATTTTTATATGCATTTTGATGAACTAGCAGCACGGGATTCGCAGTTCGAACAACGTATCGCGCATGGTTATTTCGTGTTATCGGCCGCAGCCGGTCTGTTTGTATCCCCCGGCGTTGGCCCGGTGCTGGCCAACTACGGTCTGGATAACCTGCGCTTTGTGAATCCGGTCGGTATCGGTGACACGATTCAGGCGCGGCTGACCTGTAAACGCAAAATCGATCAGGGCAAGGAAAGTCCGAAGGGTGACCCTCAGGGAGTCGTGGCGTGGGATGTTCAGGTGACCAATCAGCAGGGTGAGCTGGTGGCCAGCTATGACATTCTGACACTGGTGAAAAAACAGGGGGTCGGCAGTTAACTTCGGCAAGCGATTTTATTTCCATATAAGAATAAATAAGTATTCAGCATAAAAAAATATTATTTTTCTGGCGTTGATAACGTTAATAAATTGGTATTTGAGTCTGACGAGATAATACCGAAATAAAGTAGTGCCCATTTGGCTTTTTATCACAGTGTGATAACGAGACAAAATAAAATAAATCTAAAAGCAAGGGTGAAAACGACATGTTTAGTATTAAAAATATGGCGGCGGCCGGTGTGGCAATCGCAGCATTGGTGACCTCCGCCGTCAGTCATTCTGCCACCGAATTACGGGTTGGTACCTGGTTGCCACCAACCGACAATCAGAATGCCATTGTTTGGCCGACCTGGGCTAAATGGGTGGAAGAAGCCACCGAGGGGCGGGTCAAGGTCAAACTCGAGTACGGGTTGGGTCATCCGAAAACCATGTTTCAGCTAGTGGAAGATGGCGTGATTGATGCCAGCTTCAGCTACCACGGGTACGTACCAGGCCGTTTTAAACTGCCACAAATTGTGGAGCAGCCAGGGCTGGGTGTCGGTGCCGAAGCTGCCTCGGTGGCGCTGTGGCGTGTGTACGACAAATATTTCCGCGTCGCGAATGAATTTGAAGGTCTGGAAGTCTTGGGGATGTTTACCCATGGTCAGGGTACCATTCAGTCAAATTTTCGTATCACCTCGCTGGCTGATCTGGAAGGCAAGAAAATTCGTGTAGGGGGCGGTATCCAGACCGAATTATCAGAAAAAATGAAAGTAACGCCGGTGGCTGCACCCGCCACCAAAGCCTACGAAATGCTGCAGCAGGGAGTGATCGACGGCATCTTTATGCCGATGGCACAGCAAAAAAGCCTGCGTCTGAGCGAAGTCACCAAATACATCACGATTTTTCCGGAAGGCATGTATATGGGCAGCTTCTCTATGTTCATCAACCCGGATTTTCTCGATAGCCTGAGCGAACGTGACCGTCAGGCCATTATGTCTGTTTCGGGTGAGAAATTGTCCCGGATGGCCGGTGCGGCCTGGGAAGAAGGTGACGGGGAAGGTTTTATCGCAGCCAAGGCCGACAAGGTAGAAATCAACGAAGTCGGAGCTGCGCAGCTGCTGTCGCGTCAATTCAATACGCTGATTACCGGTATGGATAAGCTCTGGATAGACTCTGTTGCTGACCGCAAGGTTGACGCGGAGGCGGCCTTGGCTGAGTTGCGAAATATTGCCCGTAATTACCACAGAGCGAAATAGCAGATGGTGTTTTCTGATTGGATTTCAGAACACTACGAGGAGAAGGGGCCAGCCAAATGGCTGGCCTTCTCCCTTGAGTGCGTTGCTGCTGCCGTGCTGATGGCGCTGATGCTGCTGACGTGTGCCGATGTGATCGGACGCTATTTTTTAAACAACGCGGTCGATGGCACCGTGGAAATCACCGAGCTAGCACTGGCGGTGGTGGTGTTTGCCGAAATGCCGGTTATTACCTGGCGCGGAGGCCATGTCGTTGTCGATTTGCTGGATCGTTATATGAACCATCGATTGGTCAAGGCGTTGGGGTTGTTATCTGCGCTGCTGGTCTCTGGGGCTTTTTATGCCGTGGCTGGGCGCATGATGTTTACCGCTGAACGTTCGTTACGGCGTGAAGTTGTCACCGAGTATCTGCAAATGCCGGTTGGTTATATTGTTCAGTATATATCGGTGATGAGTTATGTCTGTGCGGTTGTTATGGTCAGCTATGGAATATATAGAATACTGAATGAAGAGCGATGAGCTGAAATGATTTTTACCACTTTATTTATCGGAATTCCCATATGATCGTCGCACTGATTGGCTTTTTTATATTGTTGCTGTTGATTATTGTCGTACGCATTCCCATTGCCTTTGCCATGGGGCTGGTCGGATTTTTCGGCTTCGCTTATTTGCAGGGACTCGGGTTCGATAATCTGCTGGAGTTTCGCTGGACCGGTGCCTTGGCGATGGCATCCAACCGGGTCATTGACACGGTGCAAGAATACAGCCTGTCGGTCATACCGCTATTTATTCTGATGGGCAATCTGGTGACCAGCTCCGGTCTGTCGCAAGCGTTATACCGTGCTTCTAATGCCTTTCTGGGACATCACCGCGGAGGCTTGTCGATGGCCACTGTGGTGGCTTGTGGCGGGTTCTCGGCGATTTGCGGCTCGTCTTTGGCAACCTCGGCGACTATGGCCAAGGTGGCGATGCCTCCGATGCGGAAGTACGGCTATGCCGATTCGCTGGCAACGGCATCGATCGCTGCCGGTGGCACGTTGGGGATTCTGATACCGCCCAGCGTGATTCTTGTGATTTATGGCTTGCTGACTGAAACCAGTATCCGTGAGCTGTTCGCCGCCGGTTTTATGCCTGGTATTTTGGGTATTCTGTTGTACCTAGGAGCAGTCAAGTTTGTGGTGTGGCGCACTCCGGAAGCGGGCCCTTGCGGTGACAAACTGGATTGGAAACAGCGGCTGGAGGCGATGAAGGGGGTCTGGGGTGTGGTGATTCTGTTTACGCTGGTGATGGGGGGCATTTACCTCGGCGTGTTTACGCCGACTGAAGCGGCAGGAATTGGTGCTGGCGGTGCCTTTATTATTGCCTTGACGCGTCGTAGCCTGTCGTTCAGCTCATTGTTTTTGGCACTTACGGATACCGGACGTACCAGCGCTATGTTGTTTACGGTACTGATAGGGGCTTTGATTTTTTCCGATTTTATCAACCGTGCCGGGTTGCCCGCCGATTTGCTGACCTTTGTCTCGGCGCTGGATATGAGCCCGATGGGAGTGATTCTGGTGATTCTGGGTATTTATATTGTACTTGGAATGGTGTTTGAAAGCTTATCGATGATGCTGCTGACGGTGCCGATTTTTTTTCCGCTGGTGCAAAGCTTGGGTTTTGATCTGGTGTGGTTCGGTATTGTGGTGGTGGTGGTCACCGAAATCAGCCTGATCACGCCTCCAGTAGGCATGAATGTGTTTGTGCTCAGTGCGGTGCTACGTAATGTGAATCCGGCGACCATTTTCAAGGGAGTGACGCCCTTCTGGTGTGCCGATATTGTGCGTCTGGCATTGATTGTCTTTATTCCAGCGATCGCCATGCTGCTGCCGGAATGGCTGTATCGCTGATGCCGTTTACTCTGATTATCCAACAGGAGGTGCCTTATGCTGCCTGGTGTTAAACGTATTTTGTACGCATCCGATTTGCAGGATGGTTCGCGCCCGGCATTTCGAGCGGCGGTCAGCTTGTGTGGCCATTACCAGTCGCACATTACCTACCTGCATGTGATCGAATCGCCGAGCCGTCAGGCTGACCGTCTGGCGCAGCAGCTCATGGCTCAGGATCCGTCATTGCAGGCCTTGCATGATGACAGCCTTGTTGCGGTACGGGAGCAGATTCTGGCGCGGGTGCAGGATTTTTGCGCTGCGGAACTGGATATCGACGAGCAGTTGCAAGCGGATCAGCTGGTTGCTCGCGTCGAAGAGGGGCGTGCGTGGCAAGAAATTCTCCGTGTAGCGGATGAAATCAAGGCCAGTGTGATCGTCATGGGGACGCGTCATGGGCTTGGGCTCGGCAAAAAACTGTTGGGTTCAACCGCTGCCAAGGTGATGGAGCACGGTGCTCGCCCAGTACTGATCGTTCCTCTTCTCTAAAAGGCAGGGTTATGGCGGCATGCGGTTTTATTGATACATTACAGACTAGGCCAGCTCCAGCCGCTCTGACGGATGGCAGACGGCATTCATGTCCTGACTATATCTGCATTCAGGAGGTATTTGCGTTCCTGAGGGGCGGGCCTGTGCCACAGACTAGCCAGCAGTCAGACATATTCGTAGAGTGTCGGGGGAGCCATGCTTTGGTGTCGTTCAGTGGTCTGGATATGCCTTGTGACTGGGTCATTCCGGCAGAGATGATGCAGGTGGTTGTCAGTCATACTGGGCGCCATCAATTGCTGTGTAGTGGTACTTGCTACCAGCTGCAATCCGGTGATGTGCTGCTGCTGTTTGCTGGCACTCACAATGCCTTGGTTCCTGATAGTGACGGTTGCTTCAGTATTCTGAATGTGCCGTTGGCTGAACTCAGTGACGCGGCAATTGGTATGAGTTGGCTACGGAAGGAAACACTTTGGGAGCTGCCTGTCGTCTGCGGAGCCCCAGAGCTGGAGCAACTGGTAAAGGTGATGACGCAGCCGTCGCACCAAACAGACCATTTCCGAGAACATATACGTTTTCACCAGTTACAAGTGTGTCATGGCCTGATACTGCAACTGTTTCATGGTCTTGGTTGCGGGATGATAACCACACAGCCGCTGAACGATGCGGTGGTGGCTCAATTGCGGCGTCAGGTGCTGACCAATCTGCAGGAGGATGTCGATCTGTCTGCTCTGGCAGCGTCCTGCAAGGTCAGCGTCAAGACCTTGTATAACCGCCTCAGATCCTCACTGGACTGCACCCCAGGCGAGTTTATTCGCCTGCTCAAAATTGAAAGTGTGTTCCGGGAATTAAGTGCCCGACCTCGAACAGCAAGGAATGTGACTGAGGTGGTTATTAATTACGGGTTTTCCAATCTTGGGCGTTTTGCACAGCATTATCGCCAGCATATTGGTGAGTTGCCTTCTGAAACCTTGCGGCGATCTTCGTCATAGCATTTTCCATATATCAGGCACCCTCACACCCTGCGTATGAGACGAGCAGGTCAGGAGGTGATGGCTGCTTGCACCACCTGATTGATCAGCGCTTCATCATTCAGCCCCTGAGACATATAAGGCATCAACATCTGTTGATTGCGTACCAGGGCGAAGCCGTACAGCATTGACCACATACAGATCATGTTGATTTGTATTTGCTGGCTATCCCGTTCCGGAAAGGCGCGTAAAAACATGCGATAGAGCAGTCGGTAGGTTCTGGCCAGTGATGCCAGCCGCTGCTCTGCGTTAGCGGCATGAATGACTTCATCGTGATACATCATGCGAAAGGTGCCGGGGTTTGCCTGACAAAAATCAATAAAATGGCGGACAGCAACTTTCAGCGCGGGCAGTGGTTCCGGGTGACTGGCAAGGAACCGTTCGAGCTGTTGATAAAGGCGCTGGTGGGCCTCTTCTGCCAGTTCAAGCAACAGGTCGCTGCGGCTGGCAAAATGCCCGTACATGGCGGCTGGGGTGACACCGATGGCTTTGGCCAGATGACGGATCTGGACGGCATCGTGTCCCTCCGTGGCGATCAGTTGGCGGGCCAGTTCAAGGGCTGTCGCGCGCAGGCTGCCATGGTGATAGGACGTTTTCTTGTTCACTGGGTGCTCCATGTGCGTCGGCCTTTTGGTTGCCGGGGCAGCCAAAAGGCGCAATCTAACATTCTGCCCCGAAGGATTCGAGTGCTTGTCCAGACTCGGGCTTCAGAGGTCAATGGTCAACTGACGACTGTGTGCTCGTGAACAACAGGGGGTGAAACAGTTATTGGCAGCCTGTTCATCCGGGGTAAGGAAGCTGTCCCGGTGTTCTGGAGTCCCTTCCAGGACGGTGGTCAGGCAGGAGCCGCAAATACCCTGTTCGCACGACAAGGGGACATCGATACCCGCAGCCAGCAGCGCTTCGGCTGCGCTGGTGTCGGCAGCCACCCGGATCACCTGATTGCTGCTGCTCAGTAACAGGTCAAACGCGCGATTGCCTTGCTCGTCGTCGTCGCTTGGGCTGGGGGCACTGAAATATTCCCGATGCAGTTGTTGGGCTGGCCAGCCAGCCTGAGCAGCGCCGTCCAGTATATAGTCCATAAATCCGGCTGGGCCACAGACGTAGATATGGGTGGTCGGGTCGGTTTGTTGCAACAGGGTGGTGATGTCCAGCCGTTGGGCCGATTCACTTTCATCGCAATGGATATGAACCTGATCACCGTATTCGGACTGTTGCAGGTCGTTAAGGTAGGCCATGTTGGCTAACTGGCGACCGCAATAATGCAGCTCGAACGATTTGCCTTCACCGTGCAGGCTGGCTGCCATTGAGCGAATAGGGGTCACCCCTATGCCGCCCGCCACCAGCAGCGAATGCTGGGCGCTGCTATCCAATGGGAACAAGTTTCTGGGGGCGTTGATCTGCAGCGTACTGCCTTCAACTGCAGCCTGGTGAATGGCGGTCGAGCCACCACGAGAGTCGGCTTCCAACTGAACTGCGATGCAATAGCGATGGCGTTCAGCCGGGCTATTGCACAACGAGTATTGGCGCACGGGGCCATTCGGGGTGACGACATCAATATGAGCGCCAGCGCTGAATTCCGGTAACTCGCCGCCGTTTGGGGCGGTCAGTTCCAGGCTGATGATTCGCTCTGATTCCTGAGTACGTTTCGAGACGATAACGTCAAACATGCTGTTTACCTGTACGAGTGCAGTCCGCCGGGGCTGTTATCCCCGGCGGTGGTTCTAGGGGACGTTCCAATTAGTTAACGTGGCCTGTCAGGAGGAAAATCCCGTCAGGCAAGGCGTTGGACGCCGAGAATAGCGCGTCCTTTTCAAGTCCGACAACACCGCATGGAACACCGCATGGCGGGATATTGACCCTGACCCTTCGGGCTCTCAGCAGGCTCGGTTTAATCATTGAGAACGTCCCCTCGGTTTGAGGAATAGGATGCTGAGCTGGCTCAGGTCGCGGCGTTTTCTGCCTTGATCAGCTTGTCCAGTGTCCTGCGTGCACGAATGGCTCCTGCGTCACCGATCAGCAAGACCGGTTTGTTTTCCCAGAAGTCGCTGTCACCCATGTTGTCTTGCTGGGCTTCCAGCATGGGCAGGTCTTCGGTTTCAAACGGCACGCTCAGGTTGGCGACCTGTTCGTCAGCCAATTGCTGCGCATGCGGCCCGATGGCCTTGGGAAAGGACATGCCAAACCAGTAATGCGTGGAATGTGCGGTTTCGGGGGTGAAAATATGTGGAATCAAGGTTTCGATGCCGTTTTCTCTGGGCTGTCCGGTGGGGGTTGCACCGCTGATCAGCAGCATGTTGGCCGGGGCGTCCCAACGGACGTCGATCCAGCGATCGACCCGTTTTCCATGTTCAATGCCCCAGGCCTGGTACAGGAAATCGGGCAGGATTTCGTTGTTGGTTTGGCGCATGGACCAGACGGTGTCGCCATCCTGTTTCACTTCGGTGACCGAGTCTTTGACAGCATCGCTGCCCAGCGTGCCAGGATGCAAGAACTCGATATGGGACAGGTCTAGAATGTTATCGGACTCCAGCACATAGTTGGCTTTGGCATATAAATACCCTTCACCCACGTAGAAATGTTCCCGATCCATGCAGGAAAAATCGGTTATCAGTGCTGGGTCAGCCTTGTCTTGGTCACCCATCCAGATCCACAGACAGTTGTGTTTTTCGACCAACGGGAAGGTCTTGACGCGAGCGGCTGCGGGTATTTTTCCATCACCGTGCGGATTGTGCACGCACTGGCCGGACTGGTTGAACTGCAATCCATGGTAATTGCACTGGATCGAACGGCCACCATCGCAGAGGCTGCCGCTGGACAGGGGGACAAAACGGTGGGGACAGCGATCCAGCAAGGCGTGGGCCACGCCTTCGTTGTCGCGGTAGATGACGACTTTCTGATCCAATAGGGTGCGGGGAAACAGTTCCCCGGTGCTTACTTCGCTGGCCCATGCGGCCACGTACCAACAATTCATCAGATAAGGCATACGGTGTTCTCCTGCTGGGTTATGGATGCTGTTATCCCTTGCCGGGCGTGATGATCCATGACCTGGTGATTTATTTTTATGTAGCGGGTGTTTCAAAGGTTAAATTAACATTGTTAAGTTAACTATGTTTACTTTAGTGGTGAGTATTTTTTATGTCAAGGTTCCGGAGCTGACAAGTTGAGTCTGCTGTGAGGGTAAGCACGGTTCAAGATAGCGATGGTTGGTAGCTGATCATCAGAAACAGGCACTGGCTACCAGTGCCTCAGGTGATCGGTCAGCACCAAGTGGGTGTTCGAGACATTGGCTGCTGTGCGATCGGCTGCTACGCCGGGGGTGAGATATCCAATTGGGAGGTGGCTTTGACCAGCAGTTCTCTGAGCCAGATTAGCCCTTTGTCATTATTACGGTACTGATGCCATTGCACACATTGCTTCATTCGCGCCATGGCAAAGGGTACGGGCTTGATCGTGAGCGGCCAGATTCTGGCAATTTGACGGGCCAGGCGTGCGTGCACAGTGGCGATGTTTTCTGTCCCTACCACCATGGAAGGCAATACGGCAAAGCTGTAGGTGCTGACGGTAATGTGACGGTTGATGCCGTATTCCTGGTTAATAAACTGGCTGAAAAAATCTCGGCGATGGGCGGAAGGCTCCATGCTGACATGACCAGCATTGGCATAGGCCGCTACGGTCAGGGGGGTGTGTGCAATAGCGCTGTCGTTCCACATCATGCACACAAAATCTTCTTCATAAAGTACATCGCTGGGGTTTTCGGCGGAGACAAAGTCCGACGGAATAATCAGCAGGTCGGCCTCGCCTCGCTCCATGGACTTATGCGGATTTTCAATCTGTGGCAAAAACCGGAAGCGGGCATTGCTGTTTTGTTGTTCTGCCAGCATCAGCAGGTGGGGAATAAGTACCATCTGGGTGTAGTCAGAGCAGAAGATACTGAAGGTTCTGTCGGTAGTGGCGGGGTCAAAGTTGGGCTGGATAAGAATACTGCTTTCGATCAGATTGAGCACATTACGGACGGAATCCTGCATGTCTTCCCCTAATGGCGTGATGTACATCTTACGGCCGATCTGGGTCAGGATATCGTCGTTGAAATACTCCCTCAGACGTGAGAGGGAGTTGCTGACGGCGGATGGACTCAGGTTCAGCTTTTCTGCTGCTCTGGTAATACTTCGTTCTTTTAGCAACACATCCAGTGCGATCAGCAAATTCAGATCCAGCTTGTTAAAACGCATGATGTTTCCCCTCTTGTCTCGCCATTCCGGCTCACAGAGTAGAGTCTTTCCAGCTGCTTTGACCAGCCTTATTGGCAAATGGGCGGATGGCTGAATTATTCAATAAACGTTCGATCTTATCGAATCCTCTGTTTAGTTTTAAGCGTTTTACTGAATGGTCAGTCACTCGTAATCTGCCCTCTCGCGGTACATCGCTAGCCTCAGTTCAGTAGCGATAACGCTGGCTCCGGTGTTCGGCTCCCTGAATAAAAACAACAATCTCCAAATAATTGGAGGAGGGTCTGATGACGATAAACACTCGCAAGGGTATGGCTCCCGTGTGTCAGAAATTGCACCCCAAAGTGCTCTCTCTGGCCATCATGGTATGCACAACATCTGTTCACGCATTTACGATTGATACCGGTCATCCGGAACTGTCCCTGCGTTTGGATAATACGGTCAAATACAGTGCTGCCTATCGCCTCAAAGAGCGGTCTGCAGAGCTTTCCGAAACACAGTACGATGCCAATGGCATTGTCGGCCCCAATAATGTTAACCAAGACGACGGTGACAATAACTTCGACAAGGGGCTGGTCTCCAACCGACTGGATATCCTGACTGAGGTTGACCTGGCCTATAAAAACATGGGCGCTCGAGTCAGTGCGGCGGGTTGGTACGATCAGATTTACCATCAGGATACCGACAACGATACCACTACCTCTAATGCCGATTCGGCAGATGAGTTTTCAGACGATGCCCGCACCATTATGGGGCGGGATGTTGAACTGCTGGATGCCTTCGTGTACGGCTACTTCAGCTTTGGTGAGCACATGAGTACGGTGCGGGTCGGGCGTCATACCTTGCTATGGGGTGAGAGCCTGTTTTATGGCGCGAATGGTATTGCCGGTGGTCAGGCACCGCTGGATCTGGTGAAATTGTTATCGGTTCCCAATTCCCAGTTCAAGGAAGTAGCTCGGCCGCTGGGCAAGGTGTCTGCCACCTTATCGTTGTCCGACTATTTGTCGCTGGGTGCCTATGTTGGTTACGAATGGGAGAAAACCCGTTTGTTGCCAGCGGGTGCTTATCTGTCGAGCAATGATGTACTTGCTGGAGAACGTTTGAATGCTGGCCCCACCGGTGTGTTTGAAAATGGCGGTGATATGGAGGCGTCTGGCAGCGGCCAGTACGGCCTGCAGGCACGCTTGTATGTGCCTGAGGTTGACACCGATTTTGGTCTGTACGCCATTCGATACAATTCGTTTTCTCCCAGCGTTATCTACACCACCTTGTCTGGTACTCCGCCGGAGCTGACGGCTTCCAAGTTCCAGTGGGCCTATCACGAAGGGATCAAGGCGTTTGGCGCCAGTTTTGCCAAAACGGTCGGCGTGTGGAGCTTGGCGGGTGAAGCCTCCGTTCGTCTGAACGCACCGTTGGCCAGTTCTGGCGTAACCATTCTGGAAACCATCGGTGTCGGCACTGAATACAACAACAGTGATAACCCTGGTTATGCGGTAGGCAAGACGGGTCATGCCCAGGTGTCATGGCTCGCCAGCCTCGGCCCTTCGTTTATTTCAGATGAGGCCAGTTTCTTGGGTGAAGTTGCCTGGAATACGCGTATGGCCATTACTGATAACGAGGGTGCATTGAATCCGAATACCGATAAATCGGCATCGGCTATTCGGGTTGTTTATAGCCCGACCTATCGCCAGTTATTCTCCGGTATTGATGTAAGTCCAACGATCGGTGGTAGCTATACATGGGGTCGTTCGTCTGCCGTTGGCCCGGCTTTTGGTGTTGACCGGGGCGGCGATTTTAATGTTGGCGTCAAGGCAATATATCTGAGTCGCTGGACTGGTTCGCTGAGCTATATGAGGTTCCACGGACCGATTGGCTCAGGCAACGATAACAATAATGACCCCCAATTCAAACAAGCGCTGAAAGACAGGGATTACCTCTCATTGTCTGTCAGTACTACCTTTTAAATAGCCGGAGGCAATTATGTATAACAACAAAAGCCGGGCACTGTTGGCCGTTATTTCTACAACGGTATTGTCGTGTTCCAGTCTGGTCGCCAGCGCGGCTGTTTCAGAAAAAGAAGCTGCTCGTTTGCAGCGGGATCTGACCCCGCTTGGTGCCGAGCGCGCCGGGAATGCGGCTGGTATCATTCCTGCCTGGACTGGCGGTTACACCCAGCCAATTCCCGGTGATGTGGCGGGCGGGCGTCGCAGCGATCCGTTCAAGGATGAGCAGCCGCTGTACACCATCACCGTCGACAACATGAATCAGTATGCCGATCAGTTGACTGACGGTGTCAAGGCGATGCTGCAAAAATACCCGGATAGCTACCATCTGAATGTCTATCCGACTCATCGTACTGCGTCAGCGCCCCAGTGGGTGTATGACAACACTGCCGCCAATGCGATTCGCGCGACTCTGGATGGTCACACCCTCAAGGGTGCCTACGGTGGCGTGCCGTTCCCGATTGCTAAAACAGGTCTTGAAGCCATTAAAAATCATATTCTCGGCTGGGCGGGAAGCAGTTGGGAGGTGATGCTGACGCAATATCAGATCACTTCGAACGGCAGAAGCGTACTGACCACCGAGGGGTCTATTCGCCAGAATATGCCGTATTACTTTCAGGATGGCAGCGTGGATAACTACGATGGCATGTACTGGGAAATTAACCTGACCAACGTCGGACCGCCGATTCGTGCCGGTGAAATGATCGTCGGACGTGATAACCTGGATGCCGACAAGTCGGCGGCCTATGTCTACCTGACAGGTCAGCGCCGGGTTCGGCGTTTGCCGAATGCCTGTTGCGATACGCCAGCTCCCGCTACTGCCGGTCTGATGTCATTTGACGAGATATCGGTGTTTTCGGGTCGTACCGACCTGTTCGACTGGAAACTGCTGGGCAAGCAGGAAATCCTGGTGCCCTACAACCAGAACCGGTTTTTGCAATACAGCGAAGATCAGATCATTACCGGCCAGCACCTCAATCCCGCAGCCGTACGCTGGGAGTTGCACCGGGTGTGGGTCGTCGAAGCGACACTGGCGGAAGGCAAGCGTCATCGTGTTCCCAAAAGCAAGTACTACCTGGACGAAGACACCTGGCAAGCGGTGTTGGGCGACCGTTGGGATGGCAAAGGCCAGCTGTGGAAGACGTTGTGGGGCTTTAACTACGTGATGCCAGACTTTCCCGGCACGATTCGCCAGACCTTTGGTTACTACGATCTGTTGTCTGGTGAAGGTTATGTGGCCAATGTCTTGAACGATCAGGAATTCCATCACCGACCGACCAATCGTTGGCCAACCAATACCTTTACCGGCCAGGGCCTGGCAGCACAAGGGGTTCGTTAATAGCAAATCAGCGATACCGGATTTGAATCGTTATCTCCTGTGAGTGGCAGGGGTAGTCTCTTGAAATAACAAGGGTTTGGATTCGGTATTACTGCGGTGTGATCGAGTTGGATATGTGCATGATGTGAATGGGACATGAAAATACGATTGCTTGGTAAGCCACCGGGTAACCGCTTGCTTGCCAGAGTTATGTTGTTGGGTTGTATCTCGGTGGTAATTAATGGCGGCCAGGATCCATTTTAACGTGCCTTGTTTTATTGGGTTGGTTCAGCAACAAGGTGCTTTGACTTTCAGAGGTTAATTCAGCGTTTGACGATAATTGTTAATGGTGTCGGAGGGCCTCTGAAAGTCTTTTTTATTGTGTGTGGATATCTGAGGATATTCTGTTTTTACCGTTGTTATTAATTTATGTTATTGATTTGATCAGGAGGAATTATGTTTCGATATTTTCCAACCAACTATCCGTGGAATTTATCCGTCGATCTGGCCATTGAAATGGGGGCCAAGATGGGTGAAATCGAGGAAATGTGCGCACCGCTGATGGAGGCTTCCAAAAAGCGTGACGCGGAAGGCACGGTTGCATTTCGTGAAACCTGGGCGCGTATGGCCGACAAACTCTGCGATCTGGCGGCTGAAGATGAAACCAAAGGGCGACTGATCTCTGCCGGAGAAAAATACAACCGGGCTGCAACGTATTATCTGACCGCCGAGCGTTTGCAGGCCCATGGTGCAGAAGGTCGTCTGGCGTTATTTACCCGTTTTCTGGAAGTGTTTAACCGCGGTACCGAGCTGACCAAAGAAAACTGCGTGCGGGTAGAAATTCCCTACGAAGGCACACACCTGTCGGCGCTGTATGTGCGGGCGGAAGGGGTGGATGGCCCGGCTCCAGTGCTGGTACAGGTCAACGGCCTGGATTCCACCAAAGAAATGAAATACCGCGTTGGTTTGCCCCGCATGCTGGCTAAACGGGGGGTGGCTTCCCTGGTTATTGATCAGCCAGGCACAGGTGAAGCGTTGCGTTTGCAAGGTTTGCCTGCACGCTTTGATGCCGAGCACTGGGCCAGCCGCGTGGTCGATTGGCTGGAAGCCCGCGATGATATTGATGCTGCCCGTATTGGTATGGAAGGGGTGTCGCTGGGTGGCTATTACTGTCCTCGTGCCGTGGCATTCGAGCCGCGTTTTGCTTGCGGTGTGGTCTGGGGTGCTAACCACGACTGGCGCGACGTCCAGAAAAAGCGCCTGGAAAATGAAGGTGATTTTCCGGTGCCGCATTACTGGGAACACGTGCGCTGGGTCTGGGGTGCGAAAGACATGGGCGACTTTATGGCGATTGCGGAACAGGTTCACCTGGATGGTGTGGTTGAGAAAATCAAGGTGCCATTCCTGGTTACCCATGGTGAAAAAGATTCCCAGATTCCATTGAAGTGGGCTCAGCGCACCTTCGACCAGCTGGTGAACAGCCCTGACCGTGAACTGAAAATTTTCACCGAACGTGAAGGTGGTACCCAGCATTCCAGTTTTGATAACCCGGACAACGCTGGAGCCTATATTGCTGACTGGGTTGCCGAACACTTGAATGGCCGCATCGCCTAGCACTGTCTTTTCAGGAGAAGCAAAGATGAATATTACCGGTTTGGAAACTTTGGTATTTGGTGTTGAAAACCTTGCTGACTGTGCTCAATACCTGACCGACTACGGCTTGATTGCGGTCGATACGAATGATCAGGGTGGTCGCTTTGAAGCCCTGGATGGCACTGCCATCGTACTGGCTCATACCGACGATGAAACCTTGCCAGCGGCGCTGGGTAATGGCTGTTTGTTGCGTAAAACCGTGATGGGTGTGGCTAATCAGGCATCGCTGGATGGCATTCGCGACGAGTTATCGAAAGACCGTGCAGTACGGCTGTTAGACGATGGCTCGATTGAATCCGTTGACGACATGGGTTTTGTGATTGGTTTTCAGCTGACCCAACGCAAGTTGATCGAAAAAATCGGCGAAATCGCCAACGTGCCCGGATCGCCGATCCAGCGTGATGTCAACCAGCTGGGGGTCGATGACCATGTTGGCCAGATACGCCCGCGTACCCTGTCGCACGTTGTGTATTTCGTCCCGGATGTGGTCAAGGCCGAGGCCTTTTATGTTGAACGCCTGGGCTTCCGCTGCACTGACCGCTTTGATGGTATTGGCCCCTTCTTACAGGCCAGTGGCTCATTGGAACACCACTCTCACTTTCTGATTGGTGCGCCAGAACATATGAAAGGTGTCGAGCATTTCACCTTCCATTTCTCTGGTCCAACGGAAGTAATGCAGAACGGTTCCCGCTTTATCGAAAAAGGCTATCAGGCGTTCTGGGGCCCAGGCCGACACCTGCTCGGATCCAACTGGTTCTGGTATTTCAACAGCCCGTTTGCCTGCCATATGGAAATGGACGCCGATATGGATCTGCACGACAGAACTTGGGAAGCGCGGGTTTCTGACCTAGGGGCTGATGCCTCGCAGGCGTTCCTGCTGCAATACCGCAAGAAGTGGTCTCCAGGCCCAGGTACGCCTGAAAACGGTGACTATGCGTGATATCTGCGTGATATCTGCGTGATATCTGCGTGATATCGCTTCACCGGGCGGTGCTTTGCCGCGCCGCCGGGTGAAGCGCTTTGCCATTGCGGTGGCAATAAAGACGCAAGGACAGCAGGCCAGGCAGAAGGATTGAGCGGCGGTCTTAACCGCCAGCAGGCATCACCACATAACAATAAACAGTTTTGTATCGAGGTAGCGTCATGGCACACACATATAGAAAAGCTTCGTTAGCCTGGCAGGCAAGGGTTATTTTCCGCTCTGCGCCAGGAGTGGCTGGTTCATGATGGCAGTGGCATCGAAGCATGGCTTTTTGGCGTTGCTGTTGGCGTTGGCGGGTCTCGGTAGCCCGTGTCTGGCGGCAGAACAAAACCCTGATGAAGTGGCGGATGCCTGGGATCGACCGGCGCTATCAAGCCGGGCAGATGCCCATTCGTTTATGACCTCGGTTGCGCTCGCGGGATCACGTCAGATCGCCGTCGGTGAACGGGGTCTGATCCTGCTGTCGGGCGATCGTGGCACGCACTGGACTCAGGCACCGGTGCCCGTCAGTGTGACTCTGACGGATGTGGATTTTTTTGATGCCAATACCGGGTATGCCACGGGACATTCTGGCGTGGTGTTGGCCACCACTGATGGTGGTGCACATTGGCAAGTGGTGCTGACGGGTGAACAAATAGCTCGCATCCTGCTGGCGGAAGCGGAAGCCTCTGGCAATGATCATGCACTCCGGGCGGCCAATTATCTGGTTCAGGATGGCCCCGACAAGCCTTTGTTTGATCTGTTGGTGCTCAGCGCGAAGCACCTGATTGTGGTCGGTGCGTACGGCCTGGCGCTGGAAAGTAACGATGGCGGGGCGACCTGGAGCGACTGGGCGCAGCGCTTGAACAATGTCATGGGCTTGCACTTGTACGGTATTCGCACACAAGGGCAGCGCTGGCTGGTATTTGGCGAGCAGGGCCTGGTGCGGCTGTCGGTTGATAACGGTCATAGCTTCAGTGAACTGGAAACACCTTATCCTGGCAGTTTCTTTACTGGTGAAATCACGGCTGGTGGCCGACTGGTTTTGGCTGGGCTGAAGGGCAATACCCTGGTATCCGCCGATGATGCCGGTCAACATTGGCAAGAGATGAGTAACCCGGTGGTGGCCACCATTACTTCGTCGCTTTACCAGGATGGCGAGTTGTTGCTGGTTAATCAGGCGGGTCACATCTTGCGTGAAACCAACGGCGCGCTGTTGCCGGTTATCAATAAAAAACTCCCACCCCTGAATCATCTTGTCCGGACCCAGGACGGTGGACTGCTCGCGGCCAGCGTGCGGGGAATTATCTCGATTGAGTCTGGAGATGTGCAGTGAAATATTCCATTCCGAATACACCCGCCGATAGCGGCGAATTCGATCCCAAATCCGGATCTTTGATCGAGCGTTTGTTGTTTAACAACCGCCTGGTCGTGGTTGTGCTGTGCGCCCTGATCACGCTGTTGCTGGCCTCTCAGGCAACCCGGCTGGAATTGAATGCCAGTTTTGAAAAGACCTTGCCAACTCATCACCCATACGTCACCAATTATCGGTCTTACAAGAGTGAACTGAACGGCTTGGGCAATTCGGTTCGTGTGGCTGTCGCCAATCCGGGCGGCACCATTTACGACGCCCAGTACATGGAAACCTTGCGGCAGATGAGCGATGAGATTTTTCTGCTGCCAGGGGTTGACCGGGTACAGATGAAGTCAATCTGGACGCCGTCGACCCGTTGGGTGGGGGTGACCGAAGAAGGCATGGAAGGCGGCCCGGTGATTCCAGACGGCTACGATGGTTCGCAAGCCAGCATGGAACGGTTGGCGATCAATGTTAACCGTTCTGGCGAAATCGGCCAGCTGGTGGCACTTGATAGCGGCTCCAGCACCATTTATGTGCCGCTGCTTGACAAGGATGCTGAAGGGAATCCGATCAGCTACGCTGAATTTGCCACCCGGCTTGAAGAGCTTCGAGGCCGTTACGAGCAACAGGGCGTCGAGATCCACATCACCGGTTTTGCCAAGGTTATTGGCGATCTGATTGATGGCGTGCGATCGGTTCTGATGTTCTTTGCTATTGCCGTCGCCATTGCCACTGCCATGGTGTACTGGTACACCCGTTGTGTCCGCTCTACCGCACTGGTGGTATTGGCCTCATTGACGGCGGTGGTATGGCAGCTGGGGTTACTGCCGGTACTGGGTTACTCGCTGGATCCTTATTCCATCCTGGTGCCCTTTCTGGTGTTTGCCATTGGCATGAGCCACGGTGCCCAGAAGATGAATGGCATTATGCAGGACGTCGGGCGGGGGTTTGACAAATTGGTTGCCGCCCGCTTTACCTTTCGCCGCCTGTTTCTGGCTGGACTGACGGCCTTGCTGGCCGATGCAGTGGGCTTTGCCGTACTGCTGGTGATTGATATTCCAGTGATTCGCGAGCTGGCTATTGCGGCCTCGATCGGTGTTGCCGTGCTGATTTTTACCAATCTGATTCTGCTGCCAATCCTGCTCTCCTACATTGGGGTCAGTGAGCGCGCCGCCAAACGCAGTGTCGCCAATGAGAATGAAGACCAGAGTCATTCTGCCGAAGCGCGTTTGTGGGTGTTTCTTGATCGCTTTACCCGGCGGAAGTGGGCCATCGGTGCGATTCTGACCGGGGTTACGTTGGCCATTGCTGGCGGTGCCCTGAGTACCCAGCTGAAAATTGGCGACCTCGATCAGGGTGCGCCGGAGCTGCGCCCTGACGGTCGTTATAACCGCGACGTGGCCTTTATGAATCAGCATTACGGGGCCTCCAGTGATGTACTGGCGGTGATGATTGAAACCCCCGCCGGGTTCTGTTCCCAGTACGGCATTCTCAAAGCGGTTGACCTGCTGGAATGGCAATTGCGCCAGCTGCCCGGTGTGGAAACCACCAATTCTCTGGCCTTGATGTCGCGTCGCATGCTGTCGGGCCTGAATGAAGGTAATCCGCTGTGGTACGGCTTGTTGCCCAACCAGAATATGCTGAATTTTATTACCGCTGGCGCGCCACGGGGTTTGTATAACGACGACTGTTCGCTGTTGACCTTGTACGTCTATTTGCAGGATCACAAGGCGGACACCCTGACCAGGGTGGTGGATCATATTGAACAGTTTGCCGCCGCCAACAACCGTGAAGACGTCACGTTCTTGCTGGCCGCAGGCAGTGCCGGTATTCAGGCGGCAACCAACATCGCGGTCAAGGAGGCCTGGCGCAATATGCTGTTACTGGTATACGGCGCGGTGATTCTGCTGTCGTTTATCACCTTCCGTTCCTGGCGTGCCGTGGTTGTTGCCATTTTGCCTTTGATGTTGACCTCAATTCTGGCTGAAGCCCTGATGGTTCTGCTGGGAATGGGCGTCAAGGTCGCTACTCTGCCGGTGATCGCACTGGGCGTGGGTATCGGTATCGATTATGCGCTTTATATTCTGTCGGTCACGATGTCCCGCTTGCGAGCTGGAGCGAGCCTGTCGGAAGCCTATTTACGGGCGCTGCAGTTTACCGGAAAAGTGGTAATACTAACGGGTGTTACTTTAGCCGTCGGTGTGGTGACCTGGGTGTTCAGCCCGATCAAGTTCCAGGCTGATATGGGGTTGTTACTGGCGTTTATGTTTCTCTGGAACATGCTGGGGGCACTGATTCTGATCCCGGCGCTGGCGCACTT
Organism: Candidatus Thalassolituus haligoni; assembly: GCF_041222825.1. Taxonomy (NCBI): domain Bacteria; kingdom Pseudomonadati; phylum Pseudomonadota; class Gammaproteobacteria; order Oceanospirillales; family Oceanospirillaceae; genus Thalassolituus; species Candidatus Thalassolituus haligoni. The sequence continues at coordinate 533,458 of NZ_CP139482.1, forward strand.
TCTGATGAAACCTGCTGCTGAGCCGGAATCACAACGGTGAGCAGCGGACAGCAATCTCAGCCTCAACCCCAGCTGCTGTGCCGCAGTGAGATGGTAGCAGAAGGCCAGTCGCGCGGGTTTGACCCGCTGCAACTGGGCTGCGACAGCCTGTTTGTGGTGCGTCGGGCTGGGCAGCTGTATGGCTGGCGTAATGCCTGTCCCCATATCAACGGCGCGCCCATGGCCTGGCGTAAAGACGCGTATCTGGATGCGGCCGGGCGCTATATCGCCTGCCATGCCCATGGCGCTTTATTCGAGCCAGACACAGGTATGTGTATCCAGGGGCCTTGTGTTGGCCAACAACTTCAACCAGTGGATGTATCTGAAACTCCCGACGGCAATATCGTCGTGGTGGATCCATTACAAGACAATAAGAAGGAGTAATAACGATGAGTGCAGTTAACAAGGTATTGGTTATTGGTGGCGGGTTTTCCGGAATGGCCGCCGCCATCCAGATGCGCAAGGGTGGCATTGAGGTTGATCTGATCGAGATTGACCCGGAATGGTGCCCTTTGGGGGCCGGTATCACCATTAATGGTGCGACTTTGCGAGCTCTGGAAACGCTTGGTCTTTATGATGAGTTTCTGGAAACCGGGTTTGTGTCTGACGGGGTGGATATCTGTACCGCCTCGGGCCAACTCGTTGCCACTCTGCCAACACCCCAGCCGCTTGGCTCCAATGTGGCCGGTGGTGGCGGTGCCATGCGTCCGGAACTGGCCCGGATCATGGCCAAAGCGACCCGTGATAGCGGTGTTGACGTACGCCTGGGATGCACCTTCAGCGATGTGACCGTAAACAGTGACCATGTCGATGTCAGCTTTAGCGACGGTAGCAGCGCTAGCTATGATCTGGTCGTGGGCGCTGATGGCGTGCACTCGTCGCTGCGTGAGCGGTTCTTCCCGGAAATCAAAAAACCTGAGTATATCGGGCAGGGGGTCTGGCGTGCAGTGATGACACGTCCGGCCAAGCTGGAACGGCCGTGTATGTGGTTGGCAGAGCATTTGAAGCTGGGCATTAACCCGGTATCCCAAACCCAGATGTACATGTTTATTACCGAAGACCGTCCGACCAAGGAATATATTGATCCGACGACCTGGCCAGATGTGTTTGCTGAGCTGATGAGCCGTTTTTCCGACCCGATGATTACGGATCTGATACCTCAGGCTCATGCTGCAACTGCCAATATAGACTATCGTCCGTTAGCCAATTTGCTGGTGCCGACACCCTGGAACCGGGGTCGTCTGGTCATGATTGGTGACACCGTGGCGGCCACCACACCGCACCTGGCATCCGGTGCCGGTATCGGTATTGAAAGCGGCATCGTGCTGGGTGAGGAATTGGCCAGTAATACCGATCTGCAAGTGGCGCTGGATCGCTTCCATGAACGCCGCTGGGAACGCTGCCGCATGGTGGTGGAAAACTCTGGTCGCCTGTGTCAGATCGAGATTGATGGTGGTGACAAGGCCGAACATGCCAGCATCATGAAAACCTCGATGATGACGTTAGCACAGCCTATTTGATTGGCTTTGTTACTGGTTGTGCTGGATGGCTGACATCAGGGTGTATTGGTTGCAGCCATGTCAGCCATCGGCATACCGCCTTTGAGGAAAAATACCATGGCTGTTAACGTTTTGCGCCGATTTGTTGATTGTCAGCCATCGCCATACCGCCGTTGAGGAGTAATACCATGGCTGTTAACGTTTTGCGCCGATTTGTTGATTTGTCGATTTATCTTGAAAATGATGTGCTGTCTGATCCGCCTGCCCTGGCACCTAAAATCACCTATCAGACCCATCAGGATACCATTGGCGAATTTACCCGGTTAATACCGGGCACCAGTCCGGAAGACTATCCAGAGGGCGAAGCCGCTGCCGCAGAATGGGTCAGCCTGTCCACCCATAGCGGCACGCATCTGGATGCGCCCTACCATTTTCATTCTACCCAGGATGCCAGAAACGGCGGCTCGCGCCCATCGATCACCATCGATGAAGTACCGCTGGAATGGTGCTTTCAGAACGGTGTGAAACTGGATTTTCGCCACTTTCCGGATGGCTATGTGGTCACCGCAGCGGATGTTGAAGCCGAACTGGAGCGGATTGGCTACGACCTTCAGCCGCTCGATATTGTGGTGGTGAATACTCGTGCGGGGATGGCTTATGGCCAGCCAGGTTACGTCAATACCGGTTGTGGTATGGGTTACGAAGCCACCATGTATTTGTTGGAGCGTGGCGTACGCCTGACTGGAACCGATGCCTGGAGCTGGGATGCGCCTTTCAGTTATACCGCCGAACGTATTGCTGCCACCGGCGATACCTCGCTGATCTGGGAAGGCCACAAAGCAGGCCGTGATATCGGTTATTGCCATCTGGAAAAGCTCCATAACCTGGAAGCGCTACCCTCTCATGGATTTATGATCAGTTGCTTCCCGCACAAGATTCGCGGCGCATCAGCGGGCTGGACGCGTGCGGTCGCGATCTTCGACGATGAACAGAACTAACGCTGGCAACGTAGATAGCAGGGCGAATTGACCGTGCTGGATGGACACCCCCAAGGCATCCCAAAAAATCGTTTTTATACACCGCGCAATGAGGTTTTTTTATGAGTTTTCCTGATATTCACCGAGTCGTTACGGGTCACGATGCAGACGGCAAGGCCGTCGCTATTCTGGATGGCCCATTGGCCACCGTTGTACCGTTGACGGCCATTCCCGGTACTGTGTTCCATGAAGTCTGGAGTACCTCGGCAACGCCGGTCAGCATCAATAACGACACCGATCCGACAGTGGGGGAACTGGTCTTGCCGCCGCCCGGTAATGGTACTCGTATTCGCTTTGTGGATATTCCCCCCGACACGGAAGACTATCTCGCAAATGGCGCCGGCCGTATGAAAGATGCGTTCAACGAAATCGGCGATGAAGCCGCTTCTACAGTAAAAACCGACTCGCCCCATCCCTTGATGCACCGTACCGAATCGGTTGATTACGGCATTGTGATAGAAGGCGCCATGACACTGGTGCTGGATGATTCCGAGGTTGAATTGCGTGAGGGCAGTGTGGTGGTGCAGCGTGGCACCAACCACGCTTGGGCCAATCGCTCCGGCAATATGTGTCGCATGTTGTTTGTACTGGTCGATGGCAAGTACGAAGCAGAGATCGCTGCGGCCCTGGATAAAAGGAACGGTTGATATGGACTCTACGCTGTTTGACTTGACTGGCAAGGTTGCTCTGGTCACGGGTGCTGGCGGTGGGCTGGGCAACGCCATCAGCAACGGGCTGGCTGCCCATGGAGCGACGGTGATTGTCTCGGATATCGATCTGACAGTCTGTGACGCTGTCGCCGACAGCATTCGTCGCCAGGGAGGAATCGCCCATGCGCTGGGGTGTGACTTGGCAGACCCGGTCGCCATCAACCAACTGGTCACTGATGCCCTGGCATTGTGTGGCCGGGTGGATGTGCTGGTGTGTAATGCCGGTATTCAGGGACCTGCCGGTTCGCTAGCAGCGGTCTCGGATGATGACTGGGAGCAGGTGATGAACATCAACCTGCGCAGTGCTCAACGATTAACTGCCTTACTGATTCCGGCGATGGCTGAACGTGGTGACGGTTCGGTCATTCTGATGGCCAGCATCGCGGCGTTACGCGGCAACAAGGCGATTGGCCTGTACGGCTTGTCGAAGGCTGCACTGGCGCAGCTGGCGCGCAATCTTACTGTGGAATGGGGGCCATCCGGGGTGCGGGTGAATGCCATTGCCCCTGGTCTGATTCGTACCCCGCTGGCGACAGCGCTGATCGATAACCGTGCTTTTATGGAGCGTCGCTTGGCGGCCACACCGTTACGCCGGGTTGGCGAGCCAGAGGAAATTGCCGGAGTGGTCATCATGCTGGCCAGCCGTGCGGGTGGTTTTATCGCCGGGCAAACCCTGGTGGTGGATGGCGGAACCCTGATCAGTGACGGCGGTTGACCGCCTTTGGTGCGTAGCCGGTTGCTGACCGAGATGTTCCACGTTTTTGTTACCAGTATAAGAAGAGCACACTATGAAACTGGCTTCACTCAAATCTGCACGTAAACACGGTCGTTTGGTTGTGGTATCCCGCGACCAGACTCTGGCGGCCGATGCCTCTATGATTGCGCCGGATCTGCTTTCTGCGCTGGAGTGCTGGGATACCCGTCAGCCAGAGCTGGAAGAAATTTATAGCCGTCTCAACGATGGCACTTTTATTGGTGCCTTTGCGTTTGACCCGGCCCAATGCGCTGCGCCGTTACCCTGTGCACCGCAATGGCTGGATGCCTCGGCCTTCCTGAATCACGGCTACCTGATGGAACGTGCGTTTAATACCGAACGTATCCCTCACTTCGAGACCATTCCCGTGATGTACCAGGGTGCCAGTGACGATTTTCATGGCCCGATGGACGATATGGTCATGGCCAGCGAAGAATACGGCATCGACTTCGAAGGAGAGTTTGGTGTGGTGGTGGGAGCCATTCCGATGGGTTGCAGCCCGGAAGCCGCAGAACAACAGATACGTTTGATCGTCCAGGTCAACGACTGGAGTTTACGGGCACTTGGCCCCCACGAAATGAAAACCGGCTTCGGTTTTTTGCAGGCCAAGCCATCCAGCAGCTTTGCCCCGATTGCCGTTACTCCTGACGAACTGGGTGATGCCTGGGCGAATGGCCGGGTCAATATGCACCTCAAGGTCGAGTGGAATGGTGCGCGCTTTGGCGAACCCCATGGCCGCGAAATGCATTATTCATTTGGTGAACTGATTGCTCACGCAGCTCGCACCCGTACCTTGTCAGCGGGCAGTGTGGTGGGATCTGGCACGGTGTCGAATCAATCCCGTGCCGCTGGCTCAGCCTGTATTGCTGAACGGCGAGTCATTGAAATTATAGATGAGGGTGCCGCTAAAACACCTTTTATGCAGTTTGGCGACCGGGTGCGGATGCAGGCCATGTTTGATAACGGTGATGCCGGCCCCTTTGGTGTTATCGATCAGCGCGTTGTTGCATTAACCAAGGACTGAAACCATGCATATAGTAATTACTGGAGCCAATGGCTTTGTCGGCAAGGCTCTGGCGCAGCGTCTGTGTGGTATGGGGACGCTGGGTAGCAGAACAATAACGCGACTGACCTTGCTGGATCTGTCGTTTGATAACGTTTTGAGTGGTGATGTGGCGGTCAGCCAGCGCTCTGGCAGCATCGCCGACCAGGACTGGCTGGTGTCGCAATTTCCCGCCAGCGATACGATGGATGTGGTGTTTCACCTCGCCAGCATTCCCGGTGGCATGGCAGAAACCCACTACGAATTGTCTCGGGCAGTGAATCTGGATGCAACCCAGACCTTGCTGGAGCTGGGGCAAACCCAGCAGCAAGCCGGTGGGCCAGCCCCCATCTTTGTCTTTGCCAGCAGTATTGCCATTTTTGGCACGATGGATGGCCCAGTATCCGATGACACACCGGCCCGCCCGCTGATGACCTATGGCGCACAAAAACGCATCGGGGAAATTCTGCTGGAAGACTTCAGCCGCCGGGGCTGGGTTGACGGCCGCTCCTTGCGATTGCCTGGTGTATTGGCCCGTCCGCCAGCCAATACCGGCCAGTTATCGGCCTTTATGAGCGATATTATCCGTGAACTCGCGGCTGGACGCCCGTTTGTCTGCCCAACCGCGGCGGCGGCAACAATCTGGGCTTCCTCCCTAACCAACGTGATCGACAACCTGATTCATGGCGCTGTGGTGCCGGCGCAGCAGCTGGCGGGCCAGCGCACATTCACCTTGCCAACCCAGGTCTGCACCATGGAAGCACTGGCACAAGCGGTGGGCAGGGTATACCAGGTGCCAGCCATGGAGCTGGTGCAATTCAGCCCGAATAAGCGGATAGAAACCCTGTTTGGGCGTTTCCCGCCTTTACTCTCAGGGCATGCAGACACGGCCGGTTTCAAAGCCGATGCTAACCTGGATGCACTGGTACGGGATGCCTTGCTGACAGCATGACTGGTCATGGCTGGCAACCAGCAGGGACGCACCAACTATAATAACAATAAGGTGATTATCATGAGGTATCTGATCGGATTGATCCTGTGTCTGAGCTGGCTGGTGGCCAACGCAGATGACGTTTTTAGCATGCGAATGAACGCGTTTCGGCTGGTGAGTGATGTACTGCTTTACCACAACCCCAGGTACAGCAATCAGGATCCGGCATTACGAGAGGAGTATCATCAGCTGGCTGTTACTCTGTCTTCGTGGTCGGCTGCAAACCGTTTCGGCCCCCTTGCCAGCAGCCAGACCCTGGTCAGCGACCTGGAGGCGGCAGTGACAGATGTCGACCAGCTGGCTCCAGAGCTGGACTACCTGTTCCCGATCTATATGAACAAGATGTTGCAAACCCATGCCGCTTTGGATGAGTTTCTGGCTAGCCTGGAACCGCAGGATTCCGACCGCTCCATTCTCAACGACGTTGCCGTTTCGGTCTCCATGCAGAACCTGGCCTATCAGGCCCAGGTATTCGGTTCACTGAATTTCTACCTATTGGGTGGAGACCCGGATGCACTCAGTTTGCTGGATGACCAGATACTGCAAAGGTGCATCAAGGCGGTGGAATCGAAGGACTACCAGAACCTGGAAGAACAGCAAAAAATACAAGACATTCTCACCAAATACCGCTTTATCCGTACCCATGTCACCGGAGAGAAACAGCAATGGATACCCGATCTGGTGGCTCGTTATCGCAACAGCATCGTTGACGTGGCTGACTAAAACAAACGTCTACTGGAGATTTCCCTGCTCCTCAGCAGATGGCGCGGCAAAAGCGCTTTTGTTGAGTGCTGATAACCGAAATACTGGCAAGACGCGTTGCTGGCCGATAATCTGTGGTCAACCTCTATCGACGACAGCAAAAACCAGATGAACCTGCACCAGATTCGCCAATTGGCGGGCGATAGCGTATTTAAAAAAGGTACCGACCTGCTGGAACAGGATCGCGTGCAGGCGCTGCATTCGGAAAACAGCCATGATCGGATCACGGTGACGTCGGATGTACAGGGCACCCGGCGTTATCAGGTGACACTCACTTTTGCTGACGGCAGTTTGCTGCACCACCGCTGCACCTGCCCGGCTGCCGATTACCAGCCGATCTGCAAACATCAGGTCGCGACTTGCCTCGAATATCTGGACAGCTTGCAAGACGACGTCAGCGGGCCAGGCGATAACCAGAACAATGCCGCTGATAACACCTCTGCAAAAAATTCCGCAAACACCGCGCCACGCAAGCCAGCCAAAAAAGACACCGAGTTGGAACAGATACAACAGTGGCTTCAACAACAGCCTAGCGCCGCGCTCATCGAACGCCTGTCCAGACTGGCCAGCCAACACCCCGAACTGCGTTCCGAACTGGCGATTCAGGCAGCACTGGCGCTCTCGCCACCCACGCCTGCCGCATTAAACAAACACATCACCAAAGCCCTGCCAAAACGCACGGGCCTGTGGGAATACCGCAAGGTGGCGCAATATTTTGACCGCGCGCTGTTACAGCTACAGCCGGTGATCGACCACATCGCCAACCTGCCAGCCGAGACTGCGCTCAACTGGAGCGCCAAGGCCTTACAACGGCTGGGGAGCGTGCTGGAACAAATTGATGATTCGGGTGGTTTTCGAGAGGCGCTGGAATACACCCTGGGCAAGGCAATCAGCCGCGACGTTGCCCGGCTCGACTGGCCACAAGAATGTAAGCTGACCTGGTTACTCAACCAACAACTGGACAACAGCGACCTGTTCCCATCGGTGGCGGAGCTGGAACTGTCCGATGGAGAGAAACAAGCGTTTTACCAACAGGTAAGAGCAGAATTTGATCGCATTGATGTTGCCAGCGATTACCGCCAGAGAACCCGCAATCAGCGCCTGCACAACCTCGCCGGGTTACTGACCAGTCGACCGGCACCGACATTAAGCCCCCGTGAACGGTTGGCCATCGACGAAAAAACAGCCACCACCGCATGGGAGTGCCTACGCCTGGCCGAAGGCTGTCTGAATCTGGATGACGAACTGAGCGCAGAAGACTTCCTGCTTCGAGCCAGATCACTGCCACATGACGAGCATAACCGAAACCGCTTTGACGACGTGCAGCAACGCATCGATCTGGCGTCGGGCAAGGCCGTCAGCGTCTGGCAGCAGCGCTGGCAGAACTTCCAGCAAAGCCCCGGCTACAAGGACTGGAAAATTCTCAATGCGTTGGTGGAAGACTACTCGCTCCAGGCCAGCGTCCCAGCCGACTGGCAAGCTCAGGCCGACGCTTGTTTGCGTCAAGCACTCACCCAGCCTGCCAATTCAAAACCGAGCTGGAGGATGCGCGCCGTGACCGACGACATGGTCAATTTCTACCTGGCCACCTCGCAACCGGAACAAGCCCTGGCCTGGGTCAAACAGCAACCGGTAAGCATGACAGCCATGATCAACACCCTGAAGCAGCCTGCCAACTATCAACAGGCATCAGATACCGTGATCGCCCTGGCCACCAGCGCATTAAACGACCGGGTGGCCATCACCCATAACCAGGCCTATGCCGAAGCTGTAGAAGCTCTGCAGCAACTGCAACAAGGGTGGGGCAGCGACGGAGACGACGGGTTTCGCCAGCTGGTGCGTGAACTGGAGGCAACCAACCGCCGCAAAACCAACTTCGTCGCCGGACTGAAAAGACACTTCAGCGACTACCTGAAATAACCACCTAAAAGAGCGAATTTGGCCAGACTAACAGGTAGCAGTAGAGCATCCATAAAAAAGCAGATACAATACGCGGCCTTGATTCAGGTAATCCTAGCCTGAACTCATCGACCGCCCGTAGCTCAGCTGGATAGAGCGTTGCCCTCCGGAGGCGAAGGTCAGAGGTTCGAATCCTCTCGGGCGGACCATATTTCAAGCCGTTCTGGCGATAGTGGTTACTAACTTCTAAAAATTGAGACCATTTTGAGACCACGTCTGAAAATGCGATATCAGGGCTCAAGCCGTTTTTGACCTTTGCCTTCATTCTCAAAAAATCACTCCGCAGGCCAGTAAACCCGGACCAATGGCATAAGCGTTCTGCCTTCGACATCGAAGCTTTCGTAATGAGTCACAATCAAATCTGCCAGGTCGTCCATATCCACCAATGTCAGCTGCATGGTGGAGCGTTCCGCTTCGTAGCGGGCCTCTTTGCTAAAGCCTCCAGTACTGAGATACAACCCATTATCACCTTCGCGCAAGGCGCCAATGAAACTGCGTACGGTGGGTGACCCGATTTGCCCTTTGCGATGTTTCACCTCTACCTTTATTCGAGGACTGGTCAACCCCAGACCGTCTGGTGAGGCAATAATATCGACACCACGATCAGGCCCCTTTGGAGATACTTTGGTCTTGAATCCCATAGCTCGCAAAACAGCAGCCATCATTTGCTCCATTTCATCGGCATCCAAGGCTTGAAGCAGGTCCTTAATCAACTCATGGCTACGGCTGATGACCTCCTCCTTGACTTGCTCTAACTGAACCTCTTCGGTGAGTCCATCAGATGTTTTGGCTGGATTACCTTCAAGCGCATTTTTCAGTTCTGTCTGACAGTCGTTATTCAAAGCAAACAAGGTCAAGGTAGAGCCCAGTGTGTTACGCACAGCTGCCGACAAGTCATCTCGCCGGACTTTTCCCAGCCACTCAATCTTTCGACGACTGCCATAGTCGTGCTCTTCGTCATCAGCGGCGTAGTAGTATTCGCCCTTATCCTGGCCAATCAAGTATTCCCGGGTTTCAGGGCCATAGGAAATCACCAGATCACCGGCCTGAATCTCGTCACGAAACTTGCGTAGCATAGCCAACGCGTTGCCAGTTTTGCCTGAATTTCCATAGATGGCCACATAGACAGAGCGCAGATCTTCCGCTGTTTGGTACTGCGTCAGATCACCGAGTTCATCCCAGCCGATTGCAACATAATCACCCCCAGAAAAGTCCTCAAAATAGCGGCCGCCTCTTCCTGCTCTTACCATCCATCCGTTCATTAGTGCTGTGTCCATTGTTGTTGGGTGGGTCAAGTCTTTGCGGCGTTCTTCAAAACTGAAAGCCGAGACGGTTGAAAAAGTACCCAGAGGAATCAGATAGTACTTAAAGTAAACAAATAGCTTATAAAGGCACTAAAATGCCTTGAGATATTCGTTGGTGGATACGATACCTCATCGCAAATGGATTGGGGGTTCCCGGTCGGCGTCTGGGCTCTGGAAAACGCTTCAATCCCCAATCTTCATAGTCGGTTCCGACGCATCCTCTGCCACCTTCGCAGATTTAGCACATCAAAAGCACGATTCTCTTGCTCCGGGTTTAGTATGTGTCTTCCAATGGGCCGAGCTACCAGGTCTGCCAGTTGTAGACCTGCTGAGTTGGACGCTTTGCTGGTCATTCGTAATTTGAAAGGCAGGCCCTGATGGAAGCGGTTCTCACCGTCACAAATACGGCGAAATTCCACTTCCGTGGGCGGCATCGAGATAGCAGTTTGCAAATTTGCATCTGGCGCACTCTCCAGCACCATCAACAGGCGTGATTCGATATTGTGCAGGCCCAGCTTCTGTTGCTCCTGGACAAAGCGAGGGTGACTGGCATTGACAGCCTGGATCATCAGATAAAAAACGTTTTCGCCCAGACGGGTGTCGAGCAGGTAAGGGGCCGGAGCGGCTGGATCCTGGTTTGGTTTTGCCCCCTGGGGATGAGGTATCACCATGGCGTATCCGCCCTGATGATAAAGCAGAGGTGCTCGGCCAAAGTCTTCAAAAACCTCAACTTTGCCGATCAGAATCCAGTGATCACCGGCATCAATATGCTCGAACAAGCTGCACTGGAAGTTGCCAGAGCAACCATCAAATACCGGAGCTCCACCAAAACCCTGGCGGAAACTGATACCGGCATATTTATCATCCGCCGGGCGAGCGAAGCCGTTGGACAGCTCGATTTGATCAGAAGCTAAAATGTTGACAGTGAAATGCTGTGCGGCCTGAAAGGTCTCCCAGGCACTGGAGCGTTTGTCGAGGCTCCAAAGAATCAGCGGTGGATCCAGCGATACCGAATTGAAGCTGTTGGCGGTGACGCCAACCTTGTTTCCATCCGCATCGATCGCCGTAACAATGGTGACACCACAAGCGAAGTTACCCAGTGCGCGGCGGAACTGGCGTGGGTCAAAAGGTGTTGCAGAACTCATAATACGCTCCCGTGGGATCTGCATCAGACCCCTTTTATTGTCGGTTCCTCCATCCTAACAAGCTGTGTTGGCGGATCACGGTCGATAACCCGAAAGCGCTTTTCAATCTTTTTTGGCTTCGTACGGTTTTGTTGATCAGGGCAGACATTACTCCAGGTCGTTGTCATTCAGTTTGTTACCAAAGATGCTTGCTCAGGATCATAAGAGACCCCTTCTATCTTTCCAGAGCGAATCAGTTCAACGGTTTCGTCAATAACGTGAAATGGCACCAAAAACCATTCGCGGGGTTTCACTGGCTTGCCGAAGCGATCATTAATCACCAGATCAAGTTGCGCAGCGGCAAATATACGATGGAGCAGATTTTCAAGTCTTGTCCGGTTAATTCCGACCAACTTGTAAGTGGCAACAACATCCACTGCAGCCAATAAATAGGTAGCATCATTTTCAGCATTGGCGATACGGGTTTCGACCTTGCCCCCTGTCACACCAATTTTATGAATCAAGTCGCGATGCTGTGCTACAGCTGGATGGTCAGAGTGACTGCGCAACACATAAATCGTACCGCTTTCAATATCGTCATCGTTCGACTGGTCACTGAATAAAGGGCCCGCGTCTGGCTCTGTCACACGGCGGCCTGCCTCATCTTTGTAGAGGGCTCTTTGTAGAGAGCGCAACAGAATATTACTTTCGGTTCCATTGGAATAAATCACTCGCAGTCGGGCATCGTTATCGCCGTTTGGCGCTTTAATGGTTTCGCCCACTTCCGCCACGTATGCCAGCTGTCCACCAAGAATAAACAGATTACTCAGCTCAATACTGGCATCTTGCTTGAAACGGCGGGTTTTACGAAGACCGTCTTTTATTTCTCGTTCCACCCGTTCAAATACAGATCGAAAGTTATCGAAGTCCTCGCATTTATCTCTCTTTGCAACTTCGTCAACTTCTCGCTTTTGCGCCGTACTGCGTACGTGCTTTAACTCCGTTAGCGAGCCACCCGCAATGCCTTCCAATTCAGAAAGCAGCTCGTCGTCAGAAGCGTCATCAACATCGTAAGATGGAGAGTCTTCGTTGACTCCTGAATTGGCAGCAGGAGTAGCCGTTAGCAGCCCCTGATGATCAATAGGCGACAAAAGCTCATGGTATTCAGCCAACGAGCGCAGTCGCTCCAGACGGGTGGCGTACATTCGCTCGAAAATATTTTTGTTTTCCCCATGCTGCGGAAGATGCTTGTGCTCATCGTAAAAGCGCTGAATATCTTCAAAGCCCGCAACAACGCGTTGCTCTTTGGCTGACAACACCTGTTTTTTTTCAGGCTTGGCAAAGTCATCCAGCTCATAACGCAGATCATCAAGATCAATCATAACGACCCTCGTCTTTATAACGGACAAAAGCAGCAGCCCCTTCGGCCATTTTCTTTTCCCACGCATCGGTTGCACTGATGGATGGCAAACGCCCGCGCTCTTTCTTGAATTTTACCGCACGTACCGCGAGCTCTTTCGCTTCTTCAGGTGTAATCCTGGTGGTTTTTGCTGCAATCGCCGCCGCGACCTGTTTCAAACTTTCCTCGCTCATGGTTTTTGCAAGAATGGCATATGCCTCACTGAAGGGATTGATATGGTCGATCAGATCAATATCCAGCTCTCGCACATCCATGGCGTATTTACGGATGCCATCAATAAGGGCGGTATTGGTGGGTCGTGGTTCGTTACCTTCAGCAGCGCCTGCGGTGAGGCCGGTTTGCTCAGCAATATCGAGGGCAACCTGTTTCCCTTGCTGAATCAGACTCAACGCCGTGATCGCATGCTGGCGCACAGATTCCTGATCTTCTTCGCCCAGTTCAGGGTAACGTTCCTTGATGATTTTACCCATACGCACCTGGGTTAGCTCCTCCGGCACCATCTCTTCATCGAATAAACCGCGCTCAATCGCTGTTTTGTCCTGCACAAAGGTTGCGATGACTTCGTTCAAATCTTCCCGGCAGATTCGAACGGCTTCTTTGCTTTTGGGTGATACCAAACCATTGATTTCAATCTGAATCTGGCCAGTAGCATCGTTAAAACCCACATTCGTTTTGCCGGGATCATAACCGCCTTCTCCATAATCAAAGCCTTCAGTCGGCTCATTGGCTGGATTTTTGGGGCGAAACTCAAAACGGGGGGCCAGTACTTGCTCCATCAGCAAGCTGGCGGCAATCGCTTTCAAAGTGTCGTTAATGGCTTCGACAACAGCCTCTTCGCTGGCATCCGGTTCGGCAATCAGGTTGGTAAAACGTGCTTTCAACTTGCCGGGAGCATCCCGGGTAGCACGACCAATGATCTGTACCACTTCCGTCAGGCTGGAACGATAGCCAACGGTCAGGGCATGCTCACACCAGATCCAGTCGAACCCTTCTTTGGCCATACCCAGAGCAATAATAATGTCGACGTAATCCCGGTTGTTTTTCTGGGATGGGTCTTTGAGCGCCGCCGAAACCTTGTCACGATGCTGGGCATCGTCGACCAGATCCGCAATTTTCAAAACTCGGCCTGATGGTGTTTTGACCAGCTGAAAGCCGGTATCAGGATCAATTCCCTGCCACTCACCCAACTCTTCAATGATGTGTTCAACCTCGCGGATTTTATCCTTGGTGCTTTCACGGGAATTCACACTGGGAATATGAATGATGGTTTTTTCATCCGGGTTCAATACCTTGAGCAAGTCATCCGAGTAAGGGCCGGTGTAGAAAAAATAGCCGATATCAAGCTTTTTCAGGTACTGATAGCCATTCAGTTGCTCGTAATAGGTGTAGGTTACGGTTTCAAAGCGGGCTTCGTCCTCAGGAACCAGTACCGCTTCAGCATCACCCCGAAAGTAGGAACCCGTCATCGCAACAATATGGACCTTGTCACGGGCAATCAGCTCAGACAGTTGCGCGCCCAATCGGTTTTCCGGATTAGCAGAAACATGGTGAAACTCATCCACCGCAATCAGGCAGTCATCGAACGCCGCAATGCCGAATTTTTCTACTGCATTGCGGAACGTGGCGTGCGGGCAAACCAGCACCCTGTCTTCACTATTCAGAAAAGCATTGACTGAATCTGCCTTGCTGCCTTCACCAGGGCTGTTACACAGGTTCCATTTGGGCTCAACATGCCAGTCAGCCCAGAACCCAAACTTTGACAATGGCTCATCAACAAAGCTGGAACCAATAGATTTCTCAGGCACCGTGATAATGGCTTTACGCATACCCTGGTTGTGTAATTTATCCAGCGCGATAAACATCAAGGCACGGCTTTTACCGGATGCTGGTGGTGACTTGATCAGCAAATACTGCTCACCGCGTCGCTCGTAAGCGCGCTCCTGCATCGGGCGCATACCCAGCTCGTTTGATTTGTTTGACTGGCCGCTCTGCGCGTAGGTCACAGAAACTGCAGGCACATTGTTTTTCATAATCCAGACATCCTTCCAGGCTCTCGCCAGTCCTTAAAATTCCAGCTATCGAGCAGGTTTCTCGCGGTAAACAAAAGCGGGCATAAAAAGCTCATAACTGCTCATAACTGCTCATAACTACTCATAACTTCCAACCAAGGGTTATTCGCCAGGCATGGTGTAGTAGGCTCCACGTCGCTCACCATGCTGCTGAAGTTTTTCTTCTTCTTTAAGTTTTTTGAGCAGGTTGGCAGCTTGGTCTTTATCCAGATGGCACAGCTCCATCACTTCAGCACGCTTGATTTGGCCATGATGCTGTACATGCGACACCACCATCTGCTCATTCTGCAGCCGGGTGAAACTTGCCTGGCGGGTATACGCAACCTGATCGCCTTTCACCTGATACATGGCTGCCGAAAGCGTATACGTCCGGCCTCGGGTCTTGCCGTGTGCTTCAACCAGTCCAGCCTCAACAAGGGATTCAACAGCGCGCTTGGCGGCACTGACATCCTGCTGCACCAAGGCCGATAACTCTTCTACATTCAAACGCTTATGTGCTTTGAGGGCAGATAACACAATCAGGCTGTTCACAGGCAGGCTGCCCTTCTGCTTCTCCTGTTCAACCACCAGGCGCAGAAAGACCTCGTCGGCCTCCACCGTCTCAAGACGCAGAATCACATTGTTATAATCCGTGCGGCTGTAATCCGGCTGCGGGCGACCAAAGCGCAGCATGCCACGGTAAATCTTGTCTACCCCCCGACCGGAACGCTCCACCACACCAATGCGTTTCATTACGTCCGCCAACCGTGGATTGCGTGGTCGGGGCTCCGTGCTCAGCAGATTACTCAGGGTCACGCCATCTACCAGACCGCCGGGGTTGCTGATGGTCAGCCCCAGATCATCCAGGCGCACATGCACTGCCCCCAGTCTGTGGTAATCACGGTGCACCAGCGCATTGGCGACGGCTTCACGGAAGGCTCCACGATCCACCACGGGGACAGGTACACGAAACAAACCCACCTGAATCTCGCGCTCCGGGTTATAGGGTAAAAAGTTGGTCTCCAGCCACTCCAGCGCTTTTAACAAGGGGAACCGGCGAAATTCATTAAAACGCACATCCTCCTGCTCCAATACCTGAAAAGCGAGTTCGTGCGTCGGTACAACCTCACGCAGTGCTGACTCGCGCCCGATTACCAGCAAACCGGTCAGTGTTGGCAAGCGTTCGCCGCTGGCCGACCGGGCAGTGAAGCCCAGGGCGGCATCCAGCTGCTCGTCGTCAAGCTCCAGCAACACCCGATCACCGCCGTAGCTCTGTACCGCCTGACGCAGACGTTCACGCTCAATCGGGTCAAAATCGGCGACGGTCGCAGCGACCATTATCTGAGCCGACGCGTCGGATATACCAATGCTTGAAGACCGGCTGGCTCGCTCATGTGGCAACATGGCCACACACTCCGGTGTACCGTCTTGCTTTAACCGGCGACGCAGATACTGGCCTGCCGTAGTGGCAATTTCTGAATGAATCGCTTTGGGCACCGTGATTCGCGCAACCTGAATTTCGTTAACCGCCACCGCTTCGACGCTCACCTGTAACGCAGGCGAGGTGCGTGCGGCAATCAGGCCGGTCAAACCCGCAAGGTGCATATGCTCTTTATGCAAACCGGTCGGTGTGCCGTCGTCTTCTACTCCTAACCAAAGCTCACCGCCTTCAGAATTAGCCAAACACACCAGCGCCTGTACCAGTTCATCATCGCGCAGACGTTTGCGGTCGCTTTTGAATTCCACCGTCAGGGATTCTTTTGAAGGAATCACGCTCCCTGTCATGGTTTACCTCGTTTGGCTTTCTTGCCTGTCGTATCAGCTGCCGTGTCTGTTGTCATTTTGGTGTACAGCTCAAACAGTTTTTCCAGCCGTTCGGTGTCGTTGCGGAAGCGGCGACCAATATAGATACGCTCCAGCACTTCATCATTACGCTCATGGGCTTCACGCAGATCTTGCGGCATATCATCGGGTTTGTACAAATCAGCAATAGTGGCTGGAAAATGCGCTTCACGGGCCAGTAGAATATCTTCCGCGCAGCGGGTCAGGTCTTCTTTGTTTTTTTCGGTGAGTTTAGGCACGGGGAAGGTGTTCCAGCCCATCGTATTGGAATAAGAAAAATCCGTTCGCATACGAACGCAAACCGTACCAATCCAGACCCAGTGAAGGCGAGAGGCAATCAGTGACATATTCCAAAGGGGGGCGTCATACATAGCAAAGGCTTTCTCTTGAACAACACTATCTTTTCCAAGAACACCGACTGGAAGAAAGGGTCTATTTTCAGATGATACCCGTGGAATGATAATCGTATGTTTCTTACCAACATTTTGCTCCCTAAAACGCCATGGCGTAGCCGATAGCTTCTGTGCACTTGAATCTTTGGATGCAGCCACTCTAGAAACTTCCACTGAGTTTATGCGTTGATCAATTTCGGCAACCAACTTTGCCAATTCGACGTCTTCTTCCTGAATCCACAAGCAATACCTAGGTGAATTATCAACAAACTCTTTAGAACCATAAAAAGGTCTCAAAAATTGCTTTGCCTTCGGATCACGCTTTACTAAATCTCTTGCCTCAGATGCCGACATTACAAGAGAACTTGCGTAATACGGATGGTTACCAAATTTCATATTATGCAAATTGCACAATGATGAGCTCACAGGGTGAACCTCAATATTTTTAGAGGCTATCAAATAAGCGTTAATATTTTCACACAGTCTCTCCACGGTTTCTCCCTCTGCCGTAATAGAGAATAATCTGTGTGGTGTTTTAGGCTGAGCAGAAATTCCTACAATGGCCACCGTTACACCGGCATTATTGGCCGCTAAATTCGCCCATTTAAAGGAGGTATGGGCAAACTCAATCTGGCAGCCCGTATCAAATACCAAGGGCCATAGAATTGGCACCTGTTGCCCCTGGCATATGGAGTTGGTGGACACAAAGGCCGCACTGGCGGTATGGCGCGAACAGTAATCGGCGGCTTTCATAAACCAACCGGCCACATAGTCCAGCGACTTCCAGCTTTTTACCCGCTGTTCAAAAATCTTTTGCAGGTCGGCTTTCTGTTCTTTGGATTGCCACTTACTCCCCAGATACGGCGGGTTGCCGCAGATATAGACTTCGCCACCGTCGTTATCAAAGTTGATTTCCGCCTGGTCCAATGGGCTTTGAAACAAGTCATCGGCATAAATTTTGACGCTGGTGCCTGCTGACGGGCATACCGACTCCCATTCCAGCTGTAAGGCATTACCGCTGGCAATCCAGTTTTGATTATTGAGGGGCAGGAATTCAATCAGCGCCTCCTGCTGTCCCCGATAACGGACATCACATTGGTATTCGGCAATAATCAACGCAAGACGAGCAATTTCTGCCGAGAAATCCCGCAGTTCAATACCACGAAAATTATTCAATGGTATATCACTTTTACGCCCTGGCTCTCCGCGCCGTTTGTTGATGGTGTTTTCAATCTCGCGTATGTGTTTGTAGGCAATCACCAAAAAATTGCCCGAGCCACAGGCCGGGTCAAATACCCGGATGTGTGCCATACGCTTGCGCAGGTTTAACAGTTTGAGTTTGCTGTCTCCGGCGTCTCCCAGCTTGTCGCGCAGGTCATCGAGAAACAGCGGATTCAGTACCTTCAGAATATTGGGCACGCTGGTGTAGTGCATTCCCAGTTCGCCACGTTCGTCGTCGTCGGCGACGGCTTGAATCATGGAACCGAAGATGTCCGGGTTGATTTGTGTCCAGTCGAGGTTGCCAATGTGCAGCAGGTAAGAACGGGCAATTTTGCTGAAACTCGGTACGTCGGTGCTACCGGAGAACAGACCACCGTTGACATAGGGGAATTGATCTGTCCAGGGGCGCAGGCCAGAAGTTTCTCGGTCGGCGATTTTGGTGTTCATCGCCCGAAATATCTCACTGATGACCAAATGCGTATCGGACGAATTCCGTGCGCTCATCTGTTCAATAGTGGCGGTGAACAAATCGGTACCGTTAAAAATGCGGGTGTCTTCAGCAAAGAAGCAGAAGATCAACCGGGCCATAAAGTGGTTCATTTCATGGCGTTGATCGGCGGTTGCCCAGTCTGGGTTGTCTTTCAACAATTCGACGTACAAGCGGTTCAAGCGGCTGGTGGCACGAATATCAAACGAGCTGTCGCGGATCTGTTTCACCGTGCTGATGCCAGCTAATGGCAGGAAAAAGCCAAAGTGATCAGGAAACTTGCCGTATTCACAGGCGACGGTTTCACCGCTTGCAAGCTCTTCTGCTTCGAAGGTGTCGCCATCGGTCGCCAGTATAAATTTGACCTTTGCTTTGGTGGTTGCCGGGCTTTCACGCAAGGCGGTTAACGTTTGGGTTGTTTCTCCCGGCTTGGCAATGGCGATATGCACGTTGTTGGTTTGCAACACTCCGCCAACGTCCGATTTGTTGGTAGCACCCGAGCGCAGACGTTTGAGGGTGGTGTCCTTGTTGCCAAAGGCCCGCAGAAACTCGTAGGGAAATTCATCGGTGTCGAATGGCTGCTGCGCCAGTTCAGAGATGGCGATTTCAATTTCGACAGCGTTCACTCAGATGCTCCTTGTTTTGTCGCTGCGCCATCAGCCGTCACCAGTTCCAGCAATTCGGAAATATCGCACTGTAGATAGACGCAAAGCTGTTCGAGCACGTCGAACTCTACCCTGACAGACGTTTCCTGATACAGGCGGGTGATGGTGCCACGGTTGATGCCGGTGTCTCTGGCAACGTCTGCGATCTTCAGTTTTTTCTCACCCATGATGCGAGATAAATGGCACTTGATCATTTCCAATAACCTTTTTTGATCTATAGCAGAGCATTCTACAGAGAAAGATCTTTTGAGCGTTATTATATTCTTCAGGGAGACATAAAAATCCACCAAAGGTTAAAATGGCTTGGTGAAGATGATCGTTGTGTCATAAGCCTATCTCACTACTGATAAGTTGTCCGCCTGCACCAGGTACGGCGCTCGTACCAGTTGTAATCAGCAGAAGGGTTCTGATCCATTGGAGTTGGTAGGGGGGTCGCTATTTTCACTGCCTGGGTGGCCGCAAAATGCTGTATATCTGGGAGCAGTGAATGCCAGAAATGGCACCCTGCAAATCGACTTCTGATATCAGGCTGACTGCTACCTTGGCGAACGACAGTACGTCGACTGTGAATGGCAGGTAGATCCAGAGGCTTATAACCCTCGTTATCCGCTATGGAGGATAAAGCGGATCATAGATGAAGTCTGTGAGCTGATCAGGTATCCGGTTCGGGTTGTATCACTGGCTGGGTGATCCCTTGCTGCGAGTACAGCAAGGGATCAGGACATAACACCCGGAAGGCCAAAACCGGATGTTATGAACAGGGGTTATCAGCTTCCTGATGACGGCTGTGCCTTTGTGCGGCACAGGCTTGCTGTCAGTAACAGGATAACCAACAAAACCAGTGCGGTTACTCGGGTGGCAATCAACAGGCTGGTGCTGCCCATGGCGGGGAACAGGAGCAGCGCACCACTGGCGATAAAGCCAAAGCGTTGCAGGCTGCCTAGCCGCTGGCCAAAGTAGCCGACAAAACCGACGGAAATAGCCCATACCCCTGCCAGCGTGGTGCTGATGGCGATGACGATATCGCCCGTGTCTCCCAGTAGCAGCAGGGCCGGTGTGGTGACAAACAGGAAGGGCACAATGTAGGCCGTCCAGCCCAGACGCATGGAGGTAAAGGCTGTTTTGATGGGATCCGCTCCGGCGATGCTGGCGGCGAAGAAAGCACCAATCGCAATCGGTGGGGTAATCATCGACATCATGCCCATGTAGAAGATAAACAGGTGGGCGGCGATCGGTTCAACGCCAACCTGAATCAATGAGGGAGCCACTAATACGGCCAGGAGCAGATACACTCCTACGGTTGGCATCCCCATGCCCAGCACAATACAGACCAGCGCCGAGATCAGTAGCAGCAGGAAGAGGTTACCTTCGCCCAGCTGTACCAGGAAGTAGGTGAGTCCGAAGCCGAGTCCGGTGACGTTCAGAATGCCGATAATAAATCCGGCGGCAGCGCCAATCATGATGATGTCGACGATGGAGTGGCCGGTTTCTGCCAGGGCTGCGCGGATGTCGCTGATGCCCATCCGTTTGCCTTTGTAGCCACGGCTAACGCCGACGATCAGCGCACCCAACGCACCCCAGAGCGCAGCGGTTTCGGGTCGCAGATTAAAGAAGAACAACGCACCCACGACCGCCGCAAAAGGCACCACAAAAATCCAGCCATTACGCAGTACCTCATTCCGTTGCGGGATCAGCGCTGGGTCAACCTTGGCGATGCCTTCTTTGGCGGCTTCCAGATCAACCTGAATAAACAGCGCCGCGTAGTACAGAATCGCTGGCACCAGCGCAGCCAGTACGACGTCGGCGTAGCTGATTTGCAGGAACTCGGCCATCAGGAAGGCAACAGCCCCCATTACTGGCGGCATAATCTGGCCTCCAGTGGAGGCAACCGTTTCTATTGCGGCGGCGGTTTGTGGTTTGAAACCGCCCTGCTTCATCATGCGAATGGTGACGACACCGGTCGCGACAATATTGGAGACCACCACCCCCGAGATAGAGCCAAACAAGGCGGAGGCTATGGTGGCGATCTTGCCGGAACCTCCACGTGAGCGGCCCATCAGGCAGAGTGCCAGATCATTAAAAAAATCGGCACCACCGGAGCGCAGCAGCAGTTGTCCGAATAAGACAAAGCCAATGACAATGGTAGCGGCCACGGCCAGTGTCAAACCCAGCATGCCGTTGGTATCCAGCCCGAGGTAGACCACCAGGCGGTCGAATTCGACATTGCGGGTTTGCAGCGGGCCAGTCAGATGATGCCCCAGCAGTGCGAAGGCCAGAAAGGTGGCCACGACAATCACTAAGGTGATGCCAACGACCCGGCGTAAACCTTCCATCACCAGTAGCAGAAAAGTCACCGACAGGATCAGCGCGGAGAGTGGCATATCCAGTTGCCGCTCGACCAGCCAGGGATACTGCACCGACAGGTACAGCCCGGCTCCAAGGCCGATCAGCCCCAGTGCGGTATCAAACCCGCGTCGTAGCGGATTGGCCTGTGGCTTCAGAAATACCAGCGCCAGGCTGATGCCGAGAATCACCGCCAGATATTGCTCGGTATAAATGGCCAGACCCAGTCGGCTGAACAGATCTGCGGCGTAGGCAATGGCGGCCAGTGTAATCAGTGTCCCCAGCAGGGTACGGATCTGTTTACGCCCAGCGGACTCCACCAGGGTGGGTTGATGAACGGTCGATGACTCACTCATGTTGTGTCTCCAACAGATCATGGCTCAGGGAGTTATTCATGCCACAGGCCCTTTTCCTTGAAGTAACGGATGGCACCGGGGTGGTAAGCCAGGCCGGGATAGATCTTGTAAGGTTCATCGGTCGACAGGGTACGGAAGCCGGGGAACAGCTTGATCAGTTCCGGTTTGCTTTCCAGCACGGTTTTCACCATCTGGTATACCTTTTCATCGTCTACATGGGCACCGACAACCAGCACGTTATCCCAGGTCACCATTTGCATGGGGGCGTCGACACCAACAAGGTGCGGGGCAGGGGTTACTGCGGAAAAATAGAACGCCGGGCGTATGGCTTCCATGGCCGCGGCGGCAATTTCATCGCTGGCTACCGGAACAAATTTGACGCCGCCGACCGAGGCATCCACTTCAGCAACCTTGGGGCCTCCAACCGCGAAGTACGTGGCATCAATACGGCCAGAAGACAGGGCGTCGGCCGCCCGAATCAAATCCGGTACCAGCACCTGTTTGACATCGCTCCATTCCAGCCCACTGGTTGCCAGCATGGCAGACATATGCGAACGACCCAGCGGGAAGGCATTCCAGCCTGCGGCGACCCGCTTGCCGGTCAGATCCTTGATCGAGTTGATACCGGAGTCCTTGCGCACAAAAATACCGATGGGTTGGGGGCTGATGCGCATGGCTAACCGCAGGTTGGGCCGTTCCCGGTCGCGGTAGTCGGCCATGCCATTGGCGGCCACAATCACATCATTGACGTCGTTGATGGCAAATTCAGCCAGCCCCTGATCGACCGAATCCATCATGGCGCGGTTACCGCTGAACGGTTGCACCACGGCATTCATATTGTTTTTCGAGCGGGCAACGTTCGCGATGGACGTGCTCATGGTGTTCCAGACGGAACCCTGAGGCGGTGATGCAAACGACATCATCTGGGCTGAACTCAGGGATGAACACAGGCTGAGTGTGATGCCGGTGAGCAGTGACAGGGTATGTGTTTTCATTATTATTCTCCGGTGTTTCTTTATTGTTATATAAGCGCTGTGAGTACCTGGGTCGGGTGTTAGCCAAGCCGCAGAAAAACCTGATCGTCCTCCACCCGAGTGACGTAGGTCTGGATGTCATCGGTCAGTGGCTGGCACATGGCCTTACCGGTCTTGATACAGAACTTGCCCTGATGTAACGGGCATTCGATTTCCCCATCTTCCAGAAAACCGTCACTGAGCAAGGCCTGGCCATGGGTACAGACGTTATCGGTAGCGAAGACTTCGCCATCCATTTTGTAAAGCGCGATCGGATGGCCGTTAACGCTGACACCAATCACGTCGTCGTCGGGAATGTCATCCAGCGCGCTGACGCTGATCCAGGAATCCGTCATAAGCACCTCAAATCGGATAAATCAGGGAGTTCAGAATCATGTCGTTATCAAACACACAGATTCTTGATTGAATACGCAGGCCGTCTTCTGTCTGGATCAGACGATCGATATAACGACCGACGTTGAATACCTCGGCGATGCCGTCGTATTTGGTACGGAACACGGCATAGCTGGCTTCGGCCTCAATAACTTCGCGATCCTGGCGGAGGATACGCGCTGCGGACACCACATGGCGTTGCATATAAGGATCGTGGAAAATGGTTTCGGTGATGCCGTAGATCCGGTCTTTCAGCATGCCTTTGCTATCCAACGACAGCGCCGCCATGGGCATTCCCCGGTCGAAATTTTCCCGTGACTGAACGCGGTAGACGCAGTCATCGGTGAATATATTGATCCAGCGCTCCCAGTCCTGGGCATCCACGGCGGCGGCGTAGTCCTGGTGCAGTTCGCTGACTTGCAGGTAGGTTTCAATAGACATGATTACAGCTCCATCATCTTGCGCCAGTACTGATACATTCCCCGGATCAGAGTCTCGGAGACCATATGATCGGTGTCGGCCACCTCGCGTCCTCCCAATTCCGCCAGTGAGCGGTGAAACGGTTTTTGCTCAAAACCTTGCTGGGAAAACTCGATAACCTCGCCATCGTCGGCAGATACAAAACCGGCCGGGCCAAACAGGTTGGCCTGACTCAGGCGGCGTTGGGTGAGTGCTTCGCTGTCATCTTCGTAACCGAAGTGGGTCCAGACAAAATCAAAAGAATCATGGCCATGGGGTTGGATGTGGCGGGTAGTCACGCTGTTGACCTGCTGTTGCAGGATCACACTCGGGAACAGGGTCATCATGACGGCGGTCGGGCCGTCCCACCAGGGTTCGGCTTCAACATCGAGAAAGCGTGGATCATTCAGTGCCATGCTTTCCTTGAAGCTGCTGACACCTTCGGTGACCGAGGCATTTTTGCCGCCTTCTCCACGGGTCGAGATCATGGCGGCATGGCGATGGTGCTGATCCATTTTCAGTTCGGAGCGGTTATCGGCACGCCACAGTCCGAAAGTCACAAACCAGGTGTGCAGCAGCCCCGGATGGTAAGGATCCTTGATGTTTTCCATCATCAGCTTCCAGTTACCCGGAATACGCTGTTTGTTGTAACCCAGGATTTTTAACTGGCGGCCATTAAACATACGGTCGAAATAGTGCAGCATTTCAGGGCCGACGAAGTCTTCAAAGGATTCCATTTCGTGGTCGAACGTCGCAAAGACCACGCCACCACGCTGGGCTACTCGCAGCTGGGTCAAACTGTGGTTGGCGGGGTTGAAATCGTTAGGCATGCCGCCCTTGACCTGGCCGTCCTGCTTGACGCCACGGCGGAATGGCACACCTTGCAGGTTGCCTGCAAGGTCGTAGTTCCACTGATGGTAGGGGCAGACAAAACTTTTGGCCGTGCCCTGTTTTTCACGACAAAAGCGCATGCCCCGGTGGGCGCAGACGTTTTCAATCACCTGGATACTGTCATCGGCGGCGCGCACCATAATGACGGAGCGTTCGCCAATAACGGTGCGCTTGAAATCGCCGCTGTTGGGGATTTCTGCTGCAAGTCCGACATAGCACCAGTGATTGCGGTAGAACAGCTTGTCCAGTTCCTGCTGGTAAATCGCGCCGTCGGTATAGACCCGGAACGGGATGCGGCTGGTGTCCTCCTGATCCCAGACGGGCGCAAGAGGAATCCGTTGTTGTTCACTCATCGTATTCACCTTTTTATCGTTATTGGTGTTTATCGTTATTGGTGTTTTTTCGGTTGTCGCTGGGCGTTATTGCCGGGCACTTGTTCGAGTCGGTCAGGGCTCAGGTTGCCTGCCGTTACACGCCGCTGGGGTAAAACGCATCAGCATAAATCCGGTCGATGCTGGCACCTCGTCGGGTGCACGCCAGAGAGGCGGCTTCGACCATGGCAGGCGCTCCGGCCAGGTAAATGCGGTAATCCTGCAAATCAGGAAAGTCGTTGATGACGGGGTCGGTGACCAAACCGCACTCGTATTGCAAGGTGTCGGGCGTATGGCTGAGCAAGATGCGATAGTGGAAATTGGGGTAGTCGCCAGCCAGCGTCTGAAGGTAATTCAGGCCATACAAATCGGCTTCGGTGCGGGCGCCAAACAGCAGGGTGACGGGGTTGGCCATGCCAGACTCCAGTGCCCCGCGCACAATGGAAAGAATCGGTGCCAGACCAGTACCGCTGGCGACACAGAGCATGGGGCCAGCGTGTTTGCGGCGCAGATAGGAAGCCCCCAAAGGGCCATTCAATTTCACGCTGCTGCCGGGTTTTAATCGTTCATCCAACTGGCTGGTCACACGCCCGTTAGGCACAACACGAATATGAAATTCCAGTTCATCATCAGTGGCCAGTCCGGCCATGGAATAGGCCCGGATACCCTCTGGCCAGAATTGCAGGTTGGCGTATTGGCCCGGAGAATAATCCAGTGGTTTGTTGGTACGCAGACGCAGACGGCGGACATTATGAGACAAGGTTTCAAAGGCCGTCACGGTGCCTTTCAGGGTTTTGGTGGGGTGAATCACCACCTCGTCCATCTCCGGCAGTTCGATCACACAATTACTTTCGACGTGGCTCTGGCAGGCCAGCACATAACGCCCGCTGGACGCCAAGCGGCCATCGGCGGCGGAAGGGCCCTGAACATTGCCTTCAATTACCTTGCAACGACAGGTGCCGCAGCGGCCAGACAAACAGCTGTAAGAGACCGGTATGTCATTGGCAAGTAATACATCCAGCAGAGTGCTGCCATTTGCGGCGATGACGGTTTTATTGATTGGTGTTATCAGGACTTCCATTATGGCTCCGCAAGCGTGTATTCAACTTGTTTTGCACTATAGGGAGGCTCGTGATATTGAGACAGCTAATAGGCTGAATAAGCAATCTTCACAATATGAATAACAGGGGGAGCCGATGATTCAGTTGCGAGAGATCGATCTTAATTTGCTGCTGGTGTTTCAGCTGATGTACCGGGAGCGTAAAACCGGCCCGGTTGCAGAACAACTGGGTCTGTCGCAGCCCGCCGTCAGTAATGCTCTGGGCCGATTACGCAAGACCTTGAATGATGAGCTGTTCGAGCGTACCTCCAGGGGGATGCGACCGACTCCCTTTGCCGATGCCATTGCCGAATCCATTGGGTATGCACTCAGTACCTTGCAGGATGGACTGAATTATCAGGAACGTTTTGACCCAATACAGAGCGAACGGGCGTTTTGCCTGTCGATGACTGATCTGGGCGAGATGTACCTGCTGCCGCGTCTGATGGCTTATTTGGCGATACACGCACCCAATATATCACTAACGACAGTTAGAGATACGGGCCGACCGTTGAAAGAAGAAATGGAAGGCGGAAGCGTGGATCTGGCGATTGGCTTGTTACCGCAACTGGAAGGCGGGTTTTATCAGCGGCGGCTGTTTGATCAGGACTATGTCTGTCTGATGCGGGCAGGCCACGCACTGGCAGATGGTGAGCTGACGCTGGAACGTTTTTCCGAGGCGCAGCATATTATCATCGAGGCTCAGGGCACCGGCCACGGCCGGGTTGAAAAGCAGCTGATGCGGAGTGGCATTTCACGCATTGTGAGGTTGCGGCTGCCGCATTTTATTTCGGCTCCCTATATTGTCAGCACGACGGATCTGGTGGCGACCGTCACCGAAAAACTGGCGTTACAAACATCAAAAAGCCTGGGGTTGGTGGCCCGGCCGCATCCGGTGCCGATTCCTCCGGCGCAGATCAATGTGTTCTGGCATCGTCGCTATCATCAGGATACGGGTAATATCTGGCTAAGAAATATCGTTTTTGAGTTGTTTTCTGAATAGCGGATTCCGAGGCTTTATTTGCCTTCAATCACCATGCCGAACAGCTGATTCTGAGTGCCGATGCCCAGTTTGTCGTACAGGTTACGGCGGTGGGTCAGCACGGTATTGGGACTGATACCCAGATCCAGAGCAATGGCGTCGGAGCGGTAACCCAACACAATACGAGAGCCGACATCGAGTTCGCGGGCGGTCAGCTGTTTACCCACGGCTGCTGCCAGACGTGCCCGTACCCAGGGCAGATCAAACACCATGCGATGTTGTCGAGTCAGCTGGATATGACGCTGCAACAGGGTGGCCAGCAACTCACCATGCTGAGCCAGCGAACTCATGTCGAGGCGGGTCGAGTGTTCAGATGCCAGTCGATAGAGGTTAAGACACAGGGCTTGACCATCGTTCTGATACATAAACGCCAGCTTTTCCTCAATACCACAGCGCTCAAGCAGCTGATGACGGTAATCCCCATCGGCCAGCTCGCGCGCGTTCTGCTGGCGAATACGAGGTTGCCCGCTGGCTGCCTGATGGCGTAGCCAGTCAAGGTTAGGGTCGCGTTGAAAATAGTACTCGTCATACAGGTGACGGCACTCCCGTGCTAACGGTTGATAGATTGCACCGGTGGAAAACAGTGTCAGCGGGTGTTTATTGTTCGCCCGGAAAGAAATCAACAGGCAATGATCGGCACCGGTCAGGCGTCGCAGGCTGCTGACCAATGTCGATTCAAACGTGTCGGCACCGAGTGACCCAATCAGGTCAGTCAGCGGCAAATCGGTAGATTGCGCCGGATTCATACGACTACCCCAGTGTGTTGTTGTTATTCTGAACGGATAGTTAGGGGGCGTTCTCAATTATTTGACCCTGACCCTTCGGGCTGAGACCTGTGACTTCCAGCACTTGTTATTCGTCACTTGTTATTCGTCACTTGTTGAGCTCGCTCAACCGCGTTCCTGATGCCTTGTTCTGACACCAACCGGCTCTCAGCTGGCTCGGTTTAATCATCGAGAACGTCCCCTGATATTTTTACTATGTGGTAGCTGGCGTGTAGCTGGCAAGTAGAAACTGTATTTCACTGCGTCCGCTCCTGGCCCGCCGGTGTTTTTCTCTTCTGGCTTCTGGCCTTTCCTCAGCGGTTTATCTTTTGCTCTGATCCTGGCTGGGCTGCATCAACTCACAAGATCTTGTGAGTGTCGTCAGCGTCTGGCCGACGTAACCTGTTCGCAACGGTTTGATAACAACAACAGGAGACCGTGATGACTCTGACACGTATTCAGCGTGCTGCCCAAGTGGCAGGAAAAAGCCTGGCCGGGCGTGACACCCCGTTTATTTTTAATGAATGGTACGTTGCCGCCTTGTCTCGGGAAGTCAGTCGCGAGCCGCTGGCTCGCACTATTCTGGGTAAAACCCTGGTGTTTTACCGCAAGCAGGATGGCGGCCCGGTGGCACTCAGTAACCGTTGCGCCCATCGCTCATTCCCTCTCGACAAGGGCACCCTGGTGGGCGATCACCTGGTGTGTGGCTACCACGGTATGCGTTACAACGAGCTGGGCGAGGTGATAGAGGTGCCATCCCAAGCCTCGTGCGGCGGTATTTCCATTCGTCATTATCCACTGGTGGAAATGGGGCCGGTGATCTGGATCTGGATGGGGCAGCCGGAACAGGCAGATCCTGCCACCATCCCGGAGATGCCGATGCTGGAAGACGGCTGGGTCACGTCGGAAGACTATATGGATCTGAAAGCCAACTACGTTTATCTGCATGAGAATTTGCTGGATCTGACCCACCTGAGTTTTTTGCACGCCAACACCTTTGGCACCCCGGATTACGCCCGCGCTGATTTTGACGTCCAGATCTCGGATACCCGCATGTGGCTGAAACGCTACGTCATGCCGACCCGCTTGCCACCGGTCTGGGCCAAACCAACCCGGCTGGAAGGCAAGGATGCGGCGCGAATTACCACCTCGGATTTTGTCTCCCCGGCACTGCATATCGTCCACGCCGAGTTTTACGACCTGGCGCTGGCTGAATCAGAGCGCCCGGATCAACGTATCAAAACGGCGCATATACCGACGCCATCAACCGCGACCGAAACCCATTATTTTGTTGTTCACGGCCGCAACTTTGCGTTGGAGGAAGGCGACGTCACCGACTTTATGCACCAACAGCTGATGGCCGCATTCCAGGAAGACGTGGTGGGCTTGCAGCAACAGGAAATACTGATGGCGGCAGAAATGGACGACAACTATTTCGAAATATCGGTGAAGTCAGACGCAGCCAGTGTCGCCATGCGGCGTTATCTCAAGCGTCGTGCAAACGAGGAGCAGGGCCTGATAACGACAGATGCCCCGGCGTCATCGGCAGCCCCCACGGCTCCCGCAGCACCGGCGACGGTCGGCAATATTCCAGTGCCGGTCTGAGCCGTGACGGCTGTCGTTGTGCTGAAAAACAGGATGGATAAACGAGGAGTTGTCATGAGTATCCAGATTGAGGTCACCGCTGCATCAGGTCGCCAGCAACAGCTGAAAGCCGCCGATGGTGCACTGTTGATGGAAGTATTACGGGATCAGAGTGACGGTGTCGAAGGCATTTGTGGTGGCTGTGCCGCGTGTGGAACCTGCCATGTCCATATTGCCCCGCAATGGCTGGAACGGCTGCCAGCCATGCCCGCAGAAGAACATGACCTGCTGGATGCCCTGGACGTGCGTAATGACCAGTCGCGACTGAGCTGCCAGATACGGCTGGATGCCAGCCTTGATGGCCTGTCCCTGATCATTGTGCCGGCCGAGTGCTGAGGAGAGGGTATGAAAAAATTGCTGATTGTGGGTGGTGGTCATGCTACCGCCGCCTTGCTGAATCAGTTACACAAGCAAACCAGCAATGGCTGCTCCGACTGGCAAGTGACGGTGATCTCCGCCGAGAGCACCGAGGCGGTAAACCGGCCGTTGCTCTCGAAAGATTACCTCAGTCACAAGGTCGGTGACGATCAGCTGCCACTGATCGCCAGTGAGGTACGCCAAGCCATGACGAGCACCCTGGGTCTGCAATGGCTTACTGACTGTCGTGTGATCTCGGTCGACCGTCAGAGGCATCAACTGCAGCTGTATAACGGCCGTCAGCTTGAGTGGGATACGCTGGTGTTGGCCACCGGTGTCCGTTTGCGCCAGCTTTCTCTGCCGGGTGGTGATCAGCCAGTCAGTGAGATGAAGGGGGTCTTTTACCTCAAAACCGCGAGCCAGTCGCAGGCTCTGAGGCAAGCGCTGCAACATGCCCGTCAGCTGACGGTGATTGGTGGCGGGTTTATCGGACTGGAAGTAGCGGCAACGGCGCGCCAGCAAGGGGTCGCCGTCTGTGTGCTGGAATCTGGCGAGCGCTTGTTACGTCGGGTGGTGGCTGCTCCGGTCTCCCACTGGTTTCAGCAAATGCACATCGAACAGGGTGTCGAGCTGCGCCTGCACAGCTCGTTACAGCACCTGCTGGCCGACGACCATGGCAACGTACGAGCGATACAGCTGGCGTCTGGGGATGTGCTGGCAACCGATCTGGTGGTGGTCGGGATCGGGGTTGAGCCTGAAACCGGCTTGGCACAGTCTGCCGGGCTGGCATGTGACAACGGCATACTGGTGAATGAACAGTGCCAGACCTCCGATCCAGATATTTTTGCGGCTGGTGATGGGGCCAATCGGCGGCATCCCCTGTATCAACAACGGCTGCGACTGGAGTCGGTAGAAAATGCCACTCATCAGGGTCAGCTTATTGCGGCGATGTTAACGCAGAGTCCGCTACCGCCGGCGGCGGTGCCCTGGTTCTGGTCAACCCAGTACGACGCCCGTTTGCAAATTGCCGGACTGTCGCAGGGTTACGACCAGCTCATCACGCGCCAGGCCGAAGGCAAACCGGGAATCAGTTGGCTGTATTTACGTCAGGGTCGTCTACTGGCCTGTGATGCGGTCAATCGTCCGGCGGATTTTCTGCAGGCAAAAAAACTGATCAGTAGCGGTCAGTCGCTCGACCCGTTACAGGCGGCTAACGCCGCAATACCACTGGGCCAGTGTGTGGCCCCTGTTGACCCTAACGATCCCAACGCCGGCAATTCCTGCACGTTGGCAACCGCTGCGGTGGCTTCCTGATCAGACTCTGGTCACCGCCGCAAGACCGCACAATCACAACTCCCTGAACCAATAACAAAATCAAAAGGGTACTCCGATGCGCAACCTCATAAAAAACATCATCCGAACCTCGCTACTGGCCGCCATCACGGCCACCTCACTGGGCCTGGCCGCTCAGACACAGGCTGAACCTGTGATCATGCATGTGGCTACTGCCGGGCCGCCAGGGCATGTCCAAAATAGCATCGTATTTCCAACCTGGGCCAAATGGATTGAAGAAGCTACCGAAGGTCGGGTACAGGTCAAACTGGAATACGGCCTTGGTAATCAGTCGACCTTTTTTAATCTGGTCGAAGATGGCGTGGCCGATGCCGCCTGGGCCTATCATGGGTATGTGCCGGGGCGCTTCCAGCTGACCCAGGTCGTCGAGTTACCGAACCTGGGCGTCGATGCCGAAGCCGCTTCACAAGCCTATTGGGAGGTGTATCAGAAATATCTGGCCAAGGCCGGAGAGCATGACGGCCTGGCGCTACTGGGCTTGTTTACCCATGGGCCGGGGCAGATTCACAGCACCCGCGCAATCAATCATCTTACCGATCTGCGGGGGATGAAAATCCGCGTGGGTGGTGGTATTCAGCAAACCCTGGCGGAACGTCTGGACGTCACGCCGATTGCAGCACCCGGCCCCAAAGTATACGAACTGCTGCAACAAGGCATCGTTGATGGTGTCTTTATGCCAGCCGCCAGCCAGAAAGACTTTCGTCTTGCCGAAGTGGCTCCCTACCTGACGTTGCTGCCGGGCGGCTTGTATATGGGCAGTTTTGCGATTTTTGCCAATGAAGAGTTTCTCGATTCGCTGGAGCCTCGGGATCGCAAAGCTATCTGGGCGGTATCCGGGGCACGCCTGTCGGCACTGGCGGGCAAAGCCTGGGATCAATCGGACAAAAATGGCATCAACATGGCCAAGGATCAGCACGTTCATATCCAGTATGTTGCTGCTGGGGGTGCCATGGTGAATGAATATCAAGCCATGACCAAAGGCATAGATACCGACTGGCTGAAGATGGCAAACGCCAAAGGTGTTGATGCCAAGGCGGCTCTGACGGAATTACGCAACCGTGCTCGCAGCCTGCAAACGGCACAATCCAGCGCGGAACGACAACAGGCACTGGTCGCTGACTGAGATAGGCATTGGGAGAAAAACCTCTGATGGTCAACGTCAGAGGTTCCAGTATTTTCCTGGCTGCCACGGCAGGCCGTGGCTTTATGACTTGACTCTTTAAATCAATTATTCGGCAGTACTGGGATGCAAAATACTCACACTGTTTTCATCTTTAGGCTCAATGGCACGCAGTTCATCTGCAGAAATACCGATGCCGGGCATTGAAAAACTGCTGACTTCAACATCAATCACTTCAAGGATTTCAAGGTCTGCCAGCTTGTTAACAATATGAGCGGTCAGTGGCAGTTGTTCAAATGTTGCACGATGCCATTTGATATCGACGTGTTCAGCAGTCCAGCGACGATAATTGCTGATTTCCAAAGCCGGGCGAGAAAATGCTGCTGGATCGGCTGCTGGCGCATTGGTGGTGGCATAGGCAACATCACCGCCACCAGTTCCGTTTACGGCAGTTTTGGGAATATATTTAAACCAGATATTGGGGTTGCCAATAATGGACTGATTGGGTTTGCCTCCGACTTCTTTCATACCACTCAAATTCAGTTCAAAGAACGTATGTCCATACCAGGAGGCTTCACCTGACAATGTGCCTTCGTTTTCTTGCCAAACGGTTGCTGGAATATCGGCGAACAGTTTGGCAAAGCCCATTTCTTCGCGCCCCGTCATGATCGCGTCGGGATTTCCTTCCCAGATGCAGGGGTTGAAGTTTCCTTCCAGAGTTTCGTCTTTACCATAATAGGTAACTGGGAAGGTTGGCATGACTACGCCGTATCCACGTCCTGCCAGCCAGTATAAATCCTTGAACCAGCTGTAATTAAGCGTAATAACCGGTTCGCCACGCAGTTCAAAACCAGGAGGTAATAATGCTTTAAGTTTTTCGGCATCTGTACGGTAACGAACAGAGGCCGTTTCAAGTGTCATGGTGCCGGTTTCTTCAATTTTCCATGGTCTGCCATCCGGATGTTGACGTGGGCTAACTGATGGGCCAAACACAACCGGCATGCGATACCTTACTCCAGTTTTCATGTCTTGAATTCTCCAGTGTTAAACGTTGTTCGTTAATATGACGGTTGCCTGATTAACGAATTGAATCACCCCGGTTGACGAGGAATATTTTCATTTTAGTGGGTTGGTATTTGTTGTTTTATATTGGTGCCTGGCAGGCTTTATCCCTGTTTTTGGCGGGCACAGTGGCCCGCCTTTCCTGATTGGGATTGCTACTGTCGGGTAAAAGGCCAACAGCGCCTGACATCATCGTCAGATGGGATAATGCGGAGTACCGCTCTGGATCGTCAGCCAGCGGGTTTCTGTAAACTCGCTAATACCGGCTTTGCCACCGAAGCGACCATAACCACTGTCCTTGACGCCGCCAAATGGCATTTGTCCTTCGTCGTGTACCGTTGAACCATTGATATGACAAATACCGGAATGAATACGGCGGGCGACTGCCATGGCACGGCTGATGTCGCGGCTGAATACGGCGGCAGAAAGACCGTAGTCGGTGTCGTTGGCGACGGTAATGGCTTCGTCTTCGCTGTTAACACGAATCACACTGACCACCGGGCCAAACGATTCATCACGGTACAGGGCAATCTCGGGCGTAACGTGATCAACAATTGTTGGTTGCATGATGGCACCTTGAACCTGGCCACCCGTAATCTTGACCGCTCCCTTTGATACCGCCTCATCGACCATATTTTTGACCCGGCGGGCGGCGTCGGCACTGATCATGGCACCCAGTGGGAAATTGCCTTCGCGAGGGTTACCAGCCTGAAGTGTTTCAACCTTGGTTTTCAAGCGCTGGACAAACTCGTCCGCGATGCGGTTATCCACAATCAGACGCTCTGTCGACATGCAAATCTGCCCCTGATTCATAAAGGCACCAAAGGCGGCGGCACTCACGGCGGCATCCAGATCGGCATCTTCCAGTACCAGCAGAGGGGCCTTGCCACCCAGTTCCAGTACATGACGTTTGAGGTGACGGGCACACTGTTCGGCAATAATGCGGCCAACCCGGGTAGAGCCGG
This sequence comes from Candidatus Thalassolituus haligoni, assembly GCF_041222825.1. Classification (NCBI taxonomy): domain Bacteria; kingdom Pseudomonadati; phylum Pseudomonadota; class Gammaproteobacteria; order Oceanospirillales; family Oceanospirillaceae; genus Thalassolituus; species Candidatus Thalassolituus haligoni. The sequence goes on from NZ_CP139482.1 coordinate 567,986, forward strand.
TAAAGTTCACATGTCGTACACACGGCTGTTCAATCAGGGTGCGTACAATCTCGGCGGCATCCTGTGGCGCATTGGTGATCACATTGATAACCCCGGCAGGCAAACCGGCTTCGACCAGCACGTCGGCGATCAGGGCATGGGTTTTTGGGCAGAGTTCCGATGCCTTGAAAATCACGGTATTACCACAGGCCAGCGGCATGGCAATGGCCCGCACACCCAGAATAACCGGGGCATTCCAGGGGGCGATACAGAGGCAAACACCAATAGGTTCTTTTACCGACATGGCAAAACTGCCGGCCTTGTCGGAAGGAATAACATCACCGGTAATGGATGTGGTCATCGCGGCAGCTTCACGCATATGTCCGGCTGCCAGATGGCAATTAAACCCGGCCCAGACCGCTGATGAACCTGTTTCTGCCTGCATGGCGGCAACAAACTCCTGGCTGCGGGCTTCCAGAATATCGGCCGCTTTCATCAGAATGCTGCGGCGGGTACCGGGGCCGGTCAAGGCCCAGTCGGTAAAGGCGGCCGCTGCAGCGTTTGCTGCAGCAATGGCGTCCTTGCTGCTGGCAGCAGCAGCCCGGCTGGCGGGTTGCTCTGTTATCGGGTCAATGCAGTCGTAGGTTTTTCCCTGTGCGGCATCAAGATATTCGCCATTAATCAGGAGTTGGGTGGTTTGCATAAAGCCTCCAGAGCAATCGGTACAGACAGAACCCATTGCATGGTTATTGTTATTAAAGGCTTATGAGACCACCGAAGGGCAGGGCTGGATATGTCGTAATCCTGCCATTTATTGTCAATATCCTGAGGTTGTGGTGTAACTTGGGCCAACTCGGAGAATTTTTTATGGCCAATGGGTAAATTCTGTTGCTTCGAGGGGCTTTGGTGTCGCTGACGGGCGATGATTGGCTCGATAGTGGCCGGGAGACTCGCTGGCATGGCGTTTGAAAAAATGGCTGAAGTGAGAACTGTCCTTGAATCCCAGGCAACTTGAGATCTGGTCAATACTCAAGGCGGATCGGCTTAACAATATCCGAGCCTCGCGCACAATTCGCGTCTGGATCAATTGCGCCGGGGTCATGCCGGTTTCACGTTTGCACCCCGCGTACAGACGATGGGTACTGACATCGATGGCTTCAGCATACTGATACACCGTCCAGCGTTGTCGATAATTCTGTTCCAGCAGTACCTGAAAGCGCTGAACCATCCGGCTGCTGTCGTGGGTTATCTGTTGCAGTAATGCTTCGGTGCCGGTTGCGCGCCAGACATACACCAGTACCAGGGTGACCAGTGACATTAATAACGCCCCGGAGCCAGGGGCATTCAGTGACAGTTCATCCTGCATTCGGCCAATATCATTCTGAATGGATGCCAGTACCTTTGAATCCTCATTCAGGGCGATCTGTAACGGCTGTTCGAGTATCCGTAAAGCCTGTTCCAGTTCCGGATTATTGTGGATGGCGTGGAAGAAACAGGAGCGGTCCAGGGTCATCAGCCAGGCCGGGCACCCGGCTGGAATCATCAGTGGATCAGGCTGCTGCAGTGGCAGCCAGGTTATCTGACCTGCGGCACAGTACAGCAAGAATCCGGGCCTGAGACTGAGGTGGCGGGTCTGGCTGGAAGCCGGGAACACGCGCGCAGACATCGAACCTTCCGGTTGTTCGTCGTGGCGATCCTGCGGGGTGGTGGTTGTCATGCAGAGGCATCCTTGGGGCGTGGTTAGATCAGCCCGGCGCTCGCAGAACCGGTGCGGTGAATGGTCAGTTTGCCCGCAGGACTCGTTGATAAGCATTGTCCGGGACGCCTTGTCCCGGACAGGCCGGTTTACATGGAGCGTTGCCGGGCCAGTGTCAGTGCTGTGTCTTCAATCATGTCTTCCTGTCCTCCGACCATTCCCCGGCGTCCCATTTCAACCAGAATATCTCTGGCTTGCAGGCCATACTTCGCGGCAGCGCGTTTGGCGAACAGCAGGAAAGAACCATAGACACCGGCATAACCCAGGGTCAGGGCATCACGATCGATACGAATCGGGAAGTCCATAATCGGTACCACCAGATCTTCGGCGACATCCTGCAGTTTATACAGGTCAATCCCCGTTTCAATTGACATCATATCGCACACGGCAGCCAGCACTTCGAGCGGGGTATTACCGGCCCCGGCTCCAAGCCCGGCGGCAGCGCCGTCGATCCGGGTGGCTCCAGCTTCAATGGCGGCAATGGAATTGGCAACCCCCATGGCAAGATTGTGATGGCCGTGAAAACCGATTTCGGTTTCAGGTTTGAGGCCTTCGCGCACCATACGAATACGTTCTTTTACGCCCTCTGGCAGCAAATGACCCGCTGAGTCGGTGATGTAGATGCAGTTGGCACCATAAGACTCCATCAATCGCGCTTGCTCCAGTAACCCGGCGGCTGAGTTCATGTGGGCCATCATCAGAAAACCGACGGTATCCATTTCCAGCTTGCGCGCAAGAGTGATGTGTTGCTCGGAAACGTCGGCTTCGGTGCAGTGGGTGGCGACACGAATCGTCGAAACACCCAGATCATGGGCCATTGTCAGGTGATCAACCGTACCAATACCGGGCAACAGCAGAGCGGAAATACGGGCTTGTTTCATCAGTGGGACAACGGTGGCCAGGTATTCCTCATCCGTGTGAGCCGGAAAGCCATAATTTACCGAGCTGCCCCCAAGGCCATCCCCATGGGTGACTTCAATCAGCGGAACGCCTGCCTCATCCAGACCACAGGCAATGCTGCGCATGTGGTCCAGGCTCATCTGATGACGTTTTGGGTGCATGCCGTCACGCAGGGTCATATCGTGCAGGGTAATACGAGTGTTTATGGTCATATCGGGATACCTGAATACATTATTGGGCTGAGGATGCGGATTGGTTGAGGGCTTCAGCAAACATCTCGGCAGTGCGACAGGCGGCGGCTGTCATAATGTCGAGGTTACCGGCGTAGGTGGGTAAAAAGTCACCCAGACCTTCCACTTCAAGGAATACCGATACCCGCTTGCCATCAAACACCGGGCCGTTCACGAGTCGATAACCGGGGACGTAGCGCTGTACTTCGGCAATCATGGCAAGAACAGAGGCTTTGATTTTTTCTTGATCTGGCGTTTCACGGGTCAGGCAATGCACGGTGTCGCGCATCATCAGCGGCGGTTCCGCCGGATTGATAATAATGATGGCCTTGCCTTCGGTGGCCCTTCCAACCTTTACGACGGCAGCCGCTGTGGTGCGGGTGAATTCGTCGATATTCTTGCGGGTGCCGGGGCCTACTGATCGGGAGGAAACCGTTGCAACAATTTCGCCGTAATCCACATCCTGAACCCGTGAAATCGCCGCTACCATCGGGATTGTCGCCTGGCCACCACAGGTCACCATGTTGACGTTCATCGCGCCACTGCCGATATGCTCATTCAGATTGACCGGAGGCACACAATAGGGGCCAATAGCGGCCGGAGTGAGGTCAATCATCAGTACCCCCAGTTCATTCAGTTTGCGACTGTTTTCGGCATGAACGTAAGCACTGGTGGCGTCAAAAGCGATCTGGATATTATCGCTGACAACATGTGGCAGCAGGCCATCAACACCGTCAGCGGTGGTCTGTAATCCGAGTGTTCTGGCACGATCCAGGCCTTCCGAGGTTGGGTCAATACCGACCATCCATACCGGCTCCAGGTAATCACTGCGTTGCAGTTTGTAGAGCAGATCGGTGCCGATATTGCCTGGCCCGATAATGGCGCAACGAATCTTTTTCATGGTTTAACCTTTGATATATAAAGTAAAAACAGGGAATAAATTACTCAAAACAGACTGAGCAGCTGCCGAGTCCGGCAATGGATACCTTGAGGAAATCGCCGGGCTGCACTGGCACCATCGTCGCAAGCGAACCGGAAAGAATGACTTCCCCGGCTTTCAAAGGAATACCGAATTGCCCCAGCGTATTGGCCAGCCAGGTCACTGCATTAACCGGGCTACCCAGTGCTGCTGCTCCGGCACCGGTGGCGACTATCTGGCCATTCTTTTCCAGCACCATGCCAGCCAGCGCCAGATCCAGCCCTTCTGCGCTGGTCAGTTGATCGCCGAGGACAAACAGTCCGCAGGAGGCGTTGTCGGCGACGGTATCGGTGATGGCGATTTTCCAGTCAGTAATGCGGGAATCAACAATCTCGAAACAGGGCATAACCCCGCGAGTGGCCGCCAGCACATCGGCATTGGTAATTCCTGGCCCCATCAGGTCGTCTTTCAGGACGAAGGCAATTTCGCCTTCGGCTTTTGGTTGAATCAGGGTATCGAGCTGGATTGCCTGCCTATTCTGGGCACACATGTTGTCGAGCAAATAACCAAAATCCGGTTGATAAACACCCAGTAAATCCATCACTGCCTGGCTGGTAACCCCCACTTTTTTGCCAATAACCTGGTGTTTGCCTGCTTTCATAGCATCAACAAATAGTGTCTGGATCTGATAGGCGTCGTCCATGCTGATGTCGCTGTAGCGCTTCGACAGTGGTGGAATAGTGGTTCTGGATAACCAGGCTTGATGCAGATCCTGCGCTGCCTGATGAATGTTTTCCGGGGTCATGGTCATGTTGCACTCCTCTTTATATATGTCAGTCGGGCACCGTGGACTTCAGCCATGCGCACCCCCGACTCCAGCACTTGCATCGACAGCTGGCTTTCATCCAGCGGGATAAGTAGTTGCTTGTACATCCTGTTTGCTCCTCAGTGCGGCTGGCTGCGTTTCAGTAAAAAACTCGCCAGCGCCGGCAGTAAAATCAGCGCGCCGAGCATGTTCCACAGGAACATGAAGGTCAGTAATATGCCCATGTCGGCCTGGAACTTGATCGGTGAGAAGGCCCAGGCACCAACGCCAATGGCGAGGGTGCAGCCGGTAAAAATAACCACCCGGCCGGTGAACACCAGGGCCCGATAGTAGGCTTCGGAGAGGCTGGCCCCAGCGCGTAGCCAGGTTTGCACCACGCTGAGGATGTAGAGCGCGTAGTCGATGCCGATGCCGACCCCGAGAGCGATCACCGGCAAGGTCGAGACCTTGATGCCGATGCCCAGAAAGACCATCAGTGCCTCGACCAAAATCGAGGTCAGTACCAGCGGCACCATGGCGCAGATCACTGCGGGCAGGGAGCGGAAGGCGATGATGCTGAGCAGGGTGACGGCGATATAGACGCCGTACAAAATCTTGCTGTTGGCGACCTTGACCACTTGGTTGGTGGCGGCTTCAATGCCGGCGTTGCCGCCGCTGAGTTCAAAGCGGATGCCGGTTGAGGGGTTGTCTTGCTTGAAGGTGTCGATGGCGTTCACCACGGTTTCCAGGGTGTCGGCTTTGTGGTCGGTGAGGTACAAGTAAATGGGCAGCAGGTCGCAGGTGGCATTAAATAGCTCACGTGGGGCACGGGCGGCACTGCCATTGATCAGGTACTGGTTGGCGACCAGGTCGTACCATTTGAAGTTGCCTTCGTTAAACCCGGCGGCAGCCTGACGCACCATGCCGGCAAAGGATCGGGTGCCATCCACCATCGGTAATTGCCGCAGTTGCCATTCCAGCCGGTCAACCATCAGCAGGTTGTCGTAGTTGGCACAGGCCCCCTTGTCGGTGACCCCAAAGACCACAAAGACGTCAGCTCCGGCCTGGTAGTTGGCCACCATAAAGCGGTTATCCTGGTTGTAGCGGGAGTCGGCCCGCAGTTCCGGCGCACCGCTGTCGAGGTCACCGATGCGGACATGCTGACTCACCAGGTAGCCGCCGACACCGAGGCCCAATGCGATGACCAGGGCGACAGTCGCAGGTCCCCGACGGGTAAACATGTCCAGAAATTGCCAGAACGGATGTTTTTCATGATCGGCTTCGTCACCGGTCTGGGCCAGACTGCGACGGGCAGCGCTGGCGGAGACGCCGGTGTAGGACAACAGAATCGGCAACAGCGCCAGGTTGGTGAAGATCAGGACACCCACCCCGACACTGGCAATCAGCGCCAGCTCACGGATCACCGGAATATCAATCACGGAGAGCACCGCAAAGCCCACGACATCGGCTAGCAATGCCGTGGCTCCGGCCATAAACAGACGGCGGAAGGTATAACGGGCAGCGATCAGGCGATGAGTGCCACGACCGATGTCCTGCATGATGCCGTTCATTTTCTGGGCACCGTGGCTGACACCAATGGCAAAGATCAGGAAGGGCACCAGAATCGAATAGGGATTGAGCTCAAAACCCAACACCGGCAGCAAGCCCAATAACCAGACGATGCCAATCAGCGTGGTCAACAGCACCAGCAGGGTGCTGCGCAGGCAGCGGGTAAAAAAGAACAGGATTAACCCGGTAATGATCAGGGCAAAGGCGAAGAAGGCCAGAATGGTGTACAGGCCATCAATCAGATCCCCCATCACCTTGGCAAAACCGGTGATGTGCAAGCGGATGCCATGGGCTTCGTAGCGGCTGCGAATGTCTTCCAGCGCTTGAGAGAGTGCACCGTAGTTCAGGGGCGACTGATCGGTTTCCATCAGCGGCACATAAATAATGGACGAGCGGAAATCCGCCGCAACCAGCTGGCCAATCTCACCGGAGCGCAAGACGTTGTTGCGGAAATCGGCGATGCTCTGGTCGCTGCCATCGTAGTTCTGCGGCATCACCGGGCCACCTTCGTAGCCATATTGGGTCACCCCGATCCAGCGTACCGAGGGCATCCACAACGACTTCATGAAGGGCCGGTCAACGTTGGGCAGCAGGTAAATCTCGTCGTTGATGGCCTTGAGCTGATCGATATAGCTGGCCGAAAAGAGGGTCTCACCGGGCTTGGCTTCCACCGCAATCCGCAGGGCATTCCCCAATCCCTTGACGTCATCCTGATAGTTGAGAAAATTGACAATATACGGATGGTTGCCCGGAATCGTTTTCAGAAAACTGGCATTCAGTTCGGTGCGCAAGGCCGATAATCCCAATAACAGGGTTAACAGGGCACAGACGGCCACAATCCAGGCGCGATGATTAAACAGCAAACGCTCAGCACGATTACCGGAACGCGAATCAAAAGACCCCAGATCCGCGATGGTTTCAAATGTTTGAGAAGAGACGGCCATGAAATATCCAGATAAAAGTTAGGGTTGAGCAGCCGGGGTTACCGCCAGGGCACCCTGCAATCCCACAGCAATAACCGGGGCTTCGGAGCGGGTACCCGGTGACAGTGCCAGGATGGGAAAACCGGCCGATACGGCCAAACGCGAGGTGGTGCCGTTATCCTGCAAGCGCCAGAGGCCGCCGCCGTCATCGGACAGCAGATAACCACCAGTCGTTAATGGCAGAATGGCCAGCAGTGAGTACTGGGTATCGATGGCCAGCGGCTGCCAGTCAGCGGAGCTCAGGTCGCCCTGCCAGAGCGTGCCGCGCAGACCGAGCAACAGCAGTTGCTGCTGGCTGGCGGAATACCAGCCACTGAACAGGCTGGCGTCGGAGGGCGAATCCAGCGGCTGAAAATGCTGACCGCGATCACCGGACTGATACAGCAAGCCCATTTCACCCATCAGAATGATCCCGTCGCCATCACTGGCGATGTGGTAAATATGGCGGTCTTCTTCACCCCCCAGTCGACCAGCCGCCGAGTGCCAGCTTTGGCCGCCATTGTCGGTGCTTAACATCACGCCATAAGCGCCCACCGCCAAACCGTCCTGGGCATTGATAAAATGCACATCCAGCAGAGGCTTGTCGGCACCGTCGTCGCTGTAGCGTTGTAACTTCATCGCCAACCGATCGTCACCGGCCTGTTGTGCGGCTTCCGCCTGTTGATGCCACATCCCGACCAGTTGGCGGCCATCGGTCTGGCGCTGCCAGGTCAGGCCGCCATCGGCGGTTGCCAGAATGACCAGGCCGTGTCCGACTGCCCAGCCATGCTGGTCATCAACAAAATCCACCGCCGTCAGGGTCACCGACACCGGCACCTGGGCTTGTTGCCACTGTTGGCCGCCATCCTCGCTGTAAACGATATGGCCGCGTTCACCGACCGCCACCAGACGTTCACCCACCTGGCGAATATCCAGTAATGCCCCGGTAGCGGCCAGGACACTGGGCAGCGCCGGTTGGTCCAACGGGGAATAGGACGGCAGCGGGTCTGCCTGAACAGACGCCGCCCCGACACACAGTATCAAGGCGGCGATACGCCTTACCAAATTCAACATAATCAACAACATCCTATTAAAAACACCCGTACTCGGGTGTGTTGCACTGACACCGAAGGCCGCGTGCTAACGCACACTGCGGATAATCAGTGACGAGGGCGAAAAATAACGTTCGGGTTTCATTTCGACGGCTTTTAACTGATAGCCAGGATCGAAATACACCATGTTACGAGCCGACCAGGACGCATCCAGGATATACAGGAGGTCGGCATAACTGCTCATTTGTGTGGGCACGTCGGGCAGGTAGAAGGCCAGGTTCAGGCTCACCCGCCAGAGCGTGCCGGACGGATCCCAGCCATCCATCAGGCTGGTGCCCCAGGTGTCTTCGTCGATGTAAAATTTGCGCTTGCTGACGGCATGGCGTTTGCCCGGTTTTAATGTCGCTTCCACCACCCAGACGCGGTGTTTTTCCCAGCGAATGGCATCCGGTTGGTGGTGTTCCTTGCCAAAGACACCGTCTTCATCCAGCGCAAAAATCTTGTTGTTGTTGTACGGAATCAGCGCTTCCTGTTTACCCACAATACGGTAGTCATAACGTTCATCGTTGGTATACGGACTGCCAAACACTTCATCAAAGAAGTTGGCACCGGAGTTGACAAAATCCGGCGTATCCCAGCCGACGTTGGGGGAACGACGCACGCGGCGCTGACCCACCAGGTACTGGGAGACCTTGCGATCCGACTGCACATAGTTGTCGGTGTCGCGGGAGACCAGACCCTCGCCGGCCCGGAACGACGGCGCGTCGGTAAATTGCAGGAACAGCCAGTTGAGGAAGCCCTGTTCGGCGTGTTTCTGCAACGAGATGTCCTGCCGGTAGGCCTCGAACTGATCCCGTTGATAGGATTGACTACCTAACACCCGTTCACCATTAGTGGTGAAGGAATATTGGCGACTCTTGCTCTCGTACGACTGCCCGCGCCAGCGCAGGTTGGTGTTCCAGCGCACCTCCGATCCAGTTTTTGGAATAGGGAACGGAATGCCATTGATCGCACCGAGCAGACCATCGTTATCGCCCTTCACTTCCAGCGTCGCCCGCGTGGCATTGGCTTTGGTGCCTTCGTACACCCACTCGGGCGCACAATGGTTACGGTGCGTCGGGTAGACATCCAGATACAGGGATGTTGGATATTTCTGCAGCAGGGCTTTGACACCGTCCGACAGCAAGGCGTCGTACTGCGCCATATTGGTGGCCGTGACCCGGTACAGCGCCGACTCTTGGGCATAGGGATCCCAGCGTCGGTCGCCCGATTGCAGTTGTGCCATCGGCACCTTTTTCATGTCGGGACAGCCGTTCCACTCCGGAATCGAGCCGTCGCTATTGGCGGCGCGCTCCGCCCCCAGTGGCGTCAGATCCTTGCCCAGACGGGCGGCTTCTTCACGCGATACGGCCGCCAGGGCCGGGACAGAAATCATCAACAGCAGGTAAACCATGGTCACTACCGGTTTAAACATTGTTCTGTTTCCTTCTTCTTATTGTTATTTTTCATCGCTGGATAGTCACAACCGGCCACACCAGACCACACCAGACCACGGCATCGCCGTGGCCTGATGAGCGATCGGCCGACTTACCGCACGCCCCGTACCAGCAAGGCAGACGGCGAGAAGTCACTTTCCGGTTTCATCTCAACCGACTTCAGCTGATAACCCGTGTCGTGGTACACCATGTTGCGCGCTGACCAGGAGGCATCCAGTACGTACAGCACATCACCGTAATACACCTGCGCCGGGACATCCGGCAGGTAGAACGGTACGTTGATGCTGACGCGCCAGAGCTTGCCGGATGGATCCCAGCCATCCATCAGCGCAGTACCCCAGGTGTCTTCGTCGATGTAGAATTTGCGTTTGTTCACCGCATGGCGTTGACCCGGCTTCAGCGTGGCTTCCACCACCCAGACACGGTGTTTTTCCCAGCGCAGGGCATCCGGCTTGTGGTGTTCCTTATCAAACACGCCGTCTTCATCCAGGCTGAAAATCTTGTTGTTGCTGTACGGGATCAGCGCTTCCTGCTTGCCCACAATGGTGTACTCGTAACGCTCATCACCGGTGTAGGGACTGCCGAACACTTCATCAAAGAAGTTGGCACCGGAGTTGACAAAATCCGGCGTATCCCAGCCGGCGTTGGGGGAACGACGCACGCGGCGCTGACCCACCAGGTACTGGGAGACCTTGCGATCCGACTGCACATAGTTGTCGGTATCACGAGAGACCAGCCCCTCGCCGGCCCGGAACGACGGCGCATCGGTGAACTGCAAAAACATCCAGCTCAGATAACCTTGCTTGGCATGGTCTTCCAGCGAGATACCTTGGCGGTAACCTTCCATCTGGTCGAGCTGAAACCCCTGACTGCCCAACACCCGTTCGCCATTGGTGGTGAAAGAGTACTGACGGGTTTTGCTCTCAAACGACTGTCCGCGCCAGCGCAGGTTGGTGTTCCAGCGCACCTCCGATCCAGTGTTTGGAATAGGGAACGGAATACCATTAATGGCACCCAGAAGACCGTCATTATTACCCTTGACCTCCAGCGTGGCGCGGGTGGCATTGGCTTTGGTGCCGTCGTACACCCACTGCGGAGCACAGTGATTGCGGTGGGTCGGGTAGACATCCAGATACAGATCCGGATATTGGGTCAGAACCGCTTTCACCCCCTCCGACAGCAAGGCGTCGTACTGTGCCATATTGGCCGCCGAGACCCGGTACAGTGGCTTTTCTGCGGCGTACGGATCCCAGCGTCGGTCGCCCGATTGCAGTTGTGCCATCGGCACCTTTTTCAGGTCGGGACAGCCGTTCCACTCCGGGATCGAGCCGTCGGCATTGGCGGCACGTTCCGCCCCCAGCGGCGTCAGATCCTTGCCCAGACGGGCGGCTTCTTCCGGCGAGACCGCCGCTTGCGCGGCGGGGATCGCCATCATCAGTAGACACGTTGTCAAAAACGCAGGTTTAAACATTGCTCGTTCTCCTTATTGTTATTCTTAAAAGCTGTATTCAGCCGATACCGAGAGGTAATCCCGGTCTTTCAGCGCCTGGCCATAGTTCTGCACATAGCCGGACGTCTCGCTGCGTAAAGAAGTCTTCTCGGTACCAAAATAATGGTTATAGGTCAGCGACATGCGCAGCAGGCGTCTGTAATCGCCTTTGAGACCGATGGAGACATCACCGCCCTTGTCGGCACCGCCATTAAAGGACGTCAGCACGGCGGACTTGCCTTTGGGGTTGTACCCCAGACCCATCGGGATGGTCAGATCCAGTCCGGACAGCACCTGGTAGATAGCCGGTTCCAGTGTCAGGCGCAGACCCAGCGCATCGCGCTCAGCCCCAGGATCCAGTGCATCCGGGTTATCCGTCACCTTCAGCAAACGGTTCCAGCCGATCTCACCGACCAGAAAGGCGTTGTCAAACAAGGCTCCGCCGGTAAAGGAATAAATCATCGAGACGTTGGCATGAGCAGTACGGCCCACGGCGTAGAGCGGGTTATCGCGGTTATCCCCGGTGCCCATCACATCGGCCTGACCGGTGGAGACCAGCGGCATATTGCTGCGCATCGACACTTCGGCCGCGACATTGGCATCCCCCACCAGGGTGCTGACACTGGTTCCCAGGGTCTGGATATCTTCCGGGTAGACCCAGCGATAAGCGGTCGGCGTCGGCGCGGGCACTGCGGGTGGGAAGGCAAATTGAGTCAGATAAATCTGTGGCGTCTTGTCGTGATAGCGGGCGGCATAAAAGCCGAATTCAGCATCAATGGACCTCGGCGTAAAACGTAACTGCATGCCACCCTGACCGCTGTCGCGGGCTTCCAGATCATCCTCACGAGTGGCGGCAAAACCGGGGGCCAGCCACAGCTGTTCAGCGCCATCGGCAAGAAAATCAATGGTGCTGAAATAACTGCCGGAGGCTGGCAAGCGGGTTTTTTTCCAGCTCAGCTGGTAATAACCCCCCAGCGTCCAGGCGGAGTTCAGCTGGGTCTGCAGAGATACCTGGTTGACCGGCATCAACAGTTCCTTGAACTGGGTATTGGGCACCGACAACGCTTTCACCGCATCGACCGGCCCCTGCGCGGCGGCAATCCCGTTAGCACCAAAAAACAGCGTCTCGCCATAAACCTGGGTGTGTTTACCGACCCGGACAATGGTCGGTGCCCCGGCCATATCAAAACGACCGAACAGGAAAGCGTCGAGAATTTCAGCCTTCTGGCCGTGCAGATCACGGGTATCGTCGGTGAATTCGGTTTGGTCGACGGAAGCGGCATTCCCGGTCGTGCTGTCGTTATCGGTATCCTGCTGATAGATCTGGTCATACCAGCCAGCCCCGGAGACACGCACGCCCAGGTTGTTATAGGTCAGATCGATTTCGGATAAGACATCCACCCGGTTGGAGACCAGCCCCTGATCGAAATTACGATCGCCATCGTCCTGGTTCAGGTCGGCGGTGAGGGTATCGGAGGCCTGTTTAAGGCGATACATGGCGCTGTATTTAAGGTTGGTATCCCAACGAATGGTCAAATCCGGATTACCGCTATCGATTTCAAGCGCCACCACCGGGGTAACAAAAGAAAAGGAAGCAGCCGTCACTGCCAGTGCCAAAAGAGAAACCGGAAAGGCTCTGTTTTGTCGGACGGTAACTTTAGCGTTATGCCTGCAGATGTTTTTTATCATTATGATCTCCGTTTGGACGTAACTCGCTAAAACAATAAAGGGCAAAATAAAGGTATCTGGCAGCCCTTAAACCAGAATAGTAAACCGACCGGAATCGGTTATTACTCCCGAAGGAGCAGGAATAAAAAAGGGGAGCCAGTGACAAGACTCCCAAAAAGCCGCACAGGCGGCTGGCGGTGTAATCAATTCATTGATCAGATAAATTCCTGGGCGTTATCAACATACCAGTCAAATATATCCGGGTTTGCCAAACCATCACGTTTGGCAACATCTTCCGGATTAAAACCCAATAATACTTTTTTTATTGGCAACTCCAGTTTTTTACCGGTTATATTTCTAGGAATACCCGGAACTGCCAGGATTTTATTCGGCACATAACGAGGTGATAAGGAAACACGAATTTCAGAGCGAATAGTGTCTTCGATCTCCGTCGTCAATTCAGATTCATTCCGAAGAACGACAAACAGGGCCAACATCGATGGTTTGCCCAGGTATTCGAGGTCAACCACCATCGAATCCGCTACCACTGGCAAGCGATCAACCACCCGGTATATTTCACTGGTTCCCATGCGAATACCACCACGGTTAATAGTAGCGTCAGAACGTCCAAAAATAACGCCACTTGATGCCTGTGACCTGGAGTTAAGCTCCAGCCAGTCGCCATGACGCCACACAGATTGACCGCTCTTTGCATCCGTATACATGCCGAAATAACTGTCAAGATAACGCTCATCATCCTTGTCGCCCCAAAAATACAACGGCATGGATGGCAAAGCACGGGTGCACACTAACTCACCCACCCGCCCTTCGACTGGCCGCCCATCATCGTCAAAGGCATAAACAGCAGCTCCTAGTCCCCGGCACTGCATTTCTCCAGAGTACACGGGCAATGTCGGTGCACCAGTAATAAAAGCACCGGCAATATCTGTCCCGCCAGAAGCAGAGGTCACCCAAACATCCGGTACCTGACGATAAATCCATTCATAAGACTCAGGGGTCAGGGGCGCACCTGATGAAATAATGGTTCGTAGCGTCGACAAATCACAGTCTCTACCAGGTTCGACATTAAATTTATCGCAAGAAGCAAAGAAACCAGCACCGGCCCCAAATGCCTCTACGTTATTCTCGGCGACAAATCGCCACAATCTCTGCCAATCCGGTGTGCTGCCTGAGCCAGTAAGCGCACCGTCAAACAGACATACCGTAGCGCCCACCAGTAAGCCACACACCAATATATTCCAAACAATCCAACCGGTGCTGGCAACCCAAAGATAGCGATCACCCGGCCCCAAGTCGGTATGAAAAGCAGCCGACACTATATTCATAAGAGCGACGCCACCATGACCATGCACAATCGCTTTGGGAATACCGGTGGTACCGGATGAATATACTACCCAAAGCGGCTGTTCAAATGATACGGACTCGCACCGCAACTGGGGTTTCTGACTGCTGGCCTGTTGCCATGATATGGTTTCCTTTCCGGCAATATCCGCACGATCTGAAGATATAAGATTGACCCTGATAATGGTTTTCAGCGTTGGTAGACTGGATGCCACTTCTTCGATAACGGGTCTTTTATCGATGGTTTTGCCGCTAAAAACATAGCCATCACAGGCGATGAATGCTTTTGGCTCTATTTGCTGAAAACGATCCAGAATACTAACTGGTCCCATTTCTGGGGCACATATAGACCAGATTGCACCGACTGCGGCAACGGCCAGAAATGACACAACCGCATGCCAGGTATTCGGCAAACAGGCGACAACCCGATCTCCTGGCTGTACCCCCTGACTACGCAGACATTCCGCAAGAGAAGCCACTTGCTGTTTCAGTTCAGACCAACTCAGCTCCCCTTTACCAAGCGCCTCGCTCTCATAAACCAGCGCCGGGCTATCAAGGTGTGCAAAGCGAAAGACCTGCTCGGCAAAGTTAGTAGTAACTCCTTTGAACCAGCGCGTGTACGGCATCGCATCGGAGGACATTACCTCACCAACCGTATCTGCGTAAGGCAATTCAAAATAATCGACGACAGATTTCCAGAAATCTTCTGGGTGAGTCTCAGCACTCCAGGACCACAAATCATCGTAACGATCAAACGACACTCCTCGGGTTTCCTTGAGCCAGTTGGTATAACCGGTCAACTTCGCCTGCTTCAGTCGCTCATTCGATGGTTGCCAAAGCACCTTGGGTTGCGCAGTCATGATTATCTCCTTACTCGATTTCAAACAGCGCTGCTGCGCCCATACCACCACCGATACACATGGAAGCAATAAAATATTTTACGCCGCGACGTTTTGCTTCAAGCAAACCGGAGCCGACGATTCGGGCACCCGATACACCATAGGGATGGCCTAACGCAATCGCCCCACCATTAACATTCAGACGATCCAGAGGAATCCCCAGAGCATGGGCGCAATACAGCACCTGAACCGCAAAAGCCTCGTTAATTTCCCACAAACCAATATCGTCAACGGTCAGGCCTGCACGGGCTAACAATTTGGGGATGGCATAAACCGGGCCGATCCCCATGACTTCAGGCTCACATCCGGCAACCACAAAATCGCGAAAGACTCCAAGAGGCTCGACGCCAAGCTCCTGCGCTTTGGCACGACTGCACACCAAGGTCGCAACACTGCCATCTGAAAACTGGCTGGCATTGCCTGCTGTTACCGTACCGCCGTCAAGTACGGCATTCAGTCCGGACAATCCCTCTATTAAAGTATCTGGCCGAATACCCTCATCACGACTGACGGTAATATCCCGTTGTCCAGAGACTGCTCGCGTTGCCCGGTCAAACAGGTTCATGGTGGTAGAGACAGGGACAATTTCCTGATCGAACACACCATTGTCAGCGGCTTTAGCCGCCAGCATCTGGCTTCTCAGGCCATAGGCATCCTGATCCTCTCGAGAAACCTCGAAGCGCCGGGCAACCTCTTCAGCGGTTTGCAGCATGGTCCAATAGATCCCTGGATGCTGGCTCTTCAAATCAGTATCTTCCAGCATGAAAGTATTCATGCTGCCCTGGGTTCCAGAAATAGATTCCACACCGGCCGCAACAAAAGCCTCGCCCTGACCACTGATAACCGCTTGTGAAGCCGTCGCGATTGTTTGCAGGGAACTGGCACAAAAGCGGTTAATGGTCATGCCTGGTACACTATTACCAAGACCGGCTGCCAGGGCGATCTGACGGGCGATATTGAATCCGGTGGGTCCTTCAGGAAACCCACAGCCCATCAGTACATCAGAGATATCCTTGGGGTCGATACCCGCACGACGCACCGCCTCAGCGACAGAGGCCTTACCAAGCTGCGCGCCATGGGTGGCATTAAATGCACCACGAAACGATTTACCCAAAGCGGTTCTGGCATAGGAAGCAATGACCGCATCATTCGATTTCATATTCATAACCTTTATTGATGACTGATAATGGGGTTAATGTGACAAGACGACTGGCGAATTGCGTTTGATATGTCGACCGATCATAAAGAATGACAACATGGCTACCAGTGCCAGGACACTGACCGCATAAGGAAGGGCGCCATAGCCTATTTCCTGAACCAGTACGCCACCCAAAAATGGACCGATGCTGGCACCAAGCATATTGATCGCAGGCGTTGAAGAGACAACTCGTCCACTGGGATCCAGTTTTGCAAACAAGCCGAATGCAAAGGTATGAGTGAATATCATAATAAAGGGATAAAAAGCCCCGGCAGCGGCATACATATAAAAACTGCCGGAATACACAATAGCGAAAGCCAGCAGCACCTGAAATACCGGGGCAAATTGCATCACCCGATGTGCTTTGAGGTGTTTTTCCAACACCGCTGCCAGCGCTGCCGGTGCCAGATTAACAAGCCCGAGGAATGCCAGCATGGATGCCATTTGCTCGACACTGAATCCCTTGCTGGAACCTACCCGTTCCAGAAAACTGAACATCATCGACTGCATGATCGCCATCAGTGATACGCCGGCGATACCAAACCAGACGCCGACAGGTAAAGCAGTATGAGGCTTGCTGCTGCGCGCCTGCTGCTGCACAGACCTATCCGGGTCGGGGAAGAAAAAACCGGTCAGAATGGCTGCCATCAACATAATCACGGCAAAAACGTAATACATGGCCTCGGCGCCATAGGCGTGAATCAGTAATGGCACACTGCCCATAAATCCAATGGCAAAAATGCCATTGGCAAACTGTAA
Source organism: Candidatus Thalassolituus haligoni (assembly GCF_041222825.1). Lineage (NCBI taxonomy): Bacteria > Pseudomonadati > Pseudomonadota > Gammaproteobacteria > Oceanospirillales > Oceanospirillaceae > Thalassolituus > Candidatus Thalassolituus haligoni. The sequence goes on from NZ_CP139482.1 coordinate 585,029, forward strand.
CAAGGCAAAGGTGCGATGAGGATTGGCACTACGACCCACCGTGCCATGGGTTAGCGACAGTGCACAACCCAGGGCCAAACCACCGAGGAAGTGAAAAACACCCATGATCTCATATTGGTCAACAACGATATTAAGCAAAAACAGAATACCGCAAGCAACAAAACCCAGAGGCACCAGAATCCGCGCATTAATACGATTAAATCGAGGCGCCAGATACAGGCTGGCCACAACCACACCGATCAGGAAAATACTGGCTAATCCACCTGCCCGTGCAGGTGAAAAACCAAAGCCGGATATCAGGCTTCCTACCCAAACAGGCAGGGCCACCATATCCACCATACCCGCTACGTGTGCCGAGCAAAGCGCAAGTCTACCTCTGGCACATTCAGTCGTTGCCATATCAAGAACCTTTATTATATTTATGAAAGCCCAGCCAACCTGGCATATCTTAAAGGTATGCCAGAGTAATAATAACGATTAAAAACCATCCTGAAGAGTTATTAAATCATACATAACTCATTCAGAACAACAGAAGACTCCCCATCACCAAAGCCAACATCTATCGACTCAAATACCAAACCTTGCGACATCAGAGAGAGTTTCATTATATCTTTTGTTATCGGTACTTTATGAATACGGAATTCGCCAAATTCATCCGTTATGGCTTCACCCAGCGGCTGGCCATGACATTCAAGAGTAACCTGCACACCTGCCAGACATTCATTTTTGGCAAATACCGCACCAGCTACATAACCATCGGTAAAATGGTGATTATTGCGATAGTAGACCCGAGGCGAGGTACCCAACTCCGGCTTCAGCACCTCATATCCCTTGGCACTGGCGTGCTGTTGCATTTCTGCATCCGTTTTCTGCACCGCATAGATAGCATGAGTGGGGCAAGCCTGGGCACCACGGGGTTGTTTCCAGCCCTGATCCAGCAGGTGTGCATCAAAAATCCACTGCTGCGGTAGCGCTAGCTCTTCATTCCAGTAAATAGCCCCGTAAGGACACGAACCCACAATATCCTTACGCCCATGGGCTTTTTCCGGATCAACAATCACAATGCCATCGGCACGCTTTTGAATGGCATCCGGAGCATGTTGAATACAGGGCGCATTATCACAATGGTTACAGGTCACAGGGCGATGTGAAATTTCAATCAGTGCACCCGATCCACGTTCGGAAGATTCGATAGCAATCAGATTATTACCCATACCCGGCACTCTGGCCGAATAACCGGAAATATCATTACCGAGGTATTCATCCTTGGTCGCCAGAACGCAGTTATTGCAATTTTCACACAATTCCACATCAATCAGCAGGTTCCACTTTTTCATATCGCTTCACCTTGTTTTACGACATCAAACCGTACAACCTCAACCAGACAGGAGTTCGGAGACATACTGCTTGTACCTTTCATTTGTGGCCGGTCTGAAGTCAGGATATTCATACAGCCGCCGATTTCAACCAACTCCCCGTTCATCATGACTCGCTTGTATTCTGCACTGGATTCAAAGGACTTGACCACTCCGACGGCCACTTGGTCGCTGATATCTGCAGCACACAGTACCGCTCCACGGGCGTTAAAAACCTTGACGATATCGTTTTTGCGAATATTACGTGCCTCCGCATCATCCGAATTAATACGTACAATCCAGTAATAATGACCATCTATCAAACGTCGGTGGTCATTGATGGTATTGGTAATGCTGTTTTTACCATCCACATGGGTATGGAAGCTGTAGCGGGAATGTGTTGCCAACATTTGTAACGGGTATTTATCCGTTAACGAGGTCGTCGCTGGGCCTTCCCAGGACTGAATGTATTTATTAACCAAAGGCCGTTCTTCATTTGCTGGATCAGACCGGCGTAAGGTCTCTGGAATAAACTCAAATTTGCCGCTTGGAGTCTGTAATCCTTTTCCGAAGGTTTCAGCATATTGTGATGGCAAAGGCTGGGCTTCCGGAACATCCTTATGGCGGCCTTCGGCAAACCAGCGCATATTGACCGGGTCTCTCAGCTCTTCCTTTTCTGCCGGGACAACAAAATAACCCTTGCGACAAAACGCTTTCCAGGAAATATAATCCACCAGATCGGTAGATTCATACACGCGCTTCACCCAGTCCAGCTCGGTGCACCCTTCGGTAAAGACCGTACCCAGACCCAGTCGATTGAGAATATCGGTAAAAATCTGATAATCCGATTTGGACTCACCAAGCGGCTCAATGCATTTATGCTGCAGAGCGATCACCCGGTGATTCAGACCGTTAAAACCATGCGGTAAATAACCACCACCACTGCCCCACTCGCCAATGTCCCAGCGTTCGAGCGATGTACAGGCTGGCAATATAATGTCTGAAAACAGCGCCTCACCTTCCATGCAGATCGACTGGTTCACCACAAAATCGATAGATTCATGGCGATAGGCTTCATCCATACGCGAGGAATTGGTCAGCGTGCTGTATGACGAACCGCCGTAACGATAAATCATACGGATTTTTGAGTAACCCGGCATCGGGTACTGGAAAGGCGCGAACTGGGCTTCTTGCGCCGTGCCATCCCATAGGTAACCCGATGCTTCACCGTTAATAATAGCTTCTGGAAACTGTTGCCTTGGCACCATCTGCTTGACCGGATTCATCGTCAGAACATGGGGCATTTTCTGGTAATTATTCACCGAGTTGGCATTCCAGTTCAGCTCGCCAGATATACCGCCGTCGGCATAACCCGGAAAATAGAAATGCAGGTCAATCGGGGTGCCCGCCTGGAGGTTACCCATATTGATACCCGGTTTGCCCCAGCCTTGCATGGCCATCATCATGACCATGTTACGAGCCCACTGCGCACCGGTTGCCCCCCGACAGGCACCACCAAAACCACTACCACTGGCACCCGGTGCCAGATAGGTCTTTTTGCCCGCCCACTTGCGTGCCAGCGCACGACAGACAGCAGCAGAAACCCCGGTTTCCTGAGCTTGCCATTCCGGTGTTTTATCCACACCGTCACTTTCACCCATCAGATACGCTTTCCATTCATCAAAACCGGTGGTGTTTTTGGCGATATAATCCTTGTCGTAAAGATCTTCTTTAACCCAGACATTCATAATCGCGATCGCCAGCGCCGAATCCGTACCAGGCTTGATAGGAATCCACTTGCCACCCAGCAACTGGGCTGTCGGGTTGTAGTGAGGATCAATATGGACAAAATCGATGCCCAGCTGCTTGGCCCATAAACGACGCGGTGTGCCTTCAAAGCCCATATAACCGCCATTGGTGCTTTCAGGATCACTGGACCAGAAGATGATTTGCTCACATTCTTTCAGGCAGTCTTCAACGGTGCCGTAATTACCGGCAATACCAACCCGCATGGAACCACCAAAATGGTGCATCGCCCCCCAATACCAGCCTTCCCAGCTGTCTGGATTAGCAGCCAAACGGGTAAAACCGATCAGGTTGGCAAAACGCATCAATGAGCTGAGGTAATAGCCGACATTGCCCCATTGATGGTGAGAAGACATCGGAAAGACAATTGAGCCTGGGCCATATTCACGTTTCTGACGATTGATTTCCTTCGACACGATATCGAGTGCCTCGTCCCAGGAAATACGTTCATAGCCTGAAATACCCCGGTTTTGCGGATTGCGCTCCCCTTCCGGGTCAAAATCCACCCGTTTCATGGGATAAAGAACACGCTTGTCGGAATACACAACCGACTTGTGCGCCAACGCATGTGGTGCCACCGTGGCACGACGTTCAGGCGTAAAGGATTTACCACGCGCCTCAATAGTCCATGGCTCGGCATCCGACGCATCAAAGTCAATCGGCATCGTCCGCACAATCTTATTGTCTTTGACATAGACAAACAGCGGGCCGCCATTGGTCATGGTGGTGTAACGCACCGCACCGTCTTTTTGTGGTGTACCGAACTGAACACCGGTGTGATTAATGCAGTTAAGCACCTGCATGGCCCACACGACTTTTTCACTTTCACCAGCCACTTCAACCAGAAAGTTCTTGGCTGCATGAACGATAAAAAGTCGATCAGGTTTGGGGGACATGAATTTCAGTGCCACGTCCAGATTCTTGAAGACAATGCTGACATCAGCATCTTCAGAAATACCAGCAACACTGGTCACCTTGCCATCCTTGACTGTGAATACACGACCGGCACTTCCATCTTTCAGCTTCATCTGAAAGGTTGCATTATGTTTTTGCAACATAGTTGCCAGCATGGAATTCTTTTTGGCTACTGCCGGGAGCATTACTCCCAGCGCAGTGAGAATTGCACGGAACTTGATTTTTTTCACAGTATACCCTGATCTTATTTTTATCTTCAGGCAGTCAATTTCATTCAGTCATACAGAAATATCGTGAACAGAGACTACTTCTTTTCATCAACAAAGGCATTTTCAATATGGCCAAGGTTTTCAATTGCAACCTTAACCACATCTCCCGCCTTTAGAAAACGATTACTGGCAATACCGACACCGGCACAGGTTCCTGTTGCCAAAATATCACCCGGCTCTAACGTCATCGCGGTAGAGAGATGGGCAATCTGCTCATAAATATTATGGATCATCAACCCGGTATTGGCCTGCTGGCGCAGCTCATCATTAACCCAAAGACTCATTTTCAGATCCAATGGATCCTTAATTTCATCATCCGTTACCAGCCAGGGACCTAATGGGCCGTGGGTATCAAAGGATTTACCCAGGGTAAATGTCTGGCTCGCAGCCTGCCAGTCCCGAACCGTGACATCATTACTGACCATATAGCCAAATATCACATCGCGGGCATCTTCGACAGACACATGACGACAGCGCTTGCCAATCACAACGGCCATTTCAGCTTCATAATCTATTTTGTCGGAAACCCAGGGAACTTCAATATCTGAATATGGCCCGGTAATGCAGGATACCTGCTTGTTAAACCACAACTGGTTTGTGGGCACAGGAATACCAGCGGCGCGGGCTTCATCAGCGTGATCCTGATAATTCATACCAATAGCCAGATATTTTTGTGGATTATGAACTGGCGACACCAAGGTCAATGCAGACTCAGGAACACCAGTCAGAGCTGATACATCTGCAGAGCGAATAATCGCCATTGCATCGTCACCGGCAGCAATAATATCTTTCACGGTTGCGGGCAAATTCGAATCAATATCCGTGATGGTATACACCAGACCATCAACAAGAATACCGGCGACAATATCATTAATATCATTGCCATTTTTAAATTGAACAAATTTCACAATCAACTCCAATACAGAATCAGTATGCTTGAATCAACAATATTATTTGAAGAATTCAGGTGAGAATTCAGGTGCCCACTGAGCCAGCTCATCTGGCGTAATCTGGGCAGTTGTTACTTGCCACTGATCATTCACCAGGTCACCGTCGGTCCAGTGCTCGATCTTGTGTCCGCACGGATCACGCCAGTAATCGAACAACTGGCTGCCCTGCACATGCCGACCAACACCCCAGGCGTGGTTGTAACCACAGGATTCCAGATGGTCATTTCCCAACATCAGGTCATCCAGGTCAATAACCTCAAAGGCGGAGTGATCAAAACGACTTTCTCCCTGAGGAGAAGCAACCAGTGCGATAGTGTGGTGATCCGTAAATTCATCACCATGGTCACAATGCAGGAAGGCACCAATCAGATTGGTCTCAGTGCCATCAAAATAGGTATCAGACACCTTCAGTCCGAGGGTCTCGGTATAAAACTGCATTGCCTTGGCAAAATCAGACACCAACAACGCCACATGGCCGCAGCGCATCACCGTCGACGGCGCATTACGCACAACCCGTATAGGGTTGCCGTAGCGGCTACGTTCAGAAGACGGATTCATTTTGTAAGGCAGCCGCACGGCATCCTCGGCACGTTTTTCATAGCCCCACAGAAAGTCGATGCGAAAACCAAACGGGTCAAGAATTCTTACCACTTCACCACCGCAAGGTTCTTCGTTCAACAGCACCGGGGTGTCGGTCAGGGCTGCTATTTCAACCAGATCATCGCGAGATTCGACCGCCAGGGCAAAACCCAGCGTCGCTGCTTGTTCCGCCTTTTCGGACACATGCACAAAGGGGGAGTCGCCCGCTCCTGCCATATAAAGAGCACTGTCATTTTCATGCGCAACACTCATACCGAAGTCCTGCAGAAACTGCTTCATGGCCTGAAGATCTGGTGTTGCATAACGAACGTAGAGGATGTCTTTTATTTTTATCATGTTCTTTGCTCCTAGATATACCGTTTCAATTTGATATATTATTTGATAGTAAATCAGAGAACATAAAACACGTCAACAACAAGGTGTCGATAAAATAAATCAACACAGCAAGATTGATGACAAGAACCGATTGAGCGGGCTTGAGCCTGTTGTGCCAGCTCAAAACCCGGAGTGATTCAGAGCGACAAGCACTCCGGTTGTTCGCCGCAGTTCGTAGCAAAGGGGAGAGGGAGTAGACAGCAGGCAGAATGGAGCCGTGCCCAGATGCAATCAGAGGTCAACGGAACTCGCCGGTGGTGTCAGGCATAACACCCGCTGGTTCTGAAAGATCACATCTCGTGATTGAGTTTGGCTTCCGCTACCGCCTCGGCCATCTCATTTCTTAACCAACTGATTCCAGGATCGCGGTCACTGGCTTTGTGCCACTGCATGGTTTCGGTAAATTCCAGCAGATGAAACGCTGGCTGCACAATCCGCACCGGCAGAATCCTGCTGTACAGGAGTGCCAGCTGCAGTGGCAAGGTTGCGATCATGTCACTGTCCAGAATGAAATAGGGCAGCATGGCGTAGTTCAGGGTTGATACCCGGATATTGCGCTTTCCTAGATTTGCCAGCATCCAGCGTTCGAAGGTTGCCGGAAGGCCTTCGGGCTGGAACGCGACATGCTCCAGCGACATATACAATGGCAGATCTATCTCATCACCAACCAGCTGATTGTTCTCACTCACCAGACAGACGATGGTGTCCTGTAGCAGTGGCTGACTGGATTGCCCTGGGCGCAGGAACTGGGATGGTGCGATCACCAGGTCGATAGTTCCCTGGTCAAGCATTTCCATCGAATGAATACCTATTTGCAACAGTTCCAGCTTGATGCCCGGAGCCTGCTTGAAGACCCGGCGTCTTAATCTGTTGATGGCCACATGAGCCATATAGTCGGAAGCCGCTATTTTGAAGGTGCGCTCGACCTTGCCAGGAATAAATTCCGGGCGGGACTTCATGGTAGCGTCAATCTGCAGGAGCAAATTTCGCACATCGTTGCCCAAGGCTGTGGCAAATGGCGTCAGCACCATATTGCGGCCTACCTTAACCAGTAATTCATCCTGCAAGTGATCACGCAAACGGTTGAGTGCACAACTGACCGCCGATTGACTCAGATTGAGCCTGCCTGCGGCCTTCGTGACACTCTGCTCGGCGATGAGCACATCCAGAGCAATCAGTAAATTCAGATCTAATCCTTTGAAACGCACCGAGTGATTCCCCCCTAAATACATTGACAAGATCAATACGTTAGCTGAATTAGTTAAATTATAAAAATACATTTGTGATTGCTACAGTTTCGACGCTCACCTTTTAACCAACAAAAATAACAGAGGTTGCGATGAACTATTTAAAGAATGCCTGGTACTGCGCTGGCTGGTCTTCTGACATTGGCCGTGAACCCATTTCAAAGACGTTTCTCGAAGAATCAATCGTGATGTACCGACGAGAGGACGGAACCCCTGTTGCTCTCTCCAACCGTTGCCCTCATCGGTTTGCACCCCTGTGTGAAGGCAAGTTGAAGGGGGACAATATCGAATGTCCCTATCATGGCCTTCAGTATGATGCCAATGGCACATGCATCCTGAACCCGCATGGCAGAGGCATTATCCCGAAAGCAGCCCAATTACGTTCGTATCCTCTGGTTGAGCGCGAAGGCACGCTGTGGATCTGGATGGGAGATGCCGAGAATATCGATGAAGAGCAGATTGTGGGAACGCCGTTTCTGGTTCAGAAAGACCAATATGCCAGTACAACCGGTTACCTCAAGGTGAAGGTCAACTATCAGTTATTTGTCGACAACCTGCTGGATCTGACCCACGCCCCTTATCTTCATCCCGATACTCTGGCGGGTGCAACAGAAGAATCCATGGCACCGGGTAAAATGACCGTCGAGTTTGTGCAGGGTGAGCGGGATATTCAGTCCAATTATTTTGTCCGCGATATGCCAGCAACCCCCCAGCTTGCTGTCTTCTGGGAAAATCGTGCTCCGGGTGATTTTCGAGCACTGATGCACTGGCACGCGCCAGCAACGCTGGTTCTTGAGGTGAGTCTTACTGAAACCGGCAAGCCCAAAGAAGAAGGGGTGATTGTACCGGTGATGCACTTTATGACACCGGAAACCGCCACCACCAGTCATTACTTTTTTGCCATTGGTCACAACCGGGATATTGACGATACCGAGAAAACCCGTGTGATTAGCGAATATGCAATCCGGGCATTTGCAGACGAAGACGAGCCAATGGTGGAAGCCTGTCAGGAGTTGATGGGAGGAGTCCTCGATCTTTTTGCGCTGCAACCAGTGTTGCTGGAAACGGATGTCGCTGCCGTAAAAGCAAGACGATTGCTAGATGAGATGATTCTGGCAGAGGTAAATACGCCAGCCTGATTAGCTCGTTTCCGTACCGATTAGCCGTCGGGAACCAACCCCAGAAACGAACCCTAACCAGCAGTGCCCTGGAGCGGGAAAGTGGATCATAGCCACTCCCCGCCCATGATCATGGATCAAGACGGTATCAGCCACTCAGGCCGCTAGGGCAGCGGTCGTTGCCCAATAGCCATATTCAGAGCACCGCGCTCGCCATCTCTCTTTTTATGACAGGTATCCCGATGTTTGATGTCGTTGTATGCAAAAAAAAGCAGGAAGCTGAAAATATTTACTCCTTCGAGTTAACACTGCCGGAGCAAGGCTATCTGCCAAAGTTTCAAGCCGGTGCACATATTGATGTTGAAGTCCGTCCAGGACTGATCCGGCAGTACTCACTATGCAATCCAGCAGGGAAAACGGATCGTTACCTCATTGCCGTACTGAATGATCCGGCATCGAGAGGTGGCTCGGTCGGGATGATCGAACAGGTGCTTGAGGGGCAAACGATTCGTATCAGCAAGCCGCGCAACCTGTTTCCACTGGATGAAAATACCGGTTTCACGCTGCTGCTGGCTGGAGGAGTGGGTATCACGCCAATTATCGCCATGGCCGAGCAACTCCAGCAGTTAGGCCGTGATTTTGAACTGCACTACTGCGGACGTTCGCGTACATCAATGGCGTTTATCGACCGTTTGCGTCATTCGCCTTTTGCGGCCAAGGTTATCCTTCATTGTGATGATGGTGATGCAAAACAGAAACTGAACCTAGACACCGTGTTTGGTGCAACACCGGAAGACAGCCATCTTTACATCTGTGGCCCTGCCGGGTTCATGGACTATGTCCTTGGCCAGGCAACAGATAGCGGCTGGCCCGAGGCAAGATTACACCGGGAATACTTTTCCGCTCCTGATGTGGCCTCTGCTGACACAGCGGGTGACGAGGAGGCAGAAAGTTTCACACTCCGGCTGGCGCGTAGTGGCAAAGAGCTAAAAGTAGCGGCGGATCAATCGGTTGCCAACGTGTTGCTGGACAATGGTATCGAAATCCCGATCTCCTGTGAGCAAGGCATCTGTGGCACCTGTCTGACGTCAGTATTGGAGGGTATTCCTGACCATAGGGATTATTTTATGACGGCTAAAGAGCATGCACTGAACAATCAGTTCACCCCCTGCTGTTCCCGCTCGAAAAGCAGCGTACTGGTCATTGATTTATAAATATCGCCAGCACAGCCGTTTTCAGATGCATTAAACATTTGGGGACATCTATTTAGTCCGGTGCCCGCTCTGGGCTTTCGGATGGTGTCGAATCACGAAGCCGACTTGTAGGCCTGACGGGTCACGTCAAACGTCGGCGACACAGAGTCGAGATCATCCGGCAGCCCCGCAGGGCGCGGGTTGCCGCCGTCCAGGATTAAATAGATGTCCCCTCAACATCAGCCCATTTTCTTCTTCTTGGCCTTGTAAGCTATTTGCGACCGGGTTAACCCCAGTTTTATGGCGGCTTGCGTCAGATTTCCATCACATGCTTTGATCGCTGATCGGATCAGAGCATCTTCGACATCCTCCAGAGTGACTCGGGATCGTTGCACCACACTATCTGACCAATTGGACAGCATCATTTCTTCCATGGCTTTTTCCTCCTGGCTGGCCGCATCACCTGATTTGTCCTGCAGATTGATCTCGGATAACAATCCAAATTCATCCGGGGCCATAATCGTATCGTCTGCAGCAAAGGTATCGATGGTAAACAGATGACTGAATGCCAGCGGCTGGTCGGTGTCACAAAGAATAATACCCCGCTCTATCACGTTCTCGAATTCACGGATATTACCAGGCCAGGAATAATTCAAAATAGTCTGCAAGGCTCTTGCCGTTATGCCTGACGGGTGTTTTTCATAAAGATCAGAGAATTTCTTCATGAAAAATTCCAATAACAGGGGAATATCATCCCTGCGATTTCTTAAAGGTGGTACCAGAATGGGAAATACGTTTAATCGATAAAACAAATCTTCACGAAAACTGCCATCCCGAACCCGGGCCTTAAGGTCTTCATTGGTTGCTGCAATAATACGAACATTCACCTTGTGGGTTTCGACACTGCCCAGCGGCTCAAATTCACCATCCTGAATCACCCGTAGCAGCTTGCCTTGAGCAATAAGGGATAAAGTACCCACTTCATCCAGGAACAGGGTGCCACCATCGGCCATGTCAAAACGTCCCGGGCGACTGTTATTGGCCCCGGTATAAGCGCCTTTCACAACACCAAACAATTCCGACTCAATTAATTGATCGGGAATCGCGGCACAATTCATCTCAAGAAAAGGCTGACCAGCACGTTTGCTCAAGCGCACCAGTTCACGGGCAAAAACACTTTTGCCAACACCGCTTTCACCCTGTAACAAAACGGTAGCATTGGTAGCAGCCACTCGTTTTATCTTGTGCATCAACACATTAAAAGGTGCCGACACGCCCAGCATACCGGCTCGGACTTCAGTACCAGCCGTAGTAACATCTGAGGGCATGGTCACAGCAGTTAGAACCTTGCTGATACCGGCTTCAGGCAACGTAATACCGGGGTAAATGTAACGGGCTTCATCGATATCGGCCCATTCATCCAGAGGACGCGCAATACATCGACAAACATCCTTGCCCTGTGCCCGGCATTCCACTTCTTTCACTAAAATACGTTTTCCCATACAGGTACTGAGAAACCCGGAGGCATAACCTGTCTCAATCCAGCAGGCGACCTCAGAAGAAATGCCGTAATAATGGGTATGCACTTGATCTTCGAAGCAGTTTTTCCACAAAAACTCAATATTGCAAGTGCCCTTCTCAATATCAATTTCCTGATGCACCAACTCGACTGCAACAACACCTTGCAAGGCGTGGAAATCGCCACCTGAAATCAACAAATCCACTGGCGACGCTTGCTGATTAATTTTTACCGCCACTTCAGCATCACGACAACCAGAGGAGTAACCAAAACGGGTCAACAGTCCCCTGGCTGCCTCCCGACCGATACTTTCAATTAGCTCCTGCCGCAGCAACCCCAGAGCTTCGACCTGCATCAGCACCATACGACGATCATCAAGCCAGATCATGGCTTCTGCCGGATTAAAATGCAGCCTCTTTTTCATTTCGGCAAACGCCGAAGAGTTACCACTTGTTCGAGGTTCGACAAATTCTACATCTGATTTTTTGGTCATATTTTTTTCTTTTTGTTCTTATTGGTGTTTAACAGCCAATCGCTGGCGTATCTGCCTAATGAAAAACATTATCCGGGGGGTGTTGTCAATCTTCCAGACATTTATCTTCTCCATCAAGTGTGCCTCTTCTCCATCAAGTCTGTGCCAAGGTGAGCCAAACCGGCTATAGACACAGCACCTGTGTTTTCAGCTGCGCCCGATAGCCGACAACAGGTCACCTGATAAATTTATAATGCTGGAACCAGCAAGATATTGGTGATTTGATAAATTTATTACCCAGACACCTCCCTGAAAATAAAAATTTATTAAAAATCAATAACTTATAATAAAATATATAACTGGCATGCTTTTGGCTACATGTATTCAGATTGCTAAAAATTCTAAAAATAATACCGCAGCCATCGAGCTGCCTTGGGAGTCTGCATGTCTGAAATACAATCTCTTGGATACATGGTGTTAGAGGTCTCCAGCCTCGAAAACTGGCGTTCCTTCGCCGCTGAATTACTGGGTCTGCAAATAGGCTCCTGTACAGATACGGTAATAAACCTCCGTATGGATGAACGTGAACAACGTATCCAACTGGTACAGGGGGAAAAAGATGATTTGTTTGCCATCGGCTGGGAATTCAAAAACCTGGTTGATCTGAACCAATACATTGAGACCCTGAAATCCAAAGGCGTTGTCGTGAACGCTGCCAATGAAGAGCTCTGCTTGCAAAGAAAAGTAGAATCACTATACGTGTGTGACGATATCAATGGTTACACCAACGAGTTTTTTACCGGCCCGGTATACGCTCCTATTTCATCGCCTTTCTATTCATCAAAACTGATTGGTGACGGATTTGAAACCGGTGAGTTGGGCCTTGGTCATGCTCTGGTTGTTGCCAGGGATTACCAAGCATCTGTTGATTTCTATACTCAAAAACTCGGTCTGAAAATCACTGACTATATACGGGATTCAAGTGTATTTCCCGGAGTCACCGTTGATGCCACGTTTATGCATACCAAAACCGGGCGTCATCATTCACTTGCAACCGCTGCCATGCCATCCGCGAAAATCCTGCAACATATGATGATACAGGTGAAGGATCTTAATGACGTGGGTCTTGCATTTGATCGAATGAAAGCAGCAAACATTCCGGTCATTATGGGTATAGGCCATCACCCCAATGACAAGATGGTCTCTTTCTATATTGTGACGCCTTCTGGATTTGGACTGGAATTCGGTTTTGGCGGCATCGTTGTTGATGACAATGACTGGCATATAAAAACCTATCAGCAATTAAGTGATTGGGGTCACGAATTCCAGATCAAACCATAAGAACAAAAATTTTCAGAACGTCAAATTCGGAGAATATAGCTCCGACAGGATATTAATATGAGCTTGTGGCTGGATTTTCTGGGCGCAGAAGTACGCTATGTCGAAACCCCTACCTTCGGCCGTTTTCGAATCGCCGAATCAGGTAAAGGTAATCAGGAAACGCTGTTTTTGATGCATGGTATTGGTGGCCATATTGAAGCCTATGCCAAAAACCTGATGCCATTATCTGAAACATTTCACACCATTGCCTTTGATTTTATCGGTCATGGTTTATCTGAAAAAAGAACCGATATCGATTACCTGCCATCCACTTATGTAGAGATGCTGGCAGAGCTGATGGATGCCATGGATATCCAGAAAGCACACATCTCTGGTGAATCTCTGGGAGGATGGGTCGCCGGTATGTTTGCGACCAGATATCCCGAACGCACCCTGCGTCTGATCCTGAACACCGCCGGTGGCATTCCGGTGGTCACAGAAAAAGGCCGTCAGGATATTCGTGATCTCGACGCTCTGAATCGCAAGAATTTTGGCAAGGCCCCCACTGTCGATTCTGTTCGTGAGCGGATGCAGTGGCTGATTCATGAATCCAATTGGGGATTGCTGGATGACGAACTGATTGGCAGCCGCCTGGCAATTTATACCCGCCCGGAATTCCAGCAATCTGCACCTCTGGTATTCAGCCTGCTGCGCCGAACCGAGGAGCTGATTGAACTCGGAGAGATGCTGCCGCTGGAAGACCTTGCCGTCGATACACTGTTCTTCTGGACCAAACACAACCCGATTCATGATTTGGAAGCCGCCGAAGCCGCCTCTGCTCGAGTCGATGGCGGCAAGCTGTACGTGATGCAAGCGGATGCTGCGCACTGGCCCCAATACGAGTGCCCGGAAGAGTTCAACCAGGTAGTAACCCGGTTTCTGAGCACCGGGGATATTTGATATGGCGACTTCAACCCAGCAAAGCGAGTGTCTCGCCCCACCGGTCGATGCCGAACAGTTCAAAGCCGGAATGCGTGGCTTGGCCGGTGCTGTTTCCATTCTGTCATTTACCGATGGCCAGCAAACCGCAGGACTGACCGCCACAGCGGTCATGTCGATTACGGCCACGCCGCCCAGACTTATGGTCTGCGTTAACCAGAGCACCTTTGCCCATACGCTGGTGAAAGAAGGGAGTTCTGTCTGCATTAACGTTTTGTCATCTGCTGACCAGTATCAGGCCCAGATCTTTGCCGGAATGGTCAGCGATATCGCCCCGGAAGCGCGCTTCGATCAGGGGGGCTGGATTCAGCCAGAGAATATGGCACCGCAGCTACCGTCTGCCCTGGTTAATTTGCAGTGCCAGATTGTCGAGATTTTACCAGCCTCCTCTCACAGCATGGTGGTTTGTGAAGTGATTCAAGTCTGCACCCATCCCGATCAGCGTGAAGCGCTGGTTTACTTCGACGGTCATTTTATCGACGTCTCTCCAGCTAACAATAAATAGAAGGTAACCATTATGTCTGTAACCAATATTCCATCTGCGGAAGTGCTGATCAGCAAAGCCCGTGAGCTGATTCCACAACTGCGAGATAACGCTGATCACGTTGAAGAGCTGCGCTCGGTTCCCACTGAGACTATTCAACTGTTCAAGGACTGTGGCTTTTTCAAGATTCTGCAACCGCGTCAATGGGGCGGCTACGGCATGAATCCGGAAGTGTTTTATCGCGTGCTGATGGAGCTGGGCCGTGGTTGCCCTTCCAGTGCCTGGTGCCTGATGATTCTTGGTATCCATCAATGGGAATTCGGCAAAATGGATCCGCAAGCCGGGAATGAAGTATGGGGAGAAGATAACAGCATTCTGGTTGCGTCATCCTACGCGCCACTGGGTAAAGCCAGGAAAGTAGAAGGCGGCTGGATGTTATCCGGTCGCTGGCCAACAGCCAGTGGTTCGGATCATGCAGCGGGCGGTGCTTTTCTGGGCGCACGTATCTTTGATGAAGAAGGTAACTTTGTTGACTACCGCTCCTTCCTCGCCCGCCGTGAGAACTATGAACTGATCGATGACTGGCACGTGGTTGGCCTGGCAGGCACGGGCAGTAAATCACTGGTGCTCAAGGAAGAGGTGTTTATTCCTGAGCACCGATCACACAGCATTGCCGATTACACCCAACCCGAAGGCGATTTAAGCTACAAGTTACCTTTTAACCAGATCTTCTTCGGTGCCGTATCGTCAGTGATCGTTGGTTTTGCACAAGGCATGGTCGATTTATTCGTTGAACATATGAAACCACGCGTGAATGTTTTTGTGGGTGGCCCCGTCGCGGCACAAAATCCTTTTGTTCAGGAAAAACTGGGTAACGCCGTATTGATGATTCGCTCCGCCCGCGCACGCTTGCTGGTCGGAGTGCAGGAATCCACGCAATCTGTGGAGCAAGACGGATTGGTGAGTATTCATGATCGAGTTCACTATTTCCTCGATATTCAGGGGGTTGCCAAAGATTGTTTTGGTGCTGGTCATATGTTGTTCAAGAAAAGCAGCGCCAGAGGGGTATTCCTGAGTAATCCCATGCAGCGCCAAATGAGAGCGCTGCTCGTTGCTGCCAACCATATCACCCAAAATGAAGATGATACCTCTGCCCTGCTTGGCAGTTATCTGCTGGATCAGGGATTGCCGCCAGGACTATTTGAGTTACCGGCTACGCTATAACAGCATTCCTCTTATTAAATACCGATTATTTACACCGCCAGCCGCCTGTGCGGCTTTTTGGGAGTCCTGTCACTGGCTCCCCTTTTTATTCAAAACATTTCGTGCACTGACAATACGAACATTGTCAGTGCCGGGATGCCGTTGTGTTTTTAGTATGTGCAGGAAAAATAAGCGTTTGGTGACGAACACCAATCAATCTCTTAATGGAGACCATAATGATAAAAATAGTCTGCAGTAATGAAAATAAATCCACCGCTGCCGTCACGATATTACCCGTAAACCGGTTACGGCATGCGGTTATCCTGGGGGCGTTATTGCTGGGTTCAACCACAGCCATGGCGCTTGAAATCGATAGCGGTAATCCAGATTTGACCATTCGTTGGGATACCAACCTTAAATACAGCGCCATGTATCGCCTTAAACAGGCCTCCGATACCCTCACCGCCGACCTGAACCAGGACGATGGCGATCGTAATTTCGATCAGGGGCTGGTCTCCAACCGGGTGGATGTCTTATCCGAAATCGATCTGACCTATAACAACCTGGGCGTGCGTGTCTCCGGGGCTGGCTGGTATGACCAGATCTATCAGCAGGATACCGATAACGACAGCACGACCGGGAATGCCGCTTCCGTCGACCAAACCGAATTCACCGACGATACCCGTGATCTGCACGGCCAGAAGGCTGAAATTCTCGACGCTTTCCTGTTCGGTCGTTTTGATATGGCCGGGGCACCGACCATTGTCCGGGTCGGTAAACACACCCAGGTTTATGGCGAGACGCTGTTTTTTGGTGCTAACGGGATTGCCGCCGCGCAGGGGCCGGTCGATGCGGTGAAAGCGTTGTCGGTGCCCAATACCCAGTTCAAGGAACTGTTGATGCCGGTCAACCAGGTATCTCTGCAGACCCAGCTGAACTCCGCCTGGACGCTGGGGGGTTATTACCAGCTGAGCTGGAAAAAAACCCGCTTGCCAGCCTCCGGCAGTTATTTCAGCACCATTGATTTTCTTGCCGATGGCGCTGAACAGCTGTGGCTGGCCCCCGGTTTTGCCGCCACTCGTGAGGATGATCTGGAAGCCCGCGACAGCGGTCAGGGTGGCATGCAGTTACGTTTTACGCCGAGGTCCATTGATGCTGAATTCGGCTTTTATGCCGCCCGCTATCACGACAAGACGCCACAGATTTATCTGACTCAATTTGCCTTCCCACCCGCAGTGCCCGCGCCGACGCCGACCGCTTATCGCTGGGTCTACCCGGAAGATATCCAGACCCTGGGAACCAGTGTCAGCACCCTGGTGGGGGATGCCAATGTCGCGGCCGAAGTGTCGATGCGCAGCAATATGCCGCTGGTCTCCACCGGTCAGGCCGATGTGATGGGCACCGGGGATAACCGCGATAACCCGCTCTACGCCGTGGGCCGTACTGCTCATGCCAACGTCTCGATGATTTATTCCTTTACCGGCGGAGCCTTGTTTGACAACGCCTTTCTGGTCGGTGAGATCGGCTGGAACCGTTTGCTGAAGGTGACGGATAACCCGGATGCACTGGATCCTGGGGCTGAGCGCGATGCGCTGGGTCTGCGCCTGACACTGGAACCGGCTATCTACCAGGTGCTGTCCGGACTGGATCTGACCATCCCGATGGGTCTGGGGTACAACCCCAAAGGCAAGTCCGCCGTGCTGACGTCCTTTAATGGCGGTGCCGACAAGGGCGGTGATGTCTCCATCGGTCTCAAAGGCGATTACAGACGCCTGCTGCGCATGTCGCTGACCTATAACCATTATTTTGGTACCGAGAAGACTTCTTTACGCAGCGAGACGTCCGGCTATGTGCAGAACTATGGCCAGGCGCTGAAAGACCGGGATTACCTCTCGGTATCGGCTGAATACAGCTTTTAAGAATAACAATAAGGAGAACGAGCAATGTTTAAACCTGCGTTTTTGACAACGTGTCTACTGATGATGGCGATCCCCGCCGCGCAAGCGGCGGTCTCGCCGGAAGAAGCCGCCCGTCTGGGCAAGGATCTGACGCCGCTGGGGGCGGAACGTGCCGCCAATGCCGACGGCTCGATCCCGGAGTGGAACGGCTGTCCCGACCTGAAAAAGGTGCCGATGGCACAACTGCAATCGGGCGACCGACGCTGGGATCCGTACGCCGCAGAAAAGCCACTGTACCGGGTCTCGGCGGCCAATATGGCACAGTACGACGCCTTGCTGTCGGAGGGGGTGAAAGCGGTTCTGACCCAATATCCGGATCTGTATCTGGATGTCTACCCGACCCACCGCAATCACTGTGCTCCGCAGTGGGTGTACGACGGCACCAAAGCCAATGCCACCCGCGCCACGCTGGAGGTCAAGGGTAATAATGACGGTCTTCTGGGTGCCATTAATGGTATTCCGTTCCCTATTCCAAACACTGGATCGGAGGTGCGCTGGAACACCAACCTGCGCTGGCGCGGACAGTCGTTTGAGAGCAAAACCCGTCAGTACTCTTTCACCACCAATGGCGAACGGGTGTTGGGCAGTCAGGGGTTTCAGCTCGACCAGATGGAAGGTTACCGCCAAGGTATCTCGCTGGAAGACCATGCCAAGCAAGGTTATCTGAGCTGGATGTTTTTGCAGTTCACCGATGCGCCGTCGTTCCGGGCCGGCGAGGGGCTGGTCTCTCGTGATACCGACAACTATGTGCAGTCGGATCGCAAGGTCTCCCAGTACCTGGTGGGTCAGCGCCGCGTGCGTCGTTCCCCCAACGCCGGCTGGGATACGCCGGATTTTGTCAACTCCGGTGCCAACTTCTTTGATGAAGTGTTCGGCAGTCCCTACACCGGTGATGAGCGTTACGAGTACACCATTGTGGGCAAGCAGGAAGCGCTGATCCCGTACAGCAACAACAAGATTTTCAGCCTGGATGAAGACGGCGTGTTTGATAAGGAACACCACAAGCCGGATGCCCTGCGCTGGGAAAAACACCGTGTCTGGGTGGTGGAAGCCACGCTGAAGCCGGGTCAACGCCATGCGGTGAACAAACGCAAATTCTACATCGACGAAGACACCTGGGGTACTGCGCTGATGGATGGCTGGGATCCATCCGGCAAGCTCTGGCGCGTCAGCATCAACGTACCGTTCTACCTGCCGGATGTCCCGGCGCAGGTGTATTACGGTGATGTGCTGTACGTACTGGATGCCTCCTGGTCAGCGCGCAACATGGTGTACCACGACACGGGTTATCAGCTGAAGTCGGTTGAGATGAAACCGGAAAGTGACTTCTCGCCGTCTGCCTTGCTGGTACGGGGCGTGCGGTAAGTCGGCCGATCGCTCATCAGGCCACGGCGATGCCGTGGTCTGGTGTGGTCTGGTGTGGCCGGTTGTGACTATCCAGCGATGAAAAATAACAATAAGAAGAAGGAAACAGAACAATGTTTAAACCGGTAGTGACCATGGTTTACCTGCTGTTGATGATTTCTGTCCCGGCCCTGGCGGCCGTATCGCGTGAAGAAGCCGCCCGTCTGGGCAAGGATCTGACGCCACTGGGGGCGGAGCGCGCCGCCAATAGCGACGGCTCGATTCCGGAGTGGAACGGCTGTCCCGACATGAAAAAGGTGCCGATGGCACAACTGCAATCGGGCGACCGACGCTGGGATCCCTATGCCCAAGAGTCGGCGCTGTACCGGGTCACGGCCACCAATATGGCGCAGTACGACGCCTTGCTGTCGGACGGTGTCAAAGCCCTGCTGCAGAAATATCCAACATCCCTGTATCTGGATGTCTACCCGACGCACCGTAACCATTGTGCGCCCGAGTGGGTGTACGAAGGCACCAAAGCCAATGCCACGCGGGCGACGCTGGAAGTGAAGGGCGATAACGATGGTCTGCTCGGTGCGATCAATGGCATTCCGTTCCCTATTCCAAAAACTGGATCGGAGGTGCGCTGGAACACCAACCTGCGCTGGCGCGGGCAGTCGTACGAGAGCAAGAGTCGCCAATATTCCTTCACCACTAATGGTGAACGGGTGTTAGGTAGTCAATCCTATCAACGGGATCAGTTCGAGGCCTACCGGCAGGACATCTCGTTGCAGAAACACGCCGAACAGGGCTTCCTCAACTGGCTGTTCCTGCAATTTACCGACGCGCCGTCGTTCCGGGCCGGCGAGGGTCTGGTCTCCCGCGACACCGACAACTATGTGCAGTCGGATCGCAAGGTCTCCCAGTACCTGGTGGGTCAGCGCCGCGTGCGTCGTTCCCCCAACGTCGGCTGGGATACGCCGGATTTTGTCAACTCCGGTGCCAACTTCTTTGATGAAGTGTTTGGCAGTCCGTATACCAACGATGAACGTTATGACTACCGTATTGTGGGTAAACAGGAAGCGCTGATTCCGTACAACAACAACAAGATTTTTGCGCTGGATGAAGACGGTGTCTTTGGCAAGGAACACCACCAACCGGATGCCATTCGCTGGGAAAAACACCGCGTCTGGGTGGTGGAAGCGACATTAAAACCGGGCAAACGCCATGCCGTCAGCAAGCGCAAATTTTACATCGACGAAGACACCTGGGGCACCAGCCTGATGGATGGCTGGGATCCGTCCGGCACGCTCTGGCGGGTGAGCCTGAACCTGGCCTTCTACCTGCCCGACGTGCCCACACAAATGAGCAGTTATGCCGACCTCCTGTATATCCTGGATGCGTCCTGGTCGGCTCGTAACATGGTGTATTTCGATCCTGGCTATCAGTTAAAAGCCGTCGAAATGAAACCCGAACGTTATTTTTCGCCCTCGTCACTGATTATCCGCAGTGTGCGTTAGCACGCGGCCTTCGGTGTCAGTGCAACACACCCGAGTACGGGTGTTTTTAATAGGATGTTGTTGATTATGTTGAATTTGGTAAGGCGTATCGCCGCCTTGATACTGTGTGTCGGGGCGGCGTCTGTTCAGGCAGACCCGCTGCCGTCCTATTCCCCGTTGGACCAACCGGCGCTGCCCAGTGTCCTGGCCGCTACCGGGGCATTACTGGATATTCGCCAGGTGGGTGAACGTCTGGTGGCGGTCGGTGAACGCGGCCATATCGTTTACAGCGAGGATGGCGGCCAACAGTGGCAACAAGCCCAGGTGCCGGTGTCGGTGACCCTGACGGCGGTGGATTTTGTTGATGACCAGCATGGCTGGGCAGTCGGACACGGCCTGGTCATTCTGGCAACCGCCGATGGCGGCCTGACCTGGCAGCGCCAGACCGATGGCCGCCAACTGGTCGGGATGTGGCATCAACAGGCGGAAGCCGCACAACAGGCCGGTGACGATCGGTTGGCGATGAAGTTACAACGCTACAGCGACGACGGTGCCGACAAGCCTCTGCTGGATGTGCATTTTATCAATGCCCAGGACGGTTTGGCGGTGGGCGCTTATGGCGTGATGTTAAGCACCGACAATGGCGGCCAAAGCTGGCACTCGGCGGCTGGTCGACTGGGGGGTGAAGAAGACCGCCATATTTACCACATCGCCAGTGATGGCGACGGGATCATTCTGATGGGTGAAATGGGCTTGCTGTATCAGTCCGGTGATCGCGGTCAGCATTTTCAGCCGCTGGATTCGCCCTCCGACGCCAGCCTGTTCAGTGGCTGGTATTCCGCCAGCCAGCAGCAACTGCTGTTGCTCGGTCTGCGCGGCACGCTCTGGCAGGGCGACCTGAGCTCCGCTGACTGGCAGCCGCTGGCCATCGATACCCAGTACTCACTGCTGGCCATTCTGCCATTAACGACTGGTGGTTA
Source organism: Candidatus Thalassolituus haligoni (assembly GCF_041222825.1). NCBI lineage: Bacteria > Pseudomonadati > Pseudomonadota > Gammaproteobacteria > Oceanospirillales > Oceanospirillaceae > Thalassolituus > Candidatus Thalassolituus haligoni. Next base: position 606,635 of record NZ_CP139482.1, read on the forward strand.
TCTGCTGTCCGATGACGGCGGCGGCCTCTGGCGCTTGCAGGATAACGGCACCACCTCGCGTTTGGCCGTATCGGCCGGTTTTCCCATCCTGGCACTGTCACCGGGTACCCGCTCCGAAGCCCCGGTTATTGCTGTGGGATTGCAGGGTGCCCTGGCGGTAACCCCGGCTGCTCAACCCTAACTTTTATCTGGATATTTCATGGCCGTCTCTTCTCAAACATTTGAAACCATCGCGGATCTGGGGTCTTTTGATTCGCGTTCCGGTAATCGTGCTGAGCGTTTGCTGTTTAATCATCGCGCCTGGATTGTGGCCGTCTGTGCCCTGTTAACCCTGTTATTGGGATTATCGGCCTTGCGCACCGAACTGAATGCCAGTTTTCTGAAAACGATTCCGGGCAACCATCCGTATATTGTCAATTTTCTCAACTATCAGGATGACGTCAAGGGATTGGGGAATGCCCTGCGGATTGCGGTGGAAGCCAAGCCCGGTGAGACCCTCTTTTCGGCCAGCTATATCGATCAGCTCAAGGCCATCAACGACGAGATTTACCTGCTGCCCAACGTTGACCGGCCCTTCATGAAGTCGTTGTGGATGCCCTCGGTACGCTGGATCGGGGTGACCCAATATGGCTACGAAGGTGGCCCGGTGATGCCGCAGAACTACGATGGCAGCGACCAGAGCATCGCCGATTTCCGCAACAACGTCTTGCGCTCCGGTGAGATTGGCCAGCTGGTTGCGGCGGATTTCCGCTCGTCCATTATTTATGTGCCGCTGATGGAAACCGATCAGTCGCCCCTGAACTACGGTGCACTCTCTCAAGCGCTGGAAGACATTCGCAGCCGCTACGAAGCCCATGGCATCCGCTTGCACATCACCGGTTTTGCCAAGGTGATGGGGGATCTGATTGATGGCCTGTACACCATTCTGGCCTTCTTCGCCTTTGCCCTGATCATTACCGGGTTAATCCTGTTCTTTTTTACCCGCTGCCTGCGCAGCACCCTGCTGGTGCTGTTGACCACGCTGATTGGCATCGTCTGGTTATTGGGCTTGCTGCCGGTGTTGGGTTTTGAGCTCAATCCCTATTCGATTCTGGTGCCCTTCCTGATCTTTGCCATTGGTGTCAGCCACGGTGCCCAGAAAATGAACGGCATCATGCAGGACATCGGTCGTGGCACTCATCGCCTGATCGCTGCCCGTTATACCTTCCGCCGTCTGTTTATGGCCGGAGCCACGGCATTGCTAGCCGATGTCGTGGGCTTTGCGGTGCTCTCCGTGATTGATATTCCGGTGATCCGTGAGCTGGCGCTGATTGCCAGTGTCGGGGTGGGTGTCCTGATCTTCACCAACCTGGCGCTGTTGCCGATTCTGTTGTCCTACACCGGCGTCTCCGCCAGCGCTGCCCGTCGCAGTCTGGCCCAGACCGGTGACGAAGCCGATCATGAAAAACATCCGTTCTGGCAATTTCTGGACATGTTTACCCGTCGGGGACCTGCGACTGTCGCCCTGGTCATCGCATTGGGCCTCGGTGTCGGCGGCTACCTGGTGAGTCAGCATGTCCGCATCGGTGACCTCGACAGCGGTGCGCCGGAACTGCGGGCCGACTCCCGCTACAACCAGGATAACCGCTTTATGGTGGCCAACTACCAGGCCGGAGCTGACGTCTTTGTGGTCTTTGGGGTCACCGACAAGGGGGCCTGTGCCAACTACGACAACCTGCTGATGGTTGACCGGCTGGAATGGCAACTGCGGCAATTACCGATGGTGGATGGCACCCGATCCTTTGCCGGCATGGTGCGTCAGGCTGCCGCCGGGTTTAACGAAGGCAACTTCAAATGGTACGACCTGGTCGCCAACCAGTACCTGATCAATGGCAGTGCCGCCCGTGCCCCACGTGAGCTATTTAATGCCACCTGCGACCTGCTGCCCATTTACTTGTACCTCACCGACCACAAAGCCGACACCCTGGAAACCGTGGTGAACGCCATCGACACCTTCAAGCAAGACAACCCCTCAACCGGCATCCGCTTTGAACTCAGCGGCGGCAACGCCGGCATTGAAGCCGCCACCAACCAAGTGGTCAAGGTCGCCAACAGCAAGATTTTGTACGGCGTCTATATCGCCGTCACCCTGCTCAGCATCATCGCCTTCCGCTCCCTGCCCGCAGTGATCTGCGCCATGGTGCCGCTGGTACTGACCTCGATTTTGGTCGAGGCACTGATGGTCTTTCTGGGCATCGGCATCAAGGTCTCGACCTTGCCGGTGATCGCTCTCGGGGTCGGCATCGGCATCGACTACGCGCTCTACATCCTCAGCGTGGTGCAAACCTGGCTACGCGCTGGGGCCAGCCTCTCCGAAGCCTACTATCGGGCCCTGGTGTTCACCGGCCGGGTGGTTATTTTTACCGGCTGCACCCTCGCCATTGGCGTTGGTGCCTGGGCCTTCTCACCGATCAAGTTCCAGGCCGACATGGGCATATTACTGACCTTCATGTTCCTGTGGAACATGCTCGGCGCGCTGATTTTACTGCCGGCGCTGGCGAGTTTTTTACTGAAACGCAGCCAGCCGCACTGAGGAGCAAACAGGATGTACAAGCAACTACTTATCCCGCTGGATGAAAGCCAGCTGTCGATGCAAGTGCTGGAGTCGGGGGTGCGCATGGCTGAAGTCCACGGTGCCCACGTGACCTTTTTGTACCTGTCGCCGCAGGACAACGAAGTGAACCGTGAAGATGCCGGGCTGCTGCACGCCATGGCCCCGGAACTGTTCGCCCGTAAATACCTGTGGCGAGATGGTTACATCAAGGCACGGGCAACCGGCTGGGCACGAACAGCAAGTATAAGCGCCGATTTTATTTCCGAAGTCTGTGACGATTCGATTGCGGACACCATTCTGGCCAAGGCGACGGAGCTGCAAGCAGACCTGATCCTGATGGGGACGCACTGGCGTCGTTCGTTGATCGAACGCCTGTTCGGCTCAGTGCTGTTGAAAGTGGTCCAGCAGACCCGGATCCCGGTACTGGTGGCGGCAGTGGGGGAAGAACAGGAATCGGCGCAGCAGCAAGTGATCCGGGAGTTCCGCGAGAACCATGCGATCTGGATAGCGTTAATTGAACAGCTGGAACTCTGCTTGCAAGCGCCGGACTGCCTTACCGAGAACGATGAGTTAGTCGGCATGTTACTGACGGCAATCCAGAATTTTGCCTTGGTGATACGTGATTTCCGTCAGGAACCAGCCTTACAACAATTGCACCAGGTCAGCGATAACGTATCGGTGACCCATACCGACACAAATGACAACCTCCCTCAGGAATCCCGCTTGATCGCCGCGTTAATCGACGTCTGCCTGGTTCCTGAAAAGTGGAATCTGGACGTTGCACGAGCGACGGCAAGGCAGCTGGGGCAGCATATTATTCAACAAGTTACAGAAGACAATCACCACCTGGTGGGCAAGGCATCCGAGCCGCTATCCGAGCAGGAGTTTGAGCGTGCACTGGAGACGTTGAATCAGCCCCGATGGCGCACGTTACGCAACGCCCGCCAACAAGATCTGGGAACGCTTCTGGCTCATCTGAACACCCATCGAAAAAGGAGTACCACATGACCCTGACCTCGGATGATATACGCCAGGCGGCAGAGGATCTGCATCAGGCCTGGTTATCTGGCACTGCTTGATCTGCTGCTGATCCTGTTTGTTTTTTTGATGAAACGCAGTTCATCGCCGAGCGGCTGTTGCTAACCCTCCCTGAGCTAATCAGGTATGAGGTACGCAGCTGCCGCCGTGGCCACCACCAATAACGGCGGTCGGTCACCAGGGTTAGCCGGGAAACTGGCTGGCCTCCCACATATTTGGAAAGGTGTGACATGACATTGCCAGAACCCCAACTGAGTGACGCCTTTGGCCGTCGCTTCGGTTATTTACGCCTGTCGGTGACCGATCAGTGCAACTTCCGCTGCAATTATTGCCTGCCGGATGGTTACCAGTGCTCGGAAAAACCGACATACCTGGCGCTGGATGAAATTCGTTGTGCTGTGGCAGCATTTGCCGCACTGGGGACACGCAAGGTGCGTGTCACCGGTGGTGAACCCAGTCTGCGTAAAGATCTGCCGGATATTATTCGTATTGTTGCGCAAACCCCCGGTATTGATCAGGTCGCGATTACCACTAATGGCTATCGGCTGTTACATGCCGTGCAGGACTGGGCCGACGCCGGTCTGACCCACCTCAACCTCAGTATCGATAGTCTCGATCCGGCGCAATTTGCCAACATTACCGGCCATGACCGTTTGCCGTATTTGCTGCAAGGTCTGGACAAAGCGCTGGCGCTGGGACTGAAGGTCAAGGTTAACGCCGTTCTGCTGAAAGGATTTAATCACCATCAACTGCAGGATTTTCTTAACTGGATTCGTAAGACACCCGTTAGTCTGCGATTTATCGAACTGATGCAAACTGGCGACAATCAGGTGTTTTTTACCGAACATCATGTCAGTGGAGACGAGATTCGCCAGCAGCTGCTACAGCAAGGATGGCAACCGCGCTTGAAAGAGATCAACGCCGGGCCAGCGCTGGAATTCCAGCATCCGGATTACCGGGGCCGTATTGGTTTGATCATGCCCTATAGCAAGGACTTCTGCGCCAGCTGTAATCGCCTGCGTCTGTCGTCTGTCGGCAAGTTGCATCTGTGTCTGTTTGGTGAGCAAGGCCATGATATTCGAACCTTGCTGGAAGCTGGCAAGGAGGATTTGCTCCAGGCTCGTCTGTTGACATTGTTGGGTGAAAAACGCGTGAGCCACTCCCTGCATCAAGGCGCTACCGGTGCTACCCGTCACCTGGCGATGTTAGGAGGCTGATGATGTCGACTGCGTTTATCCTGGGTCTGGTTCTGGCCGGTGGGGAGTCGCGCCGTATGGGTCAGGACAAGGCATTGCTATCAGTAGCCGGTTATCCAAGCCTGTTGCACCGTCAATTGGCCTTGTTGCAATCGCTGTCGCTGGACGCCTGTTCGGTCAGTCGCCATCGCCGTCACCAGACTCCGACGGATCTGGATGTACCGGTACTCAGTGACTCCAACAGTGACAATCACGAAGGGCCGTTGGCCGGCATCCAGGCCGCTGCTTTAGCCTGGCCGGAAGCGACAGCGGTACTGGTCTTGCCGGTGGACTTGCCTTTTGTTTGTACTGCATCCCTGCAGCATCTGCTGGAGGAAGGCCAGCGCCTGCGCACGGCGGTGTATTACGAAAACGAGTATTTACCGCTGTATTTGCCGTTGCATGACGCCCTGCGTGAGGATCTGTGTGCCCGTATTACTCTGGCTGCATCAGACAAATCCATTCGTGGCCTGTTGCGGCGGGAAAACGCCGTGGCATTGCCAGCACCTGTTGATAACACTCTAACCAATACCAATACCCCGGAAGAATGGCAGGCCAGTCTACAAGCAGACTGGTCGGTTCTACCTCAGGATTAAAGGAACTTTTATCATGTCAAAAACCTTTACTGATGACTTCGTTGCTCTCAATATCGCCGTGTTGACCGTCTCTGACAGCCGTACCGAAGCAACCGATACCAGCGGTCATCTGCTGATCGAAAAGCTCACCGCAGCAGGGCATGTGCTCTCCGCCAAAGCGATTGTGGCCGACGACAAATACCAGTTACGCGCCGTCGTATCACAATGGGTTGCCGACACCAGCACCCAGGTGGTGCTGGTGACTGGTGGAACCGGTTTTACCGAACGCGATAATACCCCCGATGCGCTGGAACCCTTGTTTGACCAGACTATTACCGGCTTTGGTGAATTGTTCCGGCAGATCTCCTTCGATCAGATTGGCACTTCTACCATTCAGAGTCGTGCAGTGGCTGGCCTTGCCAACAGCACGCTGATTTTCTGCATGCCGGGTTCCACTAATGCGTGTGGTACTGCCTGGGATGACATTATTGCCAGTCAGCTGGATGCCCGTTTCCGTCCCTGCAACTTTGTTTTGCGGCTGAAAAATACCGCAGATAACCTCTGTGGAACGCGAGGCTGAGATGGATAAACCTGCACAACAAGCGGCTTTTTCCCACGTTAATTCACGTGGTGAAGCCAATATGGTCGACGTCAGCAGTAAAGCCGTGACCGTGCGCGAGGCACGTGCGGAAGGCTATGTGCAGATGCAGGCAAGCACCCTGAAGATGATCATCAACGGCCATCACCACAAGGGCGATGTATTCAGTGTTGCCCGTATTGCCGGGATTCAGGCAGCCAAGCAGACCAGTCAGCTGATTCCCCTTTGCCATCCTCTGATGCTGTCAAAAGTGGCGGTCGACTTCGAGGTACAGCCAGCACACAACCGTGTGCGTATTCACAGCCTGTGCAAACTCAGTGGCCAGACCGGCGTCGAGATGGAAGCCCTGACCGCCGTCAGTGTCGCCGCCCTGACGCTGTTTGATATGTGCAAGGCGGTTGATCCGGCCATGTGTATCAGCGGTATTCGGGTACTGGAAAAACAGGGCGGTAAAAGCGGCCACTGGCAGCTGGAATCCGGCACGACAGAAACCGCTACAGGAGCGCCGTCATGATCCAGGTTTTGCTGTTTGCCCGCCTGCGTGATGAACTGGGTACCGATTGCCTCCGCATGAACCTTCCCGAACCCTGCACGGTTGCCAGTTTGCGGTTCGCCTTGCAACAGCACTTTCCGCATCAGACGGATGTGTTGGCAGCGGGGCGGGCACTGGTTGCCATTAACCAGGCACTGACCAACGACGAAAATGCCATCGTCTGCGCAACGGATGAAATTGCGTTGTTACCCCCCATGACCGGAGGCTGATATGGCGGTACGGGTACAAACCGAAGACTTCGATGTGGGAGCTGAATATCAGCAACTGATCGGAGACAACCCCACCGATGGTGCCGTGGTGTTTTTTGTCGGGCTGGTACGCGATATGAATCAGGGAGACGCCGTCAGCGGCCTGTTGCTGGAACATTATCCAGGCATGACCGAACGGGCGTTGCACCAGATAGAAGACGACGCCCGCGCTCGCTGGCCGTTGGGCCGGGTACAAATTGTCCACCGCGTCGGGCAGCTCGGCATCAGCGATCAGATTGTCTTTGTTGGCACCAGCAGCCCCCACCGCGAAGCCGCTTTTGAAGCCTGCCAGTTCATGATGGATTACCTCAAAAACCACGCGCCGTTCTGGAAAAAAGAAACTTTGCACCAGTCTGAGACCAATACCCGGGAGCGTTGGCTTGATGCGGCGGAAAAAGATCTCAAGGCAGAGGCGCGCTGGGGCTGAACGTATTGCAGGAGTAAACGCCCCTGGTCATTCTGTTGTGACGGGGTAGCGCAGAGCGGAAAAGTTGTCGCAGAGGGGTGGTAACCCCTGACCAGCTGAGCCACTGGTAGAACAACCGCTTTTATTATCCATAGGGCAAATCTATAAATTACTGCGGGCTACATTTTTAGATGAATCCCATATATACAATAAGAAGAGAACACCATGAAACTGGCTTCACTCAAATCTGCACGTAAACACGGTCGTTTGATTGTGGTATCCCGCGACCAGACTCTGGCGGCCGATGCCTCTATGATTGCGCCGGATCTGCTTGCTGCGCTGGAGTGCTGGGATACCCGTCAGCCAGAGCTGGAAGAAATTTATAGCCGTCTCAACGATGGCACTTTTATTGGTGCCTTTGCGTTTGACCCGGCCCAATGCGCTGCGCCGTTACCCTGTGCACCGCAATGGCTGGATGCCTCGGCCTTCCTGAATCACGGCTACCTGATGGAACGTGCGTTTAATACCGAACGTATCCCGCACTTCGAGACCACTCCAGTGATGTACCAGGGTGCCAGTGACGATTTTCATGGCCCGATGGACGATATGGTCATGGCCAGCGAAGAATACGGCATCGACTTCGAAGGAGAGTTTGGTGTGGTGGTGGGAGCCATTCCGATGGGTTGCAGCCCGGAAGCCGCAGAACAACAGATACGTTTGATCGTCCAGGTCAACGACTGGAGTTTGCGGGCACTTGGCCCCCACGAAATGAAAACCGGCTTCGGCTTTCTGCAAGCCAAGCCATCCAGCAGCTTTGCCCCACTAGCTGTTACTCCCGACGAACTGGGTGATGCCTGGGCGAATGGCCGGGTCAATATGCACCTCAAGGTCGAGTGGAATGGTGCGCGCTTTGGCGAACCCCATGGCCGCGAAATGCATTATTCATTTGGTGAACTGATTGCTCACGCAGCTCGCACCCGAACCTTGTCAGCGGGCAGCGTGGTGGGGTCTGGTACGGTATCGAATCAATCCCGTGCCGCTGGCTCAGCCTGTATTGCTGAACGGCGAGTCATCGAAATAATAGATGAGGGAGCCGCTAAAACACCTTTTATGCAGTTTGGCGACCGGGTGCGGATGCAGGCCATGTTTGATAACGGTGATGCCGGCCCCTTTGGTGTTATCGATCAGCGCGTTGTGCGCTGATCGATTCTTGACTTCAGCGCGGCATGTTTGGTTGCTGAGCAGGGCTGAAAACGATTACTTATTTCGGGAACCCGGGGTTGAACCAGGGAATGTATTAATCCAATGCGGCTATTGCCAAATCGGCAGTTTTACTCAAATGCTGTATGTAGAGTTTTACCGTTTTTTCAACATCACGGTTCAGGGCTGCTTCCGCTATATTTTTATGCTCATCGTACAAATGGCGGTCATTGAATTTTTTGCTTCGCGAGGATAAAAACCGATAGCGGGTTGATTGCTCTCTGAGCATGGTACAAATTTTTATTAACCAGGGCGATGGACAAGCAGCGATGAGCACATCATGAAATTTTTCATGGGCCTGGTGCCATTCAACTGCCGATGCTTCTGATTCATGTTGTTGGGATAATGACAATAGCAGGTGGGTGATGCCTGCCAGTGTGCTTTCCCATTTGATATCACCATTTTTAATGGATTGCTCAAGGGCATTGATTTCAAGGTTCAAACGTAAATTCAATAAGTCTTCGATCTCTGATTTGGATACCTGTGCTACTTTAAACCCCTTCAAATCCTCTGCGGTAACAAAGGAAGACATGGCAAGCTTGGACAGGGCTTCGCGTACCGGAATCAGACCAATGCCGTAGTGGGCGGCTAATTGGGCGGGTTTGAGTTTTTCTCCAGGTTTGAATATTCCTGAAATTATATCATTCTGAATTAAATGCCGAACCAATGATGCCTGGGTCTTGCTTGAACTGGAGAATCCAGAAGTTTCATGTTCTATTGCAGATTTGTTCATAAATATACCAAATGACTCATTAAAAATGCTGAGGCAGGATGATTTTTCATGATTGGTTGGTTACGAGTAATCCAGTTATATTTCAGCATTTGTCGCTTTTTAAGTTCTGTAAGTTGTTTTAAAAATAACCATTTTCAAGTTGTGGACTCAGGTGCCAATTAATAGTGCAAAAACTGACTTCCTGGCGAGATCAACGTTCTCAGGCAGGGTCTGGGTATTTCTGACACACGCGATGTCTTCGGCTGATATTTAAAAACAGATGGATATAACATTAGCACACAGTGCCCCAGAATTCCTAGAAAGCCTCCGAACAACAGGGGCCATCTATTTTAATCCGGTGCCCGCTCCTGGCTTCCAGATGGTTTTGAATCACGAAGCCGGTTTACGGGCCTGACGGGTCAAGTCAAAAACCGGCGATACCAAGTCGGAATCATCCGGAAGCCCCCGCAGGACGCGGGTTGCTGCAAGCCAGAGCCGAGAGCTGTGCCGGGATTAAAGAGGTGGTTCCCCAGATCAATGGCGCGTCAGTGAAAGACTTTGTTGAGTGTCTCGGTTGGTTACACCACTATACGTGCTCCATGTGTGCTCCGAAATTACTGTATTGCGCGCTTCTTTCAAGACCGGGACAGTCCCATGTTACCGCCACAGCAACAGCATCGAATGGCCTTTGCCACCAAGCAGCTGACGAAAGTCTACGGCGCAGGCGATACTGCCGTGCATGCGCTGCGCGGAGTAACAGTTGACATACCGGCCGGTGAAATCGTTGTGTTACTCGGGCCATCAGGCAGTGGTAAGTCGACACTGTTGAATATATTGGGTGGGCTGGATCGAGCCAGTAGCGGCTCGGTTTTTTTTCAGCAGCAAAATCTGAGTGAATTGTCAGACGCCGAGCTGACCCGCTATCGCCGTGATCAGGTTGGTTTTGTATTCCAGTTTTATAATTTGATGCCAAGCCTGACCGCCAGGGAGAATATCGAGCTGGTGACTGAAATCGCTGGCAATCCAATGGCTGCCGATGCGGCGCTGACTCTGGTGGGCTTACAACACCGAGGCGATCATTTTCCGTCGCAACTGTCAGGGGGGGAGCAACAACGGGTGGCGATTGCCCGCGCCATTGCCAAACGACCCACGGTGCTGTTTTGTGATGAGCCAACCGGCGCTCTGGATAGCAACACCGGCCGTGCGGTATTAAAGGTACTGCAAGACATCAATAAGGAATTTGGCGCTACCGTCATTATTGTGACTCATGCGGCGAATACGGCCAAAATGGCCGATCGGGTGATTTATTTTGCCGACGGTGATATTCGGAATATCAGCGTTAATACGCAGCCGTTATCCGCTGGGGCGATTGAATGGTAAGCCCGCTGGAGCGCAAATTATTGCGCGATTTATGGCGTATCAAGGGGCAGGCATTGGCGATTGGCCTGGTGATTGCGCTGGGCGTGCTGATGCTGGTAATGATGGACGGCCTGGTGAATACCCTTGATGAAACCCGGCAGGCCTACTATCAGCGCTACCGCTTGGCGGATGTGTTTGTCAGCGTTAAAAGGGCACCTAACAGCGTGCTGGAATCTCTGGGCCATATCGCCGGTATCAGTGCCGTTGAAGGTCGGGTAACAGGCGATGCACTGATTGATTTAGCGGATGTCGCCATACCACTGAGAGCACAAGCGGTGTCGCTGCCCGACCTCGGCTCACCGCGCTTGAATGCTGTGCTGCTCACCGCAGGCCGGATGCTGGATGCACGCCGGGCAGATGAAATTCTGCTGCTCGACAGCTTTGCCCGTGCCCGCCAGTTAAAGCCGGGCGATGTGTTGGCCGCTACCATGAAGGGTATCCGCAGGGAGTTTACCATCGTCGGTCTGGCGCAATCGCCAGAATTTTTGTACACCACCGCGCCGGGAGAAATGGTGCCTGACGATGGCCGCTTTGCCGTGTTCTGGATGAGTCGAACCGCGTTGGCGGCGGTGTACGATATGAAAGGTGCCTTTAATGAGGCCTTGTTAGCGACCACTCGTCAGGCACGTTTGCCCGCGATACTGGATCAAGCCGATGCGGTCGTGAAAGCCTATGGTGGTCTGGGTGCCTACGGTCTGGAGGATCAAACCTCCAACCGGTTTGTAAGTGAAGAAATATCCGGCTTGCGGGCCTCCGCAGTCGGCGTACCACCGATATTTTTGGCGGTAGCGGCTTTTCTGTTGTACATCGTTATATCGCGCCTGGTGCAGTCCGAGCGTCAGCAAGTCGGCTTGTTAAAAGCCTTTGGTTATTCCAGCGCTGAAGTCAGCAGCCATTATTTAAAGCTGGTGCTGATCATCGCGACCGGTGGCGCAATTGTCGGCAGTATCATGGGTATTGCCGCTGGCCATAGCATGGCGGTGTTTTATCAACACTATTTCAAATTTCCGTTTATTGTTTTTCAGCTTGATCCCAGGGCATTTGTCACCGGCTTTGGCGTCAGTATCGTCACCGCATCGGTCGGTGGTCTGCTGGTGTTGAAACAGGTCTTTGTGTTGACCCCGGCGGTGGCCATGCGACCGGCTGCGCCACCGGACTATCGTCAATCCGGGCAAGGCTTGCAACGTCTTTATCATTGGCTGGATCAGCCCAGCCGGATGGTGTTGCGGCGGGTGTTACGACAACCGGGACGGATGGCCGGCAGTGTCGCCGGCATTGCCACCGGCATGGCGTTATCGGTGGGTATGACCACGGTGCTGACGGGGTTTGATCGCGCTATCGATTTGACCTTTTCAGTGGTGGATCGTAGCGATGCCAGCGTTACCTTTATTCAACCGATGGGCGACAAAGCTGTGTTTGAGCTGCAAGCCCTCGAAGGCGTAACCTACGTTGAACCCTTTCGTAATGTCGCTGTGGTGTTTCGTCACGGACGTTACTCTTATCGCGGGGCGATTTATGGACTGACAAACACCGCGCGTTTATATCGTGCGTTAGATACAGCCCATAACCCGATGCTGCTTGACCAGCAGGGTATTGTTATTGCCCAACCGCTGGCGAATATGTTGCACATCAGGCCTGGAGAAGTGATCACGGTCGACGTTCGTGAGGGTCACCAGCCGGTCTTGCATATCCCGGTAATCGGCGTGGCAGACACCTTGTTGGGAGCACCGACGTATATGGATATTAACTGGCTGAATCGCTATTTGCATGAGCCGGAACGTATCTCTGGTGCCTATCTCAGCCTCGACAGCCATTCTCGTGATAGCGTCTGTCAGGCTATCAAAAACATGCCCGCAGTTGCCGGTATGACGTTAAAAAGTGACCGTCTGGCTGCGTTTGTCAACATGATGGACAGCGGTGCCGGTGCCATGCGCTACATCATGATGCTGGTTGCGGCGGCGATTACCTTTGGCATTGTGTACAACGCCGCCCGGATTGCGTATGCCGAACGCGAGCGCGATCTGGCCAGCTTGCGGGTTATCGGTTTTACCCGAGGCGAAGTGGCGTTTGTGCTATTGGGAGAACTGGCACTGGTAACCTTGCTGGCGCTGCCGCTTGGCAGTGTGCTGGGCTACTATTTGTCGATGGGGGTAGCGCAGGGCTTCAGTACCGATCTGTATCAGATTCCGGCAACCTTCTCAGCCGCCAATTATGGTGTTGCAGGGGTATCGGTTCTGCTGGCAGCGGTGGCATCGGGCTGGCTGGTGAAGCGGGATATCGACCGGATGGATATGGTTTCCGCCCTGAAATCAAAAGAGTGAGGTTATGACCAGCAAAAAGCTTTCCAGAAAAGCCCTGACGATCGCAACCACAATACTTGTCACTATCGCGCTTGTGTATGCCTTTTGGCCACAACCGACACGGGTGGATATCGGCACCGTGTCACAGGGGCCGATGCAAGTGACTATTAACGAAGAAGCTCATACACGGGTGACCGAACTGTATGTCTTGTCGGCACCGGTATCTGGTCGTTTGCTACGGCTGGAACTTAAACCGGGCGCTGCCGTTGTGCAAGGGAAAACCCTGGTCGCACAGCTGTTGCCTAACCCTTTGGACAGTCATGAAATCACGCAGGGTCAGGCCAGAGTACAAGCAGCAGAAGCCGCTGTTGATGCGGCTCAGGCGGCATTAAAACAGGCTGAAAACGACCAATACCTGGCCGATCAGCAAGCCCGGCGTAACGAGCAGCAGGCCAGGCTGGGCGCTCTCAGTGTTGCCGATAATGAACAAACCCAAGTCAAGGCTGACAACGCTGCTGCTGCCGTCGCCAGCGCAGTCGCAATGTTGGCCATGCGCCGTGCCGAGTTGCTTAATGCGAGAGCGGCATTGGCAGGTAGCGGGGGTGATGCCCCTTTTAAAGCCATCGATATTCTGGCACCGATATCGGGCAAAATTCTCCGTGTCATGGAAGAAAACGAAAAGGTCGTGACCGCTGGCGTAGCGATTGTCGAAATCGGCGACGTTACCCACGGCCTTGAGGTCGAAGTTGAGTTGTTGTCTCGTGATGCCGTCCAGATTCGGCCCGGCCAGCCTGTCCAGATCTCGAACTGGGGTGGCGATGAAATCATCGCGGGGGTTGTCAGCCGCATTGATCCACTGGGCTACATCAAAACGTCGGCACTGGGAGTTGAAGAACGACGGGTGAAGGCGCTGATCTCTCTGCCATCGCTACCGGTCTCGGCCTCTGGTTTGGGGCACGGTTTTCGGGTCGATGTGGCGATTGTTGTCTGGCAGAAAACAAGCGCGGTCAAGGTGCCGTCAAGTGCGCTGTTGCGGGAAAACGGCGACTGGGCGGTATTCGTGGTGGACAACGGCAAAGCGCAATTACGCACTCTGCGCATCGAAAAAAACAATGGCACCGAGGCCAGTGTATTACAGGGATTGCAGGTGAATGAAAAGGTGATTCTCTATCCCGCCGCCGAACTTGGCGACGGCATGGCAGTTGAACAGCGCTAGGGGGCGTTCTCAATTGGTCAATCGAACCTGCTGAGAGCCCCCTAGCAGCCAGTCCCAATGCCATGCTGATTGTGGCGCGCATTCCGTTAGCCCGAGTCACCAAACGGCCATTGCAGTTCCAGCAGTAGGTTACGTCCCATGATCGGGGCATATTCCTTGAGATAGGACGTATGTTGTTCGCCGTACTGGTTGGTGAGGTTACGCAGTTGGGCATCCAGTCGTAACGTCTGGTTAGCCAGTCTGATTTCTGTTCGTGCGGCGAGATTCAGTTGATACCAGGCCGGACTGATGGTTTCTGCGGTGGCAACGCGTGTCTGACGGGCGTGGTAGAACACTTCAGCCCGCAGCCGGTTATGGGCGTGTTGGCGGCTGAAAGCGAGCATGAGGTTGTCGGCTGGCATGCGTGGCAGGGGGTCGCCGGATTGCACCAGCCAGCCACGTGTCAGGGATGCGCCGACGTCCAGCGTCCATTGCTCGCTGAGGGGCTGCGTCCAGTTGGCATCAGCACCGGCCAGACGGGCGTCGGTTTGCTCGTGGCGATATACCCGGTTGCCGTGGTAAGGGTCGGTGAAGTCCTTCAGGTCGTTATAGATATAGTCCTGATAGTCGTAGAAATAACCACTGATACGCCATTGGCTGGCGTTGGCAGCGGGGTAACTTTGCCAGCTGATATCCAGTGCCCGAGCGGTTTCCAGCTTGAGGTCGGGGTTATCCAGCTGAAAGGAGAAAGTGGCATGATGGTCGCCATTCCAGTACAGCTCGTCGGTGGTGGGTGCCCGTTGCAAGCGCGACAAGGTCGCGATCATCTGGCTGATGTCGTTCAGGTCGTAGGTAAGACTGGCAGACAGCGACACCGGGGTGTAATGGCGGTTTTTATAATACGCTTCGTCCTGGCGGAAGCTGGCGCTGATGACAGACTCATCGGCCTGAATCTGACGTTGTTCAACGCGGCCGCCGAGCGACAGCTGGCCAAAGGTCAATGGCTGGTCGGCGTGCCAGAAACCAATGATGTCACGACTGACGGTACTGGGCATCGGGGTATCGTGGGCAAAGTCATAACCTTCGTAGTGGGTGAAGTCGGGTCCCTGGGAGCCATCCCAGCTCTCGTCACTGTGGTCGGCAATCTGTTCACAGCCGGAATGATCGTGGCACAGTTCAAAACTGCGCTGGTTGCTGCCGATGCCAATGGTGCCGTTCCAGCCGGATTCGGTTTGATAGTCCAGCTCGGTACGCCATTCCCGGAACGCCTGAATAAACAGGCCGACCACCAGGTCGTCGGTGGATTCATCGTGTTCGTAGTCGCTCCAGCCCAGTTGCAGCCGCCAGGTATTGGCCCAGCTGCTGTCCAGCGGGAGTTCGGTACGCAGGTCGTAGCGCGTCTGGTCAGGGGCGACGCGGGCGTTGTCGTTATCTTCGTTGGGGACGGCGTAGTCACTGCTGAGGTTGCTGATGCTGAGACCGAGATAACCGTAATTATCGAAGATCCGGCTGAGAGCGAATGCCATACCCTGACTGCTGGTGTCGCTGTTGAAAATTTCGCCGCTGCGGCCGCCGCTCTGTGCGCCATTAGCGCCAGCATGATAGTTGTTGCCTTCACGGTCAAAACCATCGATATGCACAATGGTCTGGCCATTACCGGCGTCAAGCCGGGCGATCCGGGTCCAGCCCTGATCATTACTGGAATACCCCAGTGTGACCTCGCCGTCGATGCCATCCAGTTCGGTATCGTGGATGCGGCTGTCCTGTACATTGACGATGCCGCCAAGGATGCCACTGCCATAACGGAAAGCGGCCGGGCCTCGTACCAGTTCCACCTGATTGGCAGCGGCCAGATCGGCCATCGGGGCGTGGTCGGAACTCATGGCGGAGAGGTCGGCGCTGTCGGCACCATTGGTCAGGATTTGCACCCGGTTGCCGGATAATCCGCGTACGACAGGACGGGCAACTCCCTGGCCAAACGAGGCGTTGCTGACGCCGGGCATCGATTCGAGCAAGGCCCCCAATGACTGGCTACGGTTACCCTGAATCGATTCCTGATCCAGTACCGGACTGATGGCCTCGGAAGGCGTTTGCTCTGGAGCCGTGACTCGAACTTCTTCCAGATCCTGCCAGTGGCTGGCAGCTTCTGGAGCCGTTTCAGCTTCGACCTGCGACAGGGCAGCGAGCCACAACAGGGGCAGGCTGATGACGGCTGCTGTCAGCCGTCGCGGTGTGCCTGTCTGTCTGCTGCTGACCGGGTTGCCACCGTTACCGGTGGCGGTTGGCCGATTAATGGTCATGTTCGTCGTCGTCACTCTCTTGATCGTCGTCTGCTTCCAGCAGCACGGTAGACTGAACGTTGATACCACTGGATAACGCCAACGCGCTGCCATGCAGGTGCCAGGCGCCACCATCGTGTGAATCCACCGTGTACAGGTGGCCACTGCTGTTGTCGGTGATCATGAAGGCCGCACTGCCTGCGGCCAGTTGTATATCGTCACAGCTGAAGGTGGCTTCTGCTTCGCTGAGGCTTATGGTAGCCGGATCCAGACCGTTATCGGTCAGGTCGAGCACTTCAGCGCTGGCGTCGTCACGGACGGTAATCAGGGCACTGGCATCGTAGTTGATGGCGGCAGCACAAATGCTTTGGTCATCTGTCAGGCTGATGCCAGGGTCGGTGCTGTGGGTGTGGTCGTTGTGGGGGTAAACCAGGGAAACGGTATCGCTGTTGTACAGCAGGATGTACTCACCACCACTGCTCCAGCCGGATACGGTTTCGCCCGTAAAGGTGGTGCCACTGTAAGCAACGTGGGAGCCGCTGTCGTCTTCATCAACCACCAGATAACGCAAGGCACCGTCACACTGGATCAGCGCCAGCGCATCATTGTGCATGACCGCAGAAGGAGCACTGCAGTTGTAGCTGGTTTGCAGCACGCTGTCTTGGTAAACGTGCAGCTGGTCATCGTAGAACACCGCGTACAGGCTTTCGCCTTCGTTCAGAATCAGTGCCGGGAAGGTCTGGGTGATACCCGTCAGTGTCAGGTCTTCTTCTGGGCCTGTGGCGTCTGTCAGGTCTTCCGCCGGGTAGAACTCGGTGTTGCCGTCTTGCAACAAGGCAAAGTGGTTGGCCGTCATGATCAGCTGTGGATCTGCCAGGGTCACCGCCAGAGTGTCGAGGAAGATGGCATCGGTTTCTGGCTCGGTGGCCAGACCGCTGCTGATAAATTGCACGCCGGAAGAGGTGATCAGCGCCGCACTGAGGCCGTCATCGGATTTTAACAATTGCCCGGCCGCCGCGTTGGCCTGACCGACCAGACTCACACTGGCCTCGTCACGGTCATAAAGCGAAATATCCTGACCATTCAATTCCGTCATGACCAGGCGTTGGCCATATTCGTCTTCATGGCCGTGATCATCACTGCTGGACGAGTTGTCGTCAGAGCCACAGGCGCTTAACAGCAGGCTGGTGATGGCCAGAAACAGTGCCTGGCGCTTCCATTGGATGAGCATGGGTTGCAATCCTTCGTTGCTTAATGTTGTTATTGTTATAACATAACATTTGTAGGGATCGTCAAGAACTGAAAACAGATTTTGACGCTGTCTGGCAACGATAAGGAGGCTGAATATGTCTGAAGATCCGTTTGAATTGCTTCCCGTGACGCTGCTGTCCGGGTTTCTGGGAGCTGGAAAAACCACCGTTCTGAATCACATTTTGAATAATCGCGAAGGCCTGCGGGTCGCGGTGATCGTCAATGACATGAGTGAGGTGAATATTGATGTCATGACGGTGGGCCAACAGGTTGCTTTGCATCGTGCTGAAGAAAAACTGGTAGAAATGAGCAATGGCTGCATTTGTTGTACGTTACGCGAAGATTTGCTGATTGAAATTCGTCAGTTGGCCGAGCCGCTACCGGTGTTTACCTTTACTGATGAACAAGGTCATTCTCTGAGCGATATTGCCCGGCTTGATACGCTGGTAACCGTCGTCGATGCGGTCAATTTTCTGCACGATTACGATGCTGCGCTGTGCCTGCAAGAGGCGGGAGAATCCCTGGGCGAGGATGAACTGGCCGCCGGTCGCCAGCTCTGGAGCGGGATGGATGATCCGTTCCCGGAATGGGAGTTTGGCCAATGACCCTGAGCAACCAGGCTGACGTTCTGGAAGTATCGGCATTACGTGGTCTGGAGGTTGACACGATTGTTGAATTGAGCCGCATTTATGCACCGGATATTAATCTGGTGAGACTACCGGCCTCGCAGCAAAGTGGTTTCACACCTCAAGAGCGACAGTGGCTGCAATCGTAGGGACGCCCTCCGTGGCTGTCCGAATACGGAGCCGGTTTTGCGAACGGACGGAGCCGGTCCCTACGTTGTACAAATGGCGGTAATCGTAGGGACGCCCTCTGTGGCTGTCCGAATACGGAGCCGGTCCCTACGTTGTACAAACGGCGGTAATCGTAGGGACGCCCTCTGTGGCTGTCCGAATACGGAGCCGGTTTTGCGAACGGACGGAGCCGGTTTTGCGGACACGGACGGAGCCGGTTTTGCGGACACGGACGGAGCCGGTCCCTACGTTGTACAAACGGCGGTAATCGTAGGGACGCCCTCCGTGGCTGTCCGAATACGGAGCCGGTTTTGCGAACGGACGGAGCCGGTTTTGCGGACACGGACGGAGCCGGTCCCTACGTTGTACAAACGGCGGTAATCGTAGGGACGCCCTCTGTGGCTGTCCGAATACGGAGCCGGTTTTGCGAACGGACGGAGCCGGTCCCTACGTTGTACAAATGGCGGTAATCGTAGGGACGCCCTCCGTGGCTGTCCGAATACGGAGCCGGTCCCTTCAGTGACGCTCACTGTGCAACTGCTGCAGCAGCGAACGACGGCTGGCAAGCCAGGCGGGTATCACTGCGACCATCAGGGAAATCAGCAGGAGTAGCCCAAGCCAGCCGAGCAAGCGGATGTCGATGGATAACGGCGTCAGCTGAATGCCGGTGATGTGTGCCAGCCACTGGCTGGCGGCCAGCAGACCCAGTTGGGTGATCAGCAGCGCCAGCAGTAATGCGCTGCCGGTAATCAGCAATACTTCGATTTCAATCAGGGCAAACACCGACCAGGGGCCTGCTCCTAACGAGCGTAACGTTCCGAGTTCTTCCTGACGTTGCTGGATTGATACCAGCAGTAACGTGATCATGCCGAGCATGGAGGAGAGCAAGACCAAGGCGGCAATGGATCTCAGGCTGGTTTCAATCCAGCGGAGATTCTCCCACAGTAAGGACAGTTCGACTCCAGGTAAAATCGCCAGCAGTGCTTCCTGGTCAAATTCATTGATATAACGCTGCAGGGCAAATGTCTGGATACGATTGTTCAGCCCGACCAGCAGGGCGCTGACGGCTTGAGGCTGCGCCCCTGGTGAGTGGCCATGAATCTGATCCATGGCGTCAAGGTTAATCAGTAATGTCTGGTCGACCGGTGTACCGGTTGGCGCTAGCACGCCGGAGACTTTGAACGGATGGTCGGAGTGGAGGCTGAAACTGGTACGTCCCTGACCATGAGCCAGTACCAGACTGTCGCCGGGAATATAGCCCAGTTGTTGCGCCACTGCCGCCCCGACGACAACCTCACGAGAGGTGGCAAATCCTTGGCCTTGCCGCCACAACAAAGGGCGTTGCTGGCCATAATGAAAATGTGCAAAAAACGCATCGGTTGTGGCGAGTACCCGGAACCCCCGGTGCGAATCACCCATCGATAAAGGCACAACCCAATCGACGGCTGGCTGTTGAGTAATGGTTTCAACGCTTGTCCAGCTGATGTTGCGGGTTGGGCTGCCAATGCCAAACAATGAGTACAACAACAGATTGCTGGAGCCAGTGCGGGCACCGACAATCAGATCGACTCCGGATACCGTACCCGTAAAGGTGTCACGTACCTCATGGCGAATATGTTCCACCGCCAGCAGTACGGCAAACGCCAGTGTCAGCGCCAATACGATCAGGCTGATGGTGATACGCCGATGCCAGAGGCTCAAGCGAGCAATGCGCCATAACATGTTAAAGCCCCTTTTTAACGGATGTAAGATCTTGCAAGGCGACCGATTGATCAAACCAGCTGGCTTGTCGGTGGTCATGGCTGATCATGATCAGTGTGGTATCGGTTGCCAGATTCTGCAGCAGCAGGCGGATAAATGCGGCGGTGGATGCTTCATCAAGGGCCGACGTTGGTTCATCGGCAAACAGCAGCGCCGGGCGGTTGATCAGGGCTCGGGCAATGGCGACCCGTTGCTGTTGGCCCTGACTGAGACGTCCGGCAGGCTGATGGAATAGCGCTGGCGGCATATCCAATTGTTCTAACAGTTGATAGATTCTGTCATCCAGAAAGGCACTGGGTTTTTTGGCCAGCACCGCCGCCAGACGAATATTGTCGGCTACGGATAAATACGGCAGCAGATAAAACTGTTGTGAAATCTGGCCGATGTGTTGGGCTCGAAAGGTATCTCGTTGCGGTGGAGACAGCGATTGGATGTTTTCCCCAAGCAGGCGGATCTGGCCTTGCTGTGGCGACATCATGCCGGTTAATAAACGCAGCAACGTGGTTTTACCGCTGCCAGAGCGGCCGTGTAAAAACAGGCGTTGGCCGGGAGGAACCTGCCAATGTGGGATACACAAGGCATGCTCAGGCGGAGAGGATGGGTAGTGGAACACGATGTCCTGTAGCTCGATTGCCAGCATGGGTTTCTCTGGAGTATCTGGTTTGTTATATTGTAACAATAAAGTGGCCTCGATACTCCAGAGTACTGATTATGAATAAAGGCTTTTTACCTGGCAGCTTGCTGTTATTGCTCCTGGTTGCTGGTTGCACCGATTCCTCGCTGGCAACTGCGGATACCGGCGAGGGTCAGAACAGCCGTCATGCAATCCGAGAAGTTGACTGGATCGATCTGCTTCCCGATGACGATCTGGCGGCACTGGAAGATCGCCCGGCACTCCTCGACAGTATTGAGGAGGGATCGGATGCCGATACCATGGCGAATAGTCTGGATGGACAGCTCAGCTCCGATATCTCGATGGAAGAGTCTGCCCGGCTGCAGCGTTATCAGGCTGCCTTGACATCAACCCGTACGCGACAGGAGTTAGACGGGACACGTATACGGATTCCGGGTTTTGTGGTGCCAATCAACTTTGATGATCAGCAAAGGGTGACCGAGTTTTTCCTGGTTCCCTTTTTTGGTGCCTGTATTCATGTACCGCCGCCGCCGCCGAACCAGATTATTTATGCGCAGGTGGATGATGCGTTTGTGCTGGAGTCCATCTTCGATCCGGTTTGGCTGGAAGGGACTTTGCATTTACAGAAAAACGACAACGGCCTTGGCCAGTCGGCATACGCCCTCACCGTTGAAAAGCGTGAAGCGTATTACCAATAAGAGCGGTTAGCCGACGTCTGAGGTGCGAACAGGCTCAACGTCGTGGTAGCAGAATAGGCTGATCGTGATCGAAAGTATCTGCACCCTGTTGCTGATCCGTTATCCAGAGTAGCTGCAAGGTTTCAATACCGGGGAACGTCGTGATCAGTCGGGAATCCAGTGTGACGGAACCTGCCGCCGGGCAATAAAACTCCCAAGAGACGGTCAGGTCTGTGTGTTCATCATGATCATGATCGTGGTCGTGCGATTGCTCTGGCAATTCGATCGAGGTGTGTTGCAATTGGCACGGCCTTGACTGAATCACATCCTGGGCAAAGCGCTGGCGTACATCATCCAATGCCTGTTGCTGTTCGGGGGTATCGGCATGGCCTTCAAATCCGACCAGGTTCATCAAGGGCGAACGCAGTTCAATATGAAGCGTTGTTGATGATAAAACGGCTTGCAGGGTGGCGACTCCGTGCTGGTGGGCAGGGACTCCCTGAGCCAGTGAGGCAGTGGTCGTCAGTAGTATCCCGGCAAGGTAGTGTCGATGTAGTTTCATGGGCGACCTCCTTTTGTTTGTTATAATATAACAAAAAATAGGAGGTCGCCGTTAATACCTGCGTCATAAATTACCCGGCTTAATCCCGCGACTCGGCAAGAAACGCCAGCAGTGCTTGCCATGCCCGTGCTGCCGCCTTGGATTCATAGCAGCTGCCATGATCGGGAGCATTGGCGGCGGGCAGAGTAAATGAGTGCATGGCCTTGCCAAAATGCATGATCACCCAATCGAGATCGAGGGCATCCAGACGTCGCTGAAAAGCCAGTACCTCGTGTTCCGGCACCATCGGGTCTCGATAGCCGTTCAGTATCAGCAGGCGCACGGCGGGGTTGGCTGGTGTCAGATCCAATGGGACTTTAAACAGTCCATGAAAGCTGGCCGCTGCTTCGATGGTCGGCAGCAACAAGGCGCTGAGCATGGCGCACAGCCCACCAAAACAGTAGCCGGTTACCATCAAACGCTTGTCTTTGGCAGCGGGTTGTTCAAGGGCGAAGTCAGCAAAAGCTTGCAGTGACTGATTGAGCAGTGGGCGATTGTTCAGGTAGGTGGCCATGGCCGCACGGCGCTCTTCCATGCTGTTCAGGGCGACACCTTGGCCAAAAATATCAACCAGCATGACACTGAAACCCTGCTGATTCAGGCGTGTGGCGATTTGTCGTTCGAAGTCAGCAATGCCAGCCCAGGTCGGGTAAATGAGTACCAGGGTGTCGCTGCCGGTGACCGGCAGCCATTCGTGCTGGTGGCTCATGGATTGCTGTTGTTGAATCAGAATGCTCATCAGACCTCTTGCCCTGCGGCTGGATAATGGTATCTATCGGCTGTCTGGAATAAGGGATCACGATTTATCTGTCAAGAATACGTGTGGCCGGTTTACTGGCAAGAGCCCATCGAGCCGGGAAAAAACCGTGTGCAGCGGCCGGGGTTGCGGCGTTTATAAGCCTGGCAACGACCGATTCTGGCTAGCGCCGTGCAGCAGCTGGATAGTCCGGCGTTAGCCGATGGTTTTGAATGGATAACGGCCAGGAGCCTGTCGGGCTCAGGACTGCTCTACTGCGGATATGCCACTGGCACGGACGACGTCATATTGGCCTTTATCGCCAAGCCGCTGTCTTTCTCGCTGGCCTGCTGCGCCTGCCCGCCGTGTAATTATCGATTGACACTTATGTATGTTGGTAATAAGTTAGAATACAGTTGTGTATTCTGATGGTCGGGCGGCCGTACTCTATTCTTGATGTATCTGCTGATACGTCTGGCTGAACACCGGGAACCACAAATTAGTGAATAAAAATAATAATGATGCAGTGATTGACTGTGTGTGGGGTGTAACCATGGCAAGTTTGAACCCTGGTGCTGAAATAGAGACGACGTGCGAACACTGGGGTGTGCAAATGCACAGCACTCGGGCTTTGCCAGTACCGGTGCCGCGTGTACTGCGCCGGGAATTCGGCGGGCATGTTAACCCTAGTGTCAACCATGAGTTGGAAAGCAAGCTCACGGCTTGGATCACGGGCAAGTGGACAGCGTTTGATAGCAGCGCCCACGTCTCCGAATTGCAGTGCAAAACCCTGCGGGGGCGGGAATATCTGCAGCTGGTCTGTCACAAGTCTATCGCGGTGCATGGCCGGGTGTTGCCCGGTGAGTTGCTGCTGGTTATTTGTCAGAGTGGCGGTATTAGCGATGGTGATGAATATCTGGGCGCGGGTTGCATGCGTGCGATTCCTGCCGGGAGGCCGGTGTCGCTGTGGTGCCATGAACAGGCCAGAGTGCAACTGCTCCGGATACCCGAGGCCAAGCTGATGCGAACCGTGCTGGGTTTTGGCATGTACTGGCGCGGTGGCCGTTATCAGCCTGGCGATGCGATTGTGTCATCCGAGCACGCTGGTTGTCTGGCGGCGCTGGTGGACGACGTTTTTCGACTGCAGCGCTATCAATTTCAGGAAGAAGCCATTGATGATTACGTACGCCTGTGTGACTTCCTGGTACTGCAGGGCTGGCCGGGCAAAATGACCAGTTTTCATCTGCATCGGTCGATTCAGCATCCGATGCTACGTCTAGCCCGTGACTGGCTGATCCGGAATATAAAAAACACCTTCGATATCGACGCCCTGGCACAAGAGTGCTGCCTGAGTTCCCGCAGTCTGTACAACCTGTTTCGCCGGGAGCTGGACATGACTCCGGGTGAATATCTGCGCCGCCTGAAAATGGAGTGCGCTTACCGAGATCTGTCGGCACCGCTGTCACGCAGTGTCACGGAAGTGGCCATCGATTACGGTTTTTCCAATCTTGGGCGCTTCGCCCAGCAGTATCGTGAATGCATGGGGGAGCTGCCCTCGGAAACATTAAGGCGTCGTCGGGCCGGGGCTTGCTAGCCGCTCCTGGTACTTGCTGGTCGATCCTGGCACTTGCTGGTCGATCTTAGTACCCAGGCAGCACCGGTGGTTGTCCTTACAGGATGATTTTTGTACTTGACATACACTTCTGTATGTTTGAGTATTGTTTAAATACAGTTGTGTATGTTGAGGTGGTTTTATGAATGAATCAGAACGCAAGTTTGTCACGGCATCCGGTCATCAGACGGCTTACTTTGAATGTGGAAGTGGTGAGCCGCTGTTGTTGTTACATGGCTCTGGCCCCGGCGTTTCTGGCTGGACCAACTGGGGTGGTGTGATGGCTGAACTGGGCCAGCACTTTCATGTGTATGTGCCGGATATTGCCGGTTTTGGCTTTACCGAGTTCAAGGAAGGCACCACCTACGACATCAAGTTCTGGGTCAATCACCTGGTCGAATTTATGGATGCTGTTGGCATCGACAAGGCCTCGCTGGTGGGTAATTCATTTGGTGGTGCTGTGGGTGTCGGGCTGGGTGTATTTGCTCCGGCGCGGCTGAACAAACTGGTGTTACTGGGTACTCCGGCGGGCACCTTTGTCCAGACTCCGGGTCTGGCCGGTGCCTGGCTGTATGAGCCAACGGTGGCCAACATGCGCCAGCTGATGGAGCTGTTCCCCTATAACACTGCGCTGATTACTGACGAACTGTTGCAGTCCCGTTTTGAAGCCAGTAATCGTCCAGGCGCTCAGGAAGCGCTGCGCAAGTTGTTGCCAAAGCCCAACGACGAAGGCGAGACCCTGGTGAAGGGCTTTCCGGAACCGGCATTACAAAAAATCACCGCCCAGACGCTGGTATTACACGGCCGCGAAGACAAGGTCGTACCACTGGAATGCGGTATTCGTTTGGTGCAAAACATCCCCAATGCCGATCTGTTTGTGTTTGGTCAGTGTGGCCACTGGGTACAGACCGAACAGCGCACCAAGTTCATCCGCATGGTCACCCTGTTTGTTGGTGAGTAAGGGAGCAGCTTATGAAACGCGATGTAATCGAACGAGTGTTATGGAATTTGTCGATGGACCGTTTTTCGAAAATGAAATTCAAGGAAGATCCGAACAAGTTCCTGTCACGCTTTGTGCTGGATGAGTCAGATGTCGAGAAGATCCTGACCTTCGATGTCAAAGCGCTACAGGAAATGGGTGTTAATCCCATGCTGACCATGGGCTACTGGATCGAGATGTCTCCCGACCGTTCGATGCATACCTACAACCAAAAGCTTGGCTCAACCGGCCAGTATTCCGCATCGATCAAGGGGTAAACACCATGGCAACAATAGTAAGTGGTTTGCTGGTGCCGCATGACCCAGTGATGTTTGTGGCACCGGATGCACCGGCCAAAGAAATCGCTGACAAGGCTTGGGCGGCCTTTGATACCTGTGCCGAACGTCTGGCCGAGCAGGATGTAGACACCGTGATTATTGTCGGTAACGACCATTACATGCTGTTTGGCACCACCTGTTTACCGCAGTTTTGTATTGCGACCGGGGATGTCGATGGCCCGCTGGATCAGCTGCCGGGTTTGAAGCGTCAACCGGTGCCTAATCACGAAGCGCTGGCGACGCATATCGCTGCTCATGGTCATGCCAACGGCTTTGACTGGGCGGTGGCGCGGTCGTTTTCGACCGATCATTCGTTTTCGATTCCGTTTCAGAAAATCGTCCAGCGGGCGGCGGAGATCCGGGGTAAGCCAATCCAGGCCATTCCTGTGTATCTGGCCAGTGCCGTTGATCCGTTTCTGACCATGCAGCGTGCCCAACAGCTGGGTCAGCAAATAGCTGCTGCGGTTGAAGCCTTTGACGGTGACGAGCGGGTCGCGGTGATTGGCAGTGGTGGCATTAGCCATTGGGTCGGCACCAAAGAGTCTGGCCGGGTGAATGAAACCTTCGATCACATGGTTCTGGATCACTGCTGTTCACTCAATATCAACGCCATCATGGCCTTGAGTGACGAGCACATTCTGGAGCATGGCGGCAACGGTGCGATGGAACTGCGCAACTTTGTCTGCGCCATGGCAGCGGTGAATGCCGATAGCACCAGCCTGATTGAATACCAACCAGTCCCTGAGTGGGTCACCGGGTTGGGCTTTATTGAATTGAAAAAGCACTGAACCAAACAGCGGATATCGTATGAAACAGATTTTTCTTTGCCAGGTCGGTGAGCTGCCCGACAACGCAGTCCGCAAGGTCGATAACGCGGAACACGGCGATATCGCCGTGTACAACCTCGGCGGCCAGTTTTACGCCACGGCGGACTTATGCAGCCATGCTACGGCGTCGCTGGCGGCAGGCGATATTGAAGATGACCTGATTGTGTGCCCGGTGCACTGGGGCACGTTCCATATTCCGACTGGCGAGGCTCGCGGGTTTCCTTGCGAAATCAACATCAAAACCTATCCGGTCAAACAGGAGGGCGATGCCTTGTACGCCCTTATTGAAACAACTGAACAGCAACCTGACGTAATAGCGAAAGGCTGAGAGGTTACCGATATGACTACAATGATAAAAACCGTCGACGTTACCACAGCACTGAGTGATGTGGATCGTTTCTGCGACATCCCCAATGCCCGTATTTCCGGTGAAATCTTTCACCGACAGGATATTTACGAGCAAGAGTTGGAAAAAGTTTTTGCCCGTTGCTGGTTGTTTGTGGCACACGAATCCCAGTTCAAAAAGGCCGGGGATTATATTGCCACCACCATGGGCGAAGATGACGTGATTGTGGTGCGTCAGAAAGACGGCAGCCACCGCGCCTTTATCAACGCTTGCCCGCATCGTGGCAACAAGGTGTGTTTTTCCGAATCCGGTAATGCGCGCGGTTTTATCTGTAACTATCACGGTTGGTCGTTTGATATTGCCGGTAACCTGATTGGCCAGCATGAATCTGGTATCTACGAGAGCAGCAATTTTGATGCCTCGAAATGGGGGCTGCGGGAAGTTGCTCTGATCGACAGCTACAAGGGACTGATCTTTGCCAACTTCGATGCCGACGCACCGTCGCTGAAAGAGTATCTCGGCCCGATGGCCTGGTATTTCGACGCCTTGTTCGATAACCAGGAAGGTGGTACTGAATTTGTCGGTGGCTGTATTCGTTCCACCATGGACTGTAACTGGAAAATTGCCGCCGAAAACTTTGTCGGCGACATTCTGCATGCCGGTTGGACACATGACTCCGCTGCCCGTGCGATGTTGGGTGGTGCGGTATCCAAGGTGAGCGATTTCGACGAGTCCTATTCCGTTAACTGGCATGGCCATGGTTACGAATTCGCGCTGGATACCGTCGGCAACGTGGCCGTTTTGGGCGAAAGTGCGCTCAATAAATATCTCCACACCATCAAGCCATCGGTGGCTGAACGCTTGGGTGACTTCCGTTCCAATATGATTGGCTCGGTATCGTCGGCGACGATTTTCCCCAACTTCTCCTTCCTGCCGGGCCAGAACACCATTCGGGTGTGGCAGCCACGGGGGCCGAACAAGATCGAACTCTATACCTGGGTGCTGGTGAACAAGTCGGCTCCGGAAGAGATCAAGGAAAAGTGGCGCAAGGGCGCGATGATGACCTTCTCGCCCACCGGCGTGTTTGAAATGGACGATGGCGAAAACTGGGAATACTGCACCAAAACCGCTCGTGGCAAGGTAACCGCCAAACAGGATCTGTACGTCGGCCTGGGTCAGGATTCGTTGCTGCAAGAAACCGATCTGCCTGCCAACGTCTACAGCGGCCAGCTGAATGAAGCCAACTCCCGCGCTTTTTACCAGTTCTGGAGTGATTTGCTGAAAGCACCAAGCTGGAACGATGTTCCCAACCGTAATGTCGGTCGTGTCGAAGCCGGAGTCGCGGCTGAGCGCTGCGAACTCAAGGAGGCAAAGTGATGTTTTATCAAAGTGAGGATTTTACCCCGGTATCTCCAGACGAATTCCATAACATCAGCATGCTGCTGGCGCGTGAATACCGCCTGCTGGATGAAGAACGCTTTGACGACTGGCTGGCCATGTTGCACCCGGAAATCCATTACTGGATGCCGGGCATGGAAAACCGCCGTCGTGAAAATCCACTGGAACACGGTTTCTTTGATTCCCAGCATATGGCGCTATTTGACGATGCCATGCGCGACCTTAAACGTCGTGTTGCCCGTTTTCAGCAGCCGTCGGCCTGGGCCGAAAACCCGGCCACCCGTAACGTGCATATCGTTGCCGGAATCGAAGCCTTTCGTGGCGCAATGGCCGGGGAGTACGTGGTCTATTCCACCTTCCAGAGCATTCGCTCCCGTGGTCTGGACGAAGAGTATGTGTTCAGCGGCCGCCGTTACGATACCTGGGCCGATGTGGACGGTCAGCTGAAGCTGAAAAAGCGTCTGATTCTGATGCCGAACGCGACGCTGAACTGCAAAAACATCAATACCTTTATCTAGTCTGGGAAGTAGCGATGAAACTCATGCAGTCGAAAGTAGTACTGGTGACGGGCGGAGCCGACGGCATTGGTCGTGGTGTTGTTGAATACATGCTGGAGCAGGGTGCCAGTGTGGCAGTGATGGATATCAACGCCGACAAGCTGGCAACGCTGCAAGCGGAGGTGTCGCCCGACATTCTCACGCTGCAAGGGGATGTGGCTTCGTTGGCCGATAATCAGGCGCTGGTGCGTCTGGCGGTCGAGCGGTTTGGCAAGATCGACAGTTTTATCGGCAACGCCGCACTGTTTGATTATTTCACGCCGTTACACAAGCTCGATGACACGACCCTGAGTGATACCTTCGACCGCATTTTCCGGGTCAATGTGCTGGGCTACATCAATGGCGTCAAGGCCGCTGCCCCGGAGTTAAAGAAAACCCGTGGATCGGTGGTGCTGACGGTATCCAACTCCGGTTTTTATCCGGGTGGTGGTGGCGTACTGTACGTCGCCAGCAAGCATGCGGTGGTGGGTATTATCAAGCAATTGGGACATGAATTGGCCCCGGATATCCGTGTTAACGGTGTGTCACCGGGCGCAACAGATACCAGTCTGGCTTCGGTCGAAGGGGTCTCCGATCGGGCACAGCCATTAAACAGCATCAAGGGGTTTCAGGAGGCTGCAGCCAATGCCGTGCCACTCAAGCGGATTGCAGCCCCCAAAGACCATGCTCACCTGTATCTGGTAATGGCCAGCAATGAGCTGTCACCGTTTACAACCGGTAACATCATTCACAGTGATGGCGGCTGGGCCGTTAAATAACAATCTCCAAATAACAATAAAGTGACAAGGGTAGCGCTATGAATCTGTTTGATAACGAATCCACCGGGCTGCGACTGCCATTAATTGTCGCGCCGATGTTTCTGGTGTCGTCGCCAGAATTGGTAATAGCGGCTTCGCAGAACGGCGTTGTTGGCAGCTTGCCAGCCGCTAACGCCCGTACCGTTGAGGCGCTTGATGCCTGGATGGGTCAAATTCACGAACAGCTTAGCCCGCGTCAGTTGCCCTGGCTGTTTAACATGATTGTGCACAAGACCTACGACCGTTTTGAGGCCGAGGTGGAGCTGGTCAAACGTTATCAGCCTGCCATTGTTTCGACGGCGCTGGGGTCTCCGGCACGGATTCTGGATACGGTGAAATCCTACGGCGGCAAGGTGATTGCCGACGTGATTACCCCGGCCATGGCGCGCAAGGCTGCTGCCGCAGGGGTGGATGCTTTGATCCTGGTGACCAATGGCGCGGGTGGCCACACCGGTACCTATAACCCGTTAGCCTTTATTGCCGAAGTGCGTCAGTTCTGGGATGGCCCGCTGGGCATAGCCGGTTGTATCTCCAGCGGTCGCGACTTGCTGGCCATGCGGGTAGCAGGTGCTGATTTTGTTTTGTCCGGTACTCGCTTTATTGGTGCCCGCGAAAGTCTGGTGGCAGAAGGCTACCGCGACATGCTGGTAGCGGCGGTGATGGATGACGTCATCGAAACCAAAGCCGTCAGTGGCGTCAAGGCCAACTGGATGCGCCAGAGCCTGGAACAAGCGGGTATTGATCCGGCGTCTGAAAACAAGGCCGGTATTGATTTCTCCGGCAATATTTCCACTGCCAATAAAGCCTGGAAAGACGTCTGGTCGGCTGGCCATGGGGTCGGGAATATCCGCGCCAAAGAAACCACCGCCGAGATTGTGAATAGCCTGGTGGCCGAGTTTGATACCGCCGTAGCAGAAACTCGCCAGTTACTGGCGTCGTTTTCCTGAATCATCCTGGAGAAATAGTGTGTCTTTGGATCTGAAAGCAATTGCGGATGAGCTGCTGACGGCTCGTCTTGACTGTCAGCCTGTGGCTCCGATTACAGCCCGTTATCACGGCCTCAGCGTTGAAGATGCCTACGCCATCCAGACCCTGATCAGTGAACAACGGCTGCTTCGGGGTGAACGGATCGTGGGTTACAAGGTTGGCCTGACGTCGGTCGCAGTGCAGCAACAACTGGGGGTCAGTGAACCGGACTTCGGTCTGGTGTTTGCCAGTATGGAAGTCCGTAAGGATCAGCCGCTGGATAGCTCCCGCTTGATCGCGGCCAAAGCCGAAGGTGAAATCGGTTTTGTTTTTAATCGCGATATAGAACATACCGATATCACCCTCACTGAATTGAAATCCGCCATTGATTATTTCTTTCCGGTTGTGGAAGTCGTGGATTCGGCGATTGCCGACTGGAAAATTACCCTGATCGATACGGTTGCCGATAACGCCTCATCCGGTTTGTATATTCCTGGCGATAGCCGATATTCACCCGATGGCGTTGATTTTGCCGAGCTGGAAATCGTTATTCGGGGTGAGGGCGTCAATGTTGCTGGACGGGGGGCCGCTTGTCTGGGGAATCCGCTTTACGCTACCCAGTGGCTGGTACGCAAAATGGTATCCCTGGGACGGCCGATTCGTCGGGGCCAGTTGGTATTGTCAGGGGCATTGGCTCCGATGGTACCGGTGGTTGCCGGACAAACCCTGCAGTTTGATTTCAAGGGGCTGGAGTCCATTGCAGTGACGGCGATCTAAGCCATCACGCTTTGGTGGTGATGTTTATAAATGTAGCGCAGGCGAAGATAACAATAACGAGCTGTTTGCAATAATAAATAGCCGATATATAAACCGGATGATTGGCAGTCAATAATAATCCGGTAAAACAGCAACATCGGATCAGGGATAAGCCTCCGATATCCAACCAGTTATGGTGGTCGGGGAGCGTTTGCCTGTTGGGCATATTCAGAAGCGACGGCGTTTGTAATGACAGTGATTAATAATCAAACGCCCGATATATTTCCGGCTGCCCTCCTGTTGTCCGCATATAACAATAAATGAGGTGTTTTATGGGTACTCAATCCGTGTTTGAACAACTGCCAACACCGTTGGCATCGGTCAGCACTGATGACCAGGGTGTCATTATCATGGAATCGGATATGGCGCTGTTGCCATATGCGCGTTGTGTCGGTGACTGGCTGGAAAAATGGGCGCAACAGACCCCGGATGCGATTCTGGTTGGTGAGCCTCTGCGGTTGGCGAATCCAGAGGCTGAAGGGTGGCGAACCCTGACCTATCAGGCCTTTCGTGATCAGGTACGGCAGCTGGCCCAAGGGATGCTGACGCTGGGCTTGTCGCCACAGCGACCGGTATTAATTCTGTCGGGCAACTCGATTGACCATGCCCTGATCAAGATGGCAGCCATGCATGTCGGTGTGCCGGTTACTTCCTTATCGGTCGCCTATTCGATGTTTGCGGGCAAATACGACCGCTTGGTCGCCGCCGTTGAGCGTTTGACGCCAGGACTGATTTTCGCAGAGCAGGGGCAGACATTTGCCCAACCGCTGGCGTCTTTGAAGGGGGATCATCAAGTGGTGGTGTCATCCGGTCTTGAGGCGCTGGCAGACGTGCAACAACCCGTGATGTTGCTGGCCACACTGGCAGATGCCCAGGTAACCGCGCTGGTCGATGAGCGCTTTGCTGAGATTAACCCTGAAACGCCAGCCAAATACATGCTGACCTCAGGCTCCACCGGACACCCCAAAATCGTTGTGGTGACCCAGCGCATGATGTGCTCCAACCAGCAGATGATTGCCCAGTGTTATCCCTTTGTTGAAGCCACGCCGCCGGTCGTACTCGACTGGCTACCCTGGAGTCATACCTTCGGCACCAATCACAATTTTAATCTGGTCTTGCGTAATGGCGGCTCACTCTACATTGATGACGGCCGCCCGATGCCCGGCATGGTGGAAAAAACCGTCGCCAATATTCGCGAGATCAAACCCACGCTGTTTTTTAACGTCCCCAAAGGCTACGAAGCGCTGCTGCCGATGTTGCAGCAGGACAAGTCCCTGGCAAGCGCCTTTTTTGAAAACCTGCAACTGGTGTTTTATGCCGCCGCGTCCTTGTCTGAACCGGTTTGGAAGGCCCTGAAAGCATTGGCTGCGGAACAGGGCAAGGATCCTCTGTTTTCAACCGAGTGGGGTTCGACAGAGACGGCCCCGGCCAATACCAATGTCAATTGGCGCCTCGATAAGGCGGGTAATATTGGTATACCCATGCCCGGTGTGGCGCTTAAGTTTGTTCCCAACGGCAGCAAGTTGGAGCTGCGGGTCAAAGGCCCGAATGTATTCAAGGAATATTTGCACGACCGTGAGAAGACGATTGACAGTTTCGATCGGGATGGCTTCTACAAAATTGGTGATGCCGGTCGCCTGGCTGACCCGACCAACCCGTCGGCGGGTGTGCTGTTCGACGGTCGGGTGTCGGAAGATTTTAAATTATCCACCGGCACTTGGGTGTGCGTCGCAACCATGCGCAAACGCGTGGTGGAAGCCTTTGACGGACTGGTGTCGGATGCCCTGATTACTGGTCACGATCAGGATTATATCGGCCTGGTGGTTTTTCCGAGTCCGGGTATTTACCAACTCGGTGGAGATAGCAGTGGGCAGATGGCAGCGGCGGACTTGCTGGCCAATCCATCCTTGCAGCAAGCCTTTGTTGCAGCCCTGGATGTTGTGAATGCCCAGGCCAAGGGCTCATCCCAGCGTATTGCCAAAGTCGTGTTGGCCGATCAGGCACCTTCGCTTGATCTGGGTGAAGTCACCGACAAAGGTAATCTGAATCAGCGCAAGTTACTGGACACCCGTAAGGATCTGATCGCCAGCCTGTATGCAGACAACCATTCCCCTCTTAACGCCGGTGCGATGATAGCCATCTAAGCACAAGAACCAGAAGGTATTCATATGAGTAAAAAACTCAAAGCGGTCATTATTGGCCCAGGTAACATCGGCACCGACCTGCTGATGAAAATGCAACGTTCCGAATGGATTGAACCGGTCTGGATGGTGGGCATTGACCCGGAATCCGAAGGCCTCAAACGCGCCGCCACGATGGGCATCAAAACCTGCGCCACCGGCGTCGATGGCATACTCGAACAGGTAATCGCCGACGACATTCGTGTCGCCTTTGACGCCACCTCCGCCTACGTGCATGCGGAAAACTCGCGCAAGCTCAACGCGCTGGGGGTGATCATGATCGACCTCACCCCAGCGGCCATTGGCCCGTTCTGCGTGCCGCCGGTGAACCTTGCCGCGCACGCCAAAAACCTCGAAATGAACGTCAACATGGTCACTTGTGGCGGCCAGGCCACCATCCCCATGGTGGCGGCAGTGTCCCGCGTACAAGCGGTTGACTACGGCGAAATCATCGCCACCGTGTCGTCCAAATCCGTTGGCCCCGGCACCCGCCAGAACATCGACGAATTCACCCGCACTACCGCCGGTGCAGTGTCCAAAGTCGGCGGTGCCAAACAAGGCAAAGCCATCATCATCATCAACCCGGCTGAACCGCCACTGATGATGCGCGACACCGTCCACTGCCTCACCGAAAGCGAACCGGATCGTGATGCCATCACCGCATCGGTTCACGCCATGGTTGCTGACGTACAAAAATACGTACCCGGTTACCGCCTGGTCAACGGCCCGGTGTTTGACGGCAACCGCGTCTCCATGTTTATGGAAGTGGAAGGCCTGGGCGACTTCCTGCCCAAATACGCCGGTAACCTCGACATCATGACCGCCGCCGGACTGCGTACCGCCGAAATGTTTGCCGAAGAAGCCGCCAACGGCACCATCACACTGCCAGCACGTGGCGAATAACAGGGGAGCATGAACATGAACTTGCAAGGTAAAAGCGTCAAACTCCACGACATGTCCCTGCGCGACGGCATGCACGCCAAACGTCACCAGATCAGCGTTGACGACATGGTCGCCATCGCCTGCGCCATGGACGCCGCCGGCATGCCACTGATCGAAGTCACCCACGGCGACGGCCTCGGCGGTGCCTCGGTGAACTACGGCTTCCCGGCCCACAGCGACGAAGAATACCTCGGTGCCGTGATCCCGAAAATGAAACAGGCGAAAATCTCCGCCCTGCTGCTGCCCGGCATCGGCACCGTTGACCACCTCAAAATGGCCCGAGAACTGGGCGTCTCCACCATTCGCGTGGCGACCCACTGCACCGAAGCCGACGTCTCCCAGCAACACATCACCATCGCCCGTGAAATGGACATGGACACCGTCGGCTTCCTGATGATGGCGCACATGGTACCGGCCGAAAAAATCCTCGAACAAGCCCGACTGATGGTCAGTTACGGAGCCAACTGCATCTACTGCACCGACTCTGCGGGTTACATGCTGCCGGACGAAGTCAGCCAGAAAATCGGCCTGCTGCGGCAAGAACTCGACAGCCGCATCGAAATCGGCTTCCACGGCCACCACAACATGGCCATGGGCGTAGCCAACTCCCTCGCCGCCATCGACGCCGGGGCTGCCCGTATCGACGGCTCAGTCGCTGGTCTGGGTGCCGGAGCGGGTAACACGCCGCTGGAAGTGCTGTGCGCGGTACTCGACCGCATGGGCTGTCAGACCGGCATCGACCTGTACCAAATCATGGACGTTGCCGAAGACCTGATCACGCCATTAATGGATCAGATCATCCGCATCGACCGTGATGCCCTGACCCTGGGTTATGCCGGTGTGTACAGCTCCTTCTTGCTGTTCGCCCAGCGTGCCGAAAAGAAATACGGCGTCAGCGCCCGCGACATCCTGGTGGAACTGGGCAAGCGCGGCACCGTGGGTGGTCAGGAAGACATGATTGAAGATCTGGCGTTAACCATGGCCAAAGCGAAAGCGAAAGGCTAACAAAGCGAAAGGCTAACGCTGGACTGGCTGCCACGCTGCTGCGGGCAGCCCTTGCGGATTGGCATTCCCGCGTTGAGCGCGGAAACGAGAAAACATTGCGTCAGGTGTCTGATCTCCGGCTTCAGACATCTGACGAATACATTAAAACAGGTGTTATATGAGTACCATTACCGTAAACCCGGTGGGTAAAACCTTCGATACCCACGAGGGAGAAACCATTCTGGATGCCGCTTTGCGCTCCGGGATCATGTTGAAGCACGGCTGTCGTGATGGTCGCTGTGGTGACTGTCGTACTCTGGTTGAGACGCCGATCTCAGAAGGCGCGGTGACGTATCCGGCCGGTCTGGCGTTGGCGGAGAGTGATCAGGCCGGTGCAACGGTGCTGTGTTGCCAGGCGGTGGCGCATCAGGATCTGGCGTTGAATGCGCCTGAAGTCACCGAGCTGGAGGGTATTTCGATCCAGAAACTGGTGTCTCGGGTGCTGCTGAAAGACCAGGTGTCCAGCGATGTGATTGTACTCAAGCTGATGCTGGCACCGGGCAGTGATTTTCCTTATCTGCCGGGACAGTACATTGATATTACCTTGCCTAACGGCGTGACGCGCAGCTATTCGATGGCGAGCCGACAGTTGCAGGAAAACGCGATTGAATTGCATATCCGGCTAAAACCGGATGGCACCGGCACGCCGTTTATTTTTAACGAGTTGGGGCTGCGCAAAATGGTGACGGTAGAAGGGCCATTCGGCAGTTTCTATCTGCGTAATTCCGATGCTCCGATGGTGTTGTTGGCCAGCGGGACTGGCTTTACGCCTATCAAGGCGATTATGGAGCAGCTGATCGCTGAGGGTAACGAGCGTTCAGTCCGATTGTACTGGGGTGGTCGTTCGGCCGCCGATCTCTACATGGCGGCGCTGTGTGAAGGCTGGGCCGAGCGCTTGCCCTGGTTTGATTATATTCCGGTGGTGTCGGATACCACGGATGGCTGGGTGGGTCGTACCGGTTTTGTACACCAGGCGGTGGTGGCCGATTTGAACGACCTGTCGGCTCACGAAGTGTACGCCTGTGGTGCGCCGATAGTGATTGAGTCTGCGCGCCGGGATTTTGTGGGTCAATGCGGGCTGAGTTCAGCCAATTTCTATTCCGATGCCTTTGTTTGATCTTGCTCGTGGCCAGGCCACGGGTTAAAGTTTGCCCTCAACATACAGACATGTATGTATTTGAAAGTAGAATAATAAAATGGAGAAAACCATGAATCTATTCAAGCGCATTATTATTAAATCAGCGTTTGTCTCGGCGGCTATTGTGACCTCGTCCATTGCTCTGGCAGAAGACACTGTTGTATTGCGATACAACCAGTGGTTTCCGTCCCAGCACTGGTCGCAGAAAGACGGTTTGTACCAATATTTTGAGGAGATTGAAAAAGTCACAGAAGGGCGGGTGAAGGTGCAGCCTTCGGCCAAGCCGATTGTGCCACCGACCAAAAACTATCAGGCGGTAGTTAACGGCATTGCTGATATTGCCTGGGGGCCTCACGGTTATACTCCGGGCGTCTTTCCGCTGTCAGAAATGGTGGAGTTCCCATTCAGTGTGAATGATGCCGGTATCAGTTCTGCGGCTTACTGGCGCGTGTTTGAAAAGTACTTCAAGCCAGCCGGCATGCATGGTGACGTGGTGACGCTGGCAGTGCATGTTACCTCCGGCGGTAACCTGCATATGAAGGATGCACCGGTCAATACGATCAAGGATTTGCAGGGCAAGAAAATCCGTGTCCAGACCAGTGTTGTGGGTGATGCGCTGAAGACTCTGGGTGCTGTACCGGTATCCGGCTCACTGTCGGAGCTGCGCGAGTTTTTGTCTCGCGGCATTGTCGATGGCACGTCGTTGTCGGATGAGTTGCTGACCGGTTTTAAAGTCGACAAGTACATTAACTACATCACCCAGATTCCGGGTGGCCTCTATTCCAACAGTGCCTTTGTGATTATGAACAAAGATAAATGGAACAAGATTTCAGCCAAAGACCAGCAAGCCATTATGGCGATTTCCGGCGAAAAGCTGGCGGTACGCATGGGCGCGTTGTGGCACAAGAACGATTTGCTGGCGCGTGGTGAATTAAAAAAGCGGTTGGGCAAGGATTATCAAATCGCGTCGGAAGAGCTGTTTGTTGGTCTGGACGAAGCGTTTGCCCCTATTCGTGAGCAATGGCTGGATAAGGCGACCGCTGCCGAGGTAGATGGCCTGGAAGCGATGCGCTTCTACAGTCAGCAAACCGAAGCACTGGAACAGTAAGAGTATACAGCGCTCCCCGGCTGTCGTTACGGTCGGGGCGTGATGGCTGTGCTTTTCTATGCCGATTGACTGGAGAAATCTGTGAAGTTTTCGTTGCTTGCGGTGCTGGAATATCTCTGCGCCAAACTCTCGATCATTACCCTGATGCTGATGGCGGCGGTGACGTTTGCCGATGTGTTTGGCCGGGTAGTGTTTAACGCCCCATTGGGGTTTGCCTATGAGCTGGTCGGTATTTTTCTGGCGGTTTCGTTTTATGCCGGTTTGTACCATGTCCATAAAACCAGCAAACACATCCGTATCGATTTGTTTGATGGGCTGTTTAAAGGAACGCCGGGCGTACTGGTGTTCTGGTTTGGTTATCTGATTGAAGTGGTGTTTTTTGGTGCTCTGGTGGTGATGGTGTACCAGACCCTGCAAGACACCCGTCTGTTCGGGGAAACCTTTATGTTTCTCGGCTTTGAAAAATGGCTGGTATTGCTGGTCATGTTTGTCTTGGCGGTCATCGCGTTTGTCAGCCTGATCGTTACCACGCCGGAAACCCGTTCGGCGCGGTTACCACGTACTGAGCGTCAGGGGTAATAGCGTCCATGGTTATGATTTTTGCATTTGTTGTCTTGCTGTTTTTGCTGTTTTTACGTATCCCGATTGCCGTTGCTACCGGGGCTGTCGGGGTGGTGGGGCTGGCCTGGTTTCAGGGCTGGTCTCCGGCATTAAGCCAGCTGGGCATGATTGCCACTGAAACCGTATTGTCCTACGAATTTGCGGTGATTCCGCTGTTTATTTTGATGGGGAATATCATCAGTCGTTCGGGGCTGGCGGAGGAACTGTACAGCGCCACCCATGCGCTGGTGGGTCATTATCGTGGTGGTCTGGCCATTACCACCATTGCTGCGTCTGGAGGCTTCAGTACGTTTTGTGGTTCCAGTTTTGCCACGGCGGCAACCATGAGCCGGATTGCGTACCCGTCGATGAAAAAATTCGGTTACAGCGATGGTCTGGCAACGGGTTCCATTGCTGCTGGTGGCACCTTGGGTATTCTGATTCCACCGTCTATTGCACTGGTGTTTTACGGCATCATGACCGAGACCGATATCGGTCGTCTGTTTATTGCCGGAGTGCTGCCGGGTGTACTGGGGGTGCTGTTTTATATTGCGGCGGTGTTGTATGTGGTGCATGTCAAGGGTGACAGTGATAGCCGTGTTAAAGAAGCAACCGGCAAGGAAAAACTGCAGGCGATTGGTCAGCTGTGGGCGTTCTCGCTGCTGATTGTGCTGGTGCTGGGTGGTATCTATGCCGGTTTCTTTTCACCGACCGAGTCGGCCGGTGTGGGTGCGGTGGGGGCGATTGTCGTGACCCTGATCCGGGGTAAGTTTGAGTGGCGTAACTTGCTGGATGCACTGGAAGAGTCTGCCGCAACGACGGTATCACTGGTGGCCATTCTGATCGGATCACTGGTATTCGCCAATCTGGTGAATATTTCCAATATGCCGTTTCATATTGTCGCCTGGATTGAATCGCTGGATCTGAGTCTGATCGGGGTACTGCTGATCATGCTGGCGCTGTATTTTGTACTGGGAGCGGTGCTGGAGTCGATTTCCATGCTGCTGCTGACCGTACCGGTGTTTTATCCGGTGGTCGCGGGTATGGGAATGGATCTGGTGTGGTTTGGCATCATTGTGGTGGTGGCCACCGAGATCAGTCTGATTACCCCGCCGGTGGGGCTGAATGTGTTTGTGCTGAAATCGGTGATTACGGATGTTGATCTAAAGGTGATCTTCCGTGGTGTCTTTCCTTTCCTGGTGGCCGATCTGTTCCGGCTGGCGTTGATCGTGGCGTTCCCGATTGTTTCTCTGGGTCTGGTGGAGTGGATGGAGTAATCACTTGCCTGACGTCTGTTTCGGCGTCAGGCTTCCAACTCTCAACTCTCAACTCTCAACTCTCAACTCTCAACTCTCAACTCTCAACTCTCAACTCTCAACTCTCAACTCTCAACTCTCAACTTCCACGATCAGCCACCGCTGGCATGGCCTTGCAGTCGGTGCTGACAGTTGGTTAGCGGGCAATTGTCGCTCAGAAACAGTGCCAGTCTGCGGGCGCGGTCGGCCTTGCTTTGCGGATCATCCTTGTCTCCCATTAGCGAGTTGGCCACCATATAGGAATAGATCAGATAGGCCAGATCACTGGCCTGTTCCTGCGGGTGTTCCATTTCCATAAACAGCTTTTCGATGTAGGAAATACGATAGGAATCGACTTCCTCGACAGCGGCTTTGGCCATGGGATCGCGACGCGCCCAGGCGCGCAGGGAGATTTCGATCGAGGCCGCTTCAAAGGAGCGTTCGCCCTTGTAGGGCAGGGTGATCAGTTCAATCAATTGCTCTCTGGTGTTCAGCGAGCGTTTTTTCAGGCTTTCAATGACGGCTTCCGTGGCTTTGATGCGCCAGCGCTCAAGAATCGCCTGTAACAATTCCTGCCGGTTTTCAAAGTGGTAATAAAAACTGCCACGGGTGATTTTCATTTCCTTGGCGAGGTTGTCAACTCGTACAAGGTCAATGCCACCAGTAGCCAGCACATTCATTGCGGAGTTGATCCAGTCATTACGGGTCAGTTTCGGTGAACTCATATCAGATATTTTAATACACTGGCGTCAGTTGGTAAGGCCTGCAGCATCGATACGATCCTCGAGTGGATAGGGATCGTTGTTCAAACTGTTTGATGGCGCAGTTTATCCCCTTGGATTTTGTCTGCTAACAGCCCGCAAGGCTTATGTTCTGTACGACGGGACAACAGCAAGGGGGTTTGGGGTCAAGCCTTGAATCATATCAGATGGTGATCTGATGTGGTTGCCGACAGGACTGCAATTACCGAAATTATTGCCGTGAGTTGCTAAAAACATACAAAGGTGTGTGTTTTGGCGCGTGCTCACGGTCATGGATACTCAACCCACGATGCCGGGTACCACTGAATGGCTGGTTGCGGTTTATGACGAGCAGCTCAGCATCACCAGTCCTCGGGTATCCGGCGCGCGACGCCATTGTTCAAATCCTGGATGTTCATCAAACGGATTCTGCAAGATGGTCAGCCAGTCGTTGAGTGGCTGGTAGTCACCTTCTTCAGCCCTGTCGATCAGGTGCTGGGCTACGTGGGTCCGCAGGGTGTAGGCCGGATTGACGGCCAGCATGGCATGGCGGCGGGTTTCGGCGTTGCAGGTTTCCTGTTGCAGTCGTTGCCGGTATTGCGGCAGCCAGTCGTTGAGCATGGTTTGCCAGGGTGCAAGGTCAAGGTGGTTGAGGCCGGGTTGACCATCGTCGCTTTGCTGGGCTTCGGACAGTGCCCGATACAGCGGGTTGTAGTCCGCCTGATGCTGGTTCAGCAAATCGCGCCAGTGACGAATCAGTTCGTCGTCGCCGGGTTGGCTGGTAGCCAGACCGAGGCGCAGTGACATCCGTTGTTGGTAGGCTGCAGCATAGCGCTCGGGGAACTGTTCGAGAGCGGCCTTGAGGTCATCAACCGGCACCAGTGGCGTCAGTGCCTGGGCCAGCGCGGAGAGGTTCCAGTGAATCACATCGGGTTGTTGGTCGAAGGCGTAGCGGCCTTCCTGATCGGTATGGTTGTAGACGGCATTTTCTTTCCAGCGATCAATAAAGGCGAAGGGGCCATGATCAAAGGTTTCACCCAGAATCGACATGTTGTCGGTGTTCATGACGCCGTGTAAAAAACCATAGGCCTGCCAGCCTGCCACCATGTCGGCGCTGCGTTGGCTGATGTGCTGGAACATGGCCAGATACGGGTTGTCGGCGCTCTGGCAGTCCGGGTAGTAACGGTCGAGGCAATAGTCGGCCAGTTGTTTCAAGCCGTCAAATTGGCGGGTGTAGTACAGGTGTTCGAAGTGACCAAAACGAATATGGCAGCGGCTGATGCGGAGGATCGTTGCTGCCAGTTCAACCCGTTCACGCTGGATTTTCTGGCTGCTGACGCAGACTGCCAAGGCTCGAGTAGAGGGGATGCCGAGATGGGTGAGAGCTTCCCCGACCAGGTATTCCCGCAGGCTGGAACGTAGTACCGCACGGCCATCCCCCATGCGTGAATAG
Organism: Candidatus Thalassolituus haligoni; assembly: GCF_041222825.1. Classification (NCBI taxonomy): domain Bacteria; kingdom Pseudomonadati; phylum Pseudomonadota; class Gammaproteobacteria; order Oceanospirillales; family Oceanospirillaceae; genus Thalassolituus; species Candidatus Thalassolituus haligoni. The sequence goes on from NZ_CP139482.1 coordinate 648,636, forward strand.
CGGGTTTGACCCGCGCCCTTGAGGTGCAGATCCCAGCGTTCGCCATCGATCTCCAGCTCTCCCAGCAACAGCCCGCGACCATCACCGAGTTGCGGGTTGTAGACGCCAAACTGGTGGCCGCTGTATTTCATCGCCAGCGGTCTGGCTCCCGGTGGCAGGGTGTGGCCTCCGAGCCAGGCGGCAAGTTGGTGCGGATCCAGACTGCAGGGGTTGATATGAAGCTGCTCGGCGACCATGTGGTTGACGCTGACGATGGCAGGATCCGGTAGTGGCGTCGGCTCGATGGCGTGATACCAGGATTCAGGCAGGGTGGCGTAGTGGCTGCTCAGGGTCAGCTCGTCCAGGTTTTGCCAGGTCTTCATCGTCTTCTCCCTCGGGCACTGGCCGCCATGGCCAGGCCCTGTGTTATGTGCCTGTTAGCGCGGGAGGTCAAACCTTGTCATCTGGTCGCGCTGCAGGCTGTTCATCGGTTGCCAGTCGGGTACGGGTTCACCCTGGGTAAATAACAGCCAGGGTACATCGGCTTGCAGGATCAGACGTTGATACAACGCCTGAATTTCTGCCAGCGTCAGATTTTGTACTTCGCTGGCAATGGCCTTGTTGGTATCAAAGCCGGTACGCTGGACATCAATGTCGCGCCAGAAGTCGTCGGCTTTTTCACTCATGTTGCGCGGTGGTTGCAGCAGCATGCTGATCAGGCCTTCCTTGAAGGCGGCAAATTCTTCTTCGCCCATGGCCGCCAGAGTGTCCTGATAGTGGTTCCAGAAGATCTGGCTGTGGTGGATCAGGTCGGCAGGGGTATGTTCTGGCGACTGCACGATAAAGACCAACCCGGGCACGGTACGCTGCGGGTAAACGGCAGCAAAGACAATATACCCCAACTGCTGTTCGGTACGCATGTACTGGTAGTAGGGAGCGCTGATCATCTGGCCAAGCAGGGCTGTCTGAGCGCGGTTATGGTCGCTGGTATCCTGACCTTGCAGGTACAGGATCATGGCGTTGTCCTTGTGATCCAGATTCAGCGACTGCTGGAACTTGCCAGCAGGTGCCTTGAGGATGGCGAGGCTGGATTGTTGCTCGGGGTTGGCCGGATATACCTCGGCTACCTGGCTGGCGATTGCTTCGGCATCGGCCTTGCTCATGCTGCCGTGAATATACAAGCGGGTAGCGGTATTACCTTGCATGGTGCTGGCGAAGGCTTCGACGTCGGCGCGGCTGACCGAGCCGAGTTCACCCAGCAGCTGTTGTTCGTCGAAGCTGGGGGAGTAGATCCAGCGTTTCAGCTCGGCGATGCCGCGCTCGTAGGGTTTGGCCTTGAGCTGGTTTTCCAGATTTCGCTGTAACGATGCCTGATAGCGTTGGAACTGGTCGTCGCTGATGCTGACCTGCTGCATGCCATCCAGTACTCGCTTGAGCAATTCGGGCAGCTTGTCCTGGTAGCCGGACAGCATCAGTTGCAGGCCACGGGAGTTGGCACTGAGGCCATAATTCAGCCCGGCCAGTTGCGCCGGGTAGCTGTAGGTATTGAGCGCTTCGTTGACTGCGCGGGTGTACAGCTGAGCCAGTACCATGCCACGCGGTGTGGCGATGTCGGCATGTTGCAGCTCCAGGGTAATACGGCTGCGGGGCTGGGCGAACTCGTGTTCCGGGTAGTACCAGAGTTGCTGTCCTGGTTGATCAATCAGCGCGGTCGGAACCGCTTGTTCCGGTTCGGCATTGAGTGAGAAATCTTGCGGAATAAAGGGGTTGGGTGCAGGCAGGTGCAGTTGTTCCAGCTCATCGGTCGAGACATCTGCGGCCAGGTAGCTGGATGGACGAATACGCATTGGCGTGTTGTACCAGGGGTCGGTCATATCGGTCGCGACGCCGGGTGCAATCAGGGTGCGCAAGACGTTATCCATGCTCAGGGCATCAAGGAAAGGCTTCAGGGTGCCTTGTGTTGTCGGCCGCCAGAGGTAGTCGCCGTGGATCACCTGCTCGGGCGGATAGACCTGCAGGTTGCTGCTCAAGCGTACGGCGTAGTCTGACAGGCTGCCATGTTGCTGGAAGCGGAATGACATTTCGCTCAGCTGTTCTTGTTCGGTCATCAGGTAGGTCGGAATGGGTTGGTCTTTAAGCAGGGCAAAGTAGTGTTCGAGTATCTGGGTGATGTTTTCGACGTGTAACAGCCCGGCACGGGTCAGTTCAATCTGGATGACCAGGTTGGACTCGAAGCGGGTGCTGATGGAGCGTCCGGCACTGAGACCTTCGGCCCAGCCTTTTTCTTTCAGCAAGGCGAGTATGCTGCCTTCGCCTTCATGACCGAGCAAGTTGGACAATAATTGCAGCGGCTTGTACTGGTACAGCGACAGGGTTTCCGGCATTGGGAAGGTAAATTGCAGGCGGCGAATTTCTTTTACCGGTTCGATATTGATATCGAGAGGCAATTGCTCCGGTACAAACATGGGTGGCCGTGACGTGGCGGTTTTTACGTCTCGCTTGGGAACGGCGTTGAAGTGGCTGGTGGCCCAGTCTTGCAGCTGTTGCAGCGGGTAGTTGCCTGCCAGCACCAGGGTCATCTGGTCGGCACTGTAATGCTGGCGGTAAAAGTCGATCAGGTCATCGCGCACCTTGCGATCCGGGCGATCCGACAGGGTGTCGAGGTTGCCGGTAGCAAAGCCAGCGTAAGGATGGGCCGGGTTCATGGCTTGCTTTTCAGCCGAAAAAATACGGCGGAAATCGTCTTTTATCTTGGCGCTGTATTCGGCATGAACGGCGTTTTTCTCGCGATCGACATAGGTTTCGTCAAAGCTGGGAGAGATAAAGAAAGGCGCAAAACGATCCAGTGCGCCACTCATGGCATCATTGTCGATCGAGAAAAAGTAAGTGGTTTGCTGATGCGCGGTAAAGGCGTTATGACTGCCACCATGGCGGCTGATAAAGGCCTGATATTCGCCCGATTCGGGGTAGGGTTCGGTGCCGAGAAACAGCATGTGTTCAAGAAAGTGTGCCAGGCCTTCGCGGCCCTTGGGGTCATCGCCACTGCCGGTGGCCACGGTCATGGCGGCGGCGGCCTTGTCGGTGTCTGGGGTGGATACCAGCAGCACGCGCAGGCCATTGTCGAGCTGGACGTATTCGTAGCTGAACGGATCCGAGGGGCTGACAATGACGCTGGTGTCGCCCGGCTCGCGGCAGTTCCAGGGGGTGGTGTCGCTGCAGTCGGAAACAGCAGCGGGAGTGTCAGACGCGGGTTTGAACATGGAATATCCGATGGCAGCCAGAACAATAACAATAAAAATCCAGTAACGGGGCGATAACATACCTGCTCCTACTACAAGTCGCGGTCAATCAGGGTTGGGTTACCTGAAGCTTGGCCCCAGGCGCGTTGTCAGTGTGAGGTTCCCCGGTTCAAGGCAATTGCCTGGGCGTCGGCCAGTGTGTTGATGCCGGGGTCAAGCTCACAAATGCGGTTGAGACGTTCGCGATTGTCTTCCAGTTCCGTCAGCATCAGGGCAAATTGCTGCTGGAAGGCTTCATCTATGGTGCTGTACAGCTCGGACACGGCATCCGAGCTGCTGGCGCTGGTGTTGCGCAGGGATTTCAGACAGGCCAGGGCAATCTGGTGATAGGCTTGGTCTTTGTTCACAGGGCGGTTCCTCCGATTAGCCGCCCATCATACATGAGAATTCAGTCGCTGATGGCAAACCAGTGCAGCTGGGTGGCGTTCACCATGCGCGACAAGGCATTACCGCTTAACCAGCCAGCACCACTTTGATGGGCGGCGGCCAGCGCTTCGGTCGAGCCAATGCCATGGGCATAGATAATGACCCCGTCCTGCTGCAGGCGCTGCAGTAACGGTCTTTCCTGATATTGGGGCTGACGTGTGAGGGCGACCAGGCCTGGTGCCAGACTGAAGCCATCAACGTTCATGGCACGGAGACTGCGATAGCCGGGCAGCCGTTGCTGAGGTGTGCTCAGTACCATCTCGAGTAGCAGCTGCATATTGAGCTGGCGCAGTCCATGGGCCAGTTCTGGCACCGTGTCATCCGGATGCCACGGCAGGATAACGCACCAGTGGGGCACCGGGCCGGTTGCCTGTTGGTGCCATTTGACGATGCAGGCGGTGATGTGTTGCCAGCTCTCATCGTTAAGGTTGGTTACCCGGAGGATGACGTACATGGGCTGAGAAAAATGTTGTTGCCAGGCGATATGCATGTCTTCCAGCCACTGGCGGCAAATATCGGGTTCGATCATGTACTCGGGGAGCAGCTCCAGTCCTGCCAGCGCGCCCTGGGAATCAAACACTGGCATGGCGTTAAAATCGCTCTGGCGTTCGGGAGATGCCTCCATAACAGCCGCTGGCTGGGGCCGTTCCGGTGGTTGGGGCTGGCCGTTGATGCTGCCAAGCCCGAGGTGCTGGCGGATTCGTTCAAACGGATCCGTTGAGGGGCGAGTGTCATGCTGTGACGGTTGTACCCATTCGCAGCTGATGCCGGGGGTCAGGGTGATTGCCTGATTCTGGTGCAACAGCGGCTTGTCGAACACCTGTAGAATGGCACTCTGCAGGTGTTCGGCACAGGGGCTGGCCGGATCGGTGATGACCGGTATCAGGAACAGATGGTGGGCTGGCTGGAATACCGGTGACTGCGCTGCAATTGCCTCGACCAGGCGTTCATAACACAGGCTGCCCAGGTCGGCGTCGGCGACCCTGTTTTCATCGAAACTGATCAGTAAAATGCAGTTGATACCATCCGACTGGGTCAGATAACTCTCCAGCTGGTTGAGTTGATGCAAGCCGGAGTAACGCTGAAACTCGGTTTTTAATTCGGATTGCCGGTCGGCGGCGGTATTGATCAGGCCACAGATACAGAGCCGGAAATCTTCACTGAGTGGTGTAATGGCCATCCAGGTGGGCTGGATGCGGCGTTGCTGGTCGATCAGGTTGAAGTAGCCCAGCCAGGTCTGGTTGGATTCAGACTGGCGGGTGATTTCTGTTTCCAGGGCAACCGGCATATTGCTGACGCTGTTGGCAAACAGGTTGCGACCCAGCAGTTGATCCTCAGCCACCGACAGCGCTTCACAGACCGGTTTGTTGGCCAGGCGAATGACCCAGTTGTTGTCGGTCAGAAAGGCGGGCTGCTCGGTATTCATGGCGGTTTTCAGAGTATGGGCCCGTTGCATCAGACTGGACTGGCGGGCACCTTCAAAAATATCCCGCGCCAGTACCAGATTGTTCCAGGGTTTGGCAATAAACTTGTGAATCACACCTTGTTGCCGGGCCTGACGCAGTACCGGGTAATCGACGTGGCCAGAGAGCATAATACGGTAGCTGCTGGGGCTTAGTTGGCGGGCTTCCCGGCAGAGTGCCAGGCCATCCATATCCGGCATCTGGAAATCGGTGACCAGCACCTGGATGGACTGGGTGGCGAGGTAATCGAGGGCTTCGGCGGCGCTGGTGGTCGTTCTCACGGTAATGGATTCGTTAAGAAGCAGTTTTGAGATTGAATGCAGAATACCGGCTTCATCATCAACCAGTAATACCTTGAACGTCATTTCGGCTCCTGTTACGGGGGCACTGCTGACCGATTGAGTGGATAACTTCGGCGTGCCACTCTTGTGTCCTGGCCACAGCATACTGTTTCGACCTTGCAATGGCCAAAGGGTATCTATACTGAAACTAATGTATCTATCGGGCTGGGCAATGACGTGAGGGGAAAACAGGCACTTACCACAGGTGAGGTTGCAAAGTACTGTGGCGTAAATTTCAGGACGGTCATCCGTTGGATTGAACGTGGTCATCTGGATGCTTATAAACTGCCAGGGCGTGGAGATAATCGAATTCCCTTGCCCGGATTTATCAATTTTCTGCAAAGTAACCAGATGCCGGTTCCTGATGAGTTACGAGGTCAAAGTCGAACCTTGCTGATTCTTGCCGAACCAGAGGAGCTGGCTGCTGAGCTGGCGTCTTCTGCCCGGCGGGCGGGCTGGGAGCCACTGGTGGCCGGAGATGCGATGCAGTTTGGCTATTGTTATGCTGAGCAACAGCCGAGTGCGATGGTGGTTTCCAGTGAGGCATTGGTTGCTGCGGTCAATCGTATTCGGCGTGAAGGAGAACTGCAGGAAATGCTGTGTATCCTGGCGGGGGCCGATGTGGCAGGTGGGGTCAGTAGCGATGGTTGGTACCGACTGCACTGGCCGATGGAACAGAAGCGCTTCGTCAGCTTGCTGGATTTATGACCATCACCGTCAGCGTTTGACATACAGTCTGTATCGGTGACTACGAGGGCAGGGATCGCTAAAAAAGGTAGCTATGACCGACATGTTTACTGAAAGTGGGCTCGTCTTGTTGTTGGTGCTGGTGCTGGTATTACTGCCAGTACTGACTGCGCTGGTCTTGCTGGTACAGGCAAAGCGCCGCATTCGCCAGCAGCTGGATGCGCTGATGCAACGGCAACGACAGCTGCAGTCATGGTGGCAACAGTCCCCCGATGTGCTGGTTCGGGTTGATTCGGATGGCCTGGTGATTGAGGCCAATCGTCCGCTTGCTCGACAGCTACTGACGAGTGGGCAAAATTTGGCGGGCTGCCTGCCGCTGGCCGAGCGCGATGTGTGGCAGTCCGCCCTGCGTAGCGTGTTGGACAAGGGCATTACCGCCTCCATGGAGATCTTGACGGATGACGAACCGGCCTGTTGCTGGCATGTCTGGCTGGTAACCAACCCGCAGGCGGATACCGAGGCGTTGGTGTTTTTTCGCGATGTGTCCGTCCTGGTCCGGCAACGACAAGCGCTGGAAACCAAGCGGGATTATGCTGAGCGATCGAACCTGGCCAAAAGCCGTTTTCTGGCCAATATGAGCCATGAGATTCGTACTCCCATGACCGGCTTGCTGGGCATGGTGTCACTGATGGAGCAGACCCACCTTGATGATGAACAACAAGGTTTTCAACGGGTTATTCAAAGTTCCTCTGAACATTTGCTGGCGATCATCAATGACATCCTCGATATATCCAAAATTGATGCTGGCAAGCTGAGTCTTGAGACCGACGTGTTTGATCTGCCTGAACTGGTGCAAAGCCTGTTGGAAATGGTGTCCAGCAAGGCGCAGGAAAAACAGCTGGTGCTGCAGTCGTTTATGGACGAAAAAATACCTGCTCAATTGATAGGTGACCCGATTCGTATTCGCCAGATTCTGATGAATTACCTGAGCAACGCCATTAAGTTTACCGAGACTGGCCATATCTTGTTGCGGGTGGTGCAAGTCCGGGAACTGGGACATGAAGTGCAGTTGCGGTTTTCGGTTGAAGACTCGGGTATCGGTATCGGTGCCAACAAGGTGATGGCGTTATTCGAGGAATACAGTTTTGTTCACGGCAGGATTTCCTCCGCTGCGGGCGGTTCCGGGCTGGGTCTGAATATCTGCCAACGGCTGGCCAAACTGATGGATGGCTATGTGGGTGTTGTCAGTTCGCCGGGTGTCGGATCCAACTTCTGGTTTGATGTCACCTTGCCAGTGGTCTCCGTCAAAGCCGGTGATGAAGGGGATATTTCGCCGATAGGCGGGCAGGCGTTGTGGATCTGTGACGAACTGCAGGCAAATCGTACCTTGCTGATTTCGGTTGCGCGTCAGCTGGGGATGCCGTATCGGGAATTTGGCCGCCCAGCCGATGTGGTGGCCTTGTTGCCGCATGAGCAGCCGGCCATTCTGGTACTGGCTTATCGCAGCTGGATGGCGAGTGACGAGGACTTGCGCCGTACGCTGGCGGCCAGTCCGGTACGACTGGCATTATCATCCAAAGATGTGTTAACCACTGGCCGTGACGCCTTGTTGGCTGCCGGAGTGGGTGCTCACTGGGATTGGCCAATCAGCCAGAGCAATTTGCGTGAATTGCTCAGTCGTCTGCTACAGCAACCGCCTCAGCCGACCTTGATGATTACCCGAACCAATCGCTATCAGGGTATGGGTATGAGCAAGCCGGTTACTGAAGATGATGCACGGTTGAATAACTGCCGTATCCTGCTGGCGGAAGACAATGCCGTGAACCAGAAAGTGGCTACCCAGATGCTGGCGCACCTGGGGTGTATTGTCACCGTCGCCAATAATGGCCGCGAAGCGGTTGATAGCAGTGCCGTTGCTGAATTCGATCTGATCCTGATGGATTGCCATATGCCGGTGCTGGATGGCCTTGATGCCTGTCGGGAAATACGTCGACGAGAACAACAGCAAGATCTGCCTGGGGTACCGATTGTGGCGTTATCTGCCGATGTGATGTCAGACCGCAAGGGCGCCTGTGAAGCCGCCGGTATGAACGGTTACCTGGCCAAACCGGTACGGTTGGAAGATTTGCGGCGCGAGTTGCCAACGTTTTTGCGGGCTGGTCGAGAGGGCCGGTAAGCGGCCCCTGACCCCTGACCCTGAGGTTACTGTTACTGTTACTGGCAGTTACTCAGAGGGCGCTGCCGTGCGGAATATAGCGGTTGTCGGTGAGTGCCTTGATGGCCCGGATCTGCTCCTTGCTCGCAGGGGTGCCCTGTTTCTTCAGGTAACGAAATACCCAGATCGCCGGATTGCTGCTGCCACATTGCCAATCTTCCAGCTGTTGCTCGGCACAGACAAAAAAAGTAGCAACCTGTAGCAACTGGTCGGCTGCGATCCCGGCCAGCGCCGTCTGCCATGCCGCTTCGTCCAGTGTGATCCAGGTATGGGCTTTGGCCCGTGCGCTGTCATCCAGACGCTGACGGTCAATAACAGGTGATTGCGGTTGCTGGGGCAGGGCTGCTAGCAGTTGCAGCAGAGTGTCGGAATCCGGTTTGCTGGTCTGGCTGGAAGCCGGTTGCCACTGCTCAATCATCGGGTGTCTCCTCAAAAACCGTCAGTACGGTGCACTGACCAGAAATTTTATGGGGCTAACGGTACCACATCCCTCAATGTGCCTTAACAGCAACGCATTGTTCAGGCATCATCCCCGCGCCTTTTACTGCCGAATCCAGATATGCCAATACCAGATTGTTACGCCGATATCCGCCCCTACCAGGATGATGAAGTTGCTGCCGTACTGGAGCGAGTGAGTCAGTCCGACACCGTACACCGGGCACTGCTGAAATACCGGCTGCCGATGTTGCCGCATTGGCTGCGCGAACGGATGCTGCCATTAGCCCGTTACCTGTTGGATCGCCAGCTGGCGGGCGTCAATACCGTGCACGATTTCCAGATGTGGATGGAAGGCTGGATCGAACGTCTGCTGGCCAAAACCGCCACCGATGTGGTGGTGCGGGGGCTGGATAAAATGGCCCCGGAACAGGGACATTTGTGGATATCCAACCACCGTGACATCGCCATGGATCCAACGCTGATCAACTACTCGCTGTATCAGGCGGGCTGGCCCACCAGTCGGATTGCGATTGGTGATAATTTGCTCAGTCACCCGGATATTGCCGATGTCATGCGTCTCAATAAATCATTTATTGTTCGACGAAACATTACCAATAAACGAGAAAAGCTGACGGCATTACAGCAGCTATCGGGCTATATTCGTTTTTCGCTGGATCAGCATGAATCAGTCTGGATTGCCCAGCGGGAAGGACGGGCCAAAAATGGCATCGACCTGACCGACAAGGCGGTATTAAAAATGCTGGCCCTGCATGGACGTGAACACGCGGAAACCTTTGCCGCAACCCTGTTCGCCCTGCGCCCGGTGCCAGTGTGCATCCAGTACGAATGGGATCCATGTGACTTGATGAAAGCCAGAGAGCTGGTGGCCCGATCCAAATACGGCTGTTACAGCAAGGAAGAAGGAGAAGATACCCGCAGTTTGCTGGCGGGCATTATCGGTCAGAAGGGAACGATACACGTTGATTTTGGCCAGCCATTGACAGATGACGAGCTGGCCAGTGCGGAAACCATGGCAGCGGCGATTGATCGCCAGATGCGTCACATGACTGAAATTCTGCCTGTGCATCATGCTGCGGTGCGGTTGTTGCAGCAGCGTTTCGCTTGTTACCCGGATGTGGATGGCGGTGAGTGCAGTCGCCAGATTCAGGATACGTTGTGGCAGCGCATCGAAGGTGAAGCACAGGATGTACAAAAACAGGTATTGATTGGCTACGCCATGCCTATTCTATTGCAGCAAGGCATTGAGCAATAGAAAGCATTAAGCAATCACTGGCTGTCATAACCCGCCAGTCCACCGCTATGAGTGTCACCTGCTAGTAAAGGTAATTGCTGTGGTTGTGATGCCGTTGTGATGCAGTTTGATGTGGTTGTTATTCGATGAACACGATGACAGAAGAGAGTTGAACGGATGCGTTGGATAATACGATTACTATGGCCGGTGATGGCACTGTTGCTGTCGGGCTGCCTGGAACTCGGGCGTCACTGGGACGACCAGGCCGAAACCCGCCAGGTCGACTATTACAAAGAACAGTGCGATACCGACAGCACCAGCCTCTGCTTTCGTATTCGGGAAGCGAGTGACGACAGCTGGGATGTGGTCGAGGAGACTTTCAGTGGCTTCAGCGAATTTGCCTGGGGTAACCGTTATGTGGTGAATGTCACCGTCTCATTTGACGAAGATGGTGACCCTAGCCGTTACCGCTTCGATAGCATCGCTTCGACCGAGGCCGTCAGCGACAGTGAAGAAACCTTCGCCCTGACCCTCTACACCGACACCGGTATTCTCTACGCCGTAGATGATGCGAACTGGAATCTGGCCAGCGAGATCGACTTTGCCTGCAACAGCGCCTGTGATGAGCTGACTGCGGCGGTTGCCAATGGCTATGTGGCACAACTGGAATTCAGTGTCGACGGGGCTGGTGGCATTACACTGGACAATGTTCTCTGTGCTGCAGCTGAAGACGATTTTGACAGCAGCTGTGAAGGCAGCAGCAGCGTGTCCTGGTACATCGGCTGGTTCCAGAGCGAATGTGGTTTGGCCGAAGCGGCCATGTGCCTGGTGTACAAGGTTAACAGTTCGGACGATTTTGAACTGCTGCAACTGGACGATGGTATCGACGGCTTTACGCCGGTATGGGGAGAGCAGCCTTATATTGATGTGATCAAAACCACCAGTGACGGCGGCAGCATTACGGCAGTCGAGCTGGATAATGATGACAGCAGCCCGGATGACCGTCTTGGCAGCAGCTACGATTTCAAAATAATTGTACGGGGCAGTGAACTGTCAAAAAGCAGTGGCGGTTCTATCTCTGTGTACGACAGTGCCCCCAATCTGGATTGCAGCAGCTTCAGCCAGTGTTCTGACCTGGATAATGCCATCGACGATGACAAGTGGTTGCTGCTCGACGGTTACTACGACGGCACGGATATCGTCGTAACCGACCTGACCTGCAGCAACGCCACGTTGTCGACGTTCCGTACCGATTGTGTCGCAAAACACGATGATGTGAACTGGGGTATCTGAGGCTCTGGAGCGCGGTTGGTGCCAGGGTGTGATTGTTTGTAAACGATATTGATAGTAATTTATATTCAATGTAATGTCGGGCCGATAATTTGTCCTTTGTCGGAGTCCTCCCTGATGTTGAAGAAAGTGATGTTGAAGAAAGTGATGTTGAAAAAAATAGTGTTGCTGTCATTCGCTACCCTGGCCAGTGGCCCGCTGTATGCCAGTGCTGATTGCCAGAAGCACCCCAAAGAAGAACAACTGCATGTGCTGGAAATGCAGAAAAAGATCGTGAATGACTATGGTTTTGCCATCAAAAAATTCCAGGCAGCTGGCCATTGTTATGAAATCTATGGCTGGGGTCTGAACGAGGCAAAGACCGAGTTTGTCAAAATCGAAGTGTATTTCGATACTAAAACGGGCGACATCGTCAAGAAAAAAATCGACTGAGCTGGTGCTGCTGGAATGATCTGGGATCGTTTTATACGTCTGTTTCACTGGTCGGTGGCGGTTTTGTTTCTGGCTAACTTCTGGTGGCTGGACGATGGCGACGATGCGCATGAATGGGCCGGTTATACGCTGTTGGCGCTGCTGCTGGCGCGTCTGATCTGGGGCTTTGTTGGCCCGACCAACGCCCGTTTCAGCGACTTTCTGCCGACGCCGGCGCGGTTATGTGATAACTGGCAACGGTTTGGCGAGTACCAGCGTCAGCATCGGCATAACAGTCGCCACAGCCCGGTTGGCGGGCTGATGGTGCTGTTGTTGCTGTTGATGCTGACAGTCACCGGCGTCAGCGGCTGGATGCAGGAACTGGATGCCTTCTGGGGCGAAGATTGGGTGCAAAATCTGCATCGCTGGGCGGCCAATAGCGTTATGGCCATGGTGGTGATCCACGTTGTGGCGGTGTTATTGATCCAGTGGCGTTACCGGGTGCCTCTGCTGCAGGGCATGCTGCCCGGTATCAAGGATAACCGACCGCAGCGTTAAACCACGCTGTGCATTCCCTTTGTCGCCAGTCTGGATATACTGTACAAAATCCCAGTTATCCAGAAAAGCCATGCGTCTGTTTATTGCTGAAAAACCCTCTCTTGGCCGCGCCATTGCGGCAGTGCTGCCGAAACCCCATCAAAAAGGTGAAGGTTTTGTACGTGCTGCCAATGGCGATGTCGTCAGCTGGTGTATCGGTCATTTGCTGGAACAGGCCGAGCCAGAAGCCTACAACCCGGCGTTCAAACAGTGGCGGCTGGATGTATTGCCGATCGTGCCCGAGACCTGGCAACTGCAACCCAAAAGCCAGACCCGTAAACAACTGTCGGTGTTACGTAAACTGGTGAAAGAGGCCAGTCAACTGGTTCATGCCGGCGACCCGGATCGGGAAGGGCAGCTACTGGTGGACGAAGTTGTCAGCTATCTGAATGTCCCGGTGGTCAAACGTCAGAACATGCAACGCCTGCTGATCAGCGACCTCAATCCCCAAGCCGTGAGCCGGGCCTTAACGCAACTACGTTCCAATCGGGACTTTATCCCGCTCTCAACCTCGGCGCTGGCACGCAGTCGGGCGGACTGGCTGTACGGCATTAACCTGACCCGAGCCTGTACCGTCAAGGGGCAGCAAGGTGGGTTGAAGCAGGTACTGTCGGTGGGACGGGTACAAACACCGATTCTCGGACTGGTGGTGCGTCGCGATGAAGAAATAAGCGATTTTGTCTCCAAACCTTTTTATGAAGTCCGTGCTGCCATTCATCTGCAAGCCGGTCAACCCTTGTGTTTTTACGCTCGCTGGCAACCCAGTGAAGCCTGTGCCAGCCACCTGGATGACGAGGGGCGGGTACTTAACCCCAAACTTGCCCATAACGTGGCTGAACGTATTCGACAGCAACCCGCCACCGTCACAGCCAGCGAACGCAAGGAGAAACAGCAAGCCGCACCGCTGCCCTATAACCTGTCGGCGTTGCAGATTGATGCCGCCAAAGCGTTTGGACTGAGCGCCAAACAGGTGCTGGATGGCTGTCAGTCGTTGTACGAAAAGTATCAGCTGATTACCTATCCCCGCTCCGATTGCCGTTACTTGCCAGAGGATCACTACAGCCGCCGCCAGTCGGTCGTCAGTGCCATTGGTCATCATCAGCAAGATCTGGTGACGGTGATTGAGGGAGCCAATCTGTCGTTACGTTCCAAAGCCTGGAATGACCGTAAGGTCGAAGCGCACCATGCGATTATTCCCAGCGAAAAAACCACGGCTTCCGGCAGCCTGACACTGGCAGAAAAACAGCTGTATTCGATGATTGCCCGCCAGTATCTGCTGCAGTTTTATCCGCCGCATCGTTATGCCGACCGTCGTATTGAGCTGGTCATTGCGGGCGGCCAGTTTGTCGCTACCGAACGGGAGAATCTGGAACCTGGTTGGAAGGCCGCCATGCCACAAGGCAAACAGCAGCGGCAACCGGATGATTCAGCGCTACCCGGCGACGGCCGCTTGCCCGTGCTGGCACCCGGCCAGACAGTATGGAGTGGTGAGCCGTTGGTGGATGAAAAACATACCCAACCTCCGACGCATTTCAGCGATGCCACGCTGCTGGCGGCGATGACGGGCATCAACCGCTTCGTTAAAGACCGCGAGCTGAAAAAAATCCTCAAAGACACCGATGGTCTTGGCACCGAAGCCACGCGGGCCAGTATTATCGAACTGTTGTTCAAGCGGCGCTTCCTGCAGCGCGCAGGCAAAACCATACTGGCCACCGAGCTGGGTCGTGCGTTGATCAATACCCTGCCAGAAAGCACCACCGTGCCAGACATGACCGCGCATTGGGAACGCCAGCTGAACGACATCAGCGAACGGGCATTAAACTACGAGGGTTTTATGCAACCGCTGCTAGGGCAGTTGCATACCCTGGTTGGCCAGGCCTGCCAGCTGAATACCCAGGCTTTTAGTGGTATCCAGAGCGACAACCCCAAGGCGAAACCCCAGCGCCGTAGCAGCGCCAGCAGCACACATAGCAAGGGCCGCAAGACGGCAGGTCGACGTCGCCAGGCGGACTGAAGCACAACGGCCAGCGCTTGTGCCCTACCAATCGCTGTCTGGTGCCGGGCAATATTTTCTCTTTATACTGCTGGCCCTCCATACGGGAGGCGTTCTGGAGGTAAAATGTCGATTCTGATTGATACGGTTTTTCCGGTCTTCCTGATCATCCTGGCCGGATTTCTGGCAGGGAAATTCAGGATTTGTGGTAGCGAGGCAGCCAAGGCATTAAATGATTTTGTCTTCTGGTTTGCCATGCCGTGTCTGCTGTTCAAGGCCATGGCTGTGGTTGATCCACAGGTGTTGCTGAATCTGGATTACCTGATCCTGATTGCAATCAGCGTGGTGCTGACCATGGTGATCGGGGTTGTGCTGGCGAAATACCTGCTCGGCAAGCGGCTTGGCAGCGCCACTATGCTGGGCTTGAACGCGGCCTACGGCAATACCGGGTATCTGGGTATCCCGCTGGCGTTTGCCAGCTTTGGTGACGCAGCCAGTGTGCCAGTGATTCTGTTTGTGGTGGTTGGCTCTCTGCTGACCATCACCATGGCCACTATCATGATTGAACTGGATAACAAGGTGGCAGCCAGTCCCGGGCGTATTACCCTGGATATTGGCAAGGCGGTGTTTAAAAACCCGATGTTGTTATCGCCGCTGGTCGGCATCCTGTATGCGATGTTGCCATTGGAGCTGCCCTCCATGGTATTTAACTTCTGCGATATTCTTGGGGCTGCCGCCGGGCCATGCGCGCTGTTTTCGCTCGGGCTGTTTCTGGTGGGCAAACCCCTGTTTGGCGATCTCGGGGCGATCTCGATGACGGCGGTACTGAAGTTACTGGGGCAGCCATTGCTGACCTGGGGGCTGGCCAGTTATGTCTTTTCGCTACCACCACTCTGGACCAGTGTGGCGATTCTGATGGCCAGTACACCAACCGGTGCAGGCAGCTTTGTACTGGCGCAAAAATACGACACCTTCGTGCAGGAAACCTCCACCACCATTATCTGGACGTCGATGATTTCGCTACTCACCATCAGCTGGGTACTTGGCTCCGGCCTATAGGCCAGTGACCTGTTCCGTGTAACAACCCGCTCCGCACAGACGGAGGTTTTTCTGTCATATTGTCCGCCCAGGCTCAGCTAACCCTGTCTGAGCCATTGCGTAGCCTTTTTGCGCGTCAATCACCCCAACGATATACCCCACCCGAGTTATTCCTTTTATCAAAAGCCGGTTTTTTGCCGTTTGAGATGGCGTCAATACCTCTTTGGGAATGGCCCTAATGGGGAAATGCCGCCGGGTGCGGTTATTTATAAGCTGAAGGCCGTTTGCTGCGTTGTTGATGAGTTTGTTAGCGACGACGTTAATTAGTAACAGCGTTGTTGCTGATGTTTCCCGGCTCCTCACCATTTAATTCCCATGGTCTGAATCGAGGTAATTCATGAAATTTGTTTCCCGTTGCGTACTGGTGTGGCTGCTGGCACTGACCGGTTACGCCGAAAGCGCTACAGAAGCACAGTGCCAAACCGTGCGTATAGGCGTGGTGGATTGGACCGATTTGCATGTGGTTAACGGCATTGCCAAATCGCTGCTGGAGCAATTGGGGTATCGGGTGGAACTCAGTAACCAGCCCGCCACACCGGAAGTATTCAGCCAGATGCAGCAACGGAATATCGATGTTTTTATGGGTTACTGGACGCCCGCCATGGTTGAGGTGGCAGCGCCGTTTTACGGCCCGCAAGACGTATCAACCTTGACGGCCAACCTCGATGAAGCGCTCTGGACACTGGCGGTGCCCGATTATGTTTATGAACAGGGCGTGCATGATTTTGCCGATATCGCCCGGTTTAGCGACAAGTTTGAAGGACGTATCTACGGCCTGGAGAAAGGCAGTAGCGGTAATGCCGCCATTCTCGAAATGATTTCCTCCAATGCCTTTGGGCTGAAAGACTTCAAACTGATTGAAACCTCCGAACGGCTGATGCTGGCACAGGTGAATGGCCGAGTCCGCAAGGGAGAATGGATCGTGTTTATGGGTTGGAAACCGCATCCGATGAACCAGCAGTTTGCCATGCGTTATCTTGACGGTGGTGATCAGTATTTCGGCCCGGATTACGGCAAGGCCACGGTGAATACCAGTATCCGCAAGGGACTGGAGCAGGAATGTCCCAACCTCGCCCGCTTTTTCAGTAACCTGACCTTCAAGGCCGCGATCGAAGAAGAAATTATGCAGAAAACCAGCAATGAGTTTGTCCCGGTCGATCGCGCCGTGCGGATGTGGATGCACCGCAATCCGGCCCAGGTCAGTGCCTGGCTCAGTGGCGTCAAAACACTCACCGGTCAGCCGGTCGACCCGCAGATGATGGCCGATGAGATGGAAGTGACCTTTGGCCGTTAGCCGTGAAATAGCATTGGTGTAAAACAATCAGAATTACAATTGCACTACGGCCACGGCCACGGCCACGGCCACGGACACGGACACGGACACGGACACGGACACGGACACGGACACGGCCACGGCCACGGACACGGACACGGCCACGGCCACGGCCACGGACATGCGGCCACGGACGGAGCCGGGCCCTACGGACACGGACATGCGGACACGGACATGCGGACACGGACATGCGGACACGGACATGCGGACACGGACATGCGGACACGGACATGCGGACACGGACATGCGGACACGGACATGCGGACACGGACATGCGGACACGGACATGCGGACACGGACGGAGCCGGGCCCTACGGACACGGACACGGCCACGCGGCCACGGACGGAGCCGGGCCCTACGGACACGGACACGGACATGCGGCCACGGACACGCGGACACGGATATGCGGCCACGGACGGTACGTGATTTATTGCCGTTTTTTCATCCGGTAGGCCAGTGCAGGGCGTGTCAGTCCCAGCTGTTTCGCTGCTTCGGTGACTACGCCATGGCTGTTCTGTAGTGCTTTTTCGATCAGCAGGGTTTCCAGTTCATCAAGGCTGGTGCCGGAGGCGATGAGGATGTCGGCCAGCTGGTCGGTCGATAACCCCGGCGCTATGGTGGTTATTTCGCTGCCGGGTGAAGCAATTCTACCCTGACGGTTAATGATGTTGAGCGGATGAGATGGCTCTGTCAGGGAGGGGAACAGATGTTCCAGCTCAATGACCCGATGGTTGTCGGTCAGAATCACGCCGCGTTCGATCATATTTTCCAGTTCACGGACGTTACCCGGCCAGGCGTATTCCGCCAGCATCGACATGGCGCGGTCGGTGAGGCCGAGAATTTTCTTGTTGTACTCTCGCTGGTAGCGGTCGAGAAAGTGCTCCACCAACAGCGGGATGTCTTCCTTGCGTTCACGTAATGATGGAATACGAATGGGCAGGACGTTAAGGCGGAAGAACAGGTCGGCGCGAAAGCGTCCGTCCCGGACGGCCTGTTCCAGGTCTTCATTGGTGGCAGCCACAACCCGTACGTCGATTTTGCGGGTCATGGTGTCACCAACGCGTTCCAGCTCACTTTCTTGCAGTACCCGCAGCAGGGTGGCTTGTGCTCTGGGGGTCAGTTCGGCGACTTCATCCAGAAATATGGTGCCGTAATCGGCGCGTTCAAATTTGCCTTTGCGCGATTGGTGGGCACCAGTAAAGGCACCTTTTTCGACCCCAAACAATTCCGATTCAATCAGGTCGGGTGGAATGCAGGCGCAGTTGACGGCGACAAAGGGTTGTTCAGCGCGGTCGCTGAGACGATGAATGTTGCGGGCCTGAACTTCCTTGCCGACCCCGGTTTCTCCCAGCAACAACACGCTGACTTTACTAGCGGCGGCTCTGGCAATCATATCGCAGGCCTGTTTGAACACCGGGGCATTGCCAACGGCGGAAAACGGTGTCCAGTCGGCCTGAGTCTGGGCTTCATAACGGTTTTTTAATTCGGTGTATTCGTGCTGCAGCAACTCCAGTTCGTCGATCAGCGGGCTGGGGCGGAGGTATTTTTCCAGTTCTTCGCGATCTGGCCACTCATGGGCCGGACGACCGATGTTGACGCAGTGGCTATCGCCACAGGCGCAGCACTGGGTTTCCTTGAATAGAATCTGTCGCCCCATGTAGTAACTGGTGTAGCCACTGGCATAGCCGAGCAGTGTCCAGCACACGGCTTCTTTGCTGGGGCCGATCTCCTGCAGGTGTTGTTCGGCTTCCCAGGAGTGGTGCCAGTCAAATTCGCCGTAATAGGCACCGCTGGCCATATCGAACTCCAACCGGATCGGTGTCACCTTGACCTTGCCTTCGAGTTTGTGCAGCTGTGGCCCTACTACAAAGGAATCTCTGGTGCTGAGGTCGGGACGCAAGCGTTTGGCCAGCTCTGCGTCCAGGCGGCCAGCGGCGTAACCAAAGCGCATCAGCACACCCTTGGCACGTTCCCAGCCAAGAATATCAATCAGGTCTTTGCGCAACTTGCCAAACACGGCGGAGTGGGTCAGTAGCATTCGATTTTCGTGCAGCCATATGTGGCCGCTGTCGGGGTCGAAACGCAGTTGATGAATCAAGTCATCGTCGCTGGGGACGGGTAACGCAGTTCTTTGGCTCATTGTTGTTATCTTTTTTGTGTTGGCCGGTATCAGATTGATCATATCGTCAATTGGATAGATCACAGTCACTATATCGTAAATGTCTATCGGGATCTGGTCGTCCCGTGGTTGGGCGTAAAGCTGAATTTATTGATCGGATTGATTTTAAAAATCTTTTATAAAACAATAACTTATTGTTTTCCATGGTTCTGCTGAATTGTTTTTCTGGCGCTGGCACGGCGGTTGCTTTTACTTGCAGGCAGACAGTAATAACGGCCAGACAGGCTTCGTATCCATTCGTCATAATCACAAAAAACAAGACGAACGGAGATCAAGATTCTCTCATTGGTTCCACCCGGCTGAAAGCCAGTGGAGTCATGTGTACTATCAAACGTAAATAACAATAAACGGGAAATAGCTATGAAATACGGCGTAATGCGTCCTGGACATGTCCAGATTCGGGTTCTCGATATGGCAGATGCCCTGAAGCACTACTGTGACTTGATGGGTCTGATTGAAACGGGTCGCGATGATCAGGGTCGCGTTTATCTGAAAGCTTGGTCGGAAGTGGACAAGTATTCAGTTGTACTGCGTGAGGCCGATGCTGCCGGTGTGGACTTTATCGGTTTCAAGGTTGTTTCAGAAGAAATGCTGGATCTGCTGCAAGGCCGTTTGGTTGAATACGGTGTTGAAGTTAATGAGGTGGCCGCCAACGATCTGCAGGATTGTGGCCGCCGAATTCGTTTTGTGGTGCCGACCGGTCATACCTTTGAGCTGTTTGCCACCAAGGAGCAAACCGGCAAATGGGGTATATCGAATGTTAACCCGGAAGCCTGGCCGCGTGACCTTAAAGGGATGGGCGTGGTGCGTTTCGACCATTGCCTGTTGTATGGCCCGGATGTTCCGGCAACGGCAAAATTGTTTCAGCAGGTATTGGGTTTTGATATGGCTGAGCAAGTACTGACACCGGATGAAGATAAAACCGTGATCGCCGCTTTTCTGTCTTGCGGCATGAAAGCGCATGATATTGCCTTTATTGAAAGCCCCGAGTCCGGCCAGTTCCACCATTCGTCCTATTACCTGGAAACTTGGGAAGACGTGCTGCGTGCTGCTGACCTGATCTCCATGACGGATACCCCTATCGATATTGGCCCGACCCGCCACGGCTTAACTAACGGTCGTACGATCTATTTCTTTGACCCATCCGGTAACCGCACCGAAGTGTTCGCCAATGGTAACTACCACTATCCGGATCATGAACCGATCACTTGGACAGCAGATCAGCTGGGCAAGGCGATTTTCTACCATGACCGTGTCCTGAACGAACGCTTCCTGACCGTCACTACCTGATCTGGCTGAATAGCCCATAAGCATAACGCCACGGTCAATCGTGGCGTTATGCTTGCTGGACAAGCTGGAAGGTGTCGATACATTGCATGTTGAGAGGGGCGGGTGTCAGGTTCGCAGGTGTCAAATTCGAGTTGTTAGCGTTTGGAAAATAACCAGAACCCGAACCAGCGTGTCATGCGTGGCATGGCGACGTAAGACATCAGAACCATCACCGCAGCGGTCACCAGCAGTGTGCGCAGTATCAGTGGGATATGGGCAAGCGGTTCACCAAACAAAAAGAAAATCAGCGTTACGATAGGATACAGGGCCATCCAGCTGACGATGGTCATCTTGTATTTGGCTGGTGGAGATTGTTGGTTCGCCGCTGGGTGTCCAGGCAGATCAAACCAGTTGGCGATGCCGTAGGTTCTTTCTCGCTGGGTGGGTGACGACAACAGGGCTTCAATCGAACCGAGCAGTTGTGCCCGCTGCTCCGATGCTTCCCAGACGTTAAGCGCGGCATGGGAGGCAAAGCGGAAGATGATCCGGTACTCTGGGTCTTCGCTGCTGGCCGGGCGAAACAGGTTGGTACCCAGATAGCCCTCGAAGCGTGAAGCGGCGAGGGTCATTTCGGCGCTGAGTTGTTCGAACTCGGACTCCTTGCCGGGAATAACACGGCGAGAAATGACAACCGTAACAGGGCCGTTTGTGTCGCTGTGGGGTTCCATAACCACTCCAATAATAATAATTTCAAAATGCTAGCGCGAATAGAAAACAAGGTCAGGTGTTGTTTTTAATATGCGCGGGAATTCCGAATGTCATATATGGGTGCTCAATGAATTATCAGGATTTGTATTTCTTTGTGAAGGTGGTGGATAAAGGCAGTATCGTGGCAGCATCGCGTTATCTGAACGTGCCCACCTCCACGCTGAGTCGGCGGATACAGTCGTTTGAAGCCGAGCTGGGTTACAAGCTGATTCATCGAAGCGCCAAAACCTTTGGTCTGACCGAATCCGGCCAGCGTTTTTATCAGAGTGTCGTTCACACGGTACAGGATCTCGAAACCCGGCTGGAAAACGTCAACAGTGAGTTGTCGTCGATGTCGGGCGACATCAAAATCACCGCTCCCGTCAGCCTCGGGCACTACTACGTCAAGCAGTGGGTGTTCGAGTTCATGAAGGAAAATCCACGTATTACGGTAGAAATGTTCCTCAGTAACGAGAATGTCGATCTGGTGAAAAACAGCATTGATATCGCCTTCCGCATGGGTAATGTGACCCTGAATGAATGGGTGTCTCGGCCGCTGTTTCGTTCCAGTAATCTGATCTGTGCCACACCCGCCTATATGACTCAATTCGATAATCCGCAGCGCCCGCAAGAGTTGTCACGCATGCCGCTGGTGGCACTGAAGCGTAATCCGGTCTGGCGCTTCTTTAATAACAACGGCGAAGCGGAAACTTTCGTGCCGAAACCGGCGTTACGAACCGATGAAATCCAGTTCGCTCTGGATGCGGTACTGGATGGTGTTGGTGCTGCCTGTTTGCCGTCTTACATTGCCCGTGACGAGCTGGAAAAAGGCGAGCTGATTCAATTGTTACCGGAATGGCGGATGGAAGATCGGCAGGTCAATATTGTCTTCCCGCACCGCGAAAACCTGCCCGTCAAAACCCGCGCTTTTATTGATTTTGTCATCGCCAGGGCAACCCAGAAAGCCGCTCTTCTGCGTGAAGCCGTGTAATCGACAGAGCGATTATTATTGCGCTGCCAGCGGACTGTCTGGCTCCCCCCGGCAGGACTGACTGCGCTGAATGGCCCCTTTTTGGTACTTTGATCATCCCGTAATCGGGATGATCAACTCTCGAAATTATCGGTTTTAACCGCTTATGCCAGCCATATACTGAGGGTCTGATATAGGGTTTCTGAAGTAGCAAGCCGAATAACAATAAACCGTGATCCCGAACGGCGGAATTACGTTTTTTCCTGCGCAAACAAATGATCAAACAGGTGATATATGAAAGAGTTTCGACACTTTATTAATGGTGAGTATGTTGCATCTCTGAGCAACCGGACATTTGAAAATCGTAACCCGGTTGATAACAGCCTGATTGGCCTGGTGCACGAAGCCGGAAAAGAAGAAGTTGATGCCGCCGTCAAGGCTGCCAAAAAAGCCCTCAAAGGCCCTTGGGGCAAATACACCCAGGCACAGCGTATCAATCTATTGAACAAGGTAGCGGATCGTATCAACGAACGCTTTGACGAATTCCTCCAGGCTGAATGTCTGGATACCGGCAAGCCACACAGCATTGCCAGCCATATCGACATTCCACGCGGTGCGGCCAATTTC
Organism: Candidatus Thalassolituus haligoni; assembly: GCF_041222825.1. Lineage (NCBI taxonomy): Bacteria > Pseudomonadati > Pseudomonadota > Gammaproteobacteria > Oceanospirillales > Oceanospirillaceae > Thalassolituus > Candidatus Thalassolituus haligoni. The sequence continues at coordinate 671,251 of NZ_CP139482.1, forward strand.
AAGGCTTTCTCTGAAACCCTGGCCAACCATCCGACTGAAAATTTCCGTCTTGATACTCCAGACGGCAAGGGCGCTATCAACATGGGTCACCGTACTCCGAAAGGGGTGGTTGCGGTGATTTCGCCATGGAACTTGCCGTTGCTGCTGATGACCTGGAAAGTTGGCCCGGCGCTGGCGTGTGGGAATACCGTGGTGGTTAAACCATCAGAAGAAACCCCGGCCACCACCACCTTGCTGGGTGAAGTCATGAACGAATGTGGCGTTCCTGCCGGTGTCTTTAACGTCGTTCATGGCCTGGGGCCAAACTCCGCGGGTGAATTTCTCACCACCCATCCGCTGGTCGATGCCATTACCTTTACCGGTGAAACCCGCACCGGCGAAATCATTATGAAAGCCGCCGCCTGTGGCCTGCGTAATATCTCGCTGGAATGTGGCGGCAAGAATGCCGGTATTGTTTTTGCCGATTGTGATATCGAAAAAGCCGTCGAAGGCACCATGCGTTCCGCCTTCGTTAACTGCGGTCAGGTGTGTCTGGGCACCGAGCGTGTGTACGTTGAGCGGCCCGTGTATGACCAGTTTCTGGCCCGTATGAAAGAAGAAGTTGCCAAACTCAAGCTGGGTCGCCCGGAAGACAAGCAAGCCAATTTCGGCCCGCTGGTTAGCCTCGAACACCGCGACAAGGTTGCCTACTACTACAACCTGGCAAAAGAAGAAGGCGCGACGGTAGAAATTGGTGGCGGTATCCCGGATATGGGGGCTGAACTGAATGACGGTGCCTGGATTGAACCGACCATCTGGACCGGTCTGCCAGACGACGCCCGTGTGGTGCGCGAAGAAATTTTCGGCCCTTGCTGTCATATTCGCCCGTTTGATTCGGAAGAAGAAGCGATCGAACTGGCCAACGACACGGTGTACGGCCTGGCTGCCGCGATCTGGACCGAAAATACCTCCCAGGCGATTCGTGTCGCCGAGCAGATGGAAGCCGGTATCGTCTGGGTCAACTCCTGGTTCCTGCGCGACCTGCGTACTGCCTTTGGTGGTGCCAAACAGTCCGGGATTGGCCGTGAAGGCGGAGTCCATGGTCTTGAGTTCTACACCGAACTGAAGAATATTTGCATCAAGTTGTAATGCCTGTTGGCATAACCGCACGGGTGAGGCGTAGCCCATCCGTGTATCCAGTACAGTAACAGAGAGAGCCGCCATGCCGATTATTCAGGTCAGTATTATCGAAGGCCGTCCTGATGAAATGAAGGAACAGCTGATTGTCGAACTGACAGAAGCCGCCGTACGTGCTCTGGGCGCTCCTCGTGAAAGTGTCCGGGTACTGATCACGGAAATGCCCAAGCAACATTTTGGTATTGGTGGTGTCTCGGTGAAAAAGCTCGGCCGCTGACGGCAGTGAGTGAGTGATTGTTTTCTTTGGGTATGCGGATTTAATGGTTGATGGGGCACCTTCACCCCACCAACCTGATGCCACCCTCAGATGGTTGATAGATCGACTCCGTAGTTGAGTTCCTCTGCGAAGTCCGGCAGTCCGTAACCGATGGTTTTCTTGTAGAACGGAGATACTTTCGCAGTCGGGGCCTTCTTCTTGTGCTTCGTGGTGTAGAGCATTCGTGCCCGCATCACCTCGAAGGAGTAACCACGCCCTTCACGGTTCTTGTCCTTGGCCAGTCGGTTGATGGACTCCGTGTAAGCGTTGGTGACCGGCATGTCTGTCTCGAAGTAGGTCATGATCTCTTCGCGCCAGTTGCCCACAGCTCTGACCAGATCGCTCCAGACTTCCTTCTGGCCCTTCGGGATGGTGGCTATCCAGTCGTCCAGAGCGGCTTCTGCCTGGGGCCGTGTGGTGGCGTCCCAGATGTCGTAGAAGCGTTCCTTGTGCTCGTAGGCAGCCAGCAGTTGCGGGAATGCGCCCGTCCAGGTCTCCATGATGAGTTGTTCTCGGTCTGAAACTTCGTGAGCGCGTTTCAGCAGGATTTTCCGGTCTCCCTTGAGGGTTCGGCTCTGGGAGGGTTTCAGCTCCTTCCTGAGACCCTTGCGCACCTTTTCCAGGGCATCGTTGGCAATGCGCACCACATGGAACTTATCGACCACGATGCGGGCCTGTGGCAGCACGGCCTTGACCGCTGCCCGGTAGGGGTTCCACATGTCCATGCTGACGATCTCGACCTTCTGCCTGTCTTTCAGCTTCATCAGGTAGTTGGTCACCACGTCCTGTCGGCGAGTGGCCAGCAGGTCGAGTAGGGTTCGCTCCTCGATGTTGGTCAGGATGCAGCGGTAGCGCTTGTTCAGGTACAGCTCGTCGATGCCCAGAATGCGGGGCGTCTCGAAGCGGTGCCAGCGCCCCAAAAACTCGGCACGGGTGCTGAAGATGTCGCGTACCGTCTTCTCGTCCAGGCCGGTCTGTGCTGCCACGAAGGTGTAGGGATGGTTGAAGCCTTCCTTCTCCACGTACTCATGCAGCCGCAGTGTCATGCGATAGCCGTCTACCATCTCCGGCAGCTGGGGCCTGAAGGTAGTCTTGCAGGCCCGGCAGGTGTACCGGCGGCGGACCACCCAGAGGGTGACCCGCTTGCCGTGGATGGGCAGATCACGATAGGGAACATCACGCTTGCCGAACCGCACGAATTCACCCTGCACGCCGCATTCCTCGCAGGCGATGGGATTGGGCGCATCCACCTGGAAGTGCATTTCGTCGTCGGTGGATTTGAAGCCCAGTACCTGATACTCAGGCAGGTGCAGGATGTTGTCGGGCATCTCGGTCATGAGTTTGTTGGTTCAATCAGCTGAAATTACTGCATTGTCCATTTCTGCAAGTGCTTGTACAATAATTAGCCTATTCCTTCCAATATGAGGTGTTTGTCCAATGCGCCATTGATGCCGCCGTTGTTATGACGGCCAGTCTCCACCAGCCCCCAGTAGCAGGGGGAGTTCTTGGCATCTTTGGAATAGAGCATGACGAATACCCATCTCGTACTGAAAAACGTGTCCCACGTTCTGCCAGACGGCAGAACTCTTTTCTCCGACCTTCGCGAGCAGTTCGATATGCGCTCAACAGGACTGGTCGGACGCAATGGTGTCGGTAAAACTTTGCTAGCACGCATCTTGTCTGGGTTGTTACAACCAACCACCGGCCACTGCCAGTGCTCCGGCAGCGTGCATTACCTCGCCCAGCAAGTGGTGCACCCTGATGGTTCTACAGTGGCCGACTTGGCGGGGGTAAAGCACACGCTGGATGCGCTAGCACGTATTGAGTCAGGCAGTACAGCACCGGAGGATTTCGATGCCGTAGGAGATCACTGGGACATACACCAGCGACTCCGCTATGAACTTGAGCGCAATAACTTGAGCCACCTTGAAACAGATACGCCTGCCAGCATCCTGAGCGGCGGTGAGGCGATGCGAATTTCCTTGATTGGTGCCATGCTCTCGGATGCAGACTTCTTGATTCTCGATGAGCCGAGCAATCATCTCGATCGACCGAACCGACAGGCGCTGATCGAACAACTACAACGCTGGCCGCGTGGGCTGATCGTGGTCAGCCATGACAGGCAGTTGCTGGAGTCCATGGAGCGCATCGTGGAATTGTCTTCCCTGGGGCTGCAAAGCTACGGAGGCAACTACTCATTTTATGCCGAGGCTAAGGCACATGAACGACAGAACGCCCTACAAAGCCTGAGTGAGCGCAAGCTTGAACGCCAACGGCAGGAACAGGCGATGCGGAAGCAGCGTGTACGGCAGGAACAACGGCAAGCGCGCGGTAACCGGCGAGGCAAAGAGGCCAATCAAGCCAAGATCTTGCTGGATCGTCAGAAAGAGCGCAGCGAGACATCGTCAGGCGCGCTGCGCCAGAAACAGGCCTCCAGCCGGGCACAACTCAACCAACGCGTGCGTGAAGCCGCACAACAAGTTGAAGATGAGTCGCAAATAACCCTGCATGAAATACCAATTACGCAGGCCGCAAAGCGTCGCGTGGCCGAATTGAATGACGTGGAGCTGCCGTACGTATCGGGAGCAACCCGAACCATAAGCCTGATCCTGGGTGGACAACAGCGTATAGGTGTAGTCGGCCCGAACGGTTGTGGTAAATCCACATTGCTTCGAGTGTTTGCAGGACAAGTTTCGCCTTTGGCTGGGGTATCCAAGGTGACGCCGGAGAGAGCATATCTCGATCAGCGATTAGAAAATTTGGATCCAGAGAATACGGTACTAGAACAGTTACAATTGGCCAATCGCACAGCTACTGAAGGGGACCTGCGCATGCGCTTGGCTCAACTAGGACTTGACGCGCAGAAGATAGCGACACCCAGCGGGTCGTTGAGCGGCGGTGAGCGTCTAAAGGGAGCTCTCGCTTGCATACTCTACGCCGATTCACCACCGCAACTCTTGTTACTTGATGAACCGAACAATCACCTTGATTTGCCCTCAGTACAGGCATTGGAAATCATGTTGCGTAGTTACCAAGGCACGTTGATCGTAGTGTCGCATGATGACTCATTTCTGGAAAACCTCGGACTAACAGAACGCTTGCTTGCTACTGAACAAGGCTGGAGTTTGGAGCCACTTTGACGGAAATGTCGTGTGTCTCACGATAAACCATATTTTCCGTTGCTCACCTGAGCTCTACTTTTGAACGCTAACGCACGTATCAACCAGTTAATCCGGATACCCTTTTCTTTTTGCCCGCAATGATTGCGGGCTTTTTTGTGGGCTATTACAACCAACAGCGGCCACATACGGCTAATGGTGGTATCAGCCCTCTCGCAGCAGAAGAAAAACTTAACACCGTGTCCGGAATCAGTTGACCACTACACCTCGCAGACTATGATGTAATACATTGTAGTTTCAGGTTCGAGGGTATAGCTATGAGTGTCACCACCGTTCGTCTCCAAGCCGAAGTTGAACAGCACCTGGAAGCAATCGCAAGCAGGCTGCAGCGGAGCAAAGGTTGGGTAATCAACCAGGCACTGTCGGAATACATAGAAAAGCAGCAGCTTGAGCAGGAGCGTTGGAAACAAACGTTAGAGGCAATGGAGTCTGCCGCCCAAGGCAAGGTTGTTGATGCCAGTGAGGTTCATAGCTGGCTTAATAGTTGGGGAGCCGAGAACGAGCAGGATGCACCGAGGTCAGGTAAGTGAAACTGGTTTACACGGATGAAGCCATCGAAGATTTGAAACGTTTGAGGGAGTTCATTGAAGTCCACAATCCATCGGCGGCAGCCAAGATTGCCGCCGAACTGGTTGGCAAAATCGGACTGCTCCCAGACTTCCCCAAAATGGGCACACCCGTTGAAATGGCACCGGTGCCAGACTCCGTTCGAGATATGTTTTTCGGCAAATACGTCGTTCGATACTCACTTCATGCCAGTGCCATCATCATTCTCCGGGTATGGCATGGCCTTGCAGGTGAACGATAGTAATTTAACCAGACGCGGCACTCGGATGCCTTTGTCTCCGCTTCGCTACGTCAAAGGCTCCGGTGCGCTCAGCGTTATATTCTCTTGACCGCACCTGTTAACTGGTGCTATTAGTGATAGCTGTTCCACTTTGGAGTATGCATCATGCAAGTAAAGTTTTCAGAAGACGTTGTCCCTCTCTCAGACCTAAAGATTAACCCTGGAAAGGTGGTTAGCCGAGCTCAGAGTACACACCGTCCAATCTTGCTTACGAGCCGAGGTCGTGGAGTAGCTGTTGTTCAAGGGCTTGAGGAGTTTGAGAAAACTGCTGAGGAACTCCGATTCGTTAAAGCTGTGGCACAGGGTCTCATGGATGTTCGCGAGGGCAATACTGTTTCTCTAACTGATGCGAAGAAAACCCTGGGCATTAACTAAATGGAACTGCGCGTCTCACAGTCCGCTCTTGAGGATTTGCAAGCTATTCAAGAACACTACATCAAAGAGAGCGTGCCGCATATCGGTGATGAGTATGTGACCGCCATTCTGGAGCAAGCTGAAATGCTTGTGCGCCACCCTGATGCTGGCCGGATTGTCCCCGAGCTTGGTTTGAACCATATCCGAGAGCTAATCCATTCGCCATTTCGAGTTGTCTACCTGAGACAAGAAACTGACGTTGTGCTCATTCGAGTTTGGAGAAGTGAGAGACAACTTGAGCTACCAGAGAGCTGATATAACAAGCGGCTGTTGTCGGACGCGCCTACGCTGCGCTCTGTAGTGGTCAACTGATTCCGGACACTTCATAAAGTGACTCTCACCGCCACAGCTTACCTCCAATCCGCTGCTGATTGAATCGCGCTGGATTCGCTCTTAACCTTCCGTTCCCTTAACCCTACCTTAACCTTGGCTGCTCTAGCATGGCCGACCAGATTCCTGCGGAGTATCTTTTATGCCTTTTCTGGCATTCCCGTTGCCCCTGATTCCACGAACAGCCCGGCTGCTACCTGTCATGTTACTGGCGGGGTGTGCCAGTTTGTCTGGCGAGCAGCAAGCGGTACAGCAAACCTTGATGGATGAACAGGCCAGCGTTCAGCAGTGGCAAGCCACTCCCGTGACTTCTGTGGCAGGGGAGGAAGCGGTCGAGTCCAACAGTCTGCTATCGCTACTGCCGGACGAGCAGTTAACCCAACTGGTCAAACAAAGCCTGGCCGCCAATCCCGGTTTGCAGCAAACCTGGCTGACGCTGCAGATTTTGCGTAGTGAACAGCGCGGTGTGGAAGCTGGCCAGTTGCCGCAGGCGGATCTGGGCTTTGCCGCCAGTCGTGGTGAAAACACGGGCAACAGCTTCAGCACCGAGTTGTCGGTCAGCTGGGAGCTGGATTTATGGGCCAAGCTGGCCGACAGCAGTTCGGCGGCGGCGGCGGATGTGGCCGAACAACTGGCGCTGTATCAGTCGGCGCGTGACAGTCAGGTAGCGGCGGTGATGTCGACCTGGCTGCAGTTGATCCAGTTGCACAATGCCATCGAATGGCAGGCTCTGCGTCTTGCCGCACTGGGCAAAAATGAACAGGCAATTCTGCAGCGTTATCGTCGCGGTGTCGGCGATCTGGATGATCTGGACAGCGCTCGTTCGGCATTGGCCAGTGCTGAGTCCTCCCAGGCCGATAACCGGTATCAGCTGGCTGCAGCAAAACGCAGTTTACGTACTTTACTGGGTCAAGTGACAGATACGGCTGCAGAATCGGCAGGTTCGGCAGGTGTTGCTATTCCGGATGATTATCCTGCGGTATTGATGCCGCTGGTGGATTTGCCGGAACAGACGCTGGCGCGTCGTCCTGATTTGCAAGCCGCCTGGCAGGCGCTGGAAGCCGCTGATTTACGCACCCGCGTCGCCTACAAAGACATGTTGCCATCACTGAGTATTTCGGCGGCGTTGTCCGACAGTGGCCGTTCCCCTGCAGCATCCTTGTTGACGGATCCGGTCTGGAGTTTGTTGGGACAGCTGACGGCACCGCTGTTTCGGGGCGGTGAGTTAAAAGCAGCGGCCCGTACCGCCGAATTAACCGCTGCCCAGTCCGCCCAGGCCTATCGGGAAACGCTGCTGACCGCCGTGACGGAAGTGGAAAATGCACTGGATCAAGAGGTGGCACTGGAGCGCCAGCAAGCCGCCATTCAGCGGGCCTTGCTGAGCGCTCGTGCCAATGAAGAACGTTACCTGCGCCGTTATCGTTCCGGGCTGGTCGATCTGCTCGATTTGCTGACGGTACAGCAATCCCGCTATGACCTGGAGGGCACGCTGAACACCCTCACGTATCAGCGCCTGAGTAACCGCATTACGCTGGGTCTGGCACTTGGCTTACCGGGTACTGCCAGCCTGAAAAACACCACTGGATCCTCATCTGAATTATCTACGGAGACTCGCTGATATGAGCGCTAACTTGACTCACACTGGCTGGCGCAAACTGATCTGGTTCGCTGTGGCCGTCGCCTTTGTTGGCGCCGTCGTGGCCTGGAATAGCTACAAAATGAATCAGCAGGACAACCGTCCCATGCCCGGACAGGGAGACGACAAGAGTGCCGCTCAAGGCGCTGAACCAGACGCTGAAACAGCGGCTGCACCTGAGATCGCACCACCGTCCGCTGAGACCTCAACCGTCGCCGCTGCCAGCGTTCGAGTGGTAGAAGTGTCGGCAGGCCAGTATCAAGCCGAGTTATCTGGCTATGGCTCTGCCGAGGCGCATTTTGAATTAAGCCTTACCGCCAAGGTGGCCGGTGATATCGAACAGACCGCTGCTGTTTTTGACAGTGGCCGCCGTGTGCCAAAAGGGACGGTGCTGGCGACGCTGGAAGACAGCAGTTACAAGGCCGAAGTGGCGGTTGCTGAGCAAGCCGTGGCTGATGCCAGTCTGGCGTTACTGGAAGAACAGCGCGAAGTGGATCAGGCACGGGAAGAATGGCAAGCCGCTGGCCTGGCGGGGGAGCCGGATTCGCCACTGTTGCTGCGCGAACCACAATTGGCGGCGGCGGAAGCGGCGTTGAACAATGCTCAAGCGGCCTTGATTTCTGCTCGCAAGCGGCTGTCCTGGACGCGTATTAGCACGCCGTTTGATGCCCTGATTATCGAACGCCTGGTCAGTCCGGGTGGCTATATCAGTGCGGGTGGCGCGGTGGCAACACTGTACAGCACCGATCGGGTAGAAATTGCCGTTGCCCTGTCCGAGCGGGAATGGGAAATGTTACCCGGTGTTGATGAGTTACTGAGCGGAGACTGGCCGGTGACACTGACGTCGGTGGAATCTTCCGGCCAATGGCAGGGCGTGGTGATTCGGGCGCAACAGCATCTGGATGAGGCAACACGGCAGCGAGCACTGATTGTGGCGGTTGCAAAACCGCTGGAACAAACGCCGATGTTACAGCCCGGCATGTTTGTCAAAGTCGCGCTGTCGGGCAAGGCGGTGGATCAGCTGTGGAAATTACCCGCTTCAGCACTGAGCCAGCGTGGCGAAATCTGGTTGGTCAACGGCAGTCATCAGCTGGAAAAATACGTCGCCAATACCCTGTTCAGCGATGCCCATTCCATCTACGTACAGGTGCCCGACGGCTTGTCTGGGCTGCGTCAGGTGGTGGTGCAACCGCTGTCGAGCTACGCTGAAAAGAGTCAGGTGGTGCCGGTGGTGGTGAAAACAGGAGAATCTGGCCTGCAAGCGGACAAGCCAAAACAGGGTGGGGTGTCGTCGTATGAGTAACCTCAGCAAACCATCCTCGGGTGGTCTGATCGGCTGGTTTGCCTGCAACCCGGTGGCGGCCAATTTGCTGATGGGGTTGGTGATTGTATTGGGCTTGCTGCAGGCGACCCAGCTGCGCAAGGAAGCCTTTCCGAGCATGGAGCCAGATGAGGTAACGGTGTCGGTCAGTTACAGCAGTGGTTCGGCGGTGCAGTCCGAAGAAGGTCTGGCGATCAAGATTGAGGAAGCGCTGGAAGGGGTGATGGGGATTGAGTCGATTACTTCCAGTTCGACCGGCAGCGGTGCCACCGTCACGATAGAGCGCAAATCGGACTACGATCTGGATACCTTGCTGCGCGATGTCCGTGCCGAAGTGGATGGTATTTCAACCTTTCCGGTGGATGCCAAGAATCCGGTGATAGCCAAGGCCCAGCGGGAAGAGCACTCGTTGTGGATTCAGCTCTATGGCGATGTGGATCGCCATACCTTGCAACTGCTGGGCAAGGAACTGAAATCCGATTTATTGGCACGTTCCGAGATCAGCCGAGTGTCGGAATCGGGCTGGCGTGATCCGCAGATGGTGGTCGAAATTGATGAGGGCCGCTTGCAGGCTTATGGCTTGAGTCTGTCGGACGTTGAGGATGCGGTGAATTCTGGCTCGTCGACCAGTATGACGGCGGTATTGAAGAGCGAGCAACTGTACTTACAGTTGCAGGCATCGGAGCAGGCTTACGATGTCACCGCCTTTGAACAATTACCACTGATCAGTCTGGCCAGTGGTCGTCAGCTGCTGCTCGGTGACGTGGCCAGCGTGCGTGATACCTACGACGAAGACTCGGTGGTACTGTCCCGTTTCCAGGGTCAGAACAGTATTGCCCTGCAAGTCATTACGACTGGTCAGGATGATATCAGCGATTCCGTCGTGGCGGCACGTGCAGTGGTAGCGCAGTGGCAGGAAACCGGCCGCATTCCACCCTCGGTGGCGCTGGATACCTGGTACGACCGCAGTGAATCGATCAATAGTCGTCTGTCGCTGCTGGTCAGAAATGCGATTACCGGTGTGCTGATGGTGTTCCTGTTGCTGGCGTTGTTTCTGAACGTGACGGTCGCCTTTTGGGTGGCGATGGGATTGCCGTTTATCTTTTTTGGCACGCTGTATTTTATGGGCGACAGCTGGGCGGGATTATCGCTCAACGCCTTCACCACTTTCGGTTTTATTATGGCGCTCGGTATTGTGGTGGATGATGCCGTAGTGGTGGGCGAAAGTGTCTACACCGAACGAAGTCGGCACGGTGATGCGTTAAAAAACACCATTAGCGGTACCTTGCGCGTTGCCGTTCCCACCCTGTTCGGGGTGTTTACCACGGTGGCGGCGTTTTATTCGCTGTCGCATATCGAGGGGCGTCTGGGCCAGGTCTATAGCCAGTTTGCCAGCGTAGTCACTATTTGCCTGTTGCTGTCGCTGGTGGAGTCGAAGCTGATTCTGCCAGCCCACCTGGCGCATCTGAATACCCGCAAGCGACTGCGTCGTAACCTGCTGTCCAAGGGGTGGGGGAAAATACAACACGGCTGTGATGTGGGCTTGCAATGGTTCAGCGAACGGGTATACCGCCAGCTGATTGATGCCGCACTGGCGCAACGTTATGCGGTGATTGTGGCGTTTGCCGGTGTGTTTGTACTGGTGCTGGGGATGCCATTTACCGGGGCAGTACGGGTCAGCTTTTTCCCGGATGTGGAAGGCGATACGGTTCGTGCTTCACTGACCATGCAACAGGACGCCAGCTATGGCTTGACCCACAGCCATTTATTGACTCTGGAGCAACAGGCCTATGAGGTCGATCAAGCGCTGGGAGGTCATGGAATTGCCCATATCCAGGTACTGTCCCAGGCCGATCAGTCTGGCTCGCTGACCATTGAGCTGGCTGAAAACGCCCCTTACCGGATTGGTGAATTCACCCGGCAGTGGAAGGCGCTGGCCGGTACGCCGGAAGGAGTAAGAACGCTGCGTATCCAGAGCCGTCATGAATCTATTTCGGCCTTGCGGGTTGAATTGCGCGCCAGTGCCGATGATGTTCTGGAAGGAGCTGGCGAGGCCTTTCGTGAGCGGTTAATGGCCATTCCCGGTGTCAGCGGCGTGGAAGATAATCTGGATCCGACCCAGCCCCAGGTCAGTTTGCGGCTGAATGCCCAGGGTGAGGCACTGGGGCTGACCACCGCCATGCTGGCGCAGCAAGTATTACAGGCCTTCAGTGGCCAGGTGGTACAGCGCTATCAGCGTGGCAGTGATGAAATGGAAGTGAAGGTTCGTTATCCCGTGTCGGATCGTCAGAATCCGGCGGATGTTCTGAGTGCGCGGGTGCGGACTGCCGATGGCACCGTGGTGCCACTGTCTGCGGTGGCAACCATCAGCTATGGTTATTCTCGTGACACGATCACCCGGATTGACGGTAAGCGTGCGGTTTACTTGACTGCTGATGTCGACAAGAGCGTATTGTCATCGACCGAGCTGGTCAGCTTGCTCAAGCGCGATGTCGCGCCGCAGCTGCAAAAACAGTATCCGGGGCTGGATGTGCATTTTGCCGGTGAGGCAGAAGAGCAGGCCACTACCCAGTCGAGCATGACTTCGCTGTTTATTGTTGCCATGCTGGTGATCTACATCCTGCTGGCGGTGCCGCTGCAGTCCTATGTGCAGCCGGTGATTATCATGACGGCGATTCCGTTCGGGGTGATGGGGGCAATTTTGGGGCACTGGGTAACCGGGCTATCGCTGACCATTCAGTCGTTTTTTGGCATCATCGCGTTGAGCGGGGTGGTGGTGAATGACAGTCTGTTGCTGGTGTCCCGTTTTAACGAACTCAAACCGGATGCCGCTCACTACAATAGTGCCATCAGTCTGGCCTGTCGGGATCGTTTACGGGCGGTATTGTTAACCTCGGTGACGACCTTTGCCGGTCTGGCGCCGCTGTTGGGAGAAACCGATATGCAAGCCCAGTTCCTGATTCCGGCCGCTGTTTCCCTGGGATACGGCATTCTGTTTGCGACAGTGATTACCCTGATCCTGATTCCGGCCTTGCTGGCGGTGCAGCACGATGCGATTGATCTGCTGGCGGCACTCAAGCAGCGTTTTGGTGGCCGTGCTGATTCGCCAGACGAGACTGACCCCGCAGGAGACAAGCCGTGCTGAGTGTCTTGCTGGTGGAGGATGATCTCGATCTTGCCGCGACACTGGTCGACTATCTGCTGCTGGAAGATATTCAGTGCGATCACGCCAGTAATGGCGTGGCCGGGCTGACGCTGATGGCACAAAATCACTATTCTGTATTGTTACTGGATCTGAACCTGCCCCGGCTGGATGGCCTCAGTGTCTGCCAGCGATTGCGGCAGCTGGGCAACGATACGCCGATCCTGATGTTGACTGCCCGTGATCAGCTTACCGATAAACGGGATGGTTTTCAGGCCGGTACCGATGATTATCTGGTCAAGCCATTTGAAATGAGCGAGCTGGTGATGCGGGTGCAGGCCTTGGCCCGACGGCGCAGTGGTCAGGTCACGCGTCTGGAGTGCGCTGATCTGGTGATGGATCTTGGTCGTCGCTCGGTGACTCGCAGTGGCCGCGAGATTCGACTGTCGCCCACCGGCTGGATCTTGCTGGAAACCCTGTTACGGGCATCTCCTACCGTTGTCACCCGACGTCAGCTGGCACAAGCAGTGTGGGGCGACGAAACCCCTGACAGCAACAGTCTCAAGGTGCACCTGTTTAATTTGCGCAAGGCCGTTGACGGTAGCGTGGGAGTGCCGCTGATGTATACCCTGGCAGGGCAGGGCATCGCTTTGCGCGTGCCCAATGCGAACGACGGGCAGCAGAGCTGATGCGTATCAGTCTGAAATGGTTGCTGGTGGCGGCATTTATATTGCTTGGTCTGTTGTTGGCCGTGGGCTATTCCATGCTCAGCGTCCAGTACATGATTCGTGGTATGGATGTGGTGTTGATACGGGATATGGAGCACACCCTGCAGCAGCTGTCGTCTGCAAAGCAGCCTCCTGCCGCTGGCCAGTACAATGAGTTTTATGTTGCCCCGGACTGGCAGCAGCTCCCGCCAGCAACACAGCAGATATTCCAGCACATTCCTGAGCAAGCGGGGGTGTTGTATAAGCGTCACAATACCCGCTTGGGTACGGAGCCTCACCAGATCCATTTTCTGATGCGCTACTCGCTGATACGGGATGGCCAACAGCAAGACTGGTATATCAGCCGGACACTGGAGCGTTCAACCAGCTCATCGCTGGTCAGTACCCAGATCGACAGCAGTCGCCAGCGACTGCAGTTGATTCTGGCGGCGACCATGGCGCTGATTATCGGTATTGCGGTGTTGCTGTACCGGTTTTTGTCCCGCCCTGCAGGGCGCTTGCTGGACTGGACCCGCGCACTGGATGCCGACCGGTTACAGCAACCGGTGCCGGATTTTGGTTATTCGGAACTGAACGAGCTGGCCGGACTGATGCACGGTAGCCTGACTCGTGTGCAGCAGACGCTGAATCGCGAGCAGGCGTTTTTACGTCACGCCAGTCATGAGTTGCGCACTCCGATTGCGGTGGTGCGTACCAATACCGAGTTGCTCCGGCGTCTGACCGAACGTCATACCCCGCTCGACGATGGACGGGTGTTGGCGACCGTAGAACGACTGGAACGCGCCGGAGTGACCATGGCCCAATTGACCGAAACCCTGCTTTGGCTCAGTCGCGATGATATGGGCAGTCTGCCAACCCGGCAGGTCGCACCTGGCGTATTACTCCGCCAGCTGGTCGACGAGCTGACATTTTTGTTAAACAACAAGGCCATCGAGCTGGTGGTTACAACCGACAATGACTGGCAGGCCTGCCTGCCAGAAACACCATTACGGATTGTGCTGGGCAATATCTTGCGTAATGCCTTTCAGCATACCTGGGAAGGCCGTGTCGAGATTAACCAGCAGGGCAGCCGGATTGTGGTGAACAACTACGATAAACAGGCCGCTGATGATTTTCGCCAGGCAGGCGGTGACAATCATCCCGATGATGGCAGGTACCAGGATCAGGGGTTTGGTCTCGGGTTGCAGCTCACCCGGCAACTGACGGCGCGGTTGAACTGGCACTACCAGAACGTTGCGGAGCCGGATGGCCACCGCGTGACACTCGATATCGCCCTCGCTAATACCTGTGCTGCCGATGGTCAGCGACCATGTGCCTGAGTGGCTAATTTGCTGCCGGGCCACCACCTGAGCAGGTTCTCTGGCATAATCAGCCGATCATGTTAAAGGTTGGCACTTATGTCTTATCAACCCGATGCCATACTGATCAAGCGTGCAGCTATGGCATCCATTGCAACAGCAGTGGTTTTGCTGGTGGCCAAACTCGGCGCCTGGAGCGTGAGCGACTCGACCAGTGTGCTGTCGTCGCTGCTTGATTCGCTGATGGATATTGCCGCGTCCGTGGTGAACTATTTTGCTGTGCGTTACGCGCTGATGCCAGCGGATGATGATCATCCATTTGGGCACAGCAAGGCTGAGGGACTGGCAGCTCTGGTGCAGTCCGCGTTTATTCTGGGTTCGGTCGTGGCCTTGTTGCTGCACGTCACCGATCGGCTGGTGGATCCTCAACCGCTCAAGGCGGTGGGTGAAAGTATCGGCGTTATGCTGTTTTCCACCGCCCTCACTACCGCGCTGGTGCTCTATCAGCGCTGGGTCGTACGCAAGACCGGCTCCCTCGCAGTCAAGGCAGATTCAGCCCACTATTATGGCGATATTCTCACCAGTCTGGCGGTGGTGGTTGCTCTGGTTGCTGCCTGGTTCGGACAATATTGGCTGGATCCTGTGATTGCACTGGTGATTGCACTGGTGCTGGTGCGCAGCGTTTACGACATTATCCAGGAAGCGCTGGTGGTGCTGATGGATCAGTCTATGCCCGAGACAGAAGAAGTGGAATTACAACAGCTGATTCGAGCTATTGACGGTGTGCGTGGTTTGCATGACCTGAAAACCCGTCAGGCCGGAGCGGTACAATTTATCCAGCTGCATCTGGATATGGATGGCGACCAGACCCTGAGCCGTGCCCATGCGATTGGCGATCAGGTTGAAGCCGCGATTCTGGCGCGCTTCCCCCGTGCCGAGGTACTGATTCATCATGATCCGGTTTAGCAGGCTGTCAGGGCTTGTGTAAACTCTGGCTATGTCCAGGAATGACAGGGAGTGACCGCATGCACGGACGCTGGGCAATCATCCTCGGGATCAGCCTGTTAACCGCAGCACCGGTTAAGGCATTGACATCGGAACCCTATCTCCGCGCTGGCCAGGAAACCTTGTCCGCGGAGGCCAATGAAGCCTCAGCCAGCGAACCCTATACCGCAGAAACGAAGGTGACGGACGATATGGTGAACCGCTCCCGAGAGTGGCTGGCCAGTTATCTGGATAACCTGTCGGGTGGCCTCGACAGCTTTTTTGTCGATACCTTTTTTAGTGAAAACATTCTCGAAGATGACGTCAAGGGCAGCCGTGCCAAGCTGTCGTTTTATACCCGGCGCGAGCTGGGCGATCCAGTGGATTATAAATTCGGAATCAGCGTGAATCTGGAGTTACCGAATATCAGCGAGCGGTTGAATTTGCTGTTGCAATCGGAAGACGAGGAAGCGCGTGAAGCCGACCCGCTGGAAAGTATTGAAAACAATCATTACTCCGCCGCGTTGCGGTTTATTCTGCAGGAGAGTGAACGCTGGAAGACCGACATTGATACCGGTGTTCGCTGGGGGTTACCCCCCGATCCGTTTACTCGTCTCCGGGCCAGGCGCTACGGCTATTTTGCCGAATGGGAAGTAAAAGCAACCCAGACCCTGTCTTACTACGCTACCAAGGGCTGGGGAGAAGACACCAGTCTGCAAATGAACTACCCCCTCAATATCGAGAAGCTGTTCCGGATCAACGCCAAAGCCGCTTATTTGCTTAACGACGATTATTTTAAGCTGTCCTACAGTGGCGGCTTGTACCACGAACTCAGCCGTCGAGCCGCATTGGGTTATATCGCCGGTGCCAGTGGTGATACCGAGGGATATCCCAGTTTTTACAACTACAGTGTCAGCGTGCGTTATCGTCGCCAGATCTACAAGGATTGGGTGTTTGCTGAGTTTGCCCCGGAGCTGGTGTGGGAGCGGGACAAGGATTATGAAACCACCCCCGTAATCATGTTTCGTATCGAAAGCGTGATTTCAAAATAACGGCGCGGGATTGGCCAGGCAGCGAAAGGTCAGGTTGATTCTGGCCGCCTCAATACCTGCCCGACGTGGCAGGGCGTGCTGCCAGCAAGTTTGCATACCGGCGTTCATCACCAGTACCGAGCCATGAGCCAGCGGCAGTTTGCCATACATCCTGGATTGTCCTTTACGCCGCAGGGCGAAATCCCGCTCGGCCCCGAGACTGACCGACACGACTACCGGCGCTGGGCCGAGTTCCGGTTCATCATCGCTGTGCCAGCCCATTGTATCCTGACCATTACGGTAGAGATTGCATAACACCGAATTATTAGCCAGACCCAATGCCTGGTTCAGCTCGTGGTTAAGTGTTTTTAACCGTGGATGCCAGGCCAACGGTTGCAGGGTTTTGCCTGAGTAGGTGTAGTTCAGTCCGGTGTCGCCAAGCCAGCATTGCCGTCGGGGAATCGTGTGTTCCTTGCCATAAACCCGGATTGAGTCAGAGTGCCAGGGCAGTTCGGAGAGCAGGATTTGCAGCAACGTGTCGGAATCGCGGATAAGCTCAGGGTAGTAACTTAGCTGACCGTCGAGGAGCTGCTCTGGCGTCATTCCGGAAAGCAATAACATGCTGATATTTTCCTCCAGCCTCCTTATTGGCACAGGGCTGCGGCGGTGGCAGTGTACATCTATAAATGACTGCGCTCGAAATTACGGAGTTAAAAATATCCGGGTATACCCTGAAAATCCTTGGTTTGAAATTCTGCGTTTGAACACAAGCCGACTTTTGCTATTAAGCTGCACCCATCACTCGTTGTCAAAGAGGATGGGTGTTGGTCTGGCGGAGCGTTTACGGCCGCTAAATGACTTTATGAAACTATCGGTTTTACTTCTACGTCCATGGTGCCGATCTTGTCGATACTGGCGCAGAGCTTGTCACCGGGATGAATGGGCGCGACACCTTCAGGAGTGCCGGTCAGTAAAATATCTCCCGGTTCCAAGGTGTAGAACTTGGATGCAAAAACAATCAGGTCTGCGACATCCAGAATCAGATCTCTGGTATTGGCATGCTGACGTTGTTCATCATTGACCAATAATGTCATTTCGAGTTGCGATGGATCGCTTAGCTCGTCAGCCGTTACTAACCAGGGGCCGAGCACGGTATATGTGTCCAGCGACTTCCGCAGGCTGCGTTCTTCCGGGCCTCGAATGGTAATGTCCAGGCCAATGCAGTAGCCTGCCACCTGCGCCAAGGCATCTTCATAGTCCACATTCCGGCATGTTTTACCAATGATGACCGCGAGTTCGATTTCATGGTCGGTACGGCGCTCCAGCAATTGAAGTTCAATGCCTTCGCTGGCACCTACCAGAGAATGTGTTGCTTTGAGAAATAATCCGGTTTCCTGGATTTTCCGCACGTGGGCGCGCGAGAAGGTGGCGGTATCCTCGATCGCTTCTTCCAGATGCTTTTGGTAGTTGACCGGTGCAGCAACAATCTTGCCTGGATTTTGTACCGGGCTTAACAGGGTCACCTGATCCAGGGCAATAGCCGGTGCAGTTGCTGCGAGAGCAGTGATCTTGTCATGCAGCTCCGGTAATGCAGCAATAAGCAGGTCATGCCTGGGGTAGGGATAAGCATGAGCCGGGAACTCTTTCAATATTTCGCTGATGTCTCGTACCTGGTTGTTATCGACGAGCCCCAGACGTTGGTCATTAAAGAAACAAATGCGCATTTTGGATTCCTCTCGGAGTTTAAAGATTCGTTAGTGGCACGACGCCATATAAAGCCCCTGATTTGCCACGATGAGTGAGTTCATATAACGATAAATCGTGGCCGGCTTTATAGTTGAGTTTCTGCTCCTCCCTTTTGCTCTTGCCAAATACCCAGCTTCTCCTGCGCGCTGCGATCGGAGAAGAAAAACAATACGGAATCTTCACTGGCATGAAACTGGCGCCAGGTCCAGCCGGGCAGAGCCATCACGTCGTTCTGGCCTAGCTCAAAGGTTTCATCGCCAATATCCACCTGCACAGTACCTTCTGAGACAACCAGTACCTGGTTGTCTGTTGTTCTGTATTTTTGCGTGATCATCTGGTCTGGGATATATGCTAACCAGGCTGCCATTGTTGGCATAATCCAGTCGCCAGTTAACGGATTCGCATACTTGAGTACATATCCCCAGTGCGGATCAGGTTTTTCTGATTCCGTTATTGCTAACAATGCTGCCCGTGCGCGCGAATAGGGATAAGAAAATATAGGCGATGTTGATCCAAATGGAGATCTGGGTTCAAAAGGCGTCATGCCTGAACCAAACGCTGCACCCGAATAGCCTTCTACCTTGGTTATTAGTTGCCGTTCGGTATCAAGTTGGGCACTGAAGCCACACTGGAAATAATTCACAATGGGCACATCCAATCCATCGATCCAAATAACGGGCCCTTCTCCATCATGGCCGTGATCGTGGAAAGTACCACTGGGTGTCAGAACCAGATCGCCACGATGCATGGTGGTTCTTTCACCGTTTACCGAGGTATAGCCGCCCTCGCTTTCGAGTACGAAACGCAAGGCACCAGCGGTATGTTTGTGGGCTGGAGCCGTCTCTCCAGGCAGGATAAGCTGAATACCAGCATACAAGGTCGAGTTGACAATAGACTGTCCCCGAAAGGATGGATTTTCAAACACCAATACGCGGCGTTCGGCTTCTGCTGCTGTCAACAACTCCCCTGATTTCATCAATAACGGACGCATCTGCTCATAGTGCCAGGCGTAGGGAACGGCCTTGTTTGTCGGTTCAAAAGGAACCAGGCCTTTCATAACCTCCCAGAGAGGTGCCAGTGAAACGGGATCTAGCTCTTGATAAAAATTTTGCTTGTCAGCGTTAGTTAGCGAATCAAACGATGCCATTACATATTTCCTCCGGCTGTGATGGTTGCTATCAGTGCGGGTTTTTATTGTTCTGCTTTCTTTACTGTTAATCCTGGTTGAAATCAGTAGCCCATTTTTTATCTTTGTCAGACATACCAAGCAAAACGTCAGCTATAGCGATAGTAGCTGACCGGATTGATATGCCAGAAATATATTGATATGGATCAGTAGTTGGTGGTTTTACCTCATTAAAGATGGTAGCCATAGTGAAATTGCCGGGAAAATAATCAATAATGATATTCGTGCCAGATCAGCAGAGATAAAAGGTATGACGCCTTTAAAAATGGTTTTTGTCGGTATGTCTGGTAATACGCTGCGTAATACGAATATGTTGATCCCGATTGGTGGCGTTATCATGCTGATTTCAATGACCACAATGACGAGAATGCCAAACCATATAAGGTCATAACCCATCATCTCAACGATAGGGTAAAATATAGGCACGGTCAGTAACATCATCGACAGTGATTCTAGAAAACAACCCAGGATTACGTACACGGCGACAATCACGAGAATCACATAAATAGGTGCCAGTTCCAATCCAGAAACCCAATCTCCGATCGTCTGCGGCAATCGTGCAACGTTGATAAAATTGGCAAACAACATGGCACCGATCAATATCGTCAACAAGGTGACTGAGGTGCGAGCAGAGGTATAAATCACCTCCAGGAATTCCTTCCAGTTGAAGCGCCCGCGCAGGGTGGTGATCAACAGAGCGCCGCAGGATCCTATACCCGCCGCCTCGGTTGGAGTGAATAAGCCGACATAAAGCCCACCCATTACTAGCGTGAACAAGGCCAGGATACCGATCACACCACGGAGAGATGCTATTTTTTCGGGAAAACTGTGTTTTTTAGCCGCAGGCCCTATATCGGGATCGATACGCACCCAGATGGCGATTGCGGCCATGTACAGCACAATTCCCAAAATACCCGGCAGCACACCGGCAGCGAACAGCTTGCCAATATCCGATTGCGTCATGATGCCGTAGAGCACCAGCGCGATACTGGGCGGGATCAAAATGCCAAGTGTTCCACCCGCCGCGACTGCGCCTGCAGCCAGGGTGTCTGAGTAGTGATAGGAACGCATCGGGGGGATAGCCACCTTGGCCATTGTCGCGGCTGTCGCAAGACTGGATCCGGAAACTGCACTGAATCCACCACAGGAAGCGATAGTGGCAATAGCCAGTCCGCCACGAGCCCCTCCGAACCAGACATTGGACGTGGCATAAAGATCGTCTGATATGCCGGATCGCCCGATTAGGTTGGCCATGAGAATAAACATGGGGATGACCGCGAAGTCGTAGCTCATCACGGTATCGGATGCTACTCCGCCCAGACTCCTTAGCGCTGGCTCGAGTCCGACGATCGTGGCAAAGCCCCCAGTCCCTACCAAACCAAGCGCAAATCCAATCGGCACCCGGCAGAGCAGCAGAGCGAACAGTACAACAAAAGCCAAGAAAATAAGCACTGTGTTATTCCTTATCGAATCGTCGAGCGTGCCTGGCGTCAATGACCACCAAGGCAACAAATATTAGGGCAGTAAACATCGCCAGCACTGCCATGAAATACACAAAGGGAGCCACCGGCCAGCGGGTAAACATCGTCACGGTATTCAGCATCTCCAGCATCTCACCCTGCCGCCAGAGCTCCTTGGCAGTGACTGCCAGGGCTCCAACGCAGAGTAAATTGACCAGGGCAGCCAGTACGCGAACGCCGAATGAGTCAGGGTTGATAGCAATCAGGTCAACGGTAATGTGTTCGCGCCTGAGCGTAACCAACGGCAGAACGGTATAGAACATGATGCCAACCGTGAGCTGGGTGATCTCAAAAGCAAACGCCAGTGGATGCCCGAATTGACGTCCGGTAACATCCACAAAGGTAATAAGTACCAATAGAAATATCAGCGTTCCGGCAACCACTGCTGCCATGGATTCCAGCTGGCGGGCAATGGTTCGTGCAGTATTAAAATGCATAGCTGGTTCCCCTGCGTTATTGACCCCTGGAGGATTCGGCATGATACATCTCAAGTGCAGCCTGACCGTCTACGTTGAGCGCATTGGCTTTTTTCACCCAATTGGCATCCTGTTTGGATAGGCGTGACTGGATGAATTCGAACAGCGGCCCGGAGGCCACATTTTTCTCAATGCCATCTGCTGCCAACTGGGCGGCAGCATGGTTCAGTTCATCCTGCCAGACTTGACCCATACGACGGGCGAGCACTTCTCCTGAGATCGACGTGATGGCCTGCTGGTCAGCCGCAGATATTTGATCCCACTTATTCTGGTTCACGACAAGAAACATACTGGCGTTGTACATTCCTCCTGGAACCTCAAGCTTATGCTTGATCAAACGGTCGATATTGAAGCTGTAAAGGGCTTCATCGGTCAGCGATACCCCATCCACAATGCCTTTGTGCAAGGCGTCGCGCATTTCAGTAACCGGAATGCCGAGAGGAACTGCACCGAGTAAAGCAATAGATTCGGCAACACCACTGTTGGTCGAGCGGATTTTGAGGCCTTCAAAGTTACTGGCTTCGGTGATCGCCTGCTTGGAGCTGAATATCTGCCCTGGCGGCTGCGTGTGTACGGTCAGGGTGTGTACCCCTTTATGCATACCAGCGGGTTCAAAATATTTTTTGAACACTTTCCAGTAGGCGGCTGAGTTTTCGACGGCATTGGTTGAATTAAAAGGAAGTTCCACCATTTCACTCAATGGAAATGTACCAGGTGTATAGCCATGCAGACCCCAGGTAATGTCAGCGATACCGCTCAAGGCGAGTTGGAAGTTTCGTGGCGCAGGTCCCAATGGAGCAGCGGATATCTCGACCTTGACTCGACCCTCTGTGACCTGCTCAATATCTTCAAAATACTTATAAAGCGCATTTTTATGCATAAAATACGTTGCTGGCAGCCAGGCGCTGTAGCGCAGTATTGTTGTTTCAGCATAAGAAGCAGAGTTGAATGAAAGCATTAACGCTAATAATGTGATGAATTTTAGATGTCTTTTTTTCATTATCTGCACCGTTTATTTTTATTTATAGAATGGCGTATCTTGTTGCTTGGATTGATCTTTTTTTGCTAGTTATTGATCTCTCCAGGACGGTTTGATGTCGTAGAGCCAGGACATCCCGGTATAAAATTTTTCATCGGACCAACTGGCCAGCTCGTCATTACGGAAATCGCGGACAGCGCCGCTGGCATGGTATATCTCGCCGTAGAGCCTGGCCTGCATCTGGACTCGGGTAGTCCTGAGGTAGCGGGCGTCGCGATAACGTATAAATGCCTTGGCATAGTCACCGTTCTCATTTACCAACATATCGGCGAGACAAATGGCATCCTCGATGGCCATATTGGCGCCCTGGGCAAGGTACTGAAGCATTGGGTGTGCGGCATCCCCCAGTAATGTAATACGACCCTTGACCCAATCACGGGTTGGTTCACGATCGCTTAATACCCACATACGCCAGCTTTCAATTTTGCCAATCAGGGAAAGTACTTCTGGGCACTTGCCTGCAAAACGGTGCTCCAACTCTTCGTTGTCACCGAAGTCATTCCAGCCTTGGGTAAACTTGTCTGAGTGAAAAACAGCAACCAGATTAAACAGCTCACCACCGCGCATTGGATATTGCACCAGGTGAGACTTTTCTCCAGCCCAGAGGCACATGGAATTCCAGCGCAGCGCTTCTGGCATATCTTCCGCCCGTATAACGGCCCGGTACGCAACATGACCGGAAACACGAGCATCACCATCACCGACAACATGCTGACGAATGGTGGACCAGATCCCGTCGGCTCCGACAAGCGCATCGCCGTTGACTCGCAAACCTTGTTCTGTTGTCACGCTGGTGCCGGTATCTGACTCCTCAATCCCGGTAACCTTGGCACCTGTCCGGAGTTCGATCTTGTCTGACGTTTGGCATTTCTTTAATAAAACACCATGTAGGTCAGCCCGATGAATCACGGCATAGGGAAACCCGAATTGCTGTTTAAATTGCTTACCGGCTGGTATTTCAATGACGGATTCACCGGTCATGCTGTCACGCATCATCAGGCTTTCAGGGAACGACGAGATGCTGTTGATTTCATCCACCAGTCCGAGCCGTTCAAACATCTTGTACACATTGGGACCCAGCTGGATCCCGGCACCGATTTCTGCAATCTCTGCTGCCTGCTCCAGCACGCAGACGTGTTTGTCAATGTTCGCCAGCGCCAGGGCAGCGGCCAAACCGCCGATGCCCCCTCCTACGATAATAATTTCGGTATTGATAACGTCGCTCATATAGCTCTCCTGAAGTCTCTGGTTGCGTATGGTTCGCACGTGAAAGGGCTTGTTTTCGCTCGGGTCATACCATGATCTATAAACTGTCAGTACACTGATGATTTATTGTCAGTATGCTGACAATTTGCGGTAGGGATGTCAATAGGTTAATATTGCCTTTGTGATTTTTTTTGGGGAATGGCCTTGCATACACCACCAGATCAGTGG
Source organism: Candidatus Thalassolituus haligoni (assembly GCF_041222825.1). Classification (NCBI taxonomy): domain Bacteria; kingdom Pseudomonadati; phylum Pseudomonadota; class Gammaproteobacteria; order Oceanospirillales; family Oceanospirillaceae; genus Thalassolituus; species Candidatus Thalassolituus haligoni. The sequence goes on from NZ_CP139482.1 coordinate 694,994, forward strand.
GCATCCGATGCGCCCATTGAAGAAGAGCAGCTGGATTCGTCGCAGCGTAGCGTAAAGTTTTGGGACAATATTTCTGTCTCTGGAGAGCCTCCGGAGATAGCCGCTATTTATATGGCACCAGCGCACCTTATACGGCGATCTCACCAGATTTCTGTTGCCCTGTTTGCTGATGAACTGGGCAAATATGGTTTAACGTCAGTTCAATATGCATCACTGCTGGCCATCAGAGATCATGGAGGTATCGATCAACGAGGTCTGGGAAATATAGTAGCGATCGATCGTTCCACCGTGGCGACGATGCTGAAAGGACTGGAAAATAAAGGTCTGGTTCGGCGTCTTACCCCCCCAGAGAACTTGCGGGTCAAGCAGCTTTATATAACCGATGCTGGCAATAAACTGTTGAGAAAAACGGTCGAACAAATTTCTCGAATACAACAGCGTTTATTAGCCCCGTTATCTGCGGAAGAACAGGATGTCTTCATGGCTTTGTTATCCAAGCTGGTTCATGTGAATAATAAATTCAGCCGGGTTCCGCTCAAGTTGAAGATGAGCGATTCAGCGGAATAATAAATATTATCGTCCCTCGCCAATAAGTCGGGTGTTCTTGTAATCAGAGGCTGAGTCTATTATGGCTTGTATAACGTTATTTGAAAAACTGTGGCATCGACACGTCGTGACCGAGATGGAAGATGGATCATCTCTGATATATATCGACCGCCATCTTGTCTATGAGGTCACAAGCCCGCAAGCGTTCGAAGGATTGCGAGTGTCAGGTCGACAGATATGGCGCCCGGGTAGTGTGCTTGCGACGGTTGACCATAATGTTCCGACACTTGCAAGTGAACGAACCTCGATCGGATCAATTCAGGATAATCTTGCCAAAATCCAGATTGAGCAGCTTGATCAGAATTGTACCGAGTTTGGTCTGAATAAATTTGGTTTGATGGATCATCGTCAAGGCATTATTCATGTGATAGGGCCGGAACAAGGGGCGATACTTCCGGGTATGACGGTGGTTGCAGGAGACTCGCATACCAGTACGCACGGAGCCTTTGCGGCCCTGGCGTTCGGCATTGGTACATCGGAAGTGGAGCATGTACTGGCAACTCAATGCCTGATATTGAACAAACCGAAGACCATGATGGTGAAAATTGATGGGGATCTGGCTGCGGGCATCACGGCAAAGGATTTGATTCTCGAGGTGATCCGTCGGTTAGGCGCCGCTGGTGCGACCGGTTACGCAATCGAGTTTATTGGTAAAGCCGTATCCGCGCTGTCGATGGAATCCCGCATGACACTTTGTAATATGGTGATTGAGGCGGGTGCCCGAGTTGGATTGATTGCTGTCGATGACAAAACGATTGATTACATTCATGGCCGACCCTTCGCCCCCAAAGGCGATGACTGGATCAATGCGGTGGAGTATTGGCTGACATTAAACAGTGATAGCGATGCCATCTTCGATGCTTTTTTGACTATTGATGCGTCGTTGATCAAGCCTATGGTGACCTGGGGAACCTCGCCCGATATGGTGGTTCCCGTTGATGGTTACGTACCGGATGCAGCTGATGAACCGGATATCACTCGACGTGCTGGTTTACAACGAGCCATTGGGTATATGGGTCTTGAGTCAGGCATGCCGGTCAAATCCATTTACCTGGACAAGATTTTTATCGGCTCTTGCACTAATGCACGGATTGAAGATATTCGAGCAGCTGCCGCGATGGTACGTGGTAAAAAGATTGCACCCTGGATCAAGCAGGCCTTGGTGGTACCAGGCTCCGGCCTGGTAAAGGAGCAAGCAGAAGCGGAAGGGTTGGATAGCGTGTTTGCTAATGCCGGGTTCGAGTGGAGAGAGCCCGGCTGCTCAATGTGTCTGGGGATGAATGACGACCGCTTATCCTCTGGTGAACGGTGTGCGTCGACTTCTAACCGTAACTTTGAAGACCGGCAAGGGTCCGGGGGACGTACTCATCTGGTCAGCCCGGCCATGGCAGCAGCAGCGGCCATTGCCGGTCACTTTGTGGATATTACTCAGGAGCTGATAAATGGATAGGTTCACCCGCATTGAGTCTCTGGTTGTTCCGTTAAACCGCGCAAACATAGACACCGATGCAATACTGCCAAAACAGTTTATGAAATCGATCAGTCGTACCGGCTTTGGCCCCAATCTGTTCGATGAATTGCGCTATCTAGATCAGCACCAGCCGGGTCTGGACAATCAAGAACGCAGATTAAATCCCGATTTCCCGTTAAATCAGTCCCGCTATCTAGGGAGTCAAATCCTACTTACCCGTGAAAATTTTGGTTGTGGCTCCAGCAGAGAGCATGCGCCGTGGGCACTGCGAGACTTTGGTATTCGCTCGATACTGGCGCCCAGTTTTGCTGACATATTCTCTGGCAATTGCTTGAAAAATGGATTGTTGCCCATCGTATTGGATACTTTCGAAATCAATACGCTTTTTTCGGAAGTCGACATTTCGCCGGGTTACTGGCTTACCATTGATTTGATATCGCAAACGATATTAAAACCCGATGGAACTGCATTAAAATTTGATATTGGATCTGTCGTGAAAAACAAGCTTTTGGCTGGATTAGACGATATTGATATCACTCTTGAGCAGTCAGAGGCTATTGCCGCTTATGAAGCCTGTCGCCGCGAAATCGAGCCATGGGTATTCTAGTTGTCCAGTGTTGCTATTGCCCGTTACATTGCAGACCGGCCCCGAAGGGCTGGACACGTTGTGGCTTTCTTTAACGCGCCCCAAAGCAGCCCCGCCATAAGATCTACAGCGGGGCCGGGTGTTATTACTTGTCAAAAAAGCCGTCAAACAAGGGTGACGTCAGGTAACGCTCACCGGAGTCCGGCAGGATCACCACGATTTTCTTGTCTTTGAAGGCATCTTCGGCTGCCAGGCGCAAGGCGGCTACCATGGCAGCACCACAAGAGATACCGGCCAGGATACCTTCTTCCGACATCAGTCGATGTGCCATGGCCATGGCGTCTTCGTTGTTAACCTGTTCAACCCGGTCAAGAATATCCAGATCCAGGTTGCCTGGAATAAAGTTGGCACCGATACCCTGGATCTTGTGTGGCGCTGGGGTCAGGTCTTCGCCTTGCAGTTTCTGGGTAATAATGGGTGAGGCTGCTGGTTCCACTGCCACAGACGTAATGGCTTTTTGCGTTTTGAGGTAGCGGGAAATGCCGGAAATTGTACCGCCGGTACCCACTCCGGCAACCACAACATCGACTTCACCGTCGGTATCGCGCCAGATTTCCGGGCCAGTGGTCTGTTCATGAATCGCCGGGTTGGCCGGGTTGTTGAACTGTTGCAGCATGATGCGGGTTGCCGGTGCTTCCGCGAGCAGTTCTTCAGCCTTGTCGACCGCGCCTTTCATGCCTTTTGGGCCTTCGGTCAGTACCAGGTTGGCACCCAGTGCCATCATCACTTTGCGACGTTCCATGCTCATGGTTTCTGGCATGGTCAGGGTGACCTTGTAGCCACGTGCTGCACCAACAAAGGCAAGGGCAATACCGGTATTGCCACTGGTCGGTTCGACGATTTCCATGCCCGGCTTCAACAGGCCATCTTTTTCGGCCTGCCAGATCATATTGGCGCCAATCCGGCATTTGACCGACTGGGCCGGGTTGCGGCTTTCCAGTTTGGCGTAAACGTGTGGGTGATCGGTCAGGGTACGGATACGTACCAGTGGGGTGTTGCCAATCGACTGGCTGACATCTTCAAAAACATTCATCGAATAAGCTCCTTGGTAGTTTTGTAGCGGCAATTCTGTCGCCGTGTAGTATCAGAGTCTGTCCATCGTGACGGCCTTGGCGGTCATTCTGCCTGGCTGGTTGACGCGCTTCGAGACAGTCGCTCCAGCGTATCATCCTTATCCAGCCACAATTCATGTACCCATTGTTGAAACCGGTTGCGGAAGTCTATGTCGTTCTGATAATCGCCCTGAGACAGTTCTGCCGGGATGTCTTTTTGTTGAATCAGTACCTGACAGCGACGCATCTTGCCGCTCAGGAACGACCAGAACGTGGGTACGCCATCCGGGTAGTGAATGGTGACATCGACCAGTGAGTGGAAGTTGTCTCCCATCACACTCATAGCAAACGCCATGCCGCCTGCTCTGGGTTGCAGCAAATGGCGATAGGACGGGCGTTGCAGCGCGTGTTTTTCCTGGTTGAAGCGGGTGCCTTCGAGAAAATTCATCACACTGGTGGGCTTGCGCTGGAATTTCTCACAGGACTTGCGGGTAGTGTTGAGATCCTGTCCGCGTTTTTCCGGATGGCGGGCCAGGTAGGCTTTGCTGTAACGCTTCATAAACGGAAAGTCGAGTGCCCACCAGGCGATCCCCATAATCGGTACCCAGATCAGCTCTTGTTTGAGAAAAAATTTGAGCAAGGGAATATGACCATTCAGGCAGTGTTGCAGCACCAGAATATCCACCCAGCTTTGGTGGTTGCTGACGACAAAATACCAACCTTGCGGCGTCAGTTTGTCAGGTCGTTCTATCTGCCAGTCCATGGCCTGAGTCAGCTTCATCCAGCCGGAATTGCAGGCAATCCAGCGGCTGGCGCAGCCATCGACCAGCCAACTCAGAGTCGTTCGTACCACGGGAATGGGCAATAGTAATTTCAGCAAGGCCAGGCCGATCAATAATGGCGCCCAAATCAGGGTGTTTAAGATTAACAGCAGGCTGGCGATCAGTCCGGTCAGAAATGCGGGCATGGGAGCGTTCTTCGTTATCGTTATTGAATGGCCGAGATTCTTTGTCGAGGCAGCATAAAACCCTACCGTTTTGCCTGGGTCAAGCCGGGATGGAGGCTGTTTCTGCCTTCAATCGAGGTTGACTGCTCAGCCAGCGGGGCTGGTGAGCAGTCGTTGCAGAACGGCTTCTGCACTTTGGCGTGAACTGTCTGACAGAGAGTCGAGTTCAAAGTGCAATTTGTAGATGAAATCGCGACCTTGCGGGGTTTGCTGAACCACGGCGGCAGTGAGCTGTTGCAAACTGTGGTGACGGTTGCCGATGGCGATCAGCAGCCGCTGGCCCCGGCGGATTTTCAGGGGCGACAGAATGGACAGCCCATCCAGAGTGATCTCCAGTGCAATGGCATGGTGGGGTGGTTGCCACTGGCCCAGCCAGTTACGCTGACACAGCTCCACTTTTAATGGAGCGGCATCGTGGCGCTGGCTGAAACGACGGTCTGGCGCGCTCAAATTATCCTTCCTGTGTCTTTGCCTTGAGGTCGGCCAGCACGCCGGGGTCGAGCTGGTCGAGCTTGTTAAACCGGATCATGCTGCGGATTTCCTTGATGTATTCGTGGCCTCGTTCAGAGTAGCCTTCCAGGCCGGCCGCCAGGTTAATACCGGTGGGGTAGCCCTGTTTGGCCATCTCGGTGCTACGCAGGTCTCGTAGCTTCCGGTAGGTCGGGTGGCTGTTCAGATTCCGAATATAGCTTTCGACTGATTCCAGCGGGTCATCAAATTTGGCTACTTCATGGGCAGCCCCGTCGTTACGCTGGCTTGGCACAATGCCGCAGCCTTTGGAAAAGCACCATTGACCAAAAAAGTTGTTACCTTGGCGGGCAAAACGGGAGGTACCCCAGGCGCTTTCATTCGCCCCTTGTGCCAGTACCAGGGATGGAGGAATGACCTGGACACGTTTGAGCAGCAAGGCTTTCTGTTCGGTTGCTGACAGAGTGTCTTCGACCCGATATTTTTCAACTAAAGCACTGATGGTGCTGTTTGCGGCTTTGCTGGTGTCCCATTGTTTAACGGCAGTACGTTCCTTGAGTACATTGGCATTGGCACGCTTGACCAGGTTCAGCATGTAGCTGAAGAAGGCTTTTTTCTTCTGTTTGACATCGGTATAGCTAGCGAAGTTGGGCAGTGTCGATGAGGTACTGGCGTGCACCGGGCTCTTGGCAGCTTGTACCGGTTTGGTTTTCACTTCTGCAGTAGGCAGGGCTGGTGTCGGCTTGTCTTGTGCCTGTGCCTGTGCCTGTGTTTCTGGGGACTGGCTGGCAGGTGTTTCTGTCGCCTGCTCACAGCCGGACAGTAGCAGCGCCAGTGTGGCGAACAGACTCAGTGGCAGGAAGGGGCGGGTGATGATCCGTAAAGTGGTTTGCGGTGACATATTTTGCTCCTTGGTCACGGTAGTTGGCGGGCAGTGTATACGAGGTTGGGGGTTGACCCCAAAAATAGCTGACGGCTGTGTATTTCCAGGCGGCTCTGGTCGACGATGATAAAAAGTCTGTTATTTTTTTGTAGCGGCGGGTGTTGTTTGTCTCGTTATGATGACAAATTGTAAGTATTGATTCATAGCAAATGGTTCCTCTGAAGATGAATAAGCCTCTGACTGTTTTGGTCGCAGATGCCAGCCTGGCTGACCAGGCGTTGTTTGGCGACGTATTGCCAGCGGCCAGTCGGGTCATGAATCTGACGTCGGTGGCACAGCTGGAAGACTGTTTACAGCAACCCGAGTTTTATCCTCAGTTGCTGCTGTTGGCAGTGGATTTGCCGACACTTGATTTTGCCGCTTTTATGGCGCGCTGGACGATGGATCCGCTGCATCGCCACGTTGATGTGGTAGCGATTGGTACGGCTGATATTGATCAGGAAGTGATGGCACTGGACGCTGGCGCGGCTCTCTATTTGGGACGACCGTTGCGGTCGACTCTGGTTGCTGCCCGGCTGGGCGTGCTGGCCCGCCAGCGTCGGCGTCTGCGCCAGCTTGAGGCGTTAACCACCACCGACGGCCTGACAGGTATTGCCAATCGACGGCGTTTTGATGATTTTTTGCTGGCGGAGTGGCGTCGAGCGCAGCGGCACCAGAGCGGTCTGGCGGTGATGATGATTGATATTGATGCTTTCAAGGCGTTTAACGATCAATACGGACATCCTCAGGGCGATGAAGCCTTGCGCAAGGTGGCTGGCGCACTTGATGAAGCCGTCAATCGTTCTCACGATCTGGTTGCTCGCTACGGGGGGGAAGAGTTTGCGGTCGTCCTGCCGTCGATTGAGCCGGAAGGCGTTGCAATTGTGGCGCAACGTATGCTGCGGGCGATTGCTGATCTGCAACTGCTGAATACCGGATCTCCGGCCGGGCCATTACTCAGTGTCAGTATCGGCAGCGCCTGGTTTCAGCCGCTGATGGATGATCCGGTAATAACGGCGGTCGCTGCTGCTGATGAGGCACTTTACCGGGCCAAGCGTAGCGGCCGCGCCCGCCATATAGCTGCGGATCTGGTCAGCCAGTCAGCCCGGTGAGCAGGGTATCGGCCAGTGTTGCAAGTTGCTGCCGAGTGCTGTTGCGGGGGCAATGTCGGGTTACGTCTCGCTGGAGGTTGATCATCAGGTCATGCAGCTGCTGAGGTGGCAGGCTGATCACTTCGTATTCGAAATGGTGATCCTGCACGCTGAGTTTGAGCAGCTCGATGTACTCCCGTTGCAACACCTGCAGCAAATTAAACAGCTGATCCTTGGCGTCCATTGAGCTGGCTTCCCAGTATCCCGTTTCGAGCCCTTCGATAAGGTCCCAAATCGCGATCAGCGCGTCACTGATGTTGATCTTGTTCATTCCTGATCCTCGCGGCGACGGTGTTGACGTCGCCCGGTTAATGTTGGAGTCAGGTTTCAGCTTAGCAGAGGAATGGGTATCAGGATGGCTGCGACAATAGCAGCATCCGCGCAGAGTTAACCCTGACCTTCAGTTTTGGTGAAATGGCGCAGATAGCGCTGGTTGATGTTGTCGCGGCTGAGCAGGATCAGTGCATCGGCAACATTAAAGTCCTTGTCGAGGCAGGGTTCGCCACACACCTTGACGCCAATACGCAGGTAAGCTTTTAACAGTGGCGGCACCAGGCTGGCACCATCCATATCGACATCGATACGTGGCATATGCAAGCGAGGTTCTGCCCGTGTATCGGCGGGTGAAAAATGTTGTTCTCTCAAGTAATTAATGATGGCGATTGCTCGTGCATACCCTTCATTCAGGGAAATACTGGCGCAACCCATCAGGAAATCAATGTTGTGGGCTGACATGAACTGGGCAAGACCGGACCACAGCAAGCCGATCACGGCACCGCTGCGGAAATCGGGATCGACGCAAGTGCGGCCGATTTCCATATAGCTATGACCTGGTTTGACGATGTTGCCGAGGTCAAATTCGGTAGCCGAATAAAAACCGCCTGCCTGATTCGCCAGTTCGTTGGTGAGAATACGGCTGTAACCGACAACACGGTCGTTGTTGACGTCCTTAACAATCAGGTGCAGACAGATATCATCGAAGTGATCGCGGTCAATCCCCGCTTCACCGCTATCGATGTGCGCCCCCATTCCCTCGGCAAACACCCGGTAACGCAGTGCCAGTGCCTGGCGAATTTCAACGGGATCCTGAGTCACCCGGGCCACGAGTGGAGAGTCGCTGCTGACGGCGCTCTGGGGAGCAGTGGCTTGCTGCATGGTAATACCTGACTGTTGAATTAATCTGGCCGAATTTACGGCGTGCGTATGACATTTGGGTGACATGTCCGACATTCGTCCCAAGAAGCGCTATGGTATTGATATGAACTACATTCGTGAACCGTCATTACAAAAATATTTCAGCTGCGGCTTTGTCGCGGATGTTGCGTCTGTTTTGTTGGTGCTGTTGCCCGTGCTTGGCATTGTCTGGGTCGATCGGGTGTTAGCCTGGGCCGCTCCGGCGGTTCAACCTGAACTGCTCTTCGAGGATGCGGAGGCGCTGGTAGTTCAATCTATTACCCATGAATTATTGATCTGGGACGGTATTACCTTGCCATTGCTGATACCGAAGACCGAGCAGTCCAGGTTGGCTCGCTGGTTGTCGGTGCTGGCAGAGGAGCGGCTGGTCAGCCGCGAGGAAAGCATTCAGATGATCGACGAAAGCAATGGCCGACGGCGTATTGCTGCGCTGTGGCAGTATCGATCTGGCCCTGGCAGCGATTGGATCGACAGTCCGGATGGGCAGCGTTTACAGTACGGCCACCCGGCTCTGAAGCGTGTGGTGTCGGTGTCTCCAGCCTATTGGGTGGATGATGCCTGGTACGCCGAGGTGTATCTGGAGTGGTACGTCGAGGCTCTGTCACCCTGGGCCAGGTTACCCTTGTTCAAACAACAGCGACTGTTCCGCCGCAGTGCCGAATCCTTCGACAAGCCATTCGCTCGTACCGTGTATCTGCAGTTTGACGAGGATGGTTGGCACTATTGGCGTGGTCATATTGCGGCGACAGGCTGGAGTGCATTCTGAGGAGAGCCGGTTTGTCGGGTTATTCCTGGTTGGCCAGGCGGGTTCGTAGCCAGAGTCCGGGCAAGGTGCTGAGGCCCTGATCGGCAAAGCGAATGTTGCCATGTTGATCGATTACGTAGTAACTCGGATAGCCCCGGATATTGAGTTGTCTGGCGGTCTCCGCATCACCCAGCAGGGTGGTGCCAGCGTAGTGTACGGACTGGACCATATTGGCCACTTCAGACTTGTTGCGCCAGTCCAGCGCGATGGCAATGATACGGATGTCGTCGCTGTCCAGCCACTTCAGCGCTGGCATGCTGACCCGGCAGACACTGCACCATGGCGCAAACAGATACACCAGAGTGGTCTTGGGTGCCTGAGTGGCGTCGGGCAGTAGCACGGGCTGGCCATCAAGACGGGTGAGGGTCAGCGCCGGAAAGGGGGTATTGCGGTCAAGCAGGTGACGGCTGAGCCACTGGCTCAGCAGTGTTACCACGAGGAAGGCCAGTAGTAGTTCGATACCCCAGCGTTGCCAGCGGGGTCTGGCCCGGTAGCCTTGTCGCCAGCCAGAATCAGATGGCTCTGGAGAAACGTTGTTGCTCATGCTGGTAAATGTACTCGTCGAAGGCCATGCAGGCATTACGCACCAATAATTGGCCCTTGTCACGGATAGCGACGCCGCTGTCGGTAATGGTCACCAGCCCGTCGTTCACCATGGGATCAAGACGTCGCAGTGATGGTAACAAGTAGTCGCGGCTGTTGATTTGGAACTCGGCATCAATAGCAGAGAAGTCGACGTGGAGATGACACAATAATTCGCTGATGACCCGCCGCCGGATCTGGTCGTCGCGGGTTACCTTGCAGTATTTGTTGGCTGGCAGCTGCGGTTTGTCCAGCGCTGCGGTATAGCCATCCATACTGACCTGGTTTTGCAGATAGTAGTCGCCAATCTGGCTGATGGAAGACACGCCGAATCCGAGCAGGTCACAATCGCCATGGGTGGTATAGCCCTGGAAGTTACGATGTAATTTGCCTGCAGTCTGGGCCAGCGCCAGCTCGTCATCCGGTCGGGCGAAGTGATCCATGCCAATATACTGGTAGCCCGCTGCTGTCAGGCGCTGAATACAGTGTCCGAGAATAACCAGTTTTTCCTGCGCCGACGGCAGATCTTCGGCGTTGATACGACGCTGTGGCTTGAAGCGCTCTGGCAAGTGGGCGTAATTAAACACCGACAGTCGATCCGGGCTCAGCTCGATCATGGTATCCAGTGTCTGGTCGAAGCTGTCCCGTGTTTGATGGGGCAGGCCGTAGATCAAGTCAATATTGATAGAGCGGAATCCCAGCACCCGTGCTTTTGCCATCACTTCCCGAATCATTGCTTCCGGCTGCAGCCGATTGACAGCTTGCTGTACCTCTGGCTGCAAATCCTGCACGCCATAACTGAGGCGGTTGAAACCCAATTGGCGTAACAGTGTCAGTGTACCGGGACGTAATTCACGCGGATCTATTTCGATGGAGTAGTCGGCGTCTTCCGAAGTGCTGAATTCAAAGGTCTCGCGCAGGAAAGAAACCAGATCCTGCAGTTGTTCGTCACTGAGGAAAGTCGGAGTGCCACCACCAAGGTGCAGTTGTTCGACACGAGCAATACGGCCTCCCTGGTTACCACCAAGCAGGGCATGTTTACGGCGGATTTCGTCTTTCAGATATTCCAGATAAGGGGCTGCGCGGCTCATGTCCTTGGTCACAATCTTGTTGCAGCCGCAGTAGTAGCAGACATGGCGACAGAAAGGGATGTGCAGGTACAACGACAGTGGCCGTTCAGGGTTGCGTTCGGCATAGGCCTGGCGTTCAAGGATGTCATTGTCGAGCGGTACAAATTCAACTGCCGTCGGGTAGGACGTGTAGCGCGGTCCGGGACGGTTATAACGCTGGATCAGCAAAGGATCCCAGGAAACAGTGTGATTCATGCTGAGTTTACCTCGTGATGGGCCATGCCTGCCGGGCAGCTCTGGCAGCGTGATATTTCAGATGCATCCTGCTGCTGTCTGTTTTTGATTTGATCCGGTTGGCAGGTATGGGCATGGCGCTTTCGCTTGTATGTGCCATATGCTGTTATCTGAGCGAATGTTAAATAAATTGATGACGGGTCGAGTTGCCCTGCATCAAGAGAAACCTATAGTAGGGCCGTTATGCTTTGGTCTGGTCACTGCGACGTTTTACTCACTCATTTGACTTGATTTGGTATTGGTTCCCGTTAACCTTGGCGGTCAAGCTGTCGGGCCGTCAGACCCTGAATATGCTTGCCGTCTTCCATTGCAACGACCAGGAGTAGTCATGCCCAAGAAGCCGTTTTCACCGGAAGAAATCGCTTGCCAGCGTGAGCGCATCATGGATAGCGCTGCTGGCGTCATGGCCGATGTCGGTTTTCATTATCTGTCCATGCGTAAGCTGGCTGCTGAGTTGGGAATGACCGCCAGCAATATTTACAATTATTTTCCCAGCAAGGAGTCCTTGCTGCTGCACATTCGTCGTCGTGGCTTCGAAATGCTGTTTCACGATACCAACCTGGCATTGATGGACAGCACCAGTTCACTTGACTCTCTGCACCGTCTGGCCCGCCAGTTGATCTGTTTTGCGCGGGACTATGCCGGTTATTATCAGCTGATGTTTCAGCCGCCCCGGATTCGTCCGGGGCTGGCCGATGAGGATGACGGCCTCGCGGCCATGCAGCTGGATCGTTTGCTGGAAGAATGGCAACGCCATGCACAGATGTTACTGACGGATGCGATTGACGGGCTGGCAGAGCAAAGTGATGTCGAGCGCCAGCGTATTACACTGTATTTTATTACCGCCATTCACGGGCTGGTGGATTGTTATCAATACCAGGCGCTGCCACAGTTGCTGGAAGGTGTGGAACTGATCCCGGAAGATATGGTGCGTACTCATACCGACTGGCTGGTCGAGGCGGTGAAAAAGCGGGTGGTCGATCTCGTCTGAGCGTTTCAGCTGCCATCCGGCGTTTTGCCTTGCAGCTGATACACCACTGCCAGAATTTCAGCAATTACCTGATACAGCGGCTCAGGGATTTCATCGCCAACCGCCATTTGCCCCAGCCAACGAGTGAGCGCGGCATTTTCATAGACCGGCACCTGATGGGCCAGCGCCAGTTCAATAATGGCCTGGGCCAGTTCGTCCTCGCCACTGGCACTGATGCGTGGGGTGCCTGTCTGCTCGGGCTGATAACTCAGTGCAATGGCCTGGTTGGCCTGTTTGAGGGAATCCGGAATACTCATGTGTGCAAATCCACCAGTCGTTGGGTAATAACGTTTTGCTGCCCGACGGGCAGTGAGCCGTGACGCACTTCCATTTGTTGTACTTCTGCTCCTAGCGCTTGCAGCCGCTGGCGTAATGGCTGCAAGGCGGCGCTCAGCGTGTGCCGGGTGTGCTGTTGGGATGACCAGAAAGTGATGTCCAGCCTGGGCCAGCCCAGCTGGATCTCCACATCCAGCGGCCCAAATTGTTCCAGTTCGAAATGTAATTTGAGCTGCCACACCGGCTGGCGTTGTGCCGCCGCTGATGGCGGGCTGTGCTGGTGTTGGGCGTTGGGGTCGTCGCTGTTATGTGCGGGTGGTGAATGTGGGCTATTGGTGCTGGCCGCTTCGCTACTGCGTGGTTCTGGCGGACGTTGCTCGGCGCTGTGGGGAGAACCGTCCTGGCGTTGCACGTCAATCCGTACCTGCTGCAAGGCCTCACCGTCCTTTAACAGCAGTAAGGTCTGCAACAAGGAACGCGGCTCGCTGGCCATGTTGAGTTGTCGGGTTTCAATACCGGCTAGCAGTTGCTTTAGCTGTCGGCTGAGGGGTGTTTCTGACGCCAGCGTCCAGCTTAATGGAATGGTGCGCGAGCGCGAGTGGTTGCCTTCCAGATCCAGAATACTCTGTGCCAGTACGGCCTTGAGGTTGGTCAGACTCGGCGTACTGTCGCTGACATCCGCTACTGCGGCGGCCATTTGCTGGCTGTAATTCTGGCTGATCTGCTGCAACGTTTGTTGTAATGGTTGTGATGGCTGCCGGGCTTGCTGGCTCAATGGTAAGGGGGCTGTTTGCTCTGGCGTTGTCGTGGCTGCTGGCATCTGTGGTCGCGCTGGCGATAATGCCGCCAGGCGTTGCCATAGCTGCTCGGCGATGCCTGACATTTTGCCGCTGCCGCTATTATCTGAGTTGCCTGGGCCGCTCACGGCGGCGTTCAATTTGGCTAATAGCTGGGCTTCGTGAAAAACCCCGGATTGTTGAATGGCTGTTTTGATCGCGGCGGCATCACGCCCACCTGCCTGTGGCAGCTGGTTATGCCAGTGTTGTAACAACGCTTGCGTCTGCTGACTCAAACCGGGTGTCGTGGTGCCATTGTTTGATGGGGTGTTTGATGGGGTCGTCAGAGATGGACTGACGGGTGTGGGCAAAGGGCGGTTGCCCCTGGGCTGGGCGGAGGACGGAGTTTGTAGCCGCTGCATCAGGACGCCGATGACATTCGTGCTTGTATTGGTCGTTGTGGTTATCGGGCTGGAGGTTGTACTGCTGGTGCTCTGACTGGGTGGGTAAGTGAGGCCAGCCAATGGTGCCGCTGTAGACAGTGCTGAGGTAAACGGTGCAGCTGTAAACGGTGCTGGTCGTGAGGCTGGAGGTTGCAGGGGTAAGCGCGAGGCCAGCAGGCGGGCAATAGCCTGTTCCGGTGGGGCTGATGTGGACTGGGACGGCTGGCCGCTGTGTTGGGCATCCGCTTTGATCACCGTCAGCGCTGGCCCCGGTTTGAGAACCATGGTCAGGCGTGTTCCCGGTGCAAAATCCTGTTCGCTGTTCACCGTCAGCTGTTGATCGGCTACGACCAATGTCAGGTTGTAGCGCCGGGCGGTAGCGTCGGCAGAGGGGGTACTGGTTAATACTCGCGCCTGTATCACCGGCTCGCGCCGGGCGGGTGTTTCCAGCGCGGTACGTTGCAGTAAATCGCTCGTAATCAGCGGCCTCACGCCAGGCTCCCGTCCAGGCTTGGCAGGTAGCGCTCAGCGCCATTGCCAACCGGGTAACACGTCGGCCTGAATCGGATCATCGGTTACCTCCTGCATAGGTTGAGGGCGTATCTGTCAATGACTGTGCGTATCAATGACTGTGAGTCAATGACTGTGCGTCGAAACGACGGCGCTAACAATCGACTCAAAATACGCATTGATAAACTCGGTTTTGCCTTGTCCTGTCATCGCTCGCTACCTTTTTGGCTGTACCCTGTTATCGGCGCTTGAGGCAGGATCTGAAGTGCGTCTGATGAATGAGACAAATTGATCGAATGACCCATCCGGGTCAAGCCACAGTCGGTACGGTTTTTGTATATAATGCGCCCGCCGTTATTGGCAGTGGCAACTGATTTGGCACAACTACCGGGGTTTGAATGGCGAATCGTTATAGCGATAACAGTGTGTCTCTGAGCGCAACTCAGTTGTATTGTGAGCGCGATGACCGGGTGTTGTTCGATCGCCTGAACCTGGCCGTCAATAATGGCGATTTGTTACAGCTGGCTGGCCCTAATGGCGCGGGTAAAACCACCTTGTTGCGGTTGCTTGCCGGTTTGAATCGCGATTTTGACGGGGCGTTGCAGTGGCATGGCCAACCGCTATCCGCCGTTTTTTCCGATTACGCCCGTCAACGTCTGTATCTCGGCCATCTGGCGGCGATCAAGCGGGCGCTGACGCCGCTGGAAAATCTGCGCTGGCTGGTTAGCCCGTGGATGGCTGCAGAGCAGCCAGCGGTTATTACTGAAGATGATCTCTGGCGGGCACTGGAGGCGGTCGAGCTGGGCGGCTATGAAGAGACGCCTTGTAATCAGCTGTCGGCAGGGCAGCAGCGCCGCGTCGGCTTGTCGCGTCTGGCGATTGTACCGGCACCGTTGTGGATTCTGGATGAGCCGTTTACGGCGCTGGATATTGCCGGTGTTGCCTGGCTTGAAACACAGATCCAGCAGCATGTCGCCCGCAATGGCGCGGTCATTATTACCAGTCATCATGCCTTGCAGAATATTCCTTCGCTCACACGTCTGGATCTGGGTGAACTGGCGTTGGCGGGAGGACTCTCATGAGCCTGGTCGTCGCGACCATTAAGCGGGACTTGCTGCTGGCCGGACGAAATCCCGGTGAGTGGCTCAACCCCTTGATGTTCTTTTTAATGGTGGTGGCGATGTTTCCACTGGCGGTGGATCCGGATCCTGACTTTCTGGCGCGCATTGCCGGTGGTGTGATCTGGGTGGGTGCCTTGCTGGCGACCTTGCTGTCGCTCGATGCGCTCTACAAGGCGGATGTCGAGGACGGCACTCTGGAACAGTGGCTGGCGTCGGGTGAGTCGCTTTATCTGTTGGCACTGGCCAAGGCGCTGGTGCATTGGCTCTGCAGCGGTTTGCCGCTGACGCTGATGGCACCGGTGTTGGGATTGATGATGGCGCTGCCTAATGACGCCTACCTGGCGATGTTGCTGAGCCTGGCAGTGGGGACGCCGATCCTGAGTTTGCTGGGGGCTGTGGGTGCGGCGTTGACCGCCGGGGTACGCAGCGGCGGATTGCTATTGAGCCTATTGATTTTGCCTATGTATGTGCCGGTTTTGATCTTTGCTGCCAGTGCGGTTTATCACGCCGGGCTGGGGATGGCATACAATGGCCAGATCGGTTTTCTGGGCGCCATGTTGGCGCTTTCTGTGTGCCTGACGCCGTTTGCTTCGGCTGCAGCACTGAAACTGAATTTGTCGCGCTAGGCGCACGTTTTTGATCGGGGATTTTATGTGGCAGTGGATTGTACGGCTGTATCACCGCCTGGGTTCGCCCAAATGGTTTTATGAACTGACATCAAAATGGATCTTCTGGCTGGGTTTGTTGTCAGTGGTGGGCGGTGTGGTCGGGCTGGTACTCGGTTTGCTGTATGCGCCAGCGGATTACCTGCAAGGCAACAGTTTTCGCATCATTTATATTCATGTTCCGGCGGCACTTGTGGCCCAGAGTGGTTTTGTCATGATGGCGCTTGCCGGGGCGGTGTTCCTGATCTGGAAAATGAAAATGGCCGCCTGGGTGGCCCGTGCGGTGGCTCCGGTAGGGGCCAGCTTTTGTCTGATTGCACTGTTTACCGGAGCGATCTGGGGTAAGCCGACTTGGGGTACCTGGTGGGTCTGGGATGCACGCTTGACCTCGATGTTAATGCTGTTGTTCCTCTACTTCGGGGTGATGGCATTGCAGCGGGCGATCGAGTCAGAAGAAGCCAGTCACAAGGCTGGCGCGATTCTGGCGCTGGTGGGGCTGGTGAACATTCCCATCATCAAATACTCGGTGGAGTGGTGGAATACCTTGCATCAACCGGCGACCTTGAAGTTGACCGAAAAACCAAGCATGCACCCGGATATGCTGATACCGCTGCTGATCATGATTTTAACCACGTACGTGCTGTTTGCCTTGCTGGTGATTTTGCGCACCCGTAATGAAATTCTCTGGCACGAGCGCAAGCGCAGCTGGGTACAGGCGTTGCCAGAAATGTCAGGGGGACGTCACTGATGGAATTTCACAGTGTCAGCGAGTTTCTCGCCATGGGTCGCCATGGCTTGTATGTCTGGCTGTCGTATGGGCTGAGTGCGCTGGTGATTATCGCCAATCTGGTGCTGCCGATGATGCAGCGCCGTCGTTTGATTCGGCAACAAGGGCAGCATCTGCGTCGCGATCGTCGTGCGCAACAGGCCAGCCCCGACCGAACTGTTGTTAACGAGGAGAAAAACTGACATGCATCCACAACGAAAGAAACGGCTGACGCTGATTCTGTTTTTGGTGATCGGGTTTGGTGTTGCCGTGGGGTTGTTGATGTACTCCCTCAGCCAGAATATCAACCTGTTCCAGACACCCACCCAGATTGCCAGTGGTGACGTGCCGGTCGGCCGTACCATTCGTGCCGGTGGCCTGGTGGTCAAGGGCAGCCTGCAACGGGATGATCAGGGGCTGGCGGTGACTTTTAATGTCACCGATGGTGCGGCGACGGTGCCGATTCATTATGAAGGTATCCTGCCGGATCTGTTCCGCGAAGGGCAGGGGATTGTGGCGCTGGGCAAGCTGGATGAACATGGCGTGATCCAGGCATCCGAAGTGCTGGCCAAGCACGATGAAAATTACATGCCGCCCGAAGTGAAGGATGCGCTGGAGCAGGCTCACGAAGAAGGCAAGCAGGCGCTGCAGGACGCGGCGTCGAAACCAGCGTCTTATTCGATCTCTGAATCGATCAAAACCGGCGGAGCGTACTGATGTTTACCGAAGCCTACGGCACCTTGTCGTCGATCCCGGAGTTTGGCCAGCTGGCGTTGATCATGGCGTTTCTGGTGGCGGTGTTGCAAACCCTGGTGCCACTGTGGGGCGTCCGTGCCGGGAATACCTTGGCGATGGCGTATGCCCGGCCACTGGCGGCGGCACAGGCGCTGTTTCTGCTGATCAGTCTGGTGACGCTGGCCTGGTGTTTTGTGGTGGATGATTTTTCTGTCACTTATGTGGCCACCAATAGTAATTCTGCCTTGCCGACGCCGTTCAAGATCAGCGCGGTATGGGGTGCTCACGAAGGGTCGTTATTGCTGTGGGTCACCTTGCTGGGCTGCTGGGGCGTCGCCGTGGCGCTGTTCAGTCGTTCGTTACCGCTGGAAATGCTGGCGCGGGTGCTGGGCATCATGGGGCTGGTCTCGACCGGATTTATTCTGTTCACACTGGAAACCTCCAACCCGTTCGCCAGAACCTTGCCGTCGGTTCCCTCTGAGGGCGGTGACCTGAATCCGCTGTTGCAGGATTTTGGTCTGATCGTCCACCCGCCCACCTTGTATATGGGCTACGTTGGCCTGTCGGTGGTGTTTGCCTTTGCCATTGCGGCTTTATTGGGTGGTCGTCTGGATGCCGCCTGGGCACGCTGGTCGCGTCCCTGGACAACCGCTGCGTGGATTTTTCTGACCATTGGTATCGCGCTTGGCAGCTGGTGGGCCTACTACGAACTGGGCTGGGGCGGCTGGTGGTTCTGGGATCCGGTTGAGAATGCCTCGCTGATGCCCTGGCTGGTAACAACTGCTCTGATGCACTCACTGGCAGTCACCGAAAAACGCGGACTGTTTAAAAGCTGGACGGTGCTACTGGCAATCTTTGCCTTTTCGCTCAGTCTGCTGGGCACCTTCCTGGTACGTTCCGGGGTGTTGACCTCGGTTCATGCCTTTGCTTCCGATCCAGAGCGGGGTGTGTTTGTGCTGGCGCTGCTGGGGATCTGTGTCGGTGGCTCGCTGCTGATTTATGCGCTCAAAGCGCCGACTGTTGCGTCGGTGGGACGTTATGAGTGGTTGTCGCGGGAAAGCTTTTTGTTAATGAACAACCTGTTATTGCTGGTTGCTGCCTTTGCGATCCTGCTCGGTACCCTGTATCCACTGCTGATCGATTTCCTCGGCATGGGCAAAATATCGGTGGGGGCGAGCTGGTTTAACTTTATGTTTGTGCCGGTGAGTGTGGTGTTAACCCTGATTATCGGTATTGGTGCCATTTCACGCTGGAAAAGTGACCAATTCAGCCGCCTTGGGCGGGAACTGGGTCTGGCGGCGCTGGCGGCGCTGGTACTGGGAGTGGCGACACCCTTGATTGTCTCTGGTGAATTGAATGGCAAGGTAATGCTGGGGATGGGCATTGCGATTTGGCTGGTGTTGGCCAGTCTTGCTGAAGTCTGGAAAAAATGCCGTGGCCAGCTCCAGCGTATTCCGTCGCTGAGTCTCAGTTTTAACGGCATGATTCTCGCGCACATTGGTGTGGCAGTCACGGTGGTGGGGGTGACCATGGTGGCCAATTACAGTCAGGAGGTGTCTGTTCGTATGGCACCGGGCGACAGCCACACGCTGGGTGACTACCGCTTTGAATTTGTCGAAGCAGGGCAGATTCGCGGCCCTAACTATCAGGCTGATGCCATTCGTTTCCGGGTCTATGACGGTGAGCGTCAGATTGGTGAGCTGATGCCGGAAAAACGGCGCTACAGTGCACGTGGATCGGTGATGACTGAAGCCGCCATCGACGTCAGCCTGTTCCGCGATTTGTATGTGTCAATGGGCGAACCGCTGGAGAACGGTGCTTGGGGGATGCGGTTACAGGTCAAACCCTTTATGCGCTGGGTCTGGCTGGGAGCAATATTTATGGCGCTGGGTGGCTTGATGGCAATGTTCGATAAACGTTATCGCCAGCCCCGACGGTTGGTACAGGATCCGTCCGCACCCAGTCAGTCGGCAACAACGGAGGTGGCGGTATGAACCGGTTTATTCTGTTTGTCCCGTTGGTGGGCTTTACTATTTTGGCCGGGTTGTTTTTTCTCACTATCGACCGTAAGGACAAAGAGGTTCTGCCGTCGCCGTTGGTTGGCCAGCCGTTCCCTGAATTTGAGATGATCTCGCTGGAAACCGGTGAAGTGGTTAGTCGCAAGGATTTGCTGGGCAAGCGGGCGCTGGTGAATGTCTGGGCCACCTGGTGCCCAACCTGCAAGGCTGAGCATTCCTTTCTTAACCTGCTGGCTTCTGAAGGGGTTCGTATCTTTGGTATCAACTACAAGGACGAGGACAGCAAGGCCAGGCAATGGCTGGCGTCATACGGCAATCCCTATCGCTGGAACCTGTCCGATACCGACGGCAAGCTGGGGCTGGAGCTAGGGGTTTACGGCGCACCGGAAACCTTTTTGATTGATGGCAGCGGGGTTATTCGGGGTCGCCATGTGGGTGATCTCAATGCCCGAGTCTGGGCCACTCTGAAACCTGAATTTGAGAGCCTGCCGTGATGCGTTATCCATTTCGCCACTGGCTGGCAGGGTTATTGCTGCTGCTTGCTGCAGTAGCAGCCCAGGCCGTTGTTAATGGCTACAAGTACCCGTTTGAAGACCCTGCTGATATTGCCCGCTTCCAGCACCTGGCTGAAGAATTGCGCTGCCCCAAATGCCAGAACCAGAATCTGGCAGACTCCAATGCCCCGGTAGCTGGAGATATGCGCGAGAAGGTGTATGAGCTGATGAATGAAGGCCAGAGTGATGATCAGATTGTGGGTTATCTGGTGGCCCGATACGGCGATTTTGTCCGTTACAAACCCCCGGTTCGTGCTGAAACCTACCTGCTTTGGTTCGGCCCGTTGCTGGCGTTTTTATTGGGGCTGCTGGTGCTGAGACAGATGCGTCGTAATCAGCGCAAGGCACCGGTACCGGCACCACTAACGGATGCAGAACGTCAGCGTCTTGAACAATTAAAAGCCGCAGTGACGGCGGATTCATCGAATGACCAAAAGGCGAATAACCCATGATCTGGATGTTGTTGATCCTGTTGCTGCCACTGGTGGCGTTGCTGTATCGCCCGGTGTGGTTCCGGCCTGAAACCAATCAGCAAAGCGAAGAAAACCTGCGGCTGTATCAGGAACGCACCAACGAAGTAAAAAGTAGCGATTTGAACGATACCGAACAGGCGGCATTACAGCTGGAGCTGGATCGTGAGTTTCTGGCCAGTGCCGATGCGCGCCAAAGCAGCGCAGACAAAACTTCTGGCAGCTGGCTAATGCTGGGCAGCATGGCGGCGATTGCGCTGCTGGGTTCGATGCTGCTGTACAGCTTCTGGGGTTCTGACAATGCCTTGCGCGCCAGCGCCTTGCTGGACAAGGGCGAGCAGGTGGAACTGACCACACCGGAACGGCAGGAGTTGATACAACGACTGGCTGCAGAAGCACAGCATGATCCTGACAATCTGGAATGGGCCTATCTGAATGCACGTCTGCTCAGTGCCAGTGGCGAATACCACCGTGCTACCGAGGCGTTTGCCAGCATTCTTGATGCTTTGCCTGACGATGCCAGCGCCGATCGTGCGGCAACCTTGACCTTGATGGCCGAAGCGCAATTCTTTGCTGCCGATCAGCAAGCCGATGAGTCCACCTATGCCTTGCTGGATGAAGCCTTGACGCTCAACCCCCAAAGTCGTCAGGCGCTGGGTATGGCCGGTATTCTGGCGTTTGAACTGGGCAAGCACGAACGCGCCATCAGCCACTGGAAAGCATTGTGGCAAGGTTTGCCGGAAGGGCCGGAATCCCAGGTGCTGGCACAGGGAATTCATCGTGCTGCGGAACAGCTGGAGTCGCAGGGGATTACGGTTGATCTGAGTTGGCTGGAACGGGTCAGGTTAACCATCACGGTCGATATCACTGCTGAAGCGCGAGCGGCGGTTGCGCCGGATGATCTGGTGTTTGTCTTGGCCAAAGCCGTGACTGGCCCGCCGATGCCCCTGGCGGTTCAGCGCTTGAAAGTCGCTGATTTGCCAACACAGGTGATTCTGACCGATGCCCAGGCGATGGCACCGGGTATGACGATTAGCGGTTTTGACCAACTGACGCTGATTGCGCGTGTATCCCGCACCGGGCAACCGACCGCGCAGCCGGGGGATTGGCAAGACGAGCGCTCACCGGTCAGTAATCGGGATACTGACGTTCAGACGCTGACCATTCAAACCCGAGTCAACTGAGTAACGTTAGAAATGAAAGAGTTGGAAATGAAAAAGTTGGCAATGAAAAAGAGAAAGAGTTGGAGATGAAAGAGTTGGGGACGACCACGGCGGGTCGTCCCCAACGGATGGTTGTTACTCCTGCAAGGCCAGCTTGAGTTCGCGGGCGTCCGGCTCCAGTGTCAAGACACTAACCCGAACCGTCTGACCAATGGCCAGCGTCTGCTCGCCATTGCTGTGCGACAGGGTTTTACTGTCAAATGCCCAGTTGCCTTTTACCTTGCGGCGGTCTATCTGCCCTTCAATCCCTGAATCTTCAAAACGCACCATGATGTTGTTGGCGGTGGCGTACTGGATAACCGCATCAAACTGGGCTTCTGCTGGCAGGGTTTTTAACCACTGCAGCTTCAGCCAGGTATCGGTCTGGTTGGCAGCGATCCGGGCTTTGGTTTGCTTGTCCTGAATGGCCGCCAGCGCCAGCGCATCCACTTCGGGAGCGGGCTGTGCGGCGAGAATCGCCGCAATCATGCGGTGCACCAGCAGGTCGTTGTATTTACGTAACGGTGACGTCATGGTGGTGTAGCGAGGGAAGCCCAGCCCCATGTGGGGTTTGTCTTCCTGCGTCAGGTTGCTGCGTTCAAGCTGGCGGCTGATGATGTCCTTGACGTTCAGTCCGCTGTCACAGGCCGCTGCCTGTTTCATCAGGCTGACGTAATCTTCCAGCGATTTGATTTTGGGTTTCTTTTCCAGCCCGAGCTGTTCCTTGAGCAGACTGGTTACATCGCCAATACGTTCGGTACGGATACCGGCATGTTCGATAAAAATGCCGCTCTCGTGCTGGCGCAGCCAATCGGCACAGAGGCGGTTGCACACCAGCATGCATTCTTCGACCAGGCGTTGGGCGTCGTTGCGTTCCTGCCGCACGATGTCCTTGACCTTGCCATTTTCATCCAGTACCAGACGATAGTCGGGACGGTCTTCCATCACCAGGCAGGCTTTTTTGCGCTGGCTGGCGAGTGCTCTGGTACAGTCTTTTAATGCCGCCAGCGACGGTTGCAAGGCGGCGTCGATGTCACCCTGGTGCGCGTCAGCGATAAATTCACTGACTTGCTGGTAGCTGAGCTTGGCGTGGCTTTTGACGTGTGCTTGCTGCAAACCGATCAGGGTGGATTCGCCTTCCTGATTGACGGCCACTTCGGCAACCAGTGCCAGACGGGTAACCTCAGGTTGCAGGGAGCACAGCTGTTCGGACAGCGCTGCTGGCAGCATGGGAATGACCAGGTTGGCAAAGTAGGCTGAGGTCGTGCGGTCACGCGCCATCAGATCAAGTGCCGTGCCCGGTTGAATAACAGCAGCCGGATCGGCGATGGCGATGTGCAGCGTCCAGCCGTTATCGGTGACGGTCGCACAGAGGGCGTCGTCCAGATCGCGGGTGCTGGCAGAGTCGATCGTTACCAGTGGCAGCCCGGTCAGATCGACACGTCCGGCGGTGAAGCTGTCGATGCCTGCCGCAGCCAGTTCATTGGCCTGTTGTAATTCGGCCTCGGTGAACTCGGTGGTCAGGTGCCACTTCTGACACATGTAGCGGGCTTCGATACCGGCATCCTGGCTACTGCCAATCACCGCATCAATTTCCGCCTGGGCGCGACCCGCAGGGTAAGGATGTTGGGAAAGATGTCCCTTGACCAGCATGCCATCTCCAGCACTCTGGCGAGATTTGGGCGGCACAAAAATCCAGCGGTTCAAGGCTGGATGGTCGGGCTGGATAAAGTGACCCTTGCCCTTGACGATGTAGGTGCCGCAAAAATCGCTCAGTTCGGTACTGATCAGACTTTCGACAATGGCTTGAGTCTTCTTTTCGGTGACTTCCTCAACACGAAAAGCGACCTTGTCTCCCGGCAGTACCTTTTCCATTTCTTCCGGTGACATGTAGAACTGCTGGTTATCGTCCGTGACTACGAAGCCGAAGCGTCCGCCAGTCGCCCGAACCTTGCCCTCAAACCTGGGAACACTGTCGTGTATTTCCTGTTTGAGAGATTGCAGTTGTGACAACGCATTCTTATCTAGCATTCCGATCTGGCCCCGGCCGGTGAAAAAGGTCGTTGAGTTTAATGGACGCGTGCCATACAGGCCAGTAGGGAAAATTCATGCTGTCTTCAGTTCTTAATAAAGATTCACGACTATGGGTGTTTTAAGGCACTAATGGGGCGGATCACGCCTTAATTTTTATTCTGAGGTCTGAGCATGTCACATACGCCAAGTTTGAGTCGTCGTCGTTTTTTGCAATCGGTTGCTGGTACGGCCAGCGCGGTAAGCGTTCCTGCGGTTATTACCGGTTGTTTTGCCGATGATGACGACAATGAGTCCAGCCGCAACCTGACAGTGTTTGTATTCGGTCATGGGGTAGCGTCGGGCGATCCGCTGGCGGATGCGGTTATTCTCTGGACGCGTGTTACGCCAGATGAATCGGCGACGGCGGATGCCGAAGCGGAAGTGGGCTATACCCTGGCGACCGATGCGGCGATGACCGACGTTGTCGCCTCTGGCACTGTGTATACCGATGCCTCACGCGACTATACCGTCAAGGTGGATGTCACCGGTTTGTCTGCGGGCACCAGCTACTACTATCAGTTCTCTGGCAAGGATGGCGAAAGCTCGACCGTAGGCAAGACCAAAACCTTGCCAGAAGGCAGTGTCAGCAGCGTCAAGCTGGCAGTATGTTCGTGTGCCAACTTTCCTGCCGGGCTGTTTAACGTCTATCAAGAAATTGCCGACAGTGATGCCGATGCGGTTGTACACCTTGGTGACTATTTGTATGAATACGGCACCAATGAATACCCTACCGAAGATGCCGAAGGCCGTGAGCCGGAACCATCGGTAGAGATTACAACGCTGGCGCAATATCGTCAGCGTTACGCTCAGTACCATGTCGATGCCAACCTGCAGGCTGCGCACGCGGCGAAGCCGTTTATCTGCGTCTGGGATGACCACGAACTGGCCAACGATGCCTACAAGGACGGCGCTGAAAATCACGACGAGACGACCGAAGGGTCGTTTGCCGATCGTCGTGCGGCGGCAGAGCAGGCCTATCATGAGTGGTTGCCAATCCGTACCGGGTCAGATAATACGCATATTTACCGCGCCTTTGATTTTGGCGACCTGGTACGTCTGCATATGCTGGATACCCGTATTCTGGCCCGTAGCAAGCAGCTGGATTATACCAATTACATGACTGCCAGCGGCCTCGATACTACTGCGTTTATGACCGCGATGGCCGATACCTCGCGTGTTTTGCTGGGGGATGAGCAATCGGCCTGGTTTGGTAATAGTCTGGCGACTTCGGGGGCCACCTGGGACGTACTGGGTCAGCAAGTGTTGATGGGCCGCATGTATATTCCAGCGGATATTCTGACCGCTATGGCATCACTGGCAACGGTTGAAGATCAGCAAGCGCTGGCGACCATGCTGGAAACCTATGCGACGGCCAAGTATATGCAGAGCCTGGGTATGGATATTGATGCCGATGTTGCCGCCGCACTGGCAGTCACGGCGCCTTACAATCTGGATGCCTGGGATGGTTATGAAGTGGCGCGCCAGCTACTGTACGCGCAGATTGCGGGTCAATCCCGTGACGTTAACCTGGTTGCTCTGGCCGGTGACACTCATAATGCCTGGGCCAGCCAGTTGACTCAGGGTGACAGTGCCATCGGCGTTGAATTTGCCACCCCATCGGTAACGTCGCCAGGTCTGGAAGTGTATGCCGGGTTTGGTAGCGATGCGGCGTTGCAGGCTTCTTTCGAGTCCGCTATTACCATTCTGATTGATGACCTCAAGTATCTGAATGCCGGTAATCGTGGTTTTATGCTGGTAACGTTTACACCAGAAAAAGCCAGCTGCGACTGGGTATTTGTCGATTCCATCACCAGCTCCAGCTATATCGCCAACACCCGTAAGCGTATGCAGGTGATGGCGGGTAGCGAGCTGACTCTGGAAAATGTCGCATTGAGCTGATTTGAATCAATGATGGCTGCTTAAAAAACACCCTGATATCAACAGATGTCGGTGTGTTTTTTATTGTTTGGCACCCGGTCTGGAGCAATACAGCAACGACGTTGCGTAGGGATCAGGGTGTCCGCTGTCGGGTTCGGTGGCATAGTGGTGTTGGCCGATGTGATCAAAGGCGGGGTGCTGAATGTCTGCTGCCCGCGATTCCGACAGCCAGACCTGCTGGCTGATCGTCATAAACTCGTCCAGCAAGGTGTGGTTGTGGTGGTCGTACAGCAGATCGGCCGCGAGCACGATATCAATACCATCAGTTCGGTGGAAATCGGTACAGAATTCCAGCTCGTTGTTATTTTGCCTCGTCTGGTTTAATTCGGCATTGGCGCGACAGGCCGCAAGCGCCTGCTGATCCAGGTCGCAGGCAATCACCCGTTTGGCTCCGGCACGAGCAGCCGCAATCGCCACCAGCCCTGATCCACAACCGAGATCCAGAACGGCCTTGTTTCTGACGAGCTGCGGGTGATCCAGAATATAACGTGCCATGGCCAGGCCGCCTGGCCAGCACACTGCCCAATAGGCCGGGTAAGCCGCGATGCGCTGTTGTTCCTCGGCAGAAAAGGGCCGATTGATGCATTCCGGCGCAACCAGCCACAGCTGCAGTTCAGGACAGGCAGCCAGATGTTGGCGGCGGACATAGCTGCCCGGCAGCATCTGTTGCAGTTGCTGGTCAAGCAGTGGATGAGCGTGATTCACCAGGGACGATCCTTCATGCCAGTAGCCATTCCAGTACTTATGCCAGTACTTATGCCCGTACTCATTCAGGCCCCTCCAAGCGCAAAACATTCGCCGGGTTTGGCAACACGATAACCGGCGGCGGCCAGTTGCTCGCCAGCGGCGGCATTGGCGTAGTGATACAGTACCAATTGCTGTCGCAGCGGCTCGGGGTACTCCCTGTCGAGGTCATCGAGGCCGGTATGGGATGGATTGGCACTTAACCCGCAATCGTGAAAGACCACTTCATTGCCGCTCAGCTGGTGGTTGAGAATCTCGGGAATCGGTCGGGTATCGCCGCTGTAAAAAAATTGTCCGGGTAAATGCAGCGCGAAAGATGATCCGGGAGCATGATGCCGGGTCGGATAGCAGCAAAATGTCATGCCTGCGTATTCAAACTGGTCGGTTACCGGTAACAACTGGAAAGATTGCCAGAAATTATGCCCACCCTCTGCCATGGTGCCGGGATAGGTGGCCAGCCGCTGATGCAAAACCGGTATCACACTGAGTGGTACAAACATGGGAATCGGTGCAAGCTGTTGCAGTCGCGCCCGTACGGTCAATATTTCCAGATCGGCGATATGATCCATATGGGCATGGGTCATAAATAGAGCGCTTGGCAGAGCCTGATAGCGTTGCTGTAGTTGTGCCAGTGTGCCCGGCCCGCAATCGATCAACAGCAAGGGCTGGCCCTGTTGTTCCAAGGTAGCGGCGGCACTGCCGAGGGCTAAATGCCCGCCGCTACCGACACCCTGAAAACAGAGGGATAGGTGATTCGGATGTGTTGTCATAGGATGCCTGTAGAAAATAGCCCTGCCTGAATACGGATACTGTTACTGGAGACTGATTATGTGGCGTCCAAAGCGTATGTCCATTCCTACTGCGGCCGAAGCACTGCCCGGCCGTGCTGAACCCTTACCGACCACCAGCCATCATTTTGTTAATGGCCATGACATTGCCGGAGAATGCCCGGAGGATCTGGCTGAATTAATGGTGGGGATGGGATGCTTCTGGGGAGCCGAGCGGGCTTTCTGGTCATTGCCGGGAGTGTATTCCACCTCGGTCGGCTATGGTGCCGGGCATACGCCCAATGCCAGCTATGAAGAGGTTTGCAGCGGTTTAACCGGTCACAACGAGCTGGTGCGTATCTGGTATGACCCGCAGCAAACGTCATTACCGCAACTACTCACTGTATTTTGGGAAAAACATGACCCTTGCCAGGGCATGCGCCAGGGTAACGATATTGGTACCCAGTACCGTTCAGGGATCTATCTGACCAATGCGGAAGATATGGCGCTGGCGGAGCAGAGTCGGGATCAATACCAACAGTGCCTGACTGCCGCAGGCATGCCCGAAATAACTACCGAGATACTGCTGGGCATTCGTTATTACATGGCCGAAGGCTATCACCAGCAATATCTGGCTAAAAATCCCGGTGGGTATTGTGGGCTGGGTGGTTGTGGTGTCGTCTTCGCAGACGCCGTGTCAGAGCAAAAATAACCACGCTATCCATTCCGCCAGCTGCGATCTGCCGTGACCAATACCGCCCTGTCCCTAGGCTATGGCCGTTGCGGTATGGTATTGGTTGGATTATCCGTAAGAATCGCGTGTTAGACTGGTCGCCAATGTTACCAAGGGATGACCGTTTAGTGCGCGCTATCGCTGTATTTCAGTTGAAAGGCGGGGTGGGGAAAACTACCTCCGCCGTCAACCTGGCCGCATTGGCTGCCAGTAACTCCATTCGTACCCTGCTCTGGGATCTGGATCCCCAGGGGGCTGCGACCTGGATACTGGGGGTTGAGCCGGATCGCAAGCAAGACAAGGTCTGGAGTGAAGGCAAGCCTATTGGCCGCTATATTTACCCGACCCAGTACGATCGTCTGGATGTACTGGCAGCTGATATCTCGTTACGCAAGTTTCACCAGAGTGTTGCCGACAAGCGTACCGCCAGGGATTTGACCACCGATGCCATCAGCATGCTGGGAGAAGACTATGAACTGGTGGTGATTGATTGCCCGCCAGTACTGTCGCCGCAGATTGAGGGTGTCTTGCAGGCCGTGGATAAAATTCTGGTACCGATAGAACCTTCGTTGCTGTCCATTCGGGCCTACGAGCAGTCCAAACAACAGCTCGACTGGGTCAAAAGCAAGCAGTGGATGCCCTTTGTGACTCTGATTGATCGTCGCAAGAGTGCGCACGTCAAATGGGCTGCAGAAGTAGCGCCAAAAATTCGCGAGTTATTACCCGTGTTTATCGGCCACTCTGCCAGTGCTGAGCGGATGCTGGAATTACGCAGTCCGATCGTGGTCTGTCAGCCCCATGTTCCCCTGTCCCGTAATTACCGGGCGTTGTGGGCTGCAGTAAAAGAGCAGTTGAAACTTTGAGCCAGGTGCTCTGATTCAGGCGCTCTGGCTCAGGTCGCTGGCTTGCACCTGCGGATAGGCAATAAAAACGGCCCAGGCGATGGCAGTGGCATAACAGAGGTTGGTTTTTAATTCGCTGTGAGGATTGACCAAAAATTGCCGCTGGGAAGCCAGTCCACGAATCAGGCTGGCCTGATCCGGGTCAAAGGCAAGATATTGATCCCAGACTTTCTGATGAATATCGGCATCCAGCGGATACAGCGAGCAGTCTTCGAAAGCATTGACCTGGCTGTGCTCCTGCCTTTGCGCCAGAGCAATCAGCAGGTTTTCCGCAGTGCCGGTATAACAGCCCAGATAGTCCAGTGTTGGGCGAATAATGGTGTCTCTGAGCTCGTGAGGCATAAGCTTCATCGCTCACCCTCCTGTAGTCTTGGTTAGATTGTATACCCTTAGGAATAGCACACTGGTCGTTATTGACTGGATTGTTTGAACGGTCGTTGGCCAGTGATGACGGGGTATTGGTTGATTTCTGTGACACTTGTATCAGTTGCAAAAAGAACGCCATTATTCTTGCTGGGAGAGAAATTGATGCAATTAACGCCAATATCGTATTGTGGCTGCCGCTGTGCTGTGGCGGATTACGTTGGACGGGTCTATTTCTGGCCGCCGCCGTTATAAATATTGTCAGAAATTTGACAGTTGGCGGTTTATTTACGAATGGATAATTGGCTGGTGATGGTATTGCCGTGTCGATATCCCGCCGTCAACTGGACGCGGATGGCCGCTGGTGGTGATATTTGCGAATTATTCTCCGTGTTTTTATTTTAAATTATTCTTAGAAACCAAATTTAAATGAAAAAATATTCACCCCGTGACTCTTATTCAGGCTCGCTTCCCGGTTCATGCCAGAAATTATCTTCGCCAGGCTGGTTTGATACCCACTGTCATTTTGATTTTCCGGCATTTAATCCAGATCGGCGAGCGGTATGGCAGCACTGCGAAACACTGGGTATCTCCGGTTTGATTGTGCCAGGTGTCTGCCGCGAGCAAGGCGAACGTCTGGCATCGTTCTGCGCTGGGCAGCCATGGTTTTTTGCACTGGGGTTACATCCCTGTTTTAGCGAGCGGCACCGTATGGCCGATCTCGACTGGCTGGAGCAGGTATTATCTACGTCAGAATGTGTCGCGGTGGGGGAGTTTGGCCTGCATTTTAGCCGCCCTGTCGATCTGGCGGTGCGTCAGCAACAGCGCCAGCTGTTTGATGCGCAAATACAGTTGGCGCAACAGTACAAACTGCCGGTTATTTTGCACGGCGTGGGAGCGCACGATGAGATTATCCAGGCGTTGCGACTGGCCCGGTTTGACGGTGGTGGTGTCGTGCATGCCTTCAGTGGCAGTGAACAGCAGGCGCGGCAATACCTGGATCTGGGTTTTTGTCTGGGTCTGGGAGGATTGTTACTGCGGCCTAATGCCCATCGCTTGCGCCGCACGGTTCAACAGCTGCCGCTGGAAGCCTGGTTGCTGGAAACCGATGCACCGGATATGACGCCCGCGATCGCGGCGTCGCGGCGCAACTCGCCCGTTTTCCTGCCGTTGGTGGGGGTGGCACTGGCGCGGATCAAACAGCTGACTCCGGCAGCGCTGCAAGCCTGCCAGGCCGATAGTATTCGCAAGCTATTCTTCCCCTTGTCAGACCATCCTATATAACAGAAAGCTGAGAATGGCCTTCAATACCGTACATTCTGGAATGGATGTCACTCGAAAGTATGATTAAAGCCTGGATGTTGTTTTTGGTAACAAGCCAGAGTTGTTGCCTTTTGTAAGGTGAAATTGATCCCAGGTTACGCGCTCATTATTCTTCCCGGTTGAGATAACAATAAAAATTATGTGGTTGAACATTCAACTGCGGCAACACCGGGTAGGCAAAAAGACATGAAAATAATCAGTGCTGCTTTTTTGATGATAAGCGCGGCAATGTCGTCCTGGGCGGAATTACCTGCCAGCGAGATTGAACGATTACACCAGGATTTAACCCCATTGGGTGCCGAGCGTGCCGGTAATGGTAAAGCGATACCGGCCTGGACGGGGGGCTTGCCACAGGACAAAGGCCCCTGGGAAAGCGGATTTCATCCTGACCCTTATGCCGGAGAACAGGCCTTATTTCGTATTGAAGCCAGTAACCTGGAAGCACATAAGGCGCAATTGACCGAAGGACAGCGCCAGCTGCTGATGCGGTTTCCGGATATGTACCTGAATGTGTATCCGAGTCATCGTTCTGCGTCTTACCCGGATTATGTTTACGAGGCGATCAGAACCAACGCTGCTACCGCCAAATTGTTGCCTTATGGATCGGGTGTCATCGGCGCAGTCATGAGTTCGCCCTTTCCGATCCCCGCCAATGGACTGGAAGTGCTCTGGAACCATACGCTCAGATTTCGGGGCCAGACGGTATCCTACGAAGCGGTCAGCTCACTGATAACGGCGTCGGGCCAGCGGATGGATACCCTGCGGGAGTACAACTACTACTTCAAATACAGCGAGTCTGGCCTCCAGCCATCGGCGCTGGATAACAAGGTGTTTCTGTTAACGCGGGAGACTTTGGCCCCGGCGCACCAGGCGGGCAGCCTGACGCTGGTACATGAAACGCTGGATCAGATGCGCTCGCCCCGTAAATCCTGGATTTATACGCCGGGTGCCCGGCGCTTGCGTCGTACTCCAGATCTGGCGCACGACACACCGGATGTGAACAGTCAGTCACTCCGTACCATTGACCAGGTCGATATGTATAACGGTGCGCCGGATTATTACGACTGGACATTGATCGGCAAACAGGAAATCTATATTCCCTACAATGCTTATCCGGTGCATCAGGGGAACCTGCGACTGGACGATATATTACAAAAACACCATCTGAATCCGGCCTTGTTGCGCTATGAGCTGCACCGTGTGTGGGTGATTGAAGCCAATTTGCGGGTAGGGTTCAGTCATCGTTACAGCAAGCGCCGCTATTACCTGGATGAAGACTCCTGGTCGATTGTGTATGCCGAAGAATACGATCATCACGGGTTACTGGTGCAGGTGACAGAAGGCCATCTGATCAACTATTACGACCTGCAAATGATGATGACTACACTGGAAGTGACCTATGATTTTCCCTCCGGGCGTTATTATGTCGAAGGTCTGGATAACGAACGCGAACGCAGTTTCCGCTTCTTTGATACCGGTTTGAGTGAAAATGATTTTTCCACCAATGCCGTCCGCCGCCAGGCCAAACGCTGACAGGCTGATAACAGGCCGCTACACTGCGGCCTGATCTTTATGGATGTGCTCCGTTGGCTGTCTTTTTTTTGCTCACACCGATGTTCCGTTTGGTGCTCAGGTTGCTGCTGCCACAGTGGCAACGCCGCCGTTACCTGTTGCTTTATCCGTTGCTGTGGTTCTCCCTGACGGGGGGGCTGGTGTTGGCGGATGCCGAGCTGCCGGATAATTTTGCCGAGCTGTCGGACGATGTACAGTCCGTCATTCTGGAATTCATGTTTTTCCCGGAACAGGCCAACCAGGTCTGGGGTAACGATCTGGCGGTGTCGGGCGTTCGCTCGCTGGTGAAATACCTGGACGATTTCCATACCCAGGTACGCATCGACTTTGATGTGGGCACGATTCATATCGAAAGTCGCGGCAGTCACACACCGCTTCAAGCGCTGCGACATGCCATTGAAGCCACCTTGCTGACCCCCGCCGATCCTGCTGCTGTCGACTTGCTGACCGCAGCGGATTTCGGCCTGACGGGAACCCCCTTTCTGGCTGGCAAAGTACAAGATCAGGAAGGCAAATCGGTCGAGTTTCCCTGGCGTGCCCGGCGTTATGCCGAATATCTGGTGGCGCACCAGCTGCAACACACGGGCAGTCGCTACTGGGTTTCGATTCCCATGGTTCGGCAATTTCGTCAGGTCAGTGCACAGCAGTACGGTGAACTGGTGCATCAGGCAGCAAATCGTTATGGCATTCCTGCTGCCCTGATTCTGGCCATTATTGAAACCGAAAGCAGTTTTAACCCCTTTGCCGTCTCTCCTGTGGGGGCCTATGGTTTGATGCAGGTGATGAGTGGTACGGCGGGTCAGGACGTCTATGACAAAATCTATCAGCGCAGTGGTCGACCCGGTCGTGATGTGCTCTTTCGCCCAGAGCAGAACATTGATATCGGCACAGCGTATTTGTCTATTTTACGGGATCGCTATTTGCGCGGCATACAGGATGCCCAAAAGCAGCTCTACTGCATGATCGCATCCTATAACGGCGGTGCCGGTAATCTGTTGAAAACCTTTCATCGCGATCGTCAAAAAGCCATTGCCCGCATTAACGCCATGTCTGCCAATCAGGTTTATCGCACCATCCTGTCGAGTCATCCGAGCCAGGAATCGCGTAACTACCTTAAAAAAGTCTCAGCGGCACAGCAACGCTACGGCGGTGGGACGTGAATCCCCTTCATCCTCAGCCACCAGAGGCGCTGTTAGCGGGTCTGCAACAACATGCAGTCTGGGCTGACGCCGGACTGGCGCTGGTGCCGCTGGAGCATGATATTCGCCTCTGGCTACTGGCAGTGAATGAACAGCGGCTGTTTGATGCTACAGAGATTGCAGCCCTGTGGCGTTACATGCCCTATTGGGCATTTGCCTGGGCAGGGGGCAGGGCAATGTCATCCTTCCTGGTGAAACAGCCGCACCGGGTTGCAGGCAAACGGGTGCTGGATATCGGCTGTGGTGGAGGCATTGCAGCGCTGCAGGCAGCTCGTCAGGGGGCGAGTATGGTGGGGGTCTGTGATATTGATCCGCTGGCGACCCTGGCAGCACAGCACAACGCCAGCCTGAACGGCGTGGTCGTCGAGGTTGTTCGTGCCGGAGACTGGGGTGATTTTGATGTGTTTCTGGCGGGCGATCTGCTCTACGACCCGGCGAGTCACCCACTGTTAGCCGAGCTGCAGGCCAGTATTTCGGCAGGGCTGACGGCTGAACCCGCTGCTGCCCTGCGTCACTTCTTCCCGTCTTCAGCAGCTGCAGCCCAGGACTCCGGGCTATTTGCTACCTTACCGGCCATCGGTGATTTTGATCAGCAGGTTTTGATTGAAATCCACGCCATGCCACACTCGCCTTGATCTGGCTGTGATAATCTCGCGGCTTTAGAACAGCTATCAGAAAAAATAAACGGAGATTATTGTATGCGTCGTGTGATGACACTGGTTGCCATGCTGGCAACATCCCCGGCATGGGCCCTGACTGCGACAGAGCTGGATGTGTGGATTAACTCCATGCCACAGATACAAGGCTGGCTGGATCAGCATGAAGATGCCATGCCAAAAACCAGCGCTTCCATGGAACAAGGCATGGCCGCGATGTTTCAGGAAGGTATCAAAAGTCTGAAAACCTCAGGCCTCTACAGCGAGTTTGGTCGAAAGGTATCCGCTGCCGGGTTTGACAGCGTGGAACAATGGACAAGGGTAACAACCGAAGTCAGTCTGGGCATGCTGGCCGTGGAAATGAGTGAGCAGGGCGGCAGCCGTGATCAAGTAAAGCAACAACTGGCCCAGCTGCAACAAATGCGCAACGCCGGTGGCATGCCAGCAGAACAGCTGGATGCCATGGAAACCATGATGCGGGGCACGTTGAAAATGATGGATGAAATGGAAGCGGTAGATGCAGCCGACAAGACACTGGTGAGCGGCCGTATGGCGGAACTGCGTCAGTTAATGCAATAACGTAACGGCATCTGAGTGTGAGTGCCTGTTACCATAGCTACCATAGTGGTAACGCACTCTTATTCACCCTGACGTTGCAGCGACAGTCCGGCTGCAAACAAACCCAGCCGGGTGTCGGAGCGCGTCAGAGCGACGTTTTCGTCAGGTCAGTAAAACCCCATATTCGATTCCAGCGCCGACATGCTGGAAACCGCAGCGACGGCCTGATTGCGCCATTGACGCCGGAAGGCTGCCGGTGTTTGTCCGGTCCACTGTTTGAACGCCCGTTCGAAACCTCGGCGATCAGAAAATCCCAGCTCGTTGGCCAACTGTTGCACATCCTTGCTGGTACGCTTCAGCGCAGCGGCTGCCCGAACCAGACGACAGTGTTTGCTCAATTCTGAAAACTGGCTGCCTTCTTCCTGCAATCGTCGGGTCAGGGTTCGCGCACTGGTGCCCAACAAATCGGCGACAGCTTCCTTGGTCATCGGCAGACAGGTCGGCCAGTAATAAAGGATATGGCGTAATTTGCGACTGAATGGGCGTTCGGTGTCTTCCGAGCGCCAAGGCACTTCAGCACCTTCCAGCATGGTTTCCAGGAAAGGCATGGCCTTTTTCATCGACTTGTCGAGGTAGTCGCTGGAGAAACTGATCCAGTTACAGCTTTCGCCATAACGTACAGGCACCCCGAAGTAGCGGTCGAGTTGTTCCCGATAGTGTGGTGGTGGCTGCTGAAAGCCAATGCCGGTGATGTTGTAAAACCCGCTCCCCAGCCTGGAGCCGACGTCATGAATGCCAGCGGCAACCAGTTCGGCACGGGTTTGACGCGCATGCGGTGTTCCATCGCTAACATAAAACACGACTTTGACCGCCTGCTGCCCAATAAACACATCGGGGGGATGACTGTCGCTGATCAGCGGATAATAACGCCGCAGTTGTGACAGCGCATCGCGACCGGTGCGACATTCACTGAGCAAATAAGCCAGCAGTCGAAACCGTCGCCAATCCAGCCGGCTCCCCATCATGACGCCAATAGCAGGCGTTTTCAGAGACTGACCGGCCTGTTCGATGATGCGATCAAACACAGGCACAGGAAATTGTTGTTGGCTGTTACCCCAGTCCTGAGCCAGCTCAGGAAGCTCATCAGGACTTAATCCCCGCTCACGCATGAGCTGAAAAAGGGGGTGCAACGCCGCCGACGTCAATGTCGGAGTAAGATAAGCACTCATAAATAATGTCATTGTTGTTATTTTTGTTGCAGACAACGTATCACCGCCGCTGCTTTCAGACCAGCCCCCAAGAGTATTTTTTAATCAGTAGCGGATTTTGAACGGTAGATCCTGCTTTATTTGTGAACATGACTTGACAGTCGAGGGCGTCGTCCGTAATATATGCAACCTCTGACGCGGGATGGAGCAGTCTGGTAGCTCGTCGGGCTCATAACCCGAAGGTCGTAGGTTCGAATCCTGCTCCCGCAACCAATTTCCAACGTAGTGCGGTTTAGGTCAGAGAAGCAAGATGATGTCGCGGGATGGAGCAGTCTGGTAGCTCGTCGGGCTCATAACCCGAAGGTCGTAGGTTCGAATCCTGCTCCCGCAACCATTTCCAATTAAACCAGCCAAGTGCTGGTTTTTTTGTGCCTGAAATTCGCTCGTTCTCGTCGCCTCAACGTAAATACCTCTGGCTCTGAATCAAAAAACGTACGCCAAGCTGAATGATTTTAATCCCCACCGCTGTTTTTCGGTGAGCATCCGGGTTTGAACGATTATTACCCTGCGAGACAACCCCCACTGGTTGGGGGCAGAATAGACAGCAACCCCATGCAGGGAAGTGAATGGTACTGGTTCATGCCGCTTCCCTGTGCAGCCCAAGGAATCGCCTTCATGGCCCGCAAGCCCGCTAAAAAAGACGCCTCGAAAACCCAATCCTTTGAACAAACGCTCTGGGCCACCGCCGACAAACTGCGCGGTAGCGTTGAATCGTCAGAATACAAACACGTGGTGCTGTCGCTGATCTTCCTCAAATTCATCAGCGACAAATTCACTCAACGCAAGCAGCAACTGATAAACGAAGGACAGGGCGACTATGTCAACATGGTGGAGTTTTACACCATGACCAACACCTTCTACCTGCCGGAAAACAGCCGCTGGGAGTACATTGCCCAACACGCCAAGCAGGACGACATCGCGGTAAAAATCGACACCGCCCTGTACATCATCGAGAAAAACAACCCATCCCTGCGCGGTGCGCTGCCGGATAACTACTTCTCGCGCCTTGGCCTCGACGTCAGCAAGCTGGCGGCGCTGATCGACGGCATCAACAATATCGACACTATTGTTCAGGCTGTGGGGGCTGATGGTGAAGACAGTGCCGGCAGCGCAGCTCAAAAAGCCGCCAGCGAAGAAGACATCGTCGGTCGCGTTTACGAATACTTCCTCGGCAACTTCGCCGCCACTGAAGGCAAAGGCGGCGGCGAGTTTTACACCCCCAAATGCGTGGTTAACCTGCTGGCCGAAATGATCGAGCCGTATCATGGCAAAATCTATGACCCCTGCTGCGGCTCCGGCGGCATGTTTGTACAGTCGATCAAATTTGTTGAAAGCCATCAGGGCAACAAAAAAAACATCTCTATCTACGGTCAGGAACAAACCAGCACCACCTACAAGCTGGCCAAGATGAACCTGGCGATTCGTGGCATCAGCGCCAACCTCGGCGACGTGCCTGCCGACACCTTCTTTAAAGACCAGCACCCGGATTTAAAAGCCGACTTTATCATCGCCAACCCGCCGTTTAACCTGAAGGAATGGCGCGGCCCCGACGAACTCACCGACGACCCGCGCTGGGCCGGTTACGACACTCCGCCCACCGGCAACGCCAACTACGGCTGGATTTTGCACATGATCAGCAAGCTCAGCGACAACGGCGTCGCGGGCTTTGTACTGGCCAACGGCGCGATGAGCACCAACACCAAGGGCGAAGGTGAAATCCGCAAGCAGATCATTCACAACGACCTGGTCGACTGCATGATCGCGCTGCCCGGCCAACTGTTCTACACCACCCAGATTCCGGTGTGCCTGTGGTTTTTAACCAAGAATAAGAAAGAACAAACCTTCAGCGACGGCCGCAAACAACACCGCAACCGCCAGGGCGAAACCCTGTTTATCGACGCCCGCAATATGGGCAGCATGATCGACCGCACCCATAAAGAACTCACCGCCGAGGATATTGGCGCGATTGCACGGACGTATCATTTGTGGAGAGGGGAGCCGGTTGATTTGTCGGACGTCGGAAGTCGGACGTCGGACGCGAAATCGTCGGAAGTCGGAAGTCAGACGTCGGACGCAAACACCACTGCGTCAGATGCCAATTCGTCGGACGTCGGACGTCAGACGTCTGACGCTTATCAGGACGTTGCTGGTTTCTGCAAATCCGCCACTCTGGCCGACATCCAGGCCAACGACTACGTACTGACACCGGGCCGTTACGTAGGCGCGGCAGAAGTGGAAGACGACGGCGAGCTGTTTGAAGAAAAAATGCAGCAACTCACCCAAACCCTGTTTCAGCAGATGCGTGATGCGCAGGAGCTGGATGCAGTAATTAAACAGAACCTGAAGGGGCTGGGTTATGGGGAGTGAGTGGCGGAAGGTAAAACTCGAAGAAGTCGCCTCTGAAGTCACGGTTGGCTATGTTGGTTCTATGACGTCGGAGTACATAGAGTCAGGAGTTCCGTTTTTGAGATCAAAGAATGTTGATCCGTTTACTGTAAATCTGGATGACATCAAATACATATCTCCAGAGTTTAACGAAAAGTTAAAAAAATCCGCTCTTGCTCCCGGGGATGTCGTCATTGTTCGCACAGGGAAGCCAGGAACCTGTGCGGTTATTCCTGACTGGTTAGAGAGCGCGAATTGCTCTGACCTTGTGATTGTTCGATGTGGGCCGGAAATTAATAATCGTTTTCTCGCGTATTACGTCAATACGGTCGCTAGCAGCCATGTGAATGCTCACCTTGTTGGCGCTGTGCAGCAGCACTTCAATGTAGGTTCGGCAAAATTAATGGAATTGTCTTTGCCGTCATTGGAAGTTCAGGAGCAAATTGTTTCTATCCTCTCGGCTCTCGATAACAAAATCGCCCTGAACCGCCAGATCAACACCACTCTCGAATCCATGGCGCAGGCGTTGTTTAAAAGCTGGTTTGTCGATTTCGACCCCGTGATCGACAACGCCCTCGCCGCTGGTCATGACATTCCGGACGAGCTGCAAGCCCGCGCCGCCCGCCGCCGCGCTTTGCGTGGCAGTGACAGCGAGGGCGAGAGCAACGCCGAAACCCGCACACACCCACAAGGCCCGACACACCCCGCCGACGTGCAACAACACTTCCCCGACCGCTTTGTCTTTACCGAAGACATGGGCTGGGTGCCCGAAGGGTGGGAGGTGGTTACGTTGAAAGAAATGACCCAAAAAATTGGTAGTGGAGCAACTCCAAGAGGCGGTCAAAGTGTTTATCAAGAGTCAGGAATATCGTTGATTCGTAGCCAAAATATTTATGACTCAGATTTCGTCTGGGATGGACTGGCTTTTATCACTGATGAAGCAGCGTTGCAGTTAAAGAACGTTGAAGTCATGGAGGGTGATGTCCTGATTAACATTACGGGAGCCTCAATTCTTCGTACCTGCATCGTTGAGCCATCTGTTCTACCTGCCCGAGTAAATCAGCACGTAGCGATTATTCGCCCCAAGAGCGGTGTTCCATCTCGTTATTTACACCTGCATCTTTTGAATCAAAAAATCAAAAATCATCTGATGGCCCAAAATGCTGGAGCATCCAGAGAGGCTGTTACGAAAGGCCACCTGGAAGCAGTTCCTGTATTGCAGCCGGATTCAAAAGTTTTGAGCTTTTTTGAACGTTACACCGTAGGGATGACCGACAAGAGCTTAGCTTGTGGCGCAAGTAGTAAGACGCTAGTAGACCTCCGCGATTCCTTACTCCCCAAACTGCTTTCCGGCCAGATCACCATCCCCGATGCCGAGCAGGTCTTAGACGAGGTGCTGTAACCATGCTTGAAATCCAGACCCTTGACGATATTGCTGCCTTGCGTGAAAGCGCCGACATCGAATGTAAACTGGCCGCTGGCAAGGACGGCCAGGGTGAGCTGCCAAAGGATTTCTGGGGCAGTTACAGCGCCTTTGCCAATAGTGGTGGGGGCGATGTGTTACTGGGGCTGGAAGAGAAAAAGTCGCGCTTTTCGGTCGGTGGTATTCAGCAGCTTGGTCGGGTGCTGGATAACCTATGGAATCTGGTGAATAACCCACAGAAAGCCAGCGTCAACCTGCTGCGGGAGTCCGACGTCCGGGTCATTCCCCTTGAAGGCCAGAATATTATCCATATTCACGTGCCAGCGGCGGCACGCAAACAGCGCCCGGTGTATGTAGGTGGTAACCCGATAACGGGTACTTACAAGCGCAACCACAGCGGTGATTTTCTGTGCGACGAAGAAACGGTTCGTCGAATGATGGCGGAGCAGGTTGAAGACAGCCGCGACAATGAGATTCTGTTTGGCTTTGGGCTGGATGATCTCGATGCTGATACCTTTAAAGCCTACCGCCAGCTGTATGTCAGCTTGCAGCCAGACCACCCCTGGAATGAGGCTGACGCTCGCGTGTTTCTGCGCAATATCGGCGGCTGGCGTATGGATCGTGAGTCTGGCAAGGAAGGGCTGACCCGTGCCGGTTTGCTGATGTTTGGGCAGTTGCCGTCGATTCAGGAATGTTTCCCGAACTACATGCTGGATTATCAGGAACGCCCGCAAGCCACCACGGAAGCCCGCTGGATTGACCGGCTGACGCTGGATGGTAGCTGGCCGGGCAATCTGTTCGATTTTTATCGCAGGGTTATCAAAAAGCTCACCAGTGATCTGAAAGTGCCGTTTTCGCTGGAAGGTGATGTGAGGCAGGACAATACACTGGTGCATCAGGCGCTGCGTGAAGCCCTGATTAACACCCTGGTGCACGCCGATTACACCGGTCGGGCGTCGGTGCTGGTGGTCAAGCGGCCTGATATGTTTGGCTTTCGTAATCCAGGCTTGATGAGGGTGCCACAAGAGCAGGCAGTGCAGGGTGGTGACAGTGATTGTCGTAACCGATTGATTCACCAAATGTTCCGGTATGTCGGGCTGGGCGAACAGGCGGGCTCTGGTGTGCCAAAAATTTATCGTGGCTGGGACAGCCAGCACTGGCGAACGCCACTGCTGTATGAGAAAGATTCACCCTCAGAGCAGACGTTACTTGAATTGCGTATGCTCGATCTGTTACCGGAAGGTGTGGTCGAGAACCTCAAGGTTATGCTGGGCAAAGGCTTTGACGAACTCAGTCATCTGGAACGACTGATTTTGGCCACCGCGATGACTGAGCAAGTGGTCAGCCATGGCCGTATGGCTGAAATTACTACCGAACATGCCCACGATCTGACGCTGGCATTCCAGGCGCTGAGTAAAAAAGAGCTGCTGGTGGCTTATGGCCGTGGTCGGGGAACCGTTTACCGCTTGCCCGGAAACGATGGCCCAACGGCTGATCAGGTATTTGGTGAGCATGTGCCTGGGTCGGTTGCTATGTCTGAAGCTGGCGCTATGTCCGGAGCTAATGACGGTAGCTCCGGACATAACGAGCAGAGCTCTGGACATAACGAGCAGAGCTCCGGATATAGTCAGAGGGATAGTAATGGTTGTTTGCTGGTCGAGGGTTTAAGCCGACCTTTGATTGATCGGCTGGACCTGCTGGCTTCAGAACTGGGCAGATCGTTGGTGATTGATGCTTGGGATGCGCAGCAAAGCAGGCGATTACCTCCGGAGGCGATGGCAGAAATTGTTCTCGACCTTTGTAAAAAGCATTACCTGACCTTGCCGGTACTCTGCGAGCTACTCGTGAGAAAACCTGAATCGTTGCGTAAAAATACGCTTAAGCCATTG
Organism: Candidatus Thalassolituus haligoni; assembly: GCF_041222825.1. Lineage (NCBI taxonomy): Bacteria > Pseudomonadati > Pseudomonadota > Gammaproteobacteria > Oceanospirillales > Oceanospirillaceae > Thalassolituus > Candidatus Thalassolituus haligoni. Next base: position 736,620 of record NZ_CP139482.1, read on the forward strand.
GTAGATAGCGGAAAGCTGGTGATGGCCTTTCCTGATACGCCGACCCATCCACGGCAGGCCTACACAGTGAATGTTCGACACTCGTCAACACTGGCTCAAAACGACAACCGATGATCACGATTCATTCCACCAAAAAACTGCTGGCCAAATTGCCGCTGAATGAACAGGGCTTGCTGCCAAAAGATCGCCGTTTCGATGAGGCGCAGCTTTACGACCGACCCGGAGCACGGGTCGACGACCGATAATGTGATTTCGTTGGCTGCGTTCAGAAAACGACAGTAATAATGGCAGCATAACGGCAGCCCTGGCCACGCGAACAACCTTGGGCTGGCAGCATCCTGCGGGGTTGGATTCGTGTCGGACTGATAAAGACGCGAAGCGGCTGACGTCGGCGTGTCGGCTGCAGTCTTGTCCGACCGACGGTGAGAGCCGGTTTTCCTGCAAAAGCGTTATGCTTTGCTGCTGTATATTTATACAGATTAAGCCAGAGGTAACACCATGAGCACACCCGAGCAAAGCAGTAAAGCCATTGAGATCTACCAAAGCAGCGATGGCCACACCCGGATTGAGGTGCGGCTGGCAGAGGAGTCTGTCTGGCTGAACCGTCAGCAGTTGGCCGAGCTGTTCGGGCGGGATGTAAAAACCATCGGCAAGCACATTGCCAATGTGTTCCGGGAGGGGGAGTTGAGCAGGGATTCAGTTGTCGCAAATTTTGCGACAACTGCCGATGACGGCAAAACCTATCAGGTCGAGCACTATAACCTGGATGTCATTATCTCGGTCGGCTATCGGGTTAAATCCCGGCAAGGCACCCAATTCCGTATCTGGGCCACTCAACGTCTGAAAGAGCTGCTGGTGCAGGGTTACACCCTGGATAAAACCCGCTTTGAGAAAAACGCCGTCGAGCTGGAGCAGGCGCTGGCCTTGATCCAGAAAGCCGCGCAAAGCCCGGAGTTGTCTGGCCCGGCGGGGCGTGGTCTGGTGGATATTGTCTCGCGCTATACCCAAACCTTTTTGTGGTTGCAGCGTTACGACGAAGGCTTGCTGGAAGAACCCGCCGGAGAAAACGGCGGCCAGTTACCCACCCCTGACGATGCCATGCAGGCGTTAGGTCAGCTCAAGCAATCGCTGATAGCGCGAGGCGAGGCCACCGAGCTATTCGCCAAAGTGCGGGAGCACGGGCTGGCGGGTATTTTCGGCAACCTTGACCAAACCGTCTTTGGCGAACCGGCTTATCCAACCGTCGAGAGTAAAGCCGCGCATTTGCTGTATTTTGTGGTAAAAAATCATCCGTTCGCCGACGGCAACAAACGCAGCGGCGCGTTTCTGTTTGTCGACTTTTTACACCGTAATGGCCGCTTGTTCAGTGCGGAAGGTTATCCGGTGATTAACGATACCGGCCTGGCGGCGTTAACCTTGCTGGTGGCCGAATCCGACCCGAAACAGAAAGAGACGCTGATTCGGCTGATTATGAATATGTTAAGCCTCAATCATTAAACGCAGCCTGGCTGCCATCAAAAAGGAATCAGGGATGAGCTTTACTGAAGCCAGGCTGGAACAGGCCATTATCGAATTGCTCGGGCAGCAGGGTTTTCCGCATATACCCGGCGGGTCGCTGGGCCGCTCGAAATCCGGGGTGCTGATCAAGGAGGATTTACGCGCTTATCTGGGCAAACGCTACGCCACCGAGCAGATCACTGCATCTGAAATCGACACCATTATCCATCAGCTGGAGAAGCTGCCCGCCGCCGATCTGTACGACAGCAACCGCACCATTCACCGTCGGGTGGCCGATGGTTTTTTGCTCAAGCGCGAGCCTGCCGCCGGGGATAAACAGCGCAGTAAAAAAGATCTGTATATCCAGCTAATTGACTATGCCGGGTTGCCCGAGCAGCGCGTGCCAGCAGAAGGCGAGGTAGAAACCCTGGCAGCCGCTGCGGTGAACGATCCACAAACCGCCTATGGCGACGGCAATATCTACAAGCTGGTCAACCAGCTGGAGATTGAGGGTAATGAACTGCGCAAACCGGACGCCATTTTGTATATCAATGGCCTGCCGCTGGTGGTGTTTGAATTTAAAAGCGCGATTCGTCCGGAAGCGACCATTCACGATGCCTGGGTGCAGCTGACCAGATATTACGCCCGCGATATTCCCGAACTCATGAAGTACAACGCCCTGTGTGTGATCAGCGATGGCGTCAACTCGCGTATGGGCTCGCTGTTTGCGCCCTACGAGTATTTCTACACCTGGCGCAAGATCACCGGCCACGAAACCATCGAGGCCGACGGCATCAGTGCGCTGCACACCATGATGCAGGGGCTGTTCGACAAAACCCGGCTGCGCGAGGTGATTCGTCATTTTGTGCTGTTCCCGGATGTGTCGAAGCGCGAGGACAAGATCGTCTGCCGCTATCCGCAGTTTTACGCCGCCACCCGTTTGTATCAGAACATTCTGGCGCACCGCAAAGTGCCGGATGGCCAGGGCGGGGTGCGTGGCGGAGACGGCAAGGGCGGCACTTACTTTGGTGCCACCGGCTGTGGCAAAAGCTTCACCATGCTGTTTTTAACCCGACTGCTGATGAAAAGCGTGGCCTTTGAAAGCCCGACCATTGTGCTGATTACCGACCGCACCGACCTCGATGATCAGCTGTCCGGCCAGTTTACCAACGCCAAAACCTACATTGGCGATAACACCGTGGTCAGCGTCGAAAGCCGCCAGCACCTGCGCGAGTTGCTGCAAGGGCGCAGCAGCGGCGGGGTGTTTCTGACCACCATTCACAAGTTCAGCGAAGACATCGAGCTGCTGACCAATCGCTGCAACGTGATCTGTATTTCCGACGAAGCCCACCGCAGCCAGATCAATCTGGATCAGAAGGTGCGCATCACCGAACAGGGCGTCAAACGTACTTATGGCTTTGCCAAATACCTGCACGACTCGCTGCCCAACGCCACGTATGTGGGTTTTACCGGTACACCGATCGACGCCACGCTGGATGTGTTCGGTGAGGTGATCGACAGCTATACCATGACCGAGTCGGTAAAAGACGAGATCACCGTGCGCATCGTCTACGAGGGCCGCGCCGCCAAGGTGGTGCTGGACAACAACAAGCTGCAAGAGATCGAGGCGTACTACAAGGAGTGCGCCGACGAAGGCAGCTCCGACTACGCCATCGAGGAAAGCAAAAAAGCCAGCGCCAATATGAACGTCATTCTCGGCGACCCCGACCGCATCCAGGCGCTGGCCAAAGACTTTGTTCACCACTATGAACAACGCATCGAAGAAGGCGCAACCCTGAAGGGTAAAGCCATGTTTGTGTGCAGCAGCCGCGAGATTGCCTACCGCTTCTGGCAGGAAGTGACCGACCTGCGCCCGCAATGGAACGAAATGCTGATTGCTGAAGAGAACGACAAGCTGTCGGAGAAGGAAAAACAGGACATCAAACCGATGGAACGGATCAAGATGATCATGACTCGTGGCAAGGATGACCCGGCAGCGCTTTATGAAATGCTCGGCACCAAGGAGTATCGCGAGATGCTCAGTCGCCAGTTCAAAAAGGCGGAATCCAATTTCAAAATTGCCATTGTGGTGGATATGTGGCTGACCGGCTTCGACGTGCCGTTCCTCGATACCATCTACATCGACAAACCAATCCAGCGCCATAACCTGATCCAGACCATCTCGCGGGTGAACCGCAAGTTTGAAGGCAAGGAGAAAGGCCTGGTGGTGGATTACATCGGCATCAAAAAGCAGATGAATCTGGCGCTGGCGCACTACAACAAGGCCGACCAGCAGAACATCGAAGAGATACAGCAGTCGGTGATTGTGGTGAAAGACCACCTCGACCTGCTGGGCAAGATTTTCCACAAGTTCGACACCACGCCGTACTTCAGCGGCAGCCCGCTGGAGCAGCTTAACTGCCTGAATATGGCCGCTGAGTTTGTGCAGATCACCGACAAGATCGAAAAGCGTTTTATGGCGCTGGTGAAACGCCTGAAAGCGGCGTTTGATATTTGCAGTGGCTCGGAATCCATCAACCAGGATGAACGTGACTGGATCCACTTCTATCTGGCGGTGCGCTCGATTGTGTTCAAACTCACTCGGGGGAACGCCCCGGACACCGCGAAGATGAACGCCCGCGTGCGCGAGATGATTGCCGAAGCGTTAAAAGCCGACGGCGTCGAAGAAATCTTCAAAATGGGCGAAAACCAGGGTGGCGAAGTCGACATCTTCGATGACGATTACCTGGCCAAGATCGAAAAGATCAAACTGCCTAACACCCGTATCAAGCTGCTGCAGCAACTGCTGGCCCGCGCCATTGAAGACTTCAAAAAGGTCAACAAAACCCAGGGCCTGAACTTCAGCGAGAAATTCCGCCAGTTGGTGGAAAACTACAACGAACGGAATGAAGACAGTGTGCTGGTGAGCGACGTGCTGGAAGACTTCTCCGACCAGATCGTTGATCTGCTGCAGGCGCTGAAAAAAGAGAAAGAATCGTTTGCTGATCTGGGCATTGATCTGGAAGAAAAAGCCTTCTACGACATCCTCAAAAAACTCGCGATCAAATACGACTTCACCTACCCGGAAGACAAACTGTTAACGTTGGCTCAAGCGGTAAAACAACTGGTTGATGACAAAGCCCAATTCACCGACTGGGATCAGCGAGAAGACATTAAAGCCGAACTCAAAGTGGGTTTGATTCTGCTACTGGCCAAACACGGCTATCCGCCTGTAGACAAGGACGAGGTGTACAAAGAAATATTCGAGCAAGCCGAGAACTTCAAGAAGTACCGGAAGGAGTCGCTATAGCCAAGTGGGAAGCGTGCTTGTAAACCCGATTCACATGGTAGTAGTAGCTGTAGCAGTGGTTGCATAGCAAGCAGTAGTGGTTTCACCGTGGATCCCCGGCAACCGGCACACTCTCGGTGTCATGATGTATTTATATTGCTAAGTCAAACGGCGGTCTTTTTGGGTGCCAGCGTGGGTCAGCAACCACTTGGTCTGACAGGTGCCACTGAATGGATACTCTGTTGTTGTGCAATAAGCAGATCAATCCTGTATCTGGACACGGGTTCTATTACAATAGCGCTTTTGCCTTGGTGTAGAGCTGCATGGACAAGATTCTGGTCAGGGGTGCACGCACTCACAACCTCAAAAACATCGATCTGGATATTCCCCGCGACAAGTTGGTGGTGATCACTGGCCTGAGTGGATCGGGCAAGTCCTCTTTGGCATTCGATACCCTTTATGCGGAAGGCCAGCGTCGTTACGTCGAATCCCTGTCTACCTATGCACGCCAGTTTCTGAGTGTGATGGAAAAGCCCGACGTTGACCTGATCGAGGGCTTGTCGCCGGCGATTTCTATTGAGCAAAAATCCACCTCGCACAATCCCCGTTCCACGGTGGGGACTGTCACTGAAATCTACGATTATTTACGCTTGTTGTTCGCTCGGGTGGGCACGCCGCGTTGCCCGGATCATGGCGTTGCCCTGGAGGCGCAAACGGTCAGTCAGATGGTTGATGGTATTCTGACGCTGGAGGAAGACAGCAAGCAGATGATCCTCGCGCCAGTGGTGCGTGACCGCAAGGGAGAACATGCGCATATCTTCGATAGCTTGCGCGCTCAGGGCTATGTGCGGGTACGTATTGATGGCCGTATCTACGATCTGGATGATACGCCGGATCTCGATAAACGGCGCAAGCACAGCATTGAAGTGGTGGTCGATCGTTTCAAGGTCAAGCCTGGTCTTGAGCAGCGTTTGTCTGAGTCCATCGAAACCTGCCTGGAGCTGAGCGGTGGTCTGGCGCTGGTGGCATCGATGGATGACGATGACGCGGCACCCCTGTTGTTTTCGTCACAATTTTCTTGTCCTCATTGTGGTTACAGCCTGTCTGAACTGGAGCCTCGGCTGTTTTCGTTTAATAACCCGGCCGGTGCCTGTACCACGTGTGATGGTCTGGGGGTCAAGCAGTTTTTTGATCCGGATCGGGTGATTGCCGATGCGAGTTTGTCGATTGGAGAGGGTGCCATTCGGGGTTGGGATCGCCGCAGTGTTTATTACTTTCAGATGTTATGTGCGGTGGCTGAGCATTATGGTTTCCAGCTGGATGTACCATTTTCGACGTTGAGTGTTCAGGCGCAGGAGCAACTGCTGTACGGCAGTGGTGATGAAGAGATCGGTTTTGTTTATGTGAACTCGCGCGGTGAGCAGATTCGCAAGCAGCATCCGTTTGAAGGGGTGTTGCCCAACCTGGATCGTCGTTATCACGAAACCGAATCACAATCGGTACGTGAGGAGCTGGCCAAATACCTGAGTGTGCAGCCTTGTCCGGCGTGTGCCGGTTCGCGTTTGCGGCAGGAAGCACGCAATGTGTTTATTGAAGATAAAAATATTCATGCCTGCACCAGTATGTCGATCGAGGATGCCCACGCTTATTTCACCAGCCTGGCGCTGGCAGGCAACAAAGGCGAAATTGCAGAAAAAATTCTCAAGGAAATTCGTGAACGTCTCAGTTTTCTGGTCAACGTCGGGCTGGAGTATCTGACCCTCAATCGCAGTTCCGATACCTTGTCCGGGGGGGAATCCCAGCGTATTCGCCTGGCTTCGCAGATTGGCGCTGGCCTGGTTGGCGTATTGTATATCCTGGATGAACCGTCCATTGGTTTGCACCAACGTGATAACGACCGTTTGCTGCAGACGTTGTTTCATTTGCGCGATCTGGGTAATACCGTGTTGGTGGTGGAGCATGACGAAGATGCGATTCGCAGTGCCGATTACCTGATTGATATTGGTCCTGGTGCCGGAGTGCATGGCGGACAGGTTATTGCCCAGGGCACACCAGAGCAGGTGGCTGCGGATCCGAACTCGGTGACGGGGGAATATCTGTCCGGTGTCCGTGCCATCCAGGTGCCCGATATCCGCACACCGTATCCGAAGGGCAAGGAGCTGAAACTCAAGGGCGCACGGGGTAACAACCTCAATAACGTCGACCTGACTATTCCGTTGGGGTTGATGACCTGTGTGACCGGGGTGTCGGGGTCGGGTAAATCGACGTTGATCAACCGCACCCTGTATCCGCTGGCAGCCACGGCTTTAAATGGCGCAACGACGCTGAAAGCCTCTGAGCACGACAGCGTGCATGGCATGGGGCTGCTCGACAAGGTGGTGGATATTGACCAGAGTCCGATTGGTCGTACACCGCGCTCCAATCCCGCGACTTATACTGGCATTTTTACTCCAGTCCGTGAGTTGTTTGCGGGCACTCAGGAAGCCCGTTCCCGTGGTTACAAGGCCGGACGTTTTTCCTTTAACGTCAAGGGCGGGCGTTGTGAGGCCTGTCAGGGTGATGGCGTCATCAAGGTGGAGATGCACTTCCTGGCAGATATTTATGTGCCTTGCGATATTTGCCATAGCAAACGCTATAACCGCGAAACCCTGGATATTCGCTACAAGGGCAAAAACATCCACGAAGTGCTGGATATGACGGTTGAAGATGCCCGCGAATTTTTTGATCCGATTCCGGCGGTGGCGCGCAAGCTGCAAACCCTGATGGACGTCGGGCTGAGTTACATTCGTTTGGGACAAGCGGCGACGACGCTGTCAGGTGGTGAAGCACAGCGGGTCAAGCTGGCGAAAGAGCTGTCGAAGCGGGATACCGGCAAAACCCTGTACATACTGGACGAGCCAACGACCGGGTTGCATTTCCATGATATTGAACAGTTGTTGGAGGTGCTGCACCGGTTGCGCGACCACGGCAATACTGTGGTGGTGATTGAACATAACCTGGATGTGATCAAAACCGCTGACTGGGTAGTCGACCTCGGGCCAGAGGGCGGTTCCAAGGGCGGTTATATTATTGCTGAAGGTACTCCAGAAGCGATTGCGGCAGCTGAGCAGTCCTATACCGGCCGCTTCCTCAAGCCGTTGCTGGAAGTGGCGAAACAGCGGCAGCGCTGATGTCGGGCCGGACAATCTGTCACCAGTGCGACCGGCCAACCAGTGTGTGTTTGTGTGACGCGCTGGTGCACACGTTGGCACCGCTGGAGCTGGTGATCTGGCAGGATCCGGATGAGGCTCGTCACCGTTTATCTACCGCACCACTGTTGCATAAAAGCATCACTAACAGTCGTCTGGTGGTGGCGGATCAATACGATCCAGTCAAGTTGCTGGGGCCAGGCTGGCGTCAGAACACCGTCTTGCTATTCCCGTTGGAGCACAAGCCCGAGTGTCCGGTCGAACAGGCGCGTCAGTGTCAGCAGCTGCTGATACTGGACGGCACCTGGCGCAAGGTGCGACGCTTGTTGTTGCTGAATCCCTGGTTGAAAGAATTACCCCATCTACAACTCACGCCAGCCGAACTCAGTCGTTACCGTCCGATTCGCAAATCGCCTCGTCCTGATGGCTTGTCCACGCTGGAAGCGGCGGTGGCCGGACTGAACCGGCTGGTGGCTTCGTCGGAGTTTGATGCGGTCGCGGGGGTGCTCGACCGGTTGGTTGAGTTGCAGTTACAGTCACAGTCACAGAGCCAGGCCCGTCAGGTGAAGTGAACCCAGGCTGGCTGGCAATTATCGTCCTGGTAATTATCGTCCTGACCGTAATCCCTGCGGCTGCTCAGACTTGCTCTGTCATATTGGCAATATGCAATATCTGACGATCAATCAGCGTCCGGCTGTTTTCTGGCAGGGCGGTGAGCCAGAAGTTGGCTTGTTCGTTACCTTGTAAATCCGCCACCATTGGGCCTTCTTCCCATTCCAGCCCGTATTCGGGTGGCAGCTCACCAAGCAGTGTTTGGCTGGCCAGCAGGCGGTGTTCTTCACTGCGGCGGGCCAGATGCGATGCCCAATAGAGGGTGTCGCCAATCAGGCTGTAATGACTTTCGTCACCTTGCTCAAGTGGTGCCAGTAATACCGGCCCCCAGTGGGCGGCAGCACGGAAACTGATGGCGGCCAGATGGGGATTTTTTTGCCGAGCATACTGCATCAGTCCCAGACACAGTTGGGCTGCGTAGACGCAGTGCAGGGTGTCGCGTTCATTCTCATCGTTGAGGCCAAAAATCATCACGATGCCATCACCCTGATAGCGATCCAGTTTGCCGTTATACAGTTTGGCCGCCTGGTTCAATAACCGATGGTACTCGCCCAGAGCCTGGGCCAGCTCTTCGGCACTGAGGCGTGATTGCAGCACATCCAGTTCGCTAATTTCGATGTAGATCAGCGCACAGCGCTGGTAGGTCGTGGCCTTGACCGGCACTTTGTTGTCGTTATAGAGAAACTTGCCAAGTGCTTTTTCCAATGCCAGGCGTTGTCGTTCCTGCTCGCGGATGTTGCCCAACTCGGTATGAAGTTGATCAAACTCGGTCACCGGGGGGGGCGGGGGCGGTAACTGCAGCGGCTCGTCGTCGTGCCAGCCTTGCAAGGTACGGGACAGTTTTCGCAAGTAGTTGGCTACCCGTTCGGCCAGAAAATAGCTGATCAGACCTGCCAACATGGCGCTTAGCCCGGTAGCAATCAACGCCAGCGACAGATAACGGCCGCTGTCGCGGTGGGCAGCGGCGAGGTTGATGTCGGCCTGGATGACACCGACCACCTGGTCGTCCTGAGTGATTGAGCGGCTGATATTGATGCGGTTATCGAGGGTTTTGCCGATTTCGGCAATCACTTGGCCGTCGGTATCCAGTACTCTCAACGCGCTGATTTCCTCACCTCGTTGCCACTCCGCCAGCGCCAGGTTGAGACTGATGCGGTCTTGCTGGATCAGGCTGTGGGCCAGGGTCAGTGCCAGCCGTTGGGTCTGCCTGGTGGCATCCTGCTGCAGCCGCCGCTCGAGCTGGTCGCTGAGGTTGTTATAGGTCAGGAATGTAATCAGCAGTCCAAGTAGCAGTACTTGGGTGGCACCTGCAAGGCCGCAGATCTGGCTGAAAGGAAAACTTCTGGTCAACTTAACCTGCATCTGGTTCGCCATTAGGGTGTTGAAATCCGGGGTCTGACTGGTGATCTGGTACGACCATACCGGTTTGCGGCATAACTGACGTGCGCAACGCTGGAAATTATTCGCCGTCGGCAATCAGTACCATCGCAGTGATAGTCAGAGTTGTCTGAGGTGGTATTATAGGCGCCGCCCGATATATGGCCAGAACCGAGCGGCAGTGATGCCAATTCCGTCGGGCATCGGACGACCAATACTGAACCCAAGAGGAACCGCCATGAGCGACGTTAAGCAGTCTCTGCAAGAAAAACTGGAACAGCTGGAAAAAGGCCTGTTTCTGATGAGTGTTGACCGTATCCGTGCACTGTCTACTCATGAAACTACCGATCTGATTGAAGACCTGCGCTCTGTCGTGGCTGCAGCCAAGACCGATCTGGGTAAGCTGTAAACTGACAACCGCCTGAGGGCAACAGGAACGCATTGTGACCGAATTGGTTCTTATCCGGGTAACCGGTGCCGATAAACCCGGCCTGACTGCCAGTATCAGCGCGATTCTGGCCCAGTATGGTGTCACCATACTGGATATCGGTCAGGCTGAAATTCACGATACCTTGTCTTTGGGTATTCTGGCAGCGATTCCTGACAACGCAGAATCCGCTCCGGTATTAAAAGATGTGTTGTTCAAAGCACACGAACTGGGGCTTTCTATCCGTTTTACACCGGTCACCGCCGAGAGTTACGCGCACTGGGTGGCTGGTCAGGGCAAGTCCCGTCATATCATCACCCTGCTGGCCCGTACGATCGAGGCCGATGCCATTGCCCGTGTTACCGCGATTGTGGCGGAACACGGACTGAATATTGACCAGATCAGCCGTCTGTCTGGGCGGGTGCCACTGGATCAGGCCGCCAGCAGTAACGACAATACCCGTGCCTGTGTTGAGTTTTCGGTACGCGGCGAAGCTGATCAGAGTGAGTTGCGCGCCCGCTTTCTGGAGGTAGCCAACGAGCTGGGTGTCGATGTCGCCTTCCAGGCTGATGATGTTTATCGTCGTACGCGGCGCTTGGTGGCTTTTGATATGGATTCGACTCTGATCGAAGCGGAAGTCATCGACGAGCTGGCTCGTGCCGCCGGAGTCGGGGATCAGGTGGCAGCCATTACTGAGCGGGCGATGTTGGGCGAACTGGATTTCAAACAAAGTTTTGCCGAACGCATGGCGCTGTTGCGGGGGCTGGATGCCAGTGTGCTGGAAGGCATTGCCGAGCGACTGCCGATTACCGAAGGTGCCGAGCGGTTGATTTATAACCTGCGGGCACTGGGGTATAAAACCGCTATTCTGTCCGGTGGTTTCAACTACTTTGGTCGTTATCTGCAGCAACGTCTGGGTATTGATTATGTGTTTGCCAACGAGCTGGAGATGGAGGACGGTGTGGTTACCGGCCGTGTCATCGAGCCGGTGGTTGATGGCCAGCGCAAGGCAGAATTGCTGCGAGAGTTGGCCGCCAAGGAGGGTATTCGCCTGGAGCAGACCATTGCCGTGGGAGACGGTGCCAACGATCTGCCGATGCTGAGTATTGCTGGCTTGGGCATTGCGTTTCGTGCCAAGCCGCTGGTGCGTGAAAATGCCCGTCACTCTATTTCAACCCTGGGTCTGGACGGCATTCTGTATCTGCTGGGGTATCGCGACCGGGATATTGCCGAGCCGCCGTGTACTACTGCTGGCCAGCGGTAGACTGAATGGGTTTTCGGCAGCTCTGATCAGAAGCTGCTTTCTTCCTCGAAGTTGTAGTTCATGCTGTCTTGAGGTGCCTGCACGTAGTCACCCTGAATAAAATGGACGCCCATTTGCCACAGTGTGGCCAGCATGGATGCACTCTCCACCATGGGAATGATGGTCTTCTTTTCCGCTTCGTGCAGTTCTTTCAACAAGGCTTGCAGCTGTTGCTGGTTTTCCTGATTCTGATTCAGTTCGCTGGTATAGGAACCATCGATCTTGACGTACTCTACGGCGAGATGCTGCAGATTACGCAGTGGATTAAGGGAGCAGCCAAAACGATTGAGGGCCGTGGTGATACCACGAGAATTCAGTGATTCGACAAATTGCTGTGCCTGTTTCAGTACCTTGGTGGCGTTGTCTTCCGACAGTTGCATCACCAACGAGCCTTTGGGCAGGCGTGCAGCGCGCATGGCAACACCAATCCAGTTGGGCAGGCTGTCATCCTGAATTGATGGTGCTGCCAGATTCACAAAGACGCGGGTGTCATGGCCTTGCTGACGATGTTCTCCCAGGCGTTTGACGGTATTCAGCAATACCCAGCGGTCTACCTTGCGCTTCAGGGCGTCACTGATATCCGGGTTGTTCATCAGTTCACCGGCGGTGGCATCGCGGCCACCGGGCAGATTCAGTCGTATCAGAGCTTCATAATGTTCGATGTCATCACCGCGCAAACTGATCATCGGCTGGAATAGCAACTGGAAGCTGTTCTGGCGCAAGGCTTCTGTAATGGCTTCTTCAAGGCTTATGTCACTTGGGGCCACACTGTGTGGTGCGCTGGGAACAAACAGCATGACGCCATTGCCATTGGCGTGATCAGCTTGCTGGTGCACCTGTTCACACGCGGTATGGGCATTTTGCAGCACGTCTTCGGGACGGGAACAGGTGTCGTTAATTAACGCAACGCCTACGCTCACGGTCGCGGTGATCGTGCGGTCGCCAATATCGATCAGCAGGGTTTCAACGTGATTCCGCAGTCGTTCTGCGAACTCCATGGCCTGATCGGCGTTATAACCGGTGAGAATGGTGGCAAAAATATCTTCGCTGATACGGGCCAGGCTGTGAGTGGTACCAATTTCTTTTTTGAGCGACTGGGATAACTCAGACAAAACCGTGTCTGCCCGGCTGATACCAACGTCACTTTTGATTTTGCCAAAACCATCAAGATTGAGGTAAAGCGTGGCTCCGTGGCTGCCTCCCAGGACGGCGTTATCGACTGCAATTTCCAGCTGGGCCATAAAATAGGGCTTGTTGTACAGCCCGGTCATCATGTCGAGATTACTGACTTCGCGCAGCTTTGCTTCGAGGGCGGTATTTTTTTCGTTGGAGCGAATGGTGACCTGGGTGCAGCGTTCTTCGGCATACGTTGCTGGTGAAAAGCGCATCAACATGGGAAATAACTGCCCCTGACCATCAACACCAATGGTGTTGAGCTCTTCCAGTTTGTGGGGGCCAGTCATGTATTTTTTGAGGAAATTCTTGAATTCAGCCTGGCCCGAGCTGTCGACCATGTCCATCAGCGGCATGCCTTCGAGCTCGTCGACGGATGCGTAGCCAAACATGCCCAGATAAGAAGGGTTGGCAAAAATATGCATGCCGTCGTGGACGTAGGCTACTGCATCACGAGAACTTTCAAGCAGCGCCTGAGAGCGTTTTTCGGCGTCCCTTAACCGGACTTCAAGGGAGCGCAGCTCCCGGCGGTTTTTCAGGTGGCGTAATTCACGCTGCAGGGCGAGCACCAGTAAATTGGTTTCATCCATGGGAACCATGGTGCACACGCCACGCTTGAGCGCGTTTTCCATGGCAATCAGGTCTATTTCCCGACTGATCAGAATGATCGGCAGATCCTTGTTCAGACGCCGGATCTGATCTTGTAATGCCTGATAGTTAATGCCGTTTACTTCTTCTTCGGCAATGAGCAGATCCCAGGATTTTTGTTCCAGCTGTTCGTTAAAGTCTTCCAGCGAGGTAATTTGATGAGCGCGGGTCGCATTGCCTGAGTTCCGCAACAGACTGACAATTCCTTCTGCGTCATTCTGGGATTCGGTATGAATCAGCAGGTGTAGCGTCTCTTGGTTGCTCGCCATTGCTCGGTTTACTCAGTCGTATTCTTGGATGATCTGACGTTGTTTGTCTAATTGTACCCAAAGTTGGTCAATAAAGCCCATCTTGGTCAGCTGCAAGCAGAAGGACATACTGTTTGCTCTTCAGGAACAAATTATGACAGCAGGCAGTAACAACAGACAGTTAATGTCATGCCAGTCAGTAGATAACTGCAGATTGTAGCGACATATGACAAATAATGAGTGATCTGTCTGTCAAAAATTGTCATCCATAAGAATCAATGACTTACCTGCCTTACCTGCCTCTTCGCGTACCAGCCTGGGTAACAGGTAGCCGGGTAGTCGCTGATGCAGTTGACGGTATAGGACAAGCGCCTCCTGTTCCGGGTTATCAAAGTGATGTGTGCCTGTTACCGGATCGAGCAGATGCAGGTAATAGGGCAGAATGCCTGCATCGAATAAAGACTGGCTGAGATTGACCAGAGTATCCACCCGGTTATTGACGCCGTTTAATAACACCGACTGATTCAGCAGAGTGATTCCGGCCTGGCGCAAGGGCTGGATATATTGCCGAAACAGCGCATCCAGCTCGTTGGGGTGGTTTATATGTAACACCAGACTGATCGACAGGCGGCTGGCACTGAGCTGTTGAATCAGGTGATCGGTCAGACGTTGGGGAATGACTACGGGCAGCCGGGTATGTATACGCAAACGCCGGACATGGGATATGTGCCCGATCGCTTCAAGCAGTTCGTCAAGGGCGTCGTCTTTCAGCATCAGTGGGTCGCCGCCACTCAGAATCACTTCACTGATCGACGGGTCATCGCGTACATAATCCAGAGCTGTTTGCCACTGGCGTCGGCTGAGACGGTTATCGGTATAGTCAAAATGACGCCGGAAGCAGTAGCGGCAGTTGACGGCACAGCCGGTCGCCGCGAGTAACAACAGTCTGCCGTTGTACTTGTGCACAATGCCAGGGGTGACATTGGCTTGCTGTTCACCCAGTGGGTCGGTGACGTAACCGGGCATGGCGACCAGTTCTTCTGCATCCGGCATGACCTGACGTAACAGCGGATCATCGGGGTTACCGGGTTCCATTTTGCGCAGATAAGGCTCGGGTACCAGCAGCGGGAATGTGCTGGCTGCCTGTTGGCGGGCGCTCAGGTCGGTCGCTGGAAGACGAAGTGCCGCGAACAGTTGTTCGGGGCTACGGATGGCGCTGGCCAGAATCTGTTGCCAGTCTTGCTGCTCAATGGCAGCGGATCGCGCTATGATACGCACTTTATAAAAATGTCCTACTCTAATTGGATTGCGAAATGGCGAACTATTCTACCAACGAATTTAAATCCGGTCTTAAAGTCATGATGGATGGAGAGCCGTGCTCCATTATTGAGAACGAATACGTAAAACCCGGCAAAGGTCAGGCCTTTAACCGCGTCAAGTTACGCAACCTGCGTCTCGGCCGGGTGATTGAAAAAACCTTCAAGTCTGGCGACTCGCTCGAAGGTGCCGACGTGATGGAAATTGACATGGAATATCTCTACAACGATGGAGAATTCTGGCATTTCATGGCAACCGACGGTTCATTTGAACAGCACGGTGCGTCTGCCGAAGCGGTTGGCGATACGGTCAAATGGCTGAAAGAACAGGATGTCTATGTCATTACCCTGTTTAACGGTGCGATTCTGACGGTTGCTCCGGCCAATTTTGTTGAACTGGAAGTGGCAGAGACCGACCCCGGCATCAAAGGTGATACTGCTCAGGGTGGCAGCAAGCCCGCGACATTAAAAACCGGTGCGGTGGTGAAAGTACCACTGTTTATCAATATCGGCGATACGTTGCGTATCGATACCCGTTCTGGTGAATACGTCAGCCGCGCTTGATCGCGGCGCTGAGGCGTCGTCCATAAGGGAGTCAAGTCACTGGCTCCCTTTTTTGTGTCTGCAAAACCGGCCTCGGGATTCGAAGCCCTCCAAAAGCCCAGAGTGGGCAGCGGATTAAATAGATGATCCCTGTAGAGTATAAAATGTTATGACCACACGCTGGATCCCTTCTGCCAGTCTGGCGGCGATTCAGGCCAGAGCCGATCTGTATCAACACATCCGCCGGTTTTTTGCCGATCGTCAGGTACTGGAAGTTGAAACTCCGATACTGGCGCAAGCGCCGGTGTGCGACCCCAATATAGAACCTATGGCAACCCTGGATGGTCGCTATCTGCATACCTCGCCCGAGTATGCGATGAAACGGCTGTTATGTGCCGGTAGTGGTGATATTTACCAGATCTGCAAAGTCTTTCGGCGCGGTGAAGCGGGTCGTCGCCACAACCCGGAATTCTCGATGCTGGAATGGTATCGGCTGGGCTGGAACGAGCAGCAGTTGATGGCGGAAGTGGCCGAGCTGGTCACCCAGCTGCTGGATTTGCCGGATGATCGGCCGTTACTGACACTGACTTACCAGCAAGCGCTGGAGCAGTATGCCGGTATCAACCCTTGTCAGGCGTCAGATGCAGTGCTGGCCGCACGAGGCCAGCAACTGGCGGGTCACGACTTGCAGTTGAGCCGCGATGGCTGGCTCGACATTATCATGAGCCACGCTGTCGAACCGGCACTGCCGACCAACACCCTGGTCTTTGTGTACGACTTTCCGGCATCTCAGGCGGCGTTGGCAAAAACCCGCCAGCATGAGGATGGCTATCAGGTCGCTGAGCGCTTTGAATTGTTCTGGAACGGCTCAGAGCTGGCGAATGGCTACCATGAGCTGACCGATGCGCAAGAGCAGGCCCGTCGTTTTGCCAATGAGGCTGACGGACGCCCGGTCGACCAACGCTTATTGGCGGCGCTGGCAGCGGGCTTGCCTGAATGTGCTGGCGTGGCCATGGGGCTGGATCGAATCTTGATGCAGCGCTTGCAATCGACGGTGATCGCCGAGGTGCTGAGTTTCGACTGGTCGCGTGCCTGACATTTATAACCAAACTATTGCATTTACTTGCTGATTCGCCGACCTACTTAACAGCGGAATATGGTCAGATTTTCACTCATCTTGTGGAGGTCTGGAAATGTCGGTTGGGAATACGGTTTGGGGCCTGTTGCTGTTGGGTTTAGGTATGCCGTTGACAGCTTTAGCAGCTGACATTGATTGTGAACTGATGATCGCCAGAATTGGGGTTGGCGGGGGTTTGCAGATTCGGGTGCCGGTCGCATTGGTGGCGGAGTACGACCAGCAAACCCTGGTGCATCTGGTCTCTGCTGACGCCGGACGTATGGCCCGGTTAATGGGCTCGCTCAGCCGGGTGATCTGGCCTGAGAATGAGCAGCTCAGCCAACAATGGCGTTTTGCCGATATTCACCTTGATGGCAGCCAGCAATGGGTGTCATTACGTATCCGGCCACAGAGCAACCTGCCGGACATGCCCGGCGGTTGCTTGCGTGGTGTCAGTGCGGGGAGTGATTACTGACTGCGGCTATCGTCCGTTGTGGTTGATCTCGTGTCAGCGTTATCAGGGCTGACATTTTCGGCATCGGCATCTGCCTCTGCATTGTCAGTCGTCACGGCTGGTTCAGCATCGATTGCCGTCGCCGTGTTTTCGATCGGCGCAGATTCCTCTGTTTGTAACGCCCGGATTGAACCCAGTCGGCTGCCCATACGAATTGGGCTGCCCGCTTCCAGTTCCTTGCTCCAGTCGACCATGCCATCCGGAAAACACAGCACCACGGTGGAACCCAGGCAAAAACGGCCCATTTCTTCACCCTTGTCGAGTTCAACCGGCTGTGGGTCGCGATAATCAGTCACTTTCAGTTCGCGGGTCGGTGGCGTTATCCGGCCCGCCCAGACGGTTTCAATCGCTGCAACAATCATCGCACCAACCAGCACCATGGCCATCGGGCCATGCTCGGTATCAAAAATACACACCAGTCGTTCGTTGCGGGCAAACAGTCCGGGAACGCGCTCGGCGGTGGTCTGGTTGACAGAAAACAGAGAGCCGGGCACGTAGATCATTTCGCGCAGTTTGCCAGCCATCGGCATATGCACCCGGTGATAATCTCGTGGTGACAGGTACAGGGTGGCGAACTTGCCGCCAACAAAATCTTCGGCTCGCGGGCGTGAACCACCCAGTAACTCGGTCAGGGAGAATTCCTGTCCTTTGGCCTGAAAGATACGCCCGCGCTGGATATGACCAATCTGGGAAACCGCACCGTCAGCCGGGGAAAGCAGGCTATCGGCAGCGTTATCCAGTGGTCGAGCTTCGGGCAACAATTCGCGGGTGAAAAAATCGTTAAAGCTGCGAAAATCCTGGGGATGCTGCCGCTGGGCTTCGTCGAGGCGCACATCGTATTGGCGGATAAACCGGGTGATCAGCTGGTTTTTGAGCCAGGTGTTCTCACTGGCCGCCAGTTTGCCGACCAGACGAGACAGCCAGTGATGGGGCAGCACGTATTGGCTGGCAATAAACAGATCATCTTTTAACAAGGGGGGACTCTCTTTTATTAGGCCAGGCATCCTTGGCCGGAAATGGTTGTTTGTTTAGGTTGGTTTCAAGGCTGGTTGCCAGTGGTGACCGGGGTTGACGGATCGTTACCCCATTCTGCCCAGGAGCCGGGGTAGGCTTTCATCTTCAGCCCCAGAATCTTGCCCACCAGATAGGTATAACCGGAACGATGATGGGTTTGGCAGTGGGTGGCAATGTCTTTGTCGGCGGTCAGTCCCATTGACGACAACAGGCTGCGGAAGGCTTCCAGTTCGTTGATGCGCATGCCGTTGGCTTTGTCCATGCCGAGTGTCCATTCGTAGTTCACGGCTCCGGGAATATGGCCGCCACGGGCTGAAATCACTTTTTCACCGTTGTATTCGGCCTGGGATCGAGCATCCCAAACGGCAAAATCCGGCTGGCCGAGGCGTGCCAGTATCTCTTCCTTGGTCAGGGAAAAGCCGTCTTGCAATTGGCTGACAGAGTAACCCGATGGCGTCGGTATCACCTCGCCAGACTCGGTCGGCAGGCCGTCTTGCAGCCAGGCGTGAATGCCGCCATTGAGATAGCTGTAGTGACGATGGCCGATCATATCCAGTACCCAGAGCAGTCGTCCGGCCCAGCCGCCGCCTTCGTCGTCATAGGCAATCACATGAGTCTCTGCGGTGAGTCCCAGTTGGCTGAAGACCTCGGACAGTTGCTGCAGCGATGGCAGGGCACCGGGCGTTGGGGCAATACCCAACTGCAGACGTTTGAAGTCCAGATGTACGGCAGCGGGAATATGGTGCTGGAGGTAGGTTTCTCGTTTGCTCTGATCAATGATCAGGACGTTATTCAGTGGCAGTCGCTCAGCAAGCGCCCGGGGTTCCAGCAGCAGCGGCAGTTGGCTCATGAACAATACTCCGGATAAACAGGTCGCAAAGATGCAGTGTATCCAAGCCGACGGCGACTGTCAGGCGTAAAGCCGTACTGGAAAACAGTTACTAAAAAAGATTAGGTCTTGTGGCGGGCGCTTTTTTGTTGCTCCAGCGATTGCTCGCGCAGACAGGCAAGCCCCTGGGAAGCGTAATGACAGAGCGATTTGAAATGCGGGTAGTCGCTCGCGCTAATGGCCAGTTGATTGCTGTCCAGTGTGCCCGCCATGACGATGCCGATGGGTTTGGCTCCGGCACTGATCGACATCAGCATGGCGTGATCTGGCAGTTGTTGCGCCAATACGGGCGGTATGCCGCGCAGCAGCTGCTGGCGATTACCCGGATGCAGGCTGATACCGGCATTACGTTCCATCAGTTTGCTGAACAGGCTGGTTTTATCCAGCGGCAATTGCAGGCCGACGATTGGTTGCTGCTCGGGAATGCCTTCCTGGTAAATCAGTCGCAGGCAGGTCTTGTCACGGTTGGGCAGCCACAAGGCGGCAAATGGCACGGACAACCCCAGCCGGATGCCATGGAGCAGGCTGGAGACCAGGCTGTGCCAGTCGCCAAAACTGCGGGCATCCTGTTGCATGCGTTGTTGCAGGGCTGCCAGGTTGTGTCGGGCTGATCGGGCTACCGGCGCGGCTGCCGCTGCCTGGGCTGGCACCGCTGCCGATGACGATGGCGATGGCGCTGGCGATGACGATGACGATGACGATGACGATGGCGATGACGATGGCGATGGCGATGGCGGTAGATGTGGAGTCGGTCGAGGGTTCGATGTCGCGGGAATAGCCGAAGCTGCTGGCGTTGACATATCCGGCGTTGACATATCCGGTGTTGACATATCCGGTGTTGCCGCAACGGGAGTTGCAACCGCAGGCGCTGGCCGGGTTTCAACCCAGGGGTATTGGATGCCTGCGGCTGGGTGATCATGAGCCGAGGTATGCAGCAGCTGGTGCAGTCCGGTCGCAAAGGCACTGCCCTGTTGATGACTCACGTCCAACAGTGTTTCTCGGAGCTGGTTGGTCACCATACTCTCGGGCTTGCCGAGCCAGTGGCTGATCAGTGTCAACCAACGGGTGCTGCGCTGGCTTCGAGGGTGGATGTGCAGATGCCAGGCGAGGTGACAACACAACAATGTGGTCATCACTGGTTGCTGTCCCAGGTGTATCAGTGGCCGACCGGTTTGGGCGGGTAAATCACGGGGATCACAACGACGTAGCGCCTGCCATTGTTGTGGTGTTGGATGCTTGCGCGGATTCCAGACCTCACGCGCCAACGGCGGTAAATGCATATGTGTCACCAGTCGCTGCCAGGGTTTCAGATCCTTGCCCCAGATCGCCTGCAGCGCCTGCCAGGGTTCAAGTCCGAGCGACAGGTAATACAACCAGTTGCGGGCTGGCGGGACAGATAACAGCCAGGGCCAGAGTGGCGCGGCCGCCAGCATGGTTGCCCAGTGCGCGTAGTGTGGGCTGATATTGCCCTTTTGTTGTGTCCACAGTGCGGCCAGCCTGCCCGCCAGAGCAGCGTTTTGCAGCGCGGTGCGGTACGCCTGTTCACCCTCGTCCAGAGTGTCAGTGGTTATGACCGGCAGCTGTTTTACCAACCTGACCAGTTCCTGCATCCCCAGTAAGGACAAACAATTGGCAGCACCGCTGATCTGTTCCAGACAATCCGGATTTTGCTCCACCGCCAGCCTTTGTAATTGCAGGCACAGGGCCGGATCGCGTTCGACTTCAGGGGCCAGGTCATTAAAGGTGATTTGGCGGTCACGCAGGCGGGCGTGCAGGCGGGTACGGGTTTCTTCGAGGATAGGCAAAGGCCCAACAGCAAAAACAGTGTCCTGCTGCTGGCGATTAAACGGGCTTTCGCTGTACTGGCGGAGGTTTGGTTTCATGTCGGCGTTTGTGTAACTGAGAGTCATGTCCTTAACTATAGACAGGATTACCGGATTGACCTTGGGGAGCTGAATAACCACATGTTGTTTTTGATAGGGATGGTGATTGTTTTTGGCAGCGTCCTGTTTGGCTTTGTGATGTCACACGGCCAATTACTGGCGTTGTGGCAACCGTTTGAAGTGCTGATTATTGTCGGTGCGGCACTGGGTTCATTCTTGCTGTCCAATCCCTGGTCGGTGGTGAAACGCTGTGCCCGGCAATTGCCCTCGGTGATCTTCGGCGCGCACCATCACAAGACCCGCCAAATGGAATTACTCAGCCTGATTTATGACATTCTCGGCAAGTCCCGTCGCGAAGGCTTGATGGCCATTGAAGCGGAAGTCGACAACCCTCAGGCCAGTGCCATTTTCGCTCGTTACGCCAGCGTGCAAAAAAATCCGGAGCTGGCCAATTTTGTGGCTGACTATTTCCGCATCATCGTCGTCGGCAATCTCAGTGCTTATGAACTGGAGGGACTGATGGATCAGGAAATCGACACCCGGCTGAATGAACTGGAACAACCGGGTGTGGCATTAGGTAAAGTCGCCGATGCCTTGCCCGGTTTTGGTATTGTGGCGGCGGTACTGGGAATCGTGATCACCATGGGGGCGATTGGTGGTGATGTCGCCGAAATTGGTGCGCATGTGGCGGCTGCCCTGGTGGGGACATTTTCCGGGGTGTTGCTTTCCTACGGCCTGGTGGGGCCAGTCAGTGCCAACTTGAAGCATCTGGCAGAAGACGAAATCAAACTTTATGATGCCGCCAAGGCCGCCATTATTGCTTCGCTGCATGGGATTGCACCGCAGCTGGCGGTGGAGTTTGGCCGCAAGGCGCTGTACAGCCACAGTCGCCCGACTTTTAATGAACTTGAATCCCGTTTGCGGGGACGTTGATGGAGCATCTTGGCCCTCAGCCCCCGGTCATCATTCGACGCAGCCCCCGGCGCGGGCACGAAGAACACGGGGGTGCCTGGAAGGTAGCCATGGCCGATTTTGCCCTGGCGATGATGGCGCTGTTTCTGGTGCTGTGGATCATCAGTAATTCGACCGAAGCACAACGCCAGGCTATTTCTGGCTATTTTGCCGATCCGCAGGCTTTTATTGAGGGCCGTCGTGCGCCATCAGCTGCAGCCATTGACCTTGGCGGCTCGCCTTCGGTGCTGGCTAATATCGGTCAGTCAGGGAACTCGGATGCGATGATTAATCGCCAACCGGCCCCGGATCGAGGCGACGACAATGATCAACAACAGCAGCAACAGCAACAGCAAGAAGTATACGAGCAACTTGAGCGCTTGATTCTGGCCAGCCCGGCGTTAAGCCCGTTTCGGAATCAACTGCTGCTGGATATCACTACGGACGGTTTACGGCTGCAAATAGTTGATCGTCAGCAGCGGCCGCTGTTTGAGTCTGGCCAGGCGGTGCTGACCTATTACGCCGAAGATATGCTTTGGGAACTGGCACCGGTGTTGGCCGCTTCCGGTTTGCGGCTATCGATAACCGGGCATACCGATGCTTACCCGGCCAGTCCGAGCGGGCAAGCGGCAGAAGACAGTAACTGGCTGCTGTCCGCGCAGCGGGCGGATGCGGCCCGCCGGGCCTTGATGGAAGCGGGTGTTAGCAAGCCACAAATCGCTCAGGTGATCGGTATGGGCGACACGGCCCCGTACGATCGCAGCAATCCCCAGGCACCGGTGAACCGGCGTATTGCGCTGCTGCTGTTGAACCGACAGCGCAGTGAGAGCTTGTCGGGCAACGAGGCCTTGCAAGATGGCGAGATCTCATCGCGTTCAGATGGCGGTACGGCGGCGGATAGCACCCTCCAGCGGGTGCAGCAGCAACGTAACCAGCCCGATAACAGCTACGATAATCCACCCAATCAGATGGAATAGTCAGCCGTGCTGTTTTATCGGGCAGGCATCAGAGTTCCGACAGGGTCTCGACGATCCGTTTGTAGCTGATAAACCGCTCCGGGCTGATCAGCTCTTCATCCACGGCTTGCAACAGTGCACAGCCGGGTTCGGTTTCATGATGGCAGTCACGGAAGCGGCAATGGCCAGCCAGCGCCCGTAACTCACGGAAGCCGTACAACACCTCATCTTCGCTCATGTGCCAGAGGCCAAACTCGCGGATTCCCGGCGAGTCAATCAGATCGCCACCCGCCGGAAAGTGGTACAGCCGGGCAGTGGTGGTGGTGTGTTTCCCCTTGCGGGTGTTTTCCGATAGCGGGCCAACCTTGAGTTCTTCATCGGGCAGCAGGGTGCCGATCAGCGACGACTTGCCGACCCCAGACTGGCCAACAAATACGCTGACACGGTCGTTGAGGAATTCTTTTAGCTCTCCCAAGCTGTCGGGGTCGTTGGCGCACACTTGCAGAATGCGGTAACCGAGATAGGCATAACGCTGCAGTAGCGGCTCCAGGTGAAACAGGCTCAGCTCGTCGAGCAAGTCGATCTTGTTCAGCAGGATAATTGGCTCGATCCGGCAGTTTTCTGCCGCCACCAGGTAACGGTCAATCAGGTTGGCGTGGGCGTGTGGTTCGGGGGCAATCACCAGCACAATAAAATCGATATTGGCGGCGACCGGTTTGATCTCATTGTAGGGGTTGGGGCGCGACAGCTCTGATTCTCGCTCCTGCACCATCTCCACCACCCCCTGATTGACACCCAGGGCATTGGCCGGTGCCGGGCGGAAGACAATGCGGTCACCGGTGACCAGTGAGCCGAGGTTGGCGCGTAAAAAACAACGGTAGATGTTGCGTTCGTTATCTTCCACTTCGACTTGGGCACCAAAATGGGCGATCACCTGGCCGTGCATTTCATCGCCTAATTCACCGGCGTTAAGCTGATCGGAAATCACCGCCTCTTTTTGCTGGGCGCGCTGGGCTTTTTCTTCCTGGATTTTGGTGATGCGCCAGGATTGTTTTTTGGTGAGCTTTCGTTTGGCCATGCGTTACTCGGAGTGTCGATTCGGCCGCCATTCTCCGCGCTGGCTGCGCTAAGCGCAAGCTGTAGCCGGGGTGATCGACGCCTGCCGAGTGCGGTTTTCAGTCCCGAGTCATGCCGCGTTCGGCACCACACGCATGGCAGCAAAGAGCGAGCTGCCAGTGTGGCGTCTGAAATACCGGTATGCGTCCCTGCAGCAAGGTTTATTCTGCCGGTTTTGGCGTTTGCCAGCACGGTGGTGATGGTGTGTTGTTGATGTGCGTGTTGTTCAGTCGCGTGTATTTAATGGCTAATCATCCATGGCCGCATGCCAGGAAACATCTTGTCGCCATTGGCGGTGTACATCAGGTTGCTCTTGCGTTTGCTGCCACAGCCGCAGTCCTTGCCATGCTGGTGGCGATGATCAAACCGCTGGCGTTCTTTTTTTTCGTTCTCCCTTTCCTGATACTGGCTGGTGCTCATCACTTCGGGTGCTTCGCGGGCTTTGTCGTTGCGCTCCATGGCTTCACGGGTTTCTTTTAATACCTTGGCAATGGCTGGAGGCAAGACAATCACCCGTGCCGAACGGGTGTTGCATTGGGGACAGGGCTGGGGCTGGTCGTGCTGCTGCATCGGGGCCAGTTCCTGAAAAACGCCGTGGCTGGGACATTTGTAGTCGTACATGGGCATGGCGGGTATCTCCGGCAGTTTTTATCATCAATTGTTGATAGAGCAACCGCTGCCGGAGCAACCCCGGCAGCGGTGTCTGGGTTGTTGTGGTCAGTCGAGATCCGCTGCTTTCGGAATATTCACCGAGCCATCCAGATGTTTGACCGGGCCATCCGCTGACGGCTTGATATCGAACTCGAAGATGTCGGTAGGTAACCACAGGGTGGCACAGGAGTTGGGGATATCGACCACGCCACTGATATGTCCCTGAATCGGTGCACAACCAATGATGGCGTAACCCTGGGCTTCGCTGTAGCCGAACTTGGTCAGGTAGTTGATGGCATTCATACAGGCTTGTTGGTAAGCCAGGCTGGTATCCAGATAGTGCTGCTTGCCTGTGTCATCAACGGAAATACCTTCAAAGATCAGGTAGTCATCGTATTTGGGTACCAGCGGGCTGGGCTTGAAGATCGGGTTTTTCACCTGGTATTTGCTCATGCCATCCTTGATCAGGTTGACGCGCAAGTGAATCCAGCCAGCCATTTCGATGGCACCACAGAAGGTGATTTCGCCGTCACCCTGACTGAAGTGCAGGTCGCCTACGGACAGACCTGCACCGTCGACGTAGACCGGGAAATAAATCTTTGCCCCTCGAGTCAGATCCTTGATGTCGCAGTTACCACCATGCTCTCGCGGTGGCACTGTACGGGCACCTTCTGCGGCAGCAGCGGCTTTGGCATCGCCTTGCATCCGCCCCATATGGGCGGTGTCGGCGTAAGGCAAACAGGCCAGGGCCGGTTCGCGATCCGGGTTGGTATCAAACAATTCTTTTTCGCGCTGATTCCAGGTGTCCAGCATATCGCGGGATGGCAAGCAGCCGATCAGACCGGGATGCAGGATGCCAGCAAATTCAACGCCCGGTACATGACGGGATTTGGTGTAGATACCGTTGAAGTCCCAGATGGATTTTTGTGCTTCGGGGAAACGGTCGGTCAGGAAACCGCCGCCGTTCTTTTTGGAAAAGAAGCCGTTGAAGCCCCACTGTTGTTCGGCAAAAGTGCCGATGTCGAGAATATCGACTTCCAGCAGGTCACCTGGCTGGGCACCGTCGATCGCCACCGGGCCAGACAGAAAATGCACCTGGGTCAGGTCGACATCACGAATATCCTCGGCGTTATCGTTGTTTTTGATCTGGCCGCCGGTCCAGTCGTAGCACTCGATAATAAAATCATCACCGGGCTTTACCGTAGACACCATGGGAATATCCGGGTGCCAGCGGTTGTGGACGCTGTCGTTGTCGTAGGCAGACTGGTTAAGGTCAATTTTGATGATGGTATCAGTCATGGTTTGCTCCTTGATTGGCAAGTACAGCCTTGGAAAAAACGTGTGGATCGACGGCAGTAGCACCGTCTTGTCGGGTTGTGTTGGTGCGGGGTAATGCTGAATCCGTCGGGTCGGTTGCGGGTTTGGTCACAGCAGCGGCGCTGAAACTCAGTTCGCCATCGCATAGCAGCGCTCGCAGCTGACGCGGTTGCTGGGACTGGGGCAGGGTGAGCAGGTAACTGGCCAAGGGCGCGACGACCTGGCGCTGGAACAGCCGCTGGATCGCACGGGCACCATACTGCTGGTCAAAGCCGCTGCGGCTGAGCCAGAACAGGCAGGCATCGTCGAGCAGCAAGGTCAGTTGGTGTTTGTTCAGGCGCTGGTTGAGTTCGTCCAGCAGGGTGATCACCACCCGTGGCAGGTGTTCGTGACTCAGGTTGGCAAAGCGTTCGATGCAATGAATACGGTTGAGGAATTCCGCATCAAAGTGGCTTTCCAGTGCCTGTTGTTGTACCCGCTGTTGCAGCCTGGTCTGCCAGGCTTGCGGCAGCCACGGGCGTAATCTGTGTTGTTGCCATTGGCGTGAACCAATGTTGCTGGTCATGAATACCAGGGTGTTGCGGAAGTGCAGTGCTTTCTGGCCGGATGCCAGTGTCAGTTCGCCGTTATCCAGAATGTTCATCAAGCTGCGCACTACTTCTGGACTGGCCTTTTCAATTTCATCAAACAGCACGATGCCGGGGCGGGTGCTGCTGCCATTGATCAGTTCTTCGTTGAGCAGGGTCAGGTTGTCCTTGCTGCCAACGTAGCCCGGCGGTGCACCAGTGATGGCGGCGCTGTAATGGCTTTGCGACAGGGTGTTCATGTCGATGCGACAGAAGCGGTTGGCGTCACCATGAATGGCTTCGGCAATACGCCGCACCATTTCGGTTTTACCTACCCCGGTATCTCCCAGAAACAGTGCCGTCAGCAAGGGGCGGCGACCGTCACTGAGGCCCGCCTTGAGCACATCCAACTGGCGGCGCAAACTGCGAATGACCTGACTCTGCCCCACCAGTTGGCTTTCCAGTTGCTGCTGTAGCTGGGCCGGATCAAAAGCAAAGCGGGAGTAAAGCGCCGGACTGGCCGACTCCGGTTGGCCTGCTGATGGCGGCTGACGCTGCTGCAGACGATCGTTAATGAACACCATGGTCGTCAGCGCCTCAGGAACCGGATTCCATGGTTTTTTCCGGTGCTGGCAGATCCCCCACAGGGCACTCTTCGGTGCCGATGGTGCTGCGGGTCATGGCTTCAACGTCGTCGCGGGCTTTTTCAGCATCGGTGACCCAGGTGCGATAGAACTCGAACGGGCAGTCGGCAATACCCCGGTCGCCATCGCCGGAGGCATGCACGCCGGTGTAGCCACGGTGCAGCAGTTTGAACAGGTGGTTCTGTGACTGATCGTTTTTGCGGGCGTCACGAATCTGCGACAGCGACAGCTGGGCATACTGCACGCCCATGTCTTCTTCGCCGCATTCCCCCAGGGTGCGGCCGTCGAAGCCAATCACGGCGGAGTGACCGAAGTAGGAGTAAACACCGTCGAAGCCGGTGGCGTTGGCGACGGCGACGTAGCAGTTGTTGGCCCAGGCCATGGATTTGGCCATCATCACCTGTTGTTCCTTGGCCGGGTACATATAGCCCTGGCAACGCACAATCAGCTCGGCGCCTTTCATGGCGCAGTCGCGCCAGATTTCCGGGTAATTGCCGTCGTCACAAATGATCAGGCTCAGCTTCATGCCTTTCGGGCCGTCGCTGACGTAGGTACGATCGCCTGGGTACCAGCCTTCAATCGGACACCAGGGAATACACTTGCGGTATTTCTGGACGATGTCGCCGTTGTTATTGATCAGCACCAGGGTGTTGTAGGGGGCTTTGTTGGGGTGTTCTTCGTGCTGTTCACCAGTGAGGGAAAATACCCCCCAGGTGTTGGCGGCGCGGCAGGCGGCGGCAAAAATTTCGGTCTCGTCGCCAGGAATGGTGGCTGCCGTGGCCATCATTTCATCGTGGTCGTACATGATTCCCATGGTGCTGTATTCAGGGAAGACAATCAGATCCATTCCCGGCAGGCCCTGCTTGATGCCCTTGATCATGTCGGCAATGTTGCGGGCGTTGTCGAGCACCTCGGCTTTGCTGTGCAGGCGCGGCATTTTGTAGTTCACCACGGCAACGCCGACGGTATCGTTACTGCTTGAAATATCACCATGACGCATGAGGATTCTCCTTTGAATCAGATTTGGTTCAGACCGACAGGTAGCGGGTGATGGTGGCCTGGTCGGCCTCGGCAACGGGGACATCGAGTACGATGCTGCCTTTCTCGATCACCAGAATGCGGTCGGCGACATCCAGTGCGAAACTGAGCACCTGTTCGGAAACGATGATCGATAACTTGCGTTGGTCGCGGATCTTGCGCAGGGTACGGGCCATCTCCTTGATGATGCTGGGCTGGATACCTTCGGTCGGCTCGTCCAGCAGCAGTACACTGGGGTCGCTGGCTAACGCCCGTGCGATGGCGAGTTGCTGCTGCTGGCCTCCAGAGAGGTTGCCGCCACGCCGGTGCTGCATTTCTTTCAGCACCGGGAACATCTCGTAGAGGTCTTCCGGGATCTGGTTTTTGCCGGTTGAGGTGAGGCCGGTTTCAATATTTTCTCTCACCGTCATGGTGGAAAAAATCATCCGTCCCTGGGGCACAAAACCGATACCGGCACCGACCCGTTCATGACTTTTCAGGGGCACCAGGTCGGCACCGTTGAGTGCGGCGCGGCCTGATTTACTCGGGATCATGCCGATCAGCGACTTCATCAGCGTGGTCTTGCCCATGCCGTTGCGGCCCAGTACCGCGACGATTTCCTCGTCGCCGACACTCAGGTTCATATTGCGAATAACGTCGCTCTGACCGTAGGCCACGTTGTAATCGGTTAGCTCAAGCATTGTTTATCTCCTCGTTTACCGACTTGGCGATCAATGGCCCAGGTATACTTCAATGACTTTGGGGTCGTTCTGCACCCGTTCCATCGAGCCTTCCGACAGCACTTTGCCCTGGTGCAATACCGTGACGCGGTCGGCGATGTCGGCGACAAACTGCATGTCGTGTTCAATCACCAGTACCGAGCGGTCTTTGGTAATGCGTTGCAGCAATGCGGCTGTTTGCTGGCGTTCGGCAACCGACATGCCTGCGACCGGTTCATCAAGCATCAGCAGTTCCGGGTCCTGGATCAGCAACATGCCGATTTCCAGCCACTGTTTCTGACCGTGGCTGAGCAGGTCGGCAGGCATATCGAGCTTGTCGGGCAGGAAAATCATCTCGGCGATTTCGTGTACCTTGTCGATCACCGCAGCGTCACGCCGGAAGGTCAGCGCTCCCCATACCCCTCGGCCTTTGGGGTAGGAGAGTTCGAGGTTTTCGAACACCGTCAGGTCTTCGTAAATGGAGGGGTTCTGGAACTTGCGGCCAACTCCGGCATGAACAATCTGGTGTTCGTTCATACGGGTCAGCTCCTGGCCCTTGAACTTGATCGAGCCTTCGGTGGCTTTGGTGCGGCCGCAGATCAGATCCAGCACCGTGGTTTTACCTGCGCCGTTGGGGCCGATGATCACCCGGATTTCCTGTTCTTCGACGTACAGCGACAGATCACTCACGGCCTTGAAGCCATCAAAGGAAACCGTCAACCCTTCGACGCTCAGAACAAAGTCCTTCTGCTCGATGTGCTTGTTAACTGCCAGCATGGCTGTGCTCCTTGGTATTGAAGGTGTCGGCATTGGCGGTATTGGCGGTATTGGCGGTAGCTGAGGTCGTTGCGTTGTTAGTGGTGGTATCTGGCAGGGCAGCGGGCGTGTTGGTTTTGCAGAACCGTGCCTTGATTCGCGGCTCGATATGCGTGCTCCAGACCCCGGCCAGGCCGTTCGGGAATGCCATTACCACGCCGATGAACAAGGCACCCATGGCGAACAGCCACAGCTCGGGAAAGGATTCCGAGAAGCTGGTCTTGGCAGCGTTGACCAGTAAGGTGCCGTACACCGCGCCGAGAATAGAAAGACGCCCACCAACGGCGCAGAAGATCACCATCTCGATCGACGGCACGATGCCGACGAAGGTCGGTGACATAAAGCCCACTTGCAGCGCGAACATGGCACCACCAATAGCCGAGAACACTGCGGCCAGGCAGAAGATGAAAATCTTGAAGGCGGACACGTCGTAGCCGGAAAAGCGCACTCGGTCTTCCCGTTCCCGCATCGCTACCAGCAGCCGACCGAGTTTGCTGTTAATCACGTATTTGGCGATAAACAGACAGCCGAACAGGCAGGCAACACAGACAAAATAGAGAACGTATTTGGCGCTGTCGGTACGGATATCCCAGCCATGCAGGGTGCGCAGGTCGGTAATACCGTTAACGCCACCGGTGTAGCCTTGCTGGCCAATGATCAGGATGGTCAGGATGGCGGCGACGGCCTGGGTAATGATGGCGAAATACACGCCACCGACGCGGCGTTTGAACATGGCCACCGCGACGACAAAGGCAAAGATCGCTGGTACCGCAATAATGGCAATCAGGGTAAAGCCGAAGCTGTGGAAGGGTTCCCAGAACCAGGGCAGTGCGGTGATTTGGTTCCAGTCCATAAAGTCGGGAATTCCCGGCGTTGACTGAATGGTGGTGTTTTCCGGGCTGGAGGCTTCCAGCTTGAGGAACATCGCCATGCAATAGCCGCCAAGGCCAAAGAAAACCCCCTGGCCCAGGCTCAGAATGCCGCCGTAGCCCCAGCACAACACCAGGCCAATAGCGACGAAGGAGTAGGTCAGGTATTTACCCACCAGATTGAGGCGGAAAATATCCATCGACAACGGCAGTATCACCACCAGCAACAGCGCCAGGATCAACATATGCGTCATCTGGTAACGTGCGAAGAATTGGCTAATCGGATTCATGGGCAACCTCTTATTTCCGTATCTTCAGAGAGAACAGCCCTTGTGGACGCAGCATCAGGATGCCAACCACGACGAGCAGGGTAAGAACTTTGGCCATCGAACCACTGAGGAAAAATTCCATGGTCGATTGCGCCTGGGAGATGGTAAAAGCCGAGGCGACCGTGCCCAGCAAGCTGGAGGCTCCACCAAACACCACCACCAAAAAGGTATCGACGATATAAAGCTGGCCAGAGGTCGGGCCGGTAGAACCGATCATGGTGAAGGCGGATCCGGCGATACCGGCAATGCCGCAACCGAGGGCAAAGGTCAGGCGGTCTACCATGGCGGTATTGATGCCGACGGCGGAGGCCATCGGTCGGTTCTGCACCACGGCGCGGGTTTGTTTGCCGAGTCGGGATTTCTGCATCATCAGCCAGACGCCCACCGTTACTACCAGGGTGATGGCCATCACGAACAAACCATTGATCGGAATTTCCACCATGTCGGTCAGGGCGATGGAACCCATCAGCCAGTCGGGCAGGGTGACGCCGACTTCGCGGGTGCCAAAAATGGTGCGGTACAGCTGTTGCAAAATCAGGCTCAGGCCCCAGGTGGCCAATAGAGTGTCGAGCGGGCGTTTGTAGAGGTGCCGGATCATGGCCCATTCAACCAGCGCCCCGAGTGCCCCGGCGGCAAAGAAGGCCAGAATCAGGGCGACAAAAAAGTACGCGTCATAGAAGGATTCGGGCAGATACGACGAAAAAATATGGGATGTCAGGTAGGTCGTGTAGGCACCGAGAATCATGAATTCGCCGTGCGCCATATTGATGACGCCCATTTGGCCGAAAATAATCGCCAGCCCCAGCGCCATCAGAACAAAAACAGAAAACAGAATAAGACCGGCAAAACCTTGCATGGCAAAGATTGAGGTCAGTTCGGTCATGGTGTAATCGGCAAACATGGTGTGTCCTCCCAGTGGTTTGGAGCAGTACGAACAGCGCGATGAACGTGGTTGAAAGCGGCCCGCAGGGGCCGCTTGTTGCCGTTCTTACTGGTAACCTTTAGGGAAGGGGTTGGGTTCGATCAGCTCGGCACTCTCGTAAACCACCTTGTACTGGCCATCCAGCTGAGCGCGGCCGATGCGGGTCTTGGACCACAAGTGGTGGTTTGGATGCACGCGCACATAGCCTTCAGGTGCGGTGGTGAGTTCGATGCCAGGAGAGGCTTCACGGACTTTGTCGATGTCGAATGAACCGGCTTTTTCAACCGCTGCTTTCCACAACCATGGGCCGAGGTAGGCTGCCTGGGTGACGTCGCCGATAACAATGTCCTTGCCATATTTTGCCTTGAAGGCTTTGACGAAGGCGGCGTTGTTGGCGTTAGGCAGACTCTGGAAGTACTTCATGGAGGCGTAGATGCCGTCGATGTTCTCGCCACCGATACCGAGGATTTCGTCTTCAGTCACCGAAATGGTCAGGAACAACGGCTTCTCTTTGGTCATGTCGATACCTGCGGCTTTCAACTGCTTGTAGAACGCCACGTTGGAACCACCGACCACGGAGATAAACACTACGTCAGGCTTTTTCAGCTTGATCTTGTTGATAACGGAGTTGAACTGGGTGTGTCCAAGCGGGTAGTACTCTTCGCCAACCACTTGTTCGTGCAGCACGTTTTCGATGTGCTTGCGGGCAATCTTGTTGGAGGTACGTGGCCAGATGTAGTCCGAGCCGAGTAGGAAGTATTTTTTTGCGCCCTTGGTTTCTGACGCCCAGTTCAGACCTTCGAGAATCTGCTGGGTGGCTTCCTGGCCGGTATAAATCACGTTCGGAGACTGTTCCAGTCCCTCGTAGAAGGTAGGGTAATAGAGCATGCCGTTGTATTGTTCGAACACGGGCAAGACGGCTTTGCGGGAAGCCGAGGTCCAGCAGCCGAATACCGCTGCGACCTTGTCGCTGACCAGCAGTTTCTTGGCTTTTTCAGCGAAGGTTGGCCAGTCACTGGCACCATCTTCCTGGGTGTATTCGATCTTGCGGCCCAACACGCCACCCATGGCATTGATCTGGTCGATGGCCAGTTTTTCTGCCTGCACAGAACCGGTTTCGCTGATGGCCATGGTGCCCGTTACCGAGTGCAGGATACCAACAGTGACCGTGCTGTCGGTCACTGCCAGGCCGGTTGTGTTGGCACTGTCGGCCAGCACTGGCAAGCTGAAATGAGCCATCGCCAGTGTTGCGGGAATCGCCAGCATGTTACGTAGCAGAGTACGGCGTGTACCTCTGAGCGAGTCGTAATTCCTTGATTTTGAAATCATAATTGGGCCTCTTCATGGGTTCTGCTGTTAGCGTAAGGAACGTTGTTCAGCATCCATCATCGGCCCGGGAAAAAATATTCGCGTCTTGTGACACCGGTGTACGTACATTGACGCATACCCGCCAGCAGGGCTTGTCGTTATGGTCTTGATTCATTAGGAAAGGCGATTTGGTCGCCGTGGGTAAATACAGGTTATGCCGCAACCGTCGCCGTACTCGAGTCGCCGAAGTTACAACCGTTGGGTAGCGAATCAGACGCTGGAAGACTTTGCGTTACGCTTCACCGCCAAAAATGCCCGGCGCTGGTCAGCGGCGCGGGTTTCCAACACCGCGTTGGGGGCCATTTCGTTTCTGGCGATGGAAGCGATTGGCGCTACGGTGACGCTGATGTACGGCTTTCACTCTGCGGTGGCGGCCATCATGATGGTGTCGGCGCTGATTTTTCTGACCTCCATTCCGATCAGTTATTACGCTGCCCGGTATGGGGTGGATATCGACCTGCTCAGTCGGGGTGCCGGGTTTGGCTATATTGGTTCGACCGTTACCTCGCTGATTTACGCCTCGTTCACGTTTATTTTTTTTGCGATCGAAGCGGCCATCATGGCGTCGGCGATGGACATGCTGTTTGGCATGCCACTGTGGGTCGGTTACCTGTTCAGCTCCTTGCTGG
Source organism: Candidatus Thalassolituus haligoni (assembly GCF_041222825.1). NCBI lineage: Bacteria > Pseudomonadati > Pseudomonadota > Gammaproteobacteria > Oceanospirillales > Oceanospirillaceae > Thalassolituus > Candidatus Thalassolituus haligoni. The sequence continues at coordinate 770,528 of NZ_CP139482.1, forward strand.
TGATCCCGTTGGTTACCCACGGCATCACCGTGATCAGCCGCTTTCAGTTGTGGAGTCAGCCGCTCTGGATCGTGCTGCAGGTACTGCCGTTTGTGTTTATTCTCTGGCAGGAATGGTCTGCGGCGACGGAGTGGGTGAACTATCCGGGCACGATGTCGGTGGCAGAGGATAGCCATCGCGATGGCAGCCATTTTAATCTGATGTTTTTTGGTGCGGCGTCGGCGGTGGTGTTTGCCTTGATCGCCCAGATTGGCGAGCAGGTCGACTTTCTGCGCTTTTTGCCCGAGCCAAAACCAAACCATCGACTGCGCTGGTGGCTGGCCTTGCTGGGCGGCGGGCCAGGCTGGATTGTGGTCGGTATGATGAAAATTCTGGCAGGCTCCTTTTTGGCGGTGCTGGCGGTGCGTTCCGGCATGTCGATTGCCGAGGCTTCTGATCCGACCCGTATTTATTACGTGGCTTTCGGTTACCTGACCCAATCACCGATGGCGAACCTGGCTCTGACCGGCCTGTTTGTGGTGCTGTGTCAGGTCAAGATCAATGTCACCAACGCGTATGCCGGTTCCATTGCCTGGTCGAATTTCTTTTCCCGCCTGACCCACAGCCACCCTGGCCGGGTGGTGTGGCTGGTCTTTAATGTGATCATCGCGCTGTTGCTGATGATGCTGGGGGTGTATGAATCGCTGGAGCGGATTCTGGGGATTTATGCCAACGTTGCAGTGGCCTGGGTCGGGGCGCTGGTTGCCGATCTGGTGATCAACAAGCCTTTGGGTTTGAGTCCCAAACACATTGAGTTCAAGCGGGCTTACCTGTACGACATCAATCCGGTGGGATTTGGTGCGATGGTGCTGGCATCGGTGATCGGGGTGATGAGTTTTATGGGGGTGTTTGGTGCTGTTGCCCAGGCGCTGTCGCCCTACATTGCGCTGGCAACGGCGCTGGTGGTGTCGCCGTTGATTGCAATGCTGACCCGTGGGCGTTTTTACCTGGCCCGTGAGGTGATTGTGCAGGACTCGGCGGTCTGTGAATGTGTGGTCTGCAACAACCATTTTGACTCGGAAGATATCGCCAGCTGTCCGTTGTATAAAGGCGCGATTTGCTCCTTGTGCTGCACGCTGGAATCCCGCTGCCACGACCTCTGCAAGGAAAACGCCCGCCTGAGTGACCAGATTCAGCAGTTGCTGGAAATTCTGCTGCCAACCTGGATGGTGGAGCGCATGAACCCGAGGTTGCTGCAGTTTTGCGGCTTGATGGCGATTATCGGCTTTATCGTGGGTGGGCTGTTCTGGATGGTGTATGCCCAGATTCCCGCCTATGCCGAAGGACACTCATTACTCGCCGGTACTCTGATACAGGTGTATCTGCTGTTACTGATTATTATTGGTGTACTGATCTGGTTGTTTGTGCTGGCGAATGAGAGCCGGATGTTTGCCCTTAATGAATCCCAGCGCCAGACCGGATTATTGCAACAGGAGATTGCTGCACACGAAGTGACCGATCGCGCCCTGCAGCAATCCAAGGAACTGGCCGAAGCCGCCAACCGCGCCAAAAGCCGCTATCTGGGCGGCATCAGTCACGAGTTACGCAGCCCGCTGAACTCCATTATTGGCTATGCCCAATTGCTGGAAAAAGACACTACGCTGTCTGTTCGGCAACGGGACAAGGTGAAACTGATTCACCGTAGCGGTGACCATCTGGCCGATCTGATTGAAGGGCTGCTGGATATTTCCCGGATTGAAGCCGGTCGGCTGGAAATTCACCGTGACGAGTTTGATCTGCATCGTTTATTGGATGAGCTGGTGGATATGTTCCGGCTCCAGGCCGAAGACAAAGGCATTCGATTTATCTATAAGCCCGGCCCGTACCTGCCACACATTGTCCGTTCGGACGAAAAACATCTGCGCCAGATTCTGATCAACCTGCTCTCCAATGCCGTCAAATTTACTACGGTTGGTCAGGTTTCGTTAGCCATCAGCTACCGTAGCCAGGTGGCCGAATTTATGGTGACGGATACCGGCCCCGGCATCAGTGATTACGATATGCAGCGCATATTCCTGCCGTTTGAACGGATTCGTAAACCCGGTTTGCCACAGACGCCAGGGACGGGTCTTGGCTTGACCATCTCCCGTTTGCTGGCCGACATCATGGGGGGTGACATTCATGTGGACAGCCAGTCGGGCCGAGGGAGTGTGTTCCGTTTGTCGATGATGTTAGCCAGTGTGGCAACACCAGGGCCGGGGGTTGCGCCGGAGCGCAAGATTGTTGGTTACCAGGGCAGTGGGAAAACCTTGCTGGTGGTCGACGATGACGCCACCCATCGGGGGTTGATCAGTGAGATCCTGACGCCGGTGGGATTTGAGGTGCTGGAAGCAGAAGATGGCTACGCTTGTCAGCGGGTTTTACACCAGACCCATGTGGATCTGTTGCTGATGGATATCTCCATGCCGGGCATGACCGGTTGGCAGCTGCTGCGGCAATTACGTGATGAGGGTGTGAAAAGCCCCGTTGTGATGGTGTCAGCGGATGCGGAAGACCGTCAGTCCGCGCTGGCCCAGGGAGATGCCAGTGAGCAGGGCAAACGCCTGAATGATGGTTACCTGATCAAGCCGATCCGTGATCGCAAGCTGCTTGATCTGGTGGCCAGAGTATTGGATTTGCAATGGCAATATGAAGACGATGAGATTGCAGTGAACAACAAGACCGCCATCGGTAGCGATTGCGATATGACACGATCAGAAGCACGGGAACTGCTGGCGGCGGCTGAACTGGGCCATCTTGCCGGTATGGAAGCCGTGCTCGCCGACATGGAACAGCGGCAAGCTGCTGCTGATGTACAGTGGCAGATACGTCACCATCTCTCGGCCTTTCGGTTCGATGAGCTCATCACACTGGCGAAAAAGGTGATCAACCATGAAACATAGTGCGACCCACACGTCTTCCGGAACCAGCACTCGTGGGGTGGTACTGATAGCAGACGATACCATCGAGTCGCTGGGTATGCTGAATGAAACACTCGTTCAGGCTGGCTATACCGTATTGGTCGCTATGGATGGTTTACAGGCCTTGGCTGTGGCCGAAAGAATGATGCCGGATCTGATTCTGATGGATGCCATCATGCCCAACATGGATGGCTTCGAAGCCTGTGAGGCACTCAAAAAAGACCCGGATCTGGAAGGTATTCCGGTGATCTTCATGACCGGATTGAGTGACAGTATCGATGTCGTGCGCGGGCTGGAAGCCGGAGGCGTGGATTATGTCACCAAGCCGGTCAATCTGGATGTGTTGCTGGCCCGAGTTCAGGTGCATATCACCAATGCGCGCAAGACACGCCGGGCAATCGGTTCCTTGAATGAGATTGGTCAGCCCACGTTTGCCTGCGATGTGCATGGGCAACTGTTGTGGTGTTCCAGTCGTACTATTGAAGTGCTGGCCAAAGCCGGGTTATCGGAGCATGACTTTCAGGAAGCAACCAGCGCCTTTCTGGCCTCGTGGTTTGCCAGCGCACCAGAACGATTCCAGCAAGTCAGGATTGAACAGACCAGCAGCCCATTGCTGGTGAAATTTCTGGGTTTACCCGCTCCCGGTGAATATTTATTGCGGCTGGTGGATGATGACGAAGTATCACTGCGGCAAACGCTGCGCGACCATTTTCAGCTAACGGTACGGGAGGCCGAAGTCTTGCTGTGGTTATCGCGTGGCAAAACCAATCAGGAAATCGGCCGGATTCTGTCCATGAGCCCTCGCACGGTTAACAAACACCTCGAAACCGTATTCCGCAAGATGGGGGTCGAGAATCGCACCTCTGCGGCGGCTCTCAGCCTGGGTTATCTGAGTCGGCTGTGACGCGCAGTTCAACAGCCTGCTAGACTCCGGACATTGAGCGAACACAGGAAACGACAAACATGAGTCAGCAAGACAATCTGGTATGGATGGATCTGGAAATGACCGGTCTGGAGCCAGAGCGGGATGTGATTATCGAAATCGCGACCATCGTGACCGATGGTAATCTGAATCTGATTGCCGAAGGCCCGGTGATGGCGGTATATCAACCGGCTATCCTGCTGGACGCCATGGATGAGTGGAATACCCGCACCCATGGTAATTCCGGGCTGGTCGAACGGGTCAGCAACAGCACGATTACTTGTCGTGATGCGGAACAAAAGACGCTGGCGTTTCTCCGTCAGCACCTCAAGGCCGGTACGTCGCCGCTGTGTGGCAACAGCATTCATCAGGATCGCCGCTTTCTGGTCAAATACATGCCGGAGCTGGAAGCATTTTTCCATTATCGCAATCTTGACGTCAGCACCCTGAAAGAACTGGCCAAGCGCTGGAATCCAGCGGTGGTGTCTTCATTCAAAAAAGCCGGCAGCCATCAGGCTCTGGATGATATTCGTGAATCGATTGCCGAACTGGCGCACTACCGCGAGCATTTTCTGCGCTTGCCTGAGTAACTTGCCAGAGTAATTTGCCTGAGTAATTATTGCGGGAATAAGCCCCGTCGCAGCCTGCCTCAGCGTTTCGGAACCTGTGATTGTCAGGCCAGTTTATTATGGCCCCCAGCGATTGGTATCCCATAACAGCCAGCTGGCAGGGTTTTGCTTGAGCTGGTTCGACAAGGACTGGTTGATGCGTTCGGTGAGTTGGCAAGCAGACGCCTGAATATGGTCGTTGGCGGTTGGGTGTTCGGAGGTTAATGAGGCTTCAAAGATCTGCCGATAGTGGCCATTGGCTTCTCTTTGGGTATAGGTGGGTATCAGCGCCAGGTTATGGCGAAGGGCCATTTCTGCCGCGAATGTGGAGGTCCAGGCGGGTTGCCCGGCGAAGTCGAGCTGCTGGCCATTACGTCCTTTCTTGACCTTGATGTCGATCAGAATATGGGCGTTATCGCCGTTGCTCAGGTGGCCGATCAATTCGCTGATACGGGCGGTTGAAATCATCTTTGGCCCGACTCGAAAGCGGCGGTTAAAGGTCAGATAATCAAACCGTGTGTCGGCAAAATCCCGGTACAGCTCCCATGCCGGGAATCCCAGTTGCTCGATGATACGGCGGTTCATTTCCCAGTTATTGATATGACCGCTGACAAATAAAATACCTTGTTGGCGGTCTCTGGCATGTTGCAGGTTTTCCAATCCATCTATTTGGCTGCGTTGCCGTTCGTTGCCATCCATCGTGAGGGATTCTGTTGCGGTCAAGAGCAGGTTGGCGTAGTAGCGCTGGCGGATATGCTGGCGTTGTTCCACGCTGGCATCGGGAAATACGCGTTGCAGGTTGTCATCCAGATAGTGATTTTTTTTGGCCAGTAGCAGTCTGGTTAGACGGGCAATAATCGGCCCGGTAACAGAATAGTGGCTGATGCGCTGTATCCGGGTTTGGCCTGTGGCTCTGATCAACCCAACCAGCAGTGAACCCAATAACCAGAGTAGTGGCCGCAGCAGATAGCGTTGGAGATGAGGTTTCATGGCGTGTTTATCCTGGCAGGCTGTTGCATGGCCGCCTCGGGCTTGTGTGTGCAGTCGTTGGTTAAATGGGTTCCAGCCCTTCTTCGAAGATCCAGCCCCGCTGGCGGCAAAAACGGAAGATACGGTTGACGATCGGATTGGCCCAGCCGTTGAGTATGCAGAAGTCGACGCCAAGATCCAGGTGATGGGAGTTGTGTTGTTCTTTGGTCATAAAAACCCCCAGTGTCTGCAGATAACGCGCCACGATGGGGATCTGTTTACGATGAGCGCAGCTGTGCGCATATTGCGCCAGGGTCAGGGCACCGATAACCACCCAGAGAAAGAAAGATACCAGGCCGTCAATCCATCCAAGTGCGTGTAATAGCAGCAGCAGGCTGGTGCTGGGCAGGGTGATAAAATACATGGCAGGCAGGATCACCCGCAGGAAACTGCGGCGTCCCAGAGCACCGGGACTGAGATGGTGGACTTTGAAATCAAAGACGATGGTTTCCAGTGGCGAAATCTTTTTCATGGCGATCTGGCGCTTCTGTAAATAGTCTTGTGAGCCTTTGTTGCCCTGATAAAAATACAATTCCTTGAGCCCGGAATTGGGCGTGGTACGGCGATAGTCGAGAAAAAAATGAGTAATACCGGACAGGGTATCAGCACAGTAAATAGCCATGAGGCCCAGTGGAATCGCCCAGAATGATAGGGCACCGGATAATATGGCCGCGACCAGTAGACCCATATACAAGGCCAGGCACAGAGCTGCTGCACTGTAATGCAGGGTCTTGTTGCCTATAACGCCAACCATGGCCCCTGATTTGTTGGTCTTCAACATAGGCGGTGAGATCCTGGCAAGGGCATGGTTTTCCATGTGGATTGGACGAGACATGGCCATGGTATCGGGCAGGCTGGAATATTACAAACCGGCCGCTCAGGTAATCCGGCAGGTTGGATTCTGCGGGGTTACCTGAACACCGTGATGGTCTGCTTTTACAGACAGTACGCAAACATCACGTAAACATCACGCCGGTTGGCTGTCTTCTGCAACCTGCTGGATATTGGCCAGCCGTGCGACTTCGACGGCGTCGAGGAAGTCGTGGCCCCAGCGCTCAATGTCATGGTGTTGGACAACATCAAAGGCGTCGCGTATGCGGGAACGGGCTTCCGCTTCATCCATTATCAGTCCTTGCCAGGCGCTGTCGGCCAGTTCATGCGGAGAGTGGGGGTTGGTCAGCAAAGCGCCTCGCAGTTCGGCGGCAGCGCCTGCAAATTCCGACAACACCAGTACTCCGGCACCGTCCACCATGCCTTGGGTGGCAACGTATTCCTTGGCGACCAGGTTAAGGCCATCGCGCAGCGGCGTAATCCACATAACATCTGCCATGGCGTAATAAGCGACCAGCTGTTCAAACGGCACTTTGCGGAAGAAGAACTGTAACGGTGTCCAGCCAATCTGGGCAAAGCGGCCATTGATGCGGCCGACGGCCTGTTCAATATCGACTTGCAGTTCGGCATACACGGTCATTTCTGCCGCCGCCGGGACGCAGATGGTAACGAGAGTCACGTTACCAATAAGTTCCGGGTGTTCGTCCAGCAGGCGTTCGAAAGCATGCAGTTTTTCCAGAATCCCCTTGGTGTAATCGAGCCGTTCGACCGACAGTAATACTCGTGTGCCTTCGAGTTCCTTTTTCAATTGGCGTATTTGCGCCTGGATCTCTGGTTTGTCGAGGGCATGGCTGATACGGCTGAGATCGAGTCCGACCGGGTGTGCACCAAGGTGAATGATGCGGCCGTGTACCTTGATCACCGAGGTCATTTCTTCCAGTCCGACGGCACAGCCGTAGGTCATGAAACGGGGTGCACAGTTCTGTTTTTCCAGCACCTTGATCGGGGTAACGCCACGGGCGACATCGACAAAATTTTCCGACTGGCGTGGAATATGGAAGCCGATAAAGTCGCACTGCAGCAGGCTGCCGATAATTTCACGACGCCATGGCACTACGTTAAAGACGTCAGCCGATGGAAAGTAGGTGTGGTGGAAGAAGGCGATGGTGACATCGGGGCGCAGTTCTCGCAGGAACGCGGGCACCATCCAGAGGTTGTAGTCGTGAATCCAGACAACGGCATTTTCTGCTGCCTCTGCCGCTGCCCGCTCGGCAAACAAGCGATTGACCTCAAGGTATACCAGCCAGTCTTCTTCAAGAAAGGTGGCCCGCTCCCAGAAGGTGTGGAGTGTGGGCCAGAAGGCTTCCTTGGAAAATTTCTTGTAGAAAATATCCACTTGATGCGTTGTCAGGGCAACGCGGGCGGCAACCAGTTTGGGATATTTTACGATATCGACGGCGCTGCGGGTTCTGTAACCGGGAGTCGCTGGGTCAACCGTCGACCAGGCCACCCAAGAGCCGGGTTTGCCATCACCAAAAAAGCTCAGTAACGTCGGAATAATGCCGTTCGGCGAAGACGGTTGACGCTCGACCATGACACCGTTTTCGACTTTTTCTTCAAACGGCAGGCGATGATAAACCACCACCAGGTCGGATTTTCCGGTTTGCTGTTCTGCCCTGGCTTCGGCTTCGACACCGGCTTCGCCAAGAAAACCGAAGTAGTTAAAGGCTTCAAGAATGCCACCACAGCCATTTTTCTCCGCGTGATAGACCATGGTGCTGCGTTCTGTCGCTTCCAGTAAACGGCTTTCGGAGCCGCCGACACAAACGGACGGGTAGTCGAGTGAAATCATCGCCAGGTCGTTCAGACTGTCACCCGCGATCAGTACCTGATCCTGACTCAGACCCAGCCATTCTGCCAGGCTGTCGAGGGTAGAACCCTTGTTGACGCCACGGGGCAACACATCCAGATACTGGTCTGAGGAATACAGTAAATCGCACCCGAGCTGGCTGACAGCGGTTTGCAATGCTGCGGAAACGCTGCCTTGTTCACAATAGTAGGAGCAGCGGCGTTCCTGTGGCACGTCTTGGCGCTGCAGCTCGGTAAATGCAGCCAGAGCATTGGTGACTGCCAGTTCGCCAGGCCAATTCTGTTCGATTTCGCCCTGTATATGGGTAATGGGTTGTAGCGTTTCTCCATCAACGATGGTGGCGCCGACATCGCAAATAATGTAATCGGGCTGTGGGATTGACGGGTCGGACAGCAGTGGCATCACCATTTCAATCCCGCGACCGGTAACAAAGGCTAGCCGAATATCCGGGTGATGATTAATCAGATGATAGAGCTGTTGTCGATCGTCCGGGTTGCCGGATAAAAAAGTACCATCAAGGTCTGTGGCGAGTAGCATCGTGCGTATTCTCCTTCCTGGGCTGGGTTCATCTTGAACGATGGGCGGCCCTGGTTGACAGGTCGTGATGTCTGCATGGCTGACATCGGGTTAATTGGCTTCTGCAGCCATTGATACCGGAGCCTCGGCTCTGGCGGTGTGGAACATCCGGTCAGACTGCGCTTGTTCAAATGACTGGCAAGGTGACGGTGTTCCTGAATGTATTTCCCTCCGGCTACGTTTCCTTTTGTTGCCTTAGGCCATGTTACGTTGTTCGGGTGGCTATCAGCCGTATCGGTCGGGTGATGATGGTGACTCGGGCGGCTTATCACGTTCTGGGCTCTGCGCCATATCTATATCTTCTTCGGGTCCTTCTTCCGGCAGCATTTCCAGCGCTGTAGGGGTTGTTCGTACCATGGGTACAAACGGCGCTGCCGATTCAATCTCATCCGCCTGGGTTTGTGGTCGCTGCAGGGCATAAAAGGCGTAGGCAGCAATCAGTGCATGGGCCAGCATAAAAAACAGCAGCAGGGCCAGCGGTCCAGTGAACTCCATCAGTGTACCAGCAATCGCCGGTCCGGCAGCGGCACCCATCCCATGTAGTAATAACAAGGCGCTACCAGCAGGCAATATATCACCGGTTTCCAGATGGTCGACCAGGTGGGCAACAGATACCGGGTAGATGGCAAACGCTGCGCCTCCCCAAATGGCCATCAATAGCAATACCAGCCAGTAGCTGGACGGTAACAGGAACAGCAGTAACGCCACGGCTGCTCCGGCAGCGGCGGTGATGCCAAGCACCCGGCGGCGGTCATGCCGATCCGAGTAACGCCCCAGTGGATATTGGCATATGGCACCGCCAATAATGGTGGCCGACATCAGCATTGCGACCTGGCCGCTGTCAAAACCGATACGCTGGCCAAATACTGGCGTCAGCCCCCAGAAAGCGCCCATGGCAATGCCAGACAGGGCGCCTCCGGCAACGGCAACGGGAGCCAGTTTGACCAGTTTTCGCAGCGAGAAACGTTTGACCTCGGCAACGGATGGCTGGGCCAGACGCGTCCAGGTAATGGGCACCAGGCTGATACATACGAGCATGGCGGCCAGCGCGAAGAGGGTAAAGTTGGCCGGACTGTCGAGCTGTAACAGTTGCTGGGCCAAGGCCAATGAGCCGAGGTTGACGGCCATATAAATCGCAAACACCTGGCCACGTTGTTGTGGCGGCGTCTGGTTATTGAGCCAGCTTTCAATAATGGTGTACAAAATGACCAGTACCGCACCGGTCACAATCCGCAGCAGGATCCAGGCGACCGGATTAACCAGCAGGCTGTGTAGCAGCACAACGGCAGCGGCAATGGCGGCGCAGAGCGCAAAAGCCCGAATATGGCCAATACGCCGCAGTATGGGCAGACCAATATAAAAGCCGACAAAGAAGCCAGCAAAATAACCGGAGCTGATATAGCCAATCAGGCTGTCGCTGTAACCTTCCATACCCCCGCGCAGGGCCAGCAAGGTGTTCAGTAGACCGCTACCAAACAGTAATAGCGACACTCCGAGCAACAGTGAACCAACAGGAACAATCAGTGGCAGCATAGCGTCCCCCTTTTTGTTGCCGTTTTACCGGTCACTGGCGTTTGATAAACAGTGGAAATAATCATGTCCCTTTTTTTACCTCTTCCACCAGTATGCCAGGCCTGTGGGCGTAACCATGGCGTTCCATCGTGTAGTGGTGGTTGACTCGTTGTTGGTGTCGTTATTGCTGCGTTCAATGTAACCTTGAATGACGCATTGAACGCTGTCCGGTCTTGCACGCCAAACCACACTCCTCATACCTTGTTCTGAAGCCAACGGGCTCTCAGCCGGTCCAATTGACCAATTGAGAACGCCCCCTAGGATGGCCTCAAAACGGGTCATATTGCGAATATTGACCACAATGCGCAGTTGAAGGGATGGTTCTATCCTGAAAACAAGTCAGTGGCAAACGGCAGTATGCGCTGTTTGTCGGTGGTCGCCTCATTGTGAGTTTTTTGTTTTACATAGGCTCTTGCGACTGCCGTGGATTACCACTGTCTGTGTTGCTTCGCTGCTTTGGCCACAATGCCGCTGTGATCCGACTGGATGCCGTGTCCAAACCCGATTTACAAGAGCGTTTATCGAATACTATTCGGCAGCGGATTAAATAGATGATCCCTGATGTTTACTACATTCGGTCGGCGGTGCCAGGCAACATTTGTTGGGCATATCGTATTGGGCAGATTGTTATTGTTTTGGGTGGCTGGAAAAACAAACGCAAAACGGCAGCCAGTGTTACGCGCAACGGACTTTGTGGTCTCGTGACCTGGATTCTGGCTATGCCTGAGATTATGCCTGAGCTAGCGTCTGGAAGGCCGGGTTAGCGGGTGACCAGTTTGTATATCCGGTGTGTTACCGAAGCCAGGATAGTATTGCCAACATTGGGTCAGATTGTTAAACGATCGTTTGTTTTTTTGGTTGTCATCTATCTGTAAGCCATTGAAAATAGGAAAAATTACTACTGTGTCTTCAACGACATCCATTCTTCCACAAGAGTGCAGTCCTGCATGAGTACTTCGAATCTGGCGTTGGAGCTGATCGACATTCACAAATCTTATGGCGACCTGCAAGTGCTGAAGGGCGTTACGCTGCAAGCCAGAAAAGGGGATGTGATCTCGATTCTTGGATCCAGCGGATCAGGCAAAAGCACCTTGCTGCGTTGTATCAATTTGTTGGAAAAACCCAGTCAGGGCGAAATTGTTATTGGCGACGAACAATTAATGTTGAAGCCGGGTAAAAATGGCGAGCTGGAAGCGACCAGCAGCAAGCAGCTGGAAAAGCTGCGTTCCCGGCTCGGGTTTGTCTTTCAGCAGTTTAACCTCTGGCCGCACATGACCATTTTGCAGAACCTTATCGAAGCTCCAGTGCATGTGCTGGGGGTGCCCAAAGCAGAAGCCATTCAGCGCGCGCGTAAATTACTCGCCAAGGTGGGGTTGGCCGACAAGGAAAATGCCTATCCGGCGCATTTGTCCGGCGGCCAGCAGCAGCGCGTTGCGATTGCCCGTACGTTGGCAATGGAACCTCGGGTACTGTTGTTTGATGAACCAACGTCGGCACTCGACCCTGAACTGGTGAATGAAGTGCTGGCGGTCATGCGCGAATTGGCCGAAGAGGGCCGCACTATGCTGATTGTGACTCACGAAATGCGTTTTGCCCGTGAAGTATCCAGCCAGGTGGTGTTTTTGCATCAGGGTCAAATAGAAGAGATCGGCACGCCTGAACAGGTGTTCGATCAGCCAAAATCCCAGCGAGTGAAAGATTTTATGGCCAGCCATCAATCCTGATGAGCGGTGATGAGCAGTGCGGCTGTGGCTGCCGCTATTTTCAGTACCCCTTGATCTTATAAACCATGAGGAAAGAGAACGATGCGTAAGGTAATGACGACTGTCTGTTTGTTGGTATCCTGCCTGACGGCTCCGCTGGCGTTGGCGGGTGACAAAATCCGTATTGCGACAGAAGGTGCCTATGCGCCGTTTAATATGACCGATAATCAGGGCAACCTGATCGGTTTTGATGTCGATATCGCCAAGGCCCTGTGTACTGAAATGAAAGCCGACTACGAGATTGTGGCACAGGACTGGGACGGTATTATTCCGGGTCTGCGGGCACGCAAGTACGACGCCATTATCGCCTCCATGTCGATCACCGACGAACGTTTGCGAGTGGTGGATTTCAGCGAAAAGTACTACGCCAACGTACTGGCGTTTGTCGGGCCAAAAGGCAAACCACTGGAAACCAGCAAGGCCGGTTTGAAAGGCAAGGTAATTGGTGCCCAGCGGGCGACCATTGCCGGTCAGTATCTGGAAGACAACTTTAGCGATATTGTTGATGTGAAGCTCTACGACACCCAGGACAACGCTTATCTCGATCTGGCTAACGGCCGTCTGGACGGCATTATGTCGGACAAATTCCCGGCCTATGACTGGCTGCGTACCGACGATGGCAAAAGCTTTGAATTCAAAGGCGCTGACCTCGACATCGATGACCATATTGCCATTGCGGTGCGTAAGGGTGATGCACTCGCGGCCAAGTTTAGCGCGGCAATCAAGGCCATTCGTGCCAACGGCAAGTACGCCGAGATTAACGCCAAGTACTTCCCGTTTGATATTTACTGACGTTGGTTGCCGGAGCCAGAATCTGGCTCCGGCACTGTTGCAGGTTTCAGTCCCAGGATTACGGTAGCCATCGCTATGGATTTACAAGGGTATGGCCAACTGCTGTTAAGTGGCTTGTGGGTCACCATTCAGCTGGCGTTGGCCAGTGTCTTTTTCGGTTTGATCATTGGTCTGTGTGGTGCCACCGCACGCTTGTCTTCGTCGCCGGTGGCCCGTGCGATTGCCACCACCTATACCACGGTGGTGCGGGGTATTCCGGAACTGCTGTTGGTACTGACGCTGTATTTTGGCGGTTCACAGTTATTGATGTGGATCGCCAGCCTGTTTGGCTATGACGAATATATTGATGTTGGCCAGTTTGCCGCAGCGGTTGCGGCGCTGGCGATCGCTTTTGGTGCTTACTCCACTGAAGTGTTCCGCATGGCGATGATGGATTTGCCCAAAGGCCAGTGGGAATCGGCCCAGGCGATGGGCATGACGCCATTAAAAACCTTTGTTCGTATCATTATGCCGCAGGTCTGGCGGCTGGCGATTCCGGGGTTGGGCAACCTGTTTCAGGTGTTACTGAAAGATACTGCGCTGGTGTCGGTGGTGGGTCTGAACGAACTGATGCGGCAGGCCTCAGTTGGGGCTGCCAATACCAAGCAACCGTTTGATTTTTATCTGGCAGCGGCGCTGTTGTACTTGTTACTGACGGTGGTGACGACCTTGCTGACTGGCTATCTCGAACGTCGTAGCAAACCGGAACTGAGAGGAAGCCGCGCATGAGCTGGGAGTGGGGGGTTATCTGGGAGTATTTCCCCAGGCTGTTACAAGGCGCCTGGCTGACTCTGGAGTTGGTGGCGGTTTCTGGTCTGCTGGGGTTGTTGCTGGCGGTGCCCTTGGCACTGATGCGAGCGTCGGCCAATCCGGCGATTAATGCCTTTCCGTACGCTTATATATTTTTCTTTCGTGGTACACCGCTGCTGGTGCAGATATTCCTGATTTATTACGGTGCGTCGCAATTTGATGCAGTGAAAGAGTCTTTGCTCTGGCCGATTCTGCGCGAACCCTACTGGTGTGCCATTATCGCCTTTTCAATGAACACAGCAGCTTATGCCGCCGAGTTGATACGGGCCGCGATTCAGGCGATTCCAAAAGGTGAAATAGAAGTCTCGCTGGCGCTGGGGATGAGTAAACTGACCATGATTCGGCGGATTGTTTTGCCCCGTGCTGCTGGCATTGTACTGCCAGGTTACAGCAATGAAGTACTGCTGATGCTGAAGAGCAGCGCGCTGGCTTCCACCATCACCTTGTTGGATCTGACCGGTATGGCCCGTACCATTATTGCTCGAACCTATACCCCGTTAGAGATGTTTTTTGCAGCTGGTATGGTGTACCTGGCAATGGCTGCGGTGCTGATTCTGATGTTTCGACTGCTGGAACGACGGTTGAACCGATACCAGTTTGCCAAACGGCCGATGTAACTTGATACAACCGGTTTTGATGGTTGTATAGCCGGTAGGTTGCTGGTGATGTTCAGGCGGGGAATGAGTGAGAATGGAAAGAATATCGGCCGACCGTTCAGCCCGACTGCTGGGCTAATGCCCAATCAATATGTTGTTGTACCAGCGCACTGACCTGCGGGCGTTTGTGTTCCAGTGCGGCGACCACGTCCAGACTGGCGGGAGCATTTCCCAACGCCACAGCAATATTACGTTGCCAGTTTTCATAGCCGGTTCGGCGAATCGGCATGCCTTCGGTTTTTTTCAGAAAAGTATGCTCGTCCCACTGAAACAGCTCCAGCAGCGTTGCTTTGTCGAGCTGGTGGCGGGGGGTGAAATCGGTTTCTGTGGTCGGTTTGCTGAAGCGATTCCACGGACAGCCAATCTGGCAGTCATCGCAACCAAAAATGCGGTTGCCCATGCCTTTGCGCAGTTCAACCGGAATGGGGCCATCCAGTTCAATGGTGAGGTAGGAAATACAGCGTCGGGCGTCCAGTATATGGGGGCCAACAAAGGCCTGGGTAGGGCAGATCTCCAGACAGGCAGTACAACGACCGCAGTGGTCTTGTTGGTAAGGCGTATCCATGGGTAATGGCAGATTGGTGAGCAGCTCACCGAGAAAAAAATACGAACCGGCCTGGCGATTGATTAACATGGTATTTTTGCCAATCCAGCCGAGTCCGGCCTTGTTAGCCAGAGCGCGTTCCAGTATCGGGGCGCTATCCACAAACGCCCGAAATCCCAGCTGTTCGACTTCGGTCGCCAGTTTCTGGCCGAGTAGGGTTAAACGTTTGCGGATTAACTTGTGGTAGTCCCTTCCCAGTGCATAGCGTGAGACATACGCCCTGTCCGGATTGCGAAGTTGGCTTATCAGGTCAATGTGTGGCGCCAGATAATCCATCCTGACGCTGATAACCCTGAGTGTGCCGGGCAGTAGTGCATCGGGTTTCCAGCGCATGTCACCGTGGTCTGCCATGTAGTGCATCGAGCCGTGATAGCCCTGTTTCAGCCATTCTTGCAGACGTTCTCCATGTTCATTCAGCTCGATATTGGTAACACCGACTTGCTGGAACCCAAGCTCGTTTCCCCAGTCTGTTAGCTGTTGGCGCAGTCTGGCCATGGCAGCGGGTGGAATTAATTGCAGTTCGTCGGACATGGTTTCGCTTAGTAGGGAGAGACTGTTTATAATTCAGTCATTTTATCACAGCCACAGATAGCACCTGGTGTTAATCTTGGAACACATACTCATGCTTGACAGTCGCCGAGCCAGCCCTGACCGTGGTCAGGAGCAACGGCGTTGTTCTATTTTCAGGAATCAGGGATGAAACGACCAAACAGCATTGTGGATCACCTGCCCGGAGCGCTATACAGCGCCGAGCAAGTGCGTGAACTGGATCAGGCGGCCATTACTTTCGAGGGTATTCGTACCTTTGAACTGATGGCGCGTGCCGGAGAGGCTGCATTTGCCTGTCTGCTCGGACGTTGGGGTTACACCGAGTCCGTTTGTGTAATGGCAGGGGCCGGGAATAACGGTGGTGATGGTTACGTACTGGCCGCCTTGGCCGCTCTGCATGGCATGAGCGTCAGCCTGTATACACTGGGTAATCATGAGCAGGTTTCTGCTGCTACTGCGGAAGCGGCTCAACTGGCGCTGGATGCCGGCGTCATTCCCCAGGTGTTTGATGGCGAGCTGGATTTTGATGGCGAGCTGATTGTGGATGCACTGTTTGGCACTGGCCTGAATGCTACAGTTGCCGGTGTGTATGCCGACGCCATCTGGGCAATCAATGCCCACCCGGCTGACGTATTGTCGCTGGATATTCCATCCGGCCTGGATGCCAATACCGGTTGCGTGCTGGGTGTTGCGGTGCGTGCTGATATGACGGTGACCTTTGTCGGTACCAAGCGAGGCTTGCTGGTCGCTGATGGCCCCGATCTGTGTGGTGAAATTGCCTTTGCAGCATTGTCGACCGAGGGTGCCGCCGCCGGTCGGCTCATACCCGATTGCGAGCGCATCAGCTGGCATCGGTTACAGCAGCTTGGCCAGTTATTACCCGTACGTACCGGTAACTCCCATAAAGGGCATTTTGGGCATGTGCTGGTGGTGGGTGGCGATCAGGGAATGGTGGGTGCCGTTACCATGGCCGCCGAAGCGGCCGGACGCACCGGTGCGGGTCTGGTCAGCTGTGCTACCCGACCAGAACACAGTGTCGCTGTACTGGCGCGCCGCCCGGAAGTGATGGTGCATGGAGTGTCTTCCGGGCTTGAACTGACCGGGCTGCTCGACAGTGCCAGCGTACTGGCGGTTGGCCCTGGTATGGGACAAAGCAGCTGGTCCGAATTGATGTTACAGCAGGTGTTAAACAGCGAGAAGCCGCTGGTGCTGGATGCCGATGGATTGAATCTGCTGGCAACGCCAGCCTGGTTCCACGAATTCTCTGAACGTAACGTCGTGTTGACGCCACATCCGGGAGAAGCTGCCCGACTGCTGGGGCTGGATACTATCGAGATCCAGCAGAATCGCTTCGTCGCGGCGAGAGCCCTGGCGGAGAAGTATCAAGCGGTTGTGGTATTGAAAGGGCGGGGAACTCTTATTGCTCGTCCGGGGGGCCGTGTCGCGGTGTGTACTGATGGCAATTCCGGTATGGCTACGGGCGGAATGGGCGATGTTCTAACCGGCGTGATCGCCGCGCTGATGGCCCAGGGCAGTGATGCCTGGCACGCTGCGCGCTTGGGGGTTTGTTTGCATAGTGCAGCAGCCGATCTGGCGGCAGCAGAAGGTGGCAGTCGTGGCTTGCTGGCAACCGATGTGTTCCCTTATCTCCGGGCATTGAATAACGAGAGTTGAGACCCCTTACATCAGTGCTCTGCCTGGTTTTACTGCCAGTGATGAACCGGTTGCCTTTGATGGTCAGACCCCTGCATACCGCCGCGAGGTACATCCTCTTCCATTGGGAATCGGCTGTCGGGCTGATACACTTGCCCACTTTCCGATACCAGAAACATCTTTCCTGAACGAGTTAATGATCGCCGTGACCGATTGCCTCCCTCCTGCCAAAATGATCCTTACCCGCGAACTGCATGGTGAACCAGCGACGCTGCAGCTGGCTGCTCAGCTGGCACCGCTTGTTGTTAATGGCGGGCTGATTTTTCTGCAGGGTACGCTGGGGGCGGGTAAAACCGCGTTTTGTCGTGGTCTGATTCAGGCACTGGGGCATGCTGGGGCGGTTAAAAGTCCGACTTACACACTGGTCGAGGACTATCAGCTGGAGAGTTGCCAGGTGTGTCATTTTGATCTCTACCGCTTGGGCGATCCGGAAGAACTGGAGTTTATGGGTATTCGTGATTATCTATCGGATCAGGCGCTGTGCCTGATTGAATGGCCTGACAAGGGACGGGGTGTTTTACCTGCTGCTGATCTGGAAATTCATTTCGATGATCTGGGTGAGTCCCGTCGTCTGCAGTTGCTGGCACTGTCCGACCGTGCGGTTGTGTGGCTGGCGGCGCTAGAGCAAGGGGATGTTGGATGACGTTGTCCCGTGCCGTAAAAGCAACTCCGGTTGGGGCGAAAAAGTCACTACTCTGGCATGTCTGTTTGTGGCTGGCTTTTGGTGGCAGCGCTATCACGAATGCTGATGTCCGCGATATTCGAGTGTGGCAGTCACCGGAAAGTACTCGGCTGGTGTTTGATTTGACCGAGCCTTCCGAGCACAAGATTTTTCCGCTCAGCTCTCCCAGTCGTGTTGTGATTGATCTGACTGATGCTGAAATGCTGCTGGATACCGCTGCGATCGACCTGGAAGGGACGGCGGTTGCGAGTATTCGCACCGGTCACCCCAGTAAAAAAGTGTTGCGGATTGTACTCGACCTGAATGAAACGCTGAATCCGAGCAGTTTCCCGTTACCGCCGAATGAGGTCTATTCCAACCATCGTCTGGTGATTGATTTGAAGCGGCCGGAAACAACCCAGTCGCTGTCACCAGTGAAACCGGTTAAAAAAGCGGAGACGCCGGCATCACGTCGCCGAGACATCATTATTGCTATCGACGCTGGCCATGGTGGAGAAGATCCCGGTGCTTCTGGTGCACGCCGTACCAAGGAAAAACACGTGGTGCTGGCCATCGCCAAGGAATTGCAGGCGCTGTTGAAGCAGGAAGCGGGTTTTACGCCGTTTATGGTACGTACCGGTGATTACTATATTGGCCTGCGTGAACGGACTGAAAAAGCCCGTGCAGCCAATGCTGATTTCCTGGTTTCAATTCATGCGGATGCGTTTAAACAATCCAGTGCTAATGGCAGTTCGGTGTATGTGCTGTCTGATCGTGGTGCGACCAGTGAGACAGCCCGCTGGTTGGCGGACAAGGAAAACGACGCCGACCTGATTGGCGGGATCTCGCTGGAAGACAAGGACGATCATTTGAGAATGACGTTGCTGGATCTGTCGATGACGTATCAACGTAATTCCAGCAAGCGTATTGGAGCCGACATCCTTGGACATATGGATAAAATATCTCATTTGCACAAGCGTCAGGTAGAAGAAGCAGCGTTTGTGGTATTGAAGGCACCGGACATGCCAGCCTTGTTGGTTGAAACCGGATTTATTTCCAATCCGGAAGAAGAACGCAAGCTGAATACTCGCAGTTATCAGCAGAAGATGGCAGCGGCCATCTTCAGTGGCATCAAGGAATATTTCAGTGATCATCCGCCCAGTGGCACCTTGCTGGAGGCGGAGCGTCGCCGCAATCAGGACAGCGCTGACCATTGGCGCTCCTATGTCATTCGTAGTGGTGATACCCTGTCGGACATTGCCGTTCAGAATGGTGTAGCCTTGAATGAGTTGCGCCGCATCAACGGCCTGAGCGATGATCAGATTCGTATTGGTCAAACCATCAAAATCCCCAGCTCCTGAAGAACTCATGCCCAATATTCATCTGCTTTCTCCTCGCCTGGCCAACCAGATTGCTGCCGGGGAGGTGGTGGAACGTCCTGCCAATATCGTCAAGGAACTGGTTGAAAACGCGCTGGACGCGGGTGCAACCCGCATTGACGTGGACGCCGAGCAAGGCGGAATCAAGTTGTTACGGGTGCGTGATAATGGCTGCGGTATTGAAAAAGACGATTTGTCTCTGGCACTGAGCCGCCATGCCACCAGTAAGATCAATACTCTTGATGATCTGGAAGCCGTGATCACCATGGGGTTTCGGGGCGAGGCGCTGGCGTCTATCAGCTCGGTTTCCCGACTGACCCTGACGTCGCGTCATCATGAGGCCACGGATGCCTGGCAGGTGACCGCCGAAGGCCGTGATATGGTGACCAGTGTCGCCCCGGCGGCGCACCCGGAAGGGACAACGCTGGAAGTGCGTGACCTGTTTTTTAATACTCCGGCCCGGCGCAAATTTCTGCGTACCGAAAAAACCGAATTCTCCCACCTTGAAGAACATCTGAAGAAACTGGCGCTGAGTCGTTATGACGTGGCGTTTTGTTTGCGTCATAACAATCGCGTCATCCATCAGCTACGTGTTGCCAGCCGGGGTATCGAACAGGAACGCAGGGTAGCGGCGATCCTGTCACCGCAGTTTATCGATAACGCCCTGCATGTGGATACCGAGGCGGCGGGTTTGTCGCTGTCTGGCTGGGTGGCGTTGCCGACCTTTTCGCGCTCGCAGGCGGATATGCAGTATTTTTACGTCAATGGGCGTGCTGTGCGTGACCGGTTGGTCGTCCATGCGATCAAACAAGCCTACCGTGATGTGCTGTTTCATGGTCGCCATCCGGCCTTTGTGCTCTATCTGACGCTGGATCCAAAACTGGTGGATGTGAATGTGCATCCGACCAAGCACGAAGTGCGTTTTCGTGATGGTCGGCTGGTGCATGATTTTCTGTTTCGAACCTTGCACCGGGTACTGGCGGATGTGCGTCCGTCCGATCAATTGCCGCCGACCAATGCCGATGCGCTGGGAGCAGGGATGGCGGATGGCAAGCCAACGGTTGCGAGTGACGGTGTCTTGCATCCGGCCGGACAGTCGCTGCCGGTGACGGGTCAGGCAACGGGAGAATTTACCGGTCAGGAGCGTTTACCCTGGCAGGCCCAGGCCAGCAGCAGAGCTGCGATTGGCAGTCAGGCGCAGCCATTTGGCCAGCGCCCCTCTGGTAATCAGGTTGCCGACCAACTCAGCGCTTACCATGCCATGAGCCAACCACTACCGTTGTCTGGACAGCCCGCCGTAATGCCAGCAACCGATGACGGTGATATGCCACCGCTCGGTCTGGCTATTGCTCAATTGCACGGTATTTATATTTTGGCGCAGAACACCGTCGGGCTGGTGCTGGTTGATATGCATGCGGCCCACGAACGGATTACCTATGAGCGTTTGAAGCTGGCCGTCGATCAACAACAGGTCGTCAGCCAGCCCTTGCTGGTGCCGGAGACCCTGGCCGTCAGTGAACGCGAAGCGGATATGGCCGAGCAGCATGCCGAAGAGTTCCGCCAACTCGGGGTTGAGCTGGCCCGCGTTGGGCCGGAGTCATTATTGATTCGACAAATTCCGGTACTGTTGCAGCAGGCCGTGGTGCCGCAGCTGGTGACCGATATGTTGGGCGATCTGCTGGAGCATGGCACTTCCGACCGGATTCAGGCACATCGCAACGAAATTCTGTCGACCATGGCCTGTCATGGTTCGGTGCGGGCCAATCGTAAACTGACGATTGCCGAAATGAACGCTCTGTTGCGTGATATGGAGGCGACGGAGCGCAGTGGTCAATGTAATCATGGCCGCCCGACCTGGACCCAACTCAGTATGACTGAACTCGACAAACTGTTTCTGAGGGGGCGCTAGTGAGCCAATCCCGTTTGCCGCCGGCTATTTTTTTGATGGGGCCAACTGCGTCTGGCAAGACGGCGCTGGCGCTGGCGCTGGCGAATCGCTATCCGTGTGACATTATCAGTGTCGACTCGGCGCTGGTGTATCGCGATATGGATATTGGTACGGCCAAGCCCGACGCTGCCATGCTGGCCCAGGCGCCTCATCGGCTGATTAATTTGTGTGATCCGGCAGAACCCTATTCCGCTGCTACCTTTCGCGAGGATGCCTTGCGTGAGATGGCGGAGATCAGCGCCCGAGGCCGTATTCCACTGCTGGTGGGTGGCACCATGATGTATTTCAAATTCCTGCGTGATGGTGCTGCGGACTTGCCCCAGGCCGATGAGTCGGTGCGCAGCCAGTTGCTGGCCGAAGCCGAAACCCAAGGCTGGCCGTGGATGCATGAGCGTCTGGCAGAAGTGGATCCGGCTGCGGCCGCGCGTTTGCAACCGATGGATCAGCAACGGATCCAGCGGGCGCTGGAAGTGTATCGGGTATCCGGCAAAACCCTGACCCAGTACTGGGCTGAACAGCAGACGGAACCGCTGCCGTATCAGCTGGTCAACCTTGCGGTTTGCCCGACAGACCGGGCGCTATTGCACCAGCGTATCGCCTGGCGTTTTGAGCAGATGCTGCAGCAAGGTTTTGTTGATGAAGTACGGCGCTTGTACCAGCGCGGCGATTTACACACCGGCCTGCCCTCCATCAGGGCAGTCGGCTATCGCCAGGTATGGGAATACCTTGATGGACTGTATGATTACGACAGTATGAGAGAACGTGGCATTATTGCCACGCGTCAGCTGGCCAAACGGCAGATCACCTGGTTGCGCAGCTGGCCTGATTTACACTGGCTTGAGACAGATTCACCGGATCTGTTGACAAGTGCCTTGAAAATACTTGAGGCGAACGCCATATTTAGCGAGTTGCCCTGAAAAAGCAGCGGACTGGGTTTATTCTATTTTTTTTGCCGCCGTATATTGGGGGCACCACTCTTTGAGGAGACTACAACAATGTCAAAAGGGCACTCGCTACAAGACCCTTACCTAAATCAGCTCAGGAAAGAGCGTATTCCGGTATCCATCTTTCTGGTTAATGGAATCAAGCTGCAAGGGCAGATCGAATCGTTTGATCAATTTGTAATTTTGCTGAAAAACACCGTCAGCCAAATGGTTTACAAACACGCCATCTCAACCGTTGTGCCATCCCGTAATGTGCGGATGCAGCCAATGGAAACCGGTGACGAATCCGGTGACGATAACTGACAGGATTGGGAGTAGCGTCTAATTGTTTTTTGAGCGCCCACAGAACGGCGGCGAGACAGCCGTTCTGGTGCATATCGATTTCCCGGAAGGCGTCAATCGTGAAGACGTTGCTGAATTTCGGGAACTCGTGATCTCCGCCGGAGCTGATCCGGTCGAACTGGTTACCAGCAAACGTGATGTGCCAGATGCCAAATTCTTTATTGGCAGCGGCAAGGTTGAGGAAATTCACGACCTCGTGCATTTGCACGACTGCGAACTGGTGATCTTCAATCACTCTCTTTCCCCCAGTCAGGAGCGCAATCTTGAGCGCGCCCTGAAGTGCCGTGTGCTTGATCGCACCGGTCTTATTCTGGATATTTTTGCCCAGCGAGCCCGTACCCACGAGGGTAAGCTGCAGGTTGAACTGGCACAACTGCAATACCAGTCAACCCGGCTGATTCGCGGCTGGACTCACCTTGAGCGGCAAAAAGGGGGAATAGGCATGCGCGGGCCGGGTGAAACCCAGCTCGAAACTGACCGGCGGCTGCTGCGTGAGCGGGTGAAAAACATCCATGCCCGGTTGGCCAAGGTACGTGCCCAACGGCAACAGGGCAGGCGAGCACGACAGCGTTCATCGATCCCGACGGTGGCTATTGTGGGTTACACCAACGCGGGCAAGTCGACCTTGTTTAACGCTCTGACCAGCGCCGAAGTGTATGCTGCCAACCAGCTGTTTGCGACACTGGATCCGACCTTGCGTCGCTTGCCGGTGGATGACATCGGCGAAGTGGTATTGGCCGATACGGTGGGTTTTATCCGTCATTTGCCTCATAAGCTGGTAGACGCTTTTCAGGCGACCTTGCAAGAGGCAGCAGAGGCTGATTTGCTGCTGCATGTTGTCGACTGTGCGGCAGCCGAGCGGGATGGCAATATCGCCGAGGTTGAGTCCGTATTGGCAGAAATTGACGCCAGCGATGTGCCGCAATTGCGTGTCTACAACAAGATTGATTTGTTGGAGCGGGGAGAGGCACGTATTGATCGCGACGAACATGGGCAGCCAGAAGCCATCTGGCTTTCGGCGGTTGATCGTAACGGTTTCGAGCTGTTAACCCGGGCGATTGGTGAATTGCTGGGTAAAGAGCTACTGGACGAAGATATTCTGCTAACACCGGCGGATGCCAAACTGCGTGCCATACTGTACGGGCTGGGTGCTATCCAGCGCGAACAGCATGAAGATAATGGCGATATGCTGTTGTCGGTGCGCTTGCAGGTCGAGGACTTTAAACGTGCATTGGCACGGGCGGAAATCGCCGAATCCCGGTTTTTGCCAGAAGTTCGTGAAGCCTGGCAGTAACCAGTAACGGCTTTGGTCGCAATCCTGGCCAAAATCGTTATCATTGGCGACTGAATTTTCTGAACGGGCCCGAATGTCATTCCCTGCGGGGAGCGGCGAGTAAGGCCCGGTTTTTATGTATTGGATGCTTCCTGACTGGAGTTAACTATGGCCTGGAATGAGCCCGGCGGTAAGGGCAATCCCAACGATCCCTGGGGTAACAACAACCGCGGTAACAACAACCGCGGCGGCGGCGGTCAGCCACCCGATCTGGACGAGGCACTCAAGCAGCTGCTTGACAAGCTCAACGGCATGTTTGGTGGCAAGGGTTCTGGCGGCGGTAATAACAAGGACAACGGCAGTGGCGGTTTTGGCGGGTTGTTCGCAATTGCCGGTGCCATCCTGATTGTCTTGCTGGGGTTTAACTCGGTATACACGCTGGATGAAACCGAGCGTGGCGTGGTACTGCGTTTGGGGGAATACAGCTCGACCGAAAACCCCGGTTTGCGCTTCAAGATTCCACTGGTCGACCAGGTAACACCGGTCAACACCACGGGTGTTCGTGAAGTGGAAGTCAAGGAACGCATGCTGACTGAAGACGAGAACATCGTCGAAATTGAGCTCAGCGTGCAGTACCGCGTATCCGATCCGGTTGCGTATGCCCTGCGGGTTGAATCCCCTGAGCGTACACTGGTGGCTGCTGCTGAAAGTGCCCTGCGTCATGAAGTGGGTTCGACAGAAATGGATCAGATTTTGACGGTCGGTCGTAATCTGCTGGCCGATCAGGTGCAGATCCGGCTGCAGGATTATCTCGATCGCTATCAGACCGGTATGGTGCTGAATACAGTCAACATCAAGGATGCCCGTCCACCTTCACAGGTGAAAGCATCGTTTGATGATGTGCAAAAAGCGAAGCAGGACAAGGATCGTTTTATCAGCGAATCTGAAGCCTATGCCAACTCGGTTGTTCCTGAAGCTCGTGGTCGTGCCCAGCGTCAGCTGGAAGAAGCCTCGGCCTATAAAGAACAGGTTATTGCTCGTGCCGAAGGTCAGGCTGCCCGCTTTAACGATCTGCTGGCGGAATACCGCAAGGCTCCCAAAGTTATGCGTGAGCGTTTGTATATTGATGCCATTTCAGATGTGTATACCCAGTCCAGCAAGGTGTTGGTCGATGTTGATGGTGGCAACAACATGATGTATCTGCCATTGGATCAGCTGATGAAGGCGATGCCCTCATCGCAGGCGGCATCGGGTAGTGGTCAGCTGACCAGTAGCGATATTTCCCGCCTCACCGATCAGGTGCTGGAAGAAGTGCGCTCACGTCAAAGCTCAACTACTACTACAACTCGTCGGGAGGGTCGTTAATGTCTCCGAAAGCCTTTGCCAGCGCCGTGATTGTGGGTGCTGTCCTGCTGCTTGCCAGTCAGGGTTTGTACGTGGTTAACGAAACCGAACGTGCCATCAAACTGAAGTTCCGTGAAATTGTCGGTGCTGACATTCAGCCTGGTTTACACTGGAAAGTACCGTTTATTGAAACCGTCAAACTGTTTGATGCCCGTGTGCTGACGCTTGATTCCAGCCCTGCCCGTTTTCTGACTGCGGGTAAAAAGTACGTGATTGTTGATGCTTTCGCCAAATGGCGCATCAAGGACGTGCGAGCTTACTATCAAGCAACATCCGGCAACCGGATGGAAGCATCGAAATTACTCGCTAATCTGATGAATAAGGGTCTGCGCGACGAAATTGCTGCTCGCACCATGCATGATGTGGTCTCTGGCGAGCGTGATGAGCTGATGACCAAACTGACCGGCTTGCTGAATACTGAAACCCAGTCGGAATTGGGGATTGAAGTGCTGGACGTTCGGGTCAAGGCAATTGATTTGCCCGACGACCTGAGCGAATCGGTCTATCAGCGGATGTCGGCGGAACGTGAGCGTGAAGCGCGCGAGCATCGTTCCCAGGGACGTGAGCTGGCAGAAGGTATCCAGGCCGACGCCGATCGTCAGAAGACCGTGATTGTAGCGGAAGCTTATCGGGATGCGGAACGGACTCGTGGTGAAGGGGATGCAGAAGCTTCTCGCATTTATAACGCCGCGTTCAGCAAGGATCCTGAGTTCTACGCCTTTACTCGTAGCCTGAAAGCCTACACTGAGACGTTTAATCAGAACGATGTGATTTTGCTCAAGCCAGACAGTACGTTCTTCCGTTACCTCAAAGATCCTTCCGGTAGCTGACAGGCCATGGCGATAGCAGCTGCAGGGTACGGATTCATGGCCATCACCGCGCAGCTTTGCTAAAATCAAAAAAACCGGGCAAAGGCCCGGTTTTTTTGTGACATAACCAAAGCATCAGACGATCGGTAGTCAGGCGCACTGACTCGGATGAGACGCACTGGTGTGTAAAGAAGATCAAGATATGACGCTCTGGCAGGAACTTCTGGCCGCCTTTTGTCTGGTATTGATTCTGGAAGGCCTGACGCCTTTCCTGATTCCACGGCGTTGGCGATGCTGGGTAAAAATGGCGGCTGCCAATAGTGACCGAACGGTACGCCTGGTTGGCTTGGCCAGCATCGTGCTGGGCCTGACACTCTTGTATGTTACCCATTGATATAGGCTGAATAATGACTCTAGCGGATCGCTGGCTATTGCCGGACGGTATTGAAGAAGTCCTGCCGCCGGGAGCGCAGCAGATAGAACACTTGCGTCGACGTTTACTCGACCTGATGGACGGCTGGGGTTACGACCTGGTGATGCCGCCCGTGCTGGAATATCTGGATGCGCTGCTGACCGGCACAGGCAAGGATCTCGATCTGCGTACCTTCAAGGTAACCGATCAGATCTCTGGCCGCATGTTAGGACTGAGTGCGGATACCACACCGCAGGTTGCCAGAATCGACGCCCACAGTCTGGCTCCGCAAGGAATTGGACGTTTCTGTTATTGCCGTACGGTTTTTCATACCCGTGCTCGTTCACTGCTGGCCAGCCGTACACCAACCCAGATAGGCGCAGAGCTGTTTGGTGAAGCGGGAGCGGAAGCCGATGTTGAAATACTCGGGTTGATGTTAAGCCTGCTGGCTGCCAGCGCCGTTGATAATGTCCATCTGGATATCGGCAACGTCGGTGTTTATCGTGCGATTGCTGAACAGGCTGGTGTGACGGCGGTACAACAGGCCGAGCTGTTTGATTTGCTCAAACTCAAATGTGCCAGTGATATTGATGCCTGGGCGGAACGGGAAATTGCCGATAGCAATAGCCGCGCAGCGCTGCAACTGCTGGCACGTTTACAAGGTACGCCAGACAATCTGGAAGTCGGCTTTGGCAAGTTGACGGCACTGGTGCCGGCGGCAGCCGGAGAACTGGAACACATTCGCGTGGTTGCTAGCCAGATTCTGGCGCGTTTCCCTGCGGTACCGCTGTATATCGACCTGACGGAATTACGTGGTTACCAATATCACACCGGTCTGGTGTTTGGTGCCTACGTACCCGGTTACGGTGATGCGATTGCTCAGGGTGGTCGTTACGATGAAACCGGCAAGGCCTTTGGCCGTGCACGTCCGGCACGGGGGTTCAGTGCCGACTTGCGGGTTCTGGCCCGTCTGGGTAATTTTGTACCGGAGCGTAAACCGCTGGTGCTGGCACCAACCTCTGACGATGCTGCGCTCTGGCAGCAAGTGAATGAATTAAGGCAGCAGGGGATGCGCGTTATCTCCTGCCGCGAGCAGGATACACAGCAGGCGGATTATTCCCTGCAAACCATCAATGGCCAGTGGCAGCTGGTCTCAGTGCAACCAGTTCAAGATTGAGACAGACATGGGTAAATGTGTTGTAGTTCTCGGCACCCAATGGGGTGACGAAGGTAAAGGTAAAATTGTTGACTTGCTGACTGAAAAAGCCGCTGCAGTTGTGCGCTTTCAGGGTGGCCACAATGCCGGTCATACTCTGGTCATTGATGGCGAAAAAACCGCCTTGCACCTGATTCCTTCTGGCATCCTGCGTGATGGCGTAACCTGTATCATCGGGAATGGCGTGGTATTGGCACCGGACGCACTGTTGAAAGAAGTGCGGGCATTGGAAGATCGTGGTGTGCCGGTGATGGAGCGTTTGCGCGTATCCCATGCCTGCCCATTGATTCTGCCTTATCATGCGGCTCTGGATCAGGCGCGCGAAATCAAACGGGGTAACGCCAAGATTGGTACTACCGGTCGTGGTATCGGCCCGGCCTACGAAGACAAGGTCAGCCGTCGAGGCTTGCGTGTCGACGATCTGTATCAGCCGGAATTTGCTGATAAGTTGAAAGAAGTCATGGAATACCATAACTTTTCACTGAAGCACTACTATGGTGTGGAAGAAGTCAGTTATGAAGCAACCCTGGCATCCTGCAAAGACTGGGCTGCACAGATTGAAAGCATCGTGGTTGATGCCGTGGATCTGGTGCACTCCGTCCGTGAAGCCGGTGGTGACATCATGTTTGAAGGTGCTCAGGGCACGCTGCTGGACATTGACCACGGCACTTACCCATTCGTCACCTCGTCCAACACCACCGCAGGTGGCGTGGCGACGGGTTCTGGCGTTGGCCCCTTGTATCTGGATCAGATTCTGGGAATCACCAAGGCCTATACCACCCGTGTGGGATCTGGCCCATTTCCGACAGAACTGTTTGATGACGTTGGCAAACATCTGGCCACGGTTGGCAAGGAAAAAGGTACGACTACTGGCCGCGACCGTCGTTGTGGCTGGTTTGATGCCATGTTGGTCAAGCACGCGATTCGTGTGAACTCGATCAATACTATTTGTCTGACCAAGCTCGACGTACTCGACGGCCTGGAAACCATCAAGGTGTGTATCGGCTACGAAGATGAACATGGCAAGCGGATGAACGTGCCGGCCAGCGCTGACAAGTTTGAAAAGATCACTCCGGTTTATGAAGAGCTGCCGGGCTGGACTGAATCCACGTTTGGTGCCAAAACGCTGGAAGACTTGCCAGAAAATGCCCGCGCCTATATTCGCTTTATTGAAACAGCCATCAACGCACCGATCGATATTATTTCTACCGGCCCTGACCGCGTCGAAACCATCGTACTGCGTCACAGTTTCGAAATCTGATCGGTTTTTGCCTGTCTCCTGCCAGTGCTGCATTTGTACTGCTAATGACAGGTAATCAAGGAGCCGCTGTGGCAACACAGCGGCTTAACGAGATGAATATTGCCCACTCTCTCACCTTGTGTCTCAGGGTGAGCCAGCCACAGAAGAATCTCCCTTTCGGCAATATAAAATCTCAGGAGCCTCTCCTGGTAAGCTAGAATGCCCGCCTCAATGATGCAACGTTTTCAGGTTATTGCTATTTATGAATATTGATTTTCCGCTCGTATTGATGGTCGCTACTGTGCTTACCGGCATCGTGGCGTTGGTGGACAAGCTGTTTCTGGCGACCCGGCGCGCTGATCGTGCCGATGCCAAAACGGCTCTGGGTGATATGGACGCCGCAGCCGTTGCCGCACGTGAGCCTTTTCTGGTGGAGCAGAGCAAATCTTTTTTCCCGGTGCTGGCGATTGTCTTTGTGTTGCGTTCGTTTATTGCCGAACCGTTCCAGATTCCGTCGGCATCAATGGAACCGGGCTTGACCGAAGGTGATTTTATTCTGGTGAGTAAATTTCACTATGGTCTGAGAATGCCGGTTTTTGGTAACACGTTGATCCCTGTCGGTGAGCCGGAGCGGGGTGATGTGATGGTGTTTTTCCCGCCGGATGATCCGCGTTATTTTATCAAGCGCGTGATTGGCTTGCCGGGCGATCATATTGATTATCACAATCGCCAATTGACGATTAATGGTGAAAAAATTGCGACTCAAGCCTTGAGTGGAGAGCCGGTGTACCGTCCGGTCAAATATCTGGTAGAAGAGTCGCTGGGTGAGCACCAGGCAACTGTACAGTGGGTAGTCGGTCGCCCGGCAGGTTCTACTGAGTTGGTGGTCTGGGCAGGCCCAGAGGGCGAGTGGGATGTGCCGCAAGGGCATTACTTTATGATGGGCGACAATCGCGGCAACAGCAGCGATGGACGGGTGTGGGGTTTTGTGCCCGAGAAAAATATTGTTGGCAAGGCCGTAGCGGTCTGGATGCACTGGAAAAGCTGGAGTGACTTGCCTTCGTTTGAACGTAATACCTGGATTCAGTAACGTTCTGTATTGGCGGTAAACGCTACTCTGAACTATCTTCTGGTCATGGGAATGACTGGGAGGTGGTGAAGATGGCAGGACGTTATTGCCGCGTGTGTTTTTACAGCCGCTGGGTTGTATCCTGCTCGATGCTGTTATTGTTGGTGGCGATATTTCTGCTTAACCAATCTCCTGGTTGACGTGTTATTGATGCGATCTGGCTTACCCGTGGTGGCGGTGTAAAAAAGTACTCAATAAGGGGTTGTTGTGTGGCAAAACAGGACTACAATGCGCATCGATTTCGTGCGCTGAGTCCTGATTATATGAATGTAGCTCGTCAACTGAAAAGTATGGCTTTTGATTGGGTCGATCGAGTGGTTCCTGTTAAGCCGGTTGTGCGCCCACCCGCTCTGCAAACGGCACTGGATCGTGAGTCACGGCGGATGCATTTGTATTTTTCGCGTAACTGCCCGGCCTCGATTCAGGTGCGGCGTCATTGTTTGCGCCTCGGTTTGCGGGTGGTGGAAAAAGACGTTGAACGTGTCGATGCTTATCGTAATGAGCTGGTTAACGGCGGCGGTGCATCAAGGGTGCCCTGTTTGCGTATCGACGGTGAGCAGGACAGTCAATGGCTGTACAGTCCGGATGCAATTCTGGACTACCTGGATCAACGTTACTAATAAACGACGTTAGTTTCTGGCTTTCTCGCTGGTCATTCTGACCGGCTGTGCCCAGTACCGCTGTTTTTACTTGTCTGGGTATTATCTGTGGGCTAACACTCAAGCCTGAATAGCATGACTTTTCTTATGCACAAGTACTTTTGTGTGTTTATCGCACTAATGTGTTACCAACTTTGCTGATTTGTAGCGTGTTGTTGTTATCCCGGCACCTAACGTTTGCCGTACCTAAGCTTGCAACAGACCCTTATACATGGCCTGTTTCATGTCTGCCTCCCTGCTCGGAAAACTGTGTCTTTCCTGTCTCTTGCTGATCACGCTATCGCTGGCGAATGCCAGTTTGCCTGCACCTGATGGTTTGCTGATGCCACCGCTGGAGGATGCGACTGCGGTTAGAGCAAGCATCGGCCTGACTGATGTGGCGAAACCCAATGTGCGAGGACTGGTGCTGGTCGATCGTCAGGTGAATGCCATTGCCGTTAACAGGACACAGCGGTTACTGGTGATTCGGGTTGCATTCAGTAATCAGGGCTTTGTTTATTCCAATCAGCAAGTAGAGCAGCGCTTTTTTGCTGCTGGACAGAGTGTGAGTGCCTATTACGCCGAGAATTCCTATGGCGCACTGCTCCTGGTAGCGGCCAATCCCGACAACCCGGTTGTTGATGTGACGTTGGATTATCCACACCCGGATTTCGGGATGGGGGCGGGGGGCGGTGTCAGTGCCTTGCTCGCACAAAACATCATGCAGGCATTGGAGCAACAGGGTGGTTTGCCGGATCTGACGGCATTGGATCTTGATGGTAATGGTCATCTATCGGCTCAGGAACTGGGGATTGTGTTTGTGATTGCCGGTTATGAGCATTCCTATGCCGGTGCCAGTGCCAGTCACCCACGGGTATGGGCGCACAAAACTGCTTTTGGCCAGCTGCCCATACAAGGTGTAACGCTGGATGGTTACGCGATGGTCGGTGAACAACATGAAGATCATCTGGCTACCTTGGGGGTTATTTGTCATGAACTGGGTCATTTACTGTTAGGGCTGCCAGATTTACACAATAACACCGGCTTTGCCGATGGTGTTGGACGCTGGGGCCTGATGGGGTTGGGTGGTTGGAATGGTGAGCAGGTTGCCGGTGATTCGCCAGCGCATCTGTTGGCCTGGTCCAAACATCGAGCCGGTTTTTTACAACCTGAAGCCGTGGGTCAGGGTATTAGCCTGTGGCAGCTGGAAAGTTCGTCCCTGATGGCCAGAGCACTGGAGATCCCGGTAGACGATTACCGTCATGGTGAACGGGTGCTACTGGAATACCGCACCCATGATGGCTTCGACCAGGCACTGCCACATAATATGTTGTTGGTCAGTCGGGTCGATGACCGGTTGCAGTCGATGGCCAATGTTGCGACTGCCGTTCAGGCTACACCTCTGGAAACCGGTTTTGTTTTGAGTGAAGCCGTCGTTTCGGATACTGACCGCTGGCAGGATCAGGGGATCTACACTCTTGATGGTAGCCACTTGTTGGCGTTGATCTCCGGTCAAGGTGGAGAGCAGGGTGCGCAATTACGGGTCGAGCGCTTGTTGGATATGGGCGGACGTAATCTGGGTTACGCTGAGTGGCTGGCGACAGATGGCTGGTTTGTCAATCGGGATGACCGTGCGTTGGTTATTCATTTTGATATGGAAACACAACCTGAGGATAGCACCATTGAAGGCGTAGACATTTATGCCGTCGGTGCCGGCATGGTGCATTTGTCGCTGACAGCGATGCCTGCGGCGAGGAGTGGCTGTGAGATTGTTGACCAAGACATGATGCTTGAGGCCGGCTGGAACCGGATCCCTTTCAGCGCCCACCGTCTGGGTGACTGTGGTGCCGTGTTGGCTTTGTCGGTGTCTGCTGTGGCGGGTGCCATTATCTCCGCGGGTGCTTCTATCGGGCTTGATCGGCAGGGGAGCAGCAGTGGACAGACTTTCTTACAGCAGCAGGTGCTGATGACGGTACAGCCCTATGATGTCAATGTGCGCTTGTTATACCGTCTGGCCTTGGTGCCCTGGGATGATGATACTGGCACTCAGGCCAGTACTGTTCCTGAAACAACCAGCAAAACTGAAACCCCGCTAACAACGGTTAGTAGCACGCATGATACTGCAGGTACATCGGGTGGCAGTGGCTGGTGGCTACTGATCTTGGGGCTGCCCTTGTTGTGGGCGTCTCGCTCCTCGAACAGGACATCCGCCTGATTTTTATAACCTGATTGTAACCGGATGGTTGGCAATCATTGTGGGAGTGTCACTATGAACCAGCCCGGTCGCTATCTTACCTGTGCAGTCTGTGTCGCCGTAGTTTTGCTGTTGAGTGCACTGGAACCGTTTAGCTCACAGTGGCTGGAGTTTAATCGTAACCGGATTGATCAGGGCCAATGGTGGCGTTTGCTGACTTGCCACTGGGTGCATTTGTCATTGCTGCATGCGATGGGAAATATCGGCGGCCTGGCACTGTTGGCGGCAATCACTCGCAGGACGGTGAAAGACAGTGTGCTGGCCTGGCTGTTGCTCTGGTGCAGCTGTATCACGGGTTTGGGGTTGATATTATTGGCCGCAGATTTACAGCGTTATGTGGGGTTGTCTGGAGTGTTACACGGCGTTTTGATGGTAGCTCCGTTTTTGGCGTCAGGATATAGCCGTCGTGTCGCGCTGCTCTTTGCCGGTCTGATTGTGGTCAAGGTATTGTGGGAACAGACACCGTTTTACAGTGACCAGGCGATCATGGCGATTATTGGTGGACGGGTAGAAACCCGCGCCCATTTGTTGGGTGTGATCGCCGGTGGCATCTGGCTGTTGGCTATGGCAGTCTGGAGCCAAATTTCTCGCCGGGATAGCCCATATGTCTCAGAATGATCAACAACAGCGCGGTCCATGGACTATTGTCAGTGCCCAATCCGTTTACGAAAATCCCTGGATACGGGTCGACGACCACAAGGTGATAGCGCCAACCGGCAAACCGGGTATTTATGGCACTGTTACGTTCAAAAATCGTGCAATTGCAGTTCTGCCTGTCGCGGATAATGGTGATACCTGGCTGGTTGGTCAGCACCGTTTTCCTTTGGATCAATACAGCTGGGAACTACCCATGGGTGGTGGGCCACTGGATGAGGCGCCAGAATTGGCCGCTCGGCGTGAGCTGCAGGAAGAAACTGGACTGGTTGCTGAGCAGTGGCAGTCGCTGGGGTATTTTCATGTCAGCAATTGCATCACCAATGAAGAAGCCTTTGCTTATCTGGCCTGTGGGCTGACCGAGGGCAAGCCCTGCTTTGACGAAACCGAACAGTTGGATATTCAGCGTATTCCATTTGCTGAAGCATTGGCGATGACGCTGGATGGCCGTATTACGGATTTGTTGACTGTCGCGGTGATCCAGCGCGCCAGACTGTTAGGTCTGGTTGGCACCTGATCGACTCAGTTGGCGACTTCCGAAATTTTTGTATTGGCATCCTGACGAAACTGCGCTGGGCTGATGTTTTCGTGTTTGTAAAATATACGATCCAGAGCACGTCTTCCCGACAGTCCCAGTGTTACTGCAACATCATCAATGCTGCTGTTGCTACTGAGCAGCATGTGCTTGGCTCGCTCGATTCTTACTCGGGTCACCAGTTGTTTCAGTGATGTCGCTTCTCGTTGCAAGTGGCGATTCAGCGTCCGGGTACTGATATTGAAATGTTCAGCAATGGTTTGCTGGGTGGCGGAGAAACTTAACTGCCCGCTGGTCAGAGCCCGCTGGATATGATTGCACAGTGAACCAGCCCGCACGAGTTTGCGAAATTGCTGTTCAACCTCACGCCGCATCATTTGAGTAATGTTCGGATTGGTATGGTGTAACCCCAGATCAAGACTGTCTGGACGTAGCTCTATCGTACACTGCGGGCAATTGAAGAGCAGATCGGTTTGCCATTGTTGAGTATAGCGCTGGGTGTAGTCTGGCTCTGGCCACGGCAGCAGGATGCGCTCAATGCTTAAGCGTGAGCCACAGAGATGGCGAAACCAGCTCAGCAAGGTACTGATCAGCAATTCCATACGCCAGCGGCTGACGTCATTCTCGATAGCTGCTTTCAGATCCATGCGGACGCGTAATGGCCCCATCCGAGTACGGGTGACATTGACAACCATGTGTTCCGACAGCAGGGCGGAAAACTTTTCCAGATAGTACAGTGCTTCACGCAAGGTGTTACTGCACAAAAACAGATGATGTAGCGGGCCGCTGGCAATGCTATCGAAGCGGAGTGGCGGTAAAACACAGAAATCGTTGTTGTTGTGTGTTGCTCGCAGATGGGCAATGTACTCGTCTGCGGTGGCAGCATCCAGTATGGCGGGTAGCTCCGGCGTTACATTCCCCAATGGGGCTGGCAGATGTTCCCTGTGTTGATGTGGCAAAATCTGTAGCAATGGCATCACTGTCAGTGCTGCAAGATACCCCTGATCCGTCGTCATATTGATTGCTGCCTTACTGCTTGAGTGTCGCCGATGGCGTTATTGTGTTTTTAAGTCTGGTGTGCGGATAAATAATAAGTTAATTATCAGTAAGATAGTTTTCATCATCAACCATGAATTTACCAGTAGAAAATTGTACTGAAGTTTGATTGATGACTGACTGAGAAAGAAACATGGCATACAATTTTCCGAATTTTTTTGACCAGCTTGATTGAGGCGTGCTTGATGTGCCCAGTTTAAAGGTTTAATTAAGGATCATTAAATGGCTTTTACGCTTTTTGGTACCGATGGTTGTCACTTGTGTGAAGACGCAGGCCGGCTGCTGCAACAGGCTGCTACCCTGCTTCCGGTAACTTATCGATACGAAGATATTGCCAATGATGACAGGCTGGTTGAGCGTTATGGTATTCGTATCCCCGTGATTCGGCATGATGGCTCCTGTGATGAGCTTGGCTGGCCGTTTGATTTCGCACACTTGCTGTCCTGGCTGACAGTGCATCACTCTCCGGAAAAGGAAAACTGATTATGTTGATGAAGAAGATGATAGCGGGAACCGGTTTGCTCCGTATTCAGATTGTGATGCTTGCCGCCGCACTGCTGGCTGGGTTGTCCGGGTGTGCTTCCAGCCCCCTATCTGCCAAAGGGGAGGCAATTTATGATGCGCTGGCGCTGGATACGCGTTTGCGGACATGGGCAGACAGTTGTTCGAAAGTCAGCTACAAGGCGGACAAGGCGGCCCAACTGGCACGCCAGAACTGGTGGAGCCGGAATGGTAATCTGGTCGAAAGCGCCGATTATGGTCTGGCCTATGATCTGGTGACGGTGACAGACACCCGCCAACCGACCGGTGCGCGTCTGGCGATGGCACTGACCTGGGGAATCGTTGAAAGCGCGGAGCAAGAAGTGAACGCCGCCTTGGCAAATAACGCCGAACGAGAAAGTAGCTGTCTCAAGGTGCTGGAAGAATTTGATCGTGGAGATCTGGATCTGGCTGATCGCGAGGCGACCTACAAGGCTTTGCTGGAGTTGCAGCATCATAAGGATATGCAAGGTGACGCCTTGTTGCTGAAACAGGCTGCTGTGGAGAAACAGACAGGCAAGGTTTATGGCCGATCATATTATGTGGTAGAAAAACTGTCACAGCGTTTTGCCTGTCCGGGAGCGCAAGTC
The DNA here is from genome assembly GCF_041222825.1 of Candidatus Thalassolituus haligoni. Taxonomy (NCBI): domain Bacteria; kingdom Pseudomonadati; phylum Pseudomonadota; class Gammaproteobacteria; order Oceanospirillales; family Oceanospirillaceae; genus Thalassolituus; species Candidatus Thalassolituus haligoni. The sequence goes on from NZ_CP139482.1 coordinate 806,825, forward strand.
AGCTTGCTCAGTAACGCCTGGCCAGATGAGGTGTATCAGGCCCGTTGTGACGATGGCAGTTTTTTGCTGGTACGTTGTCAGTGGGGCAATTGCATGATTGTTGACTGATTTTACTGGTGGAATTTTATCGGTGGAATGACCAGGTCGGACATAAAAAAAACCGTTAGCAGTGCCGGTAACGGTTTTTTATGGTTCAGCGCAGATTAGCGTGAACGTGTGAAGTCTACTGCCATTTTATGCGCGTTATGCGCGCTCATCATTGAGCAATCCCTACGCGGTATATTCAGCAGTTCTTGGCCGTTATTCACTCTCGGATTTGATCAATTGGAACAGGCTTTTGTAGGCTTTCCCTGGACGGGCATCGTCACCGCTCATTTCCTTTTGGGCATTGCGTACCAGGTTGCGCAGTTGCTGGCGATCAATATGAGGGTATTGCTCGATATAGGCGTTGAGACCGGTACTGTCTTCCAGCAGGCGTGTACGCCACATTTCATACTGCCGTTGACGGCGGCCGTAGGCATCGCTGGAAGGATCCAGTAGATCGATTTTCCCCTGAATACCTTCGATATCTTCATCACGCATGATTCGGCCGATGTACTGCAGATGGCGACGCTTGGCGCCATGCTGTTTTATCCGTCGGCTTTCTTCCAGCGCGGCCCGTAATACCTCGGTGATTGGCATGTCGTTCCACAATGCCGGGTTCAACTCCGTCAGTTGTTCTCCCAGTGCTTGCCAGCGCTCTGCTTCACGCTTCATTTCGGTCTTGCTGACCAGTTCGTATTCTTCGTCTGGCTGGGAGTCAAAGTCGTTCATAATAAATAGTCTTCTCGTGCGTATTCGTTAAAGTGCGGTGAGGGCACCCCTGGGGCTGCTTTCACTGCTAGATATAGATCAGGGTCGCCAGTCCGAGGAAGGACATAAAACCCACGACGTCGGTCACCGTCGTCAGGATAACACCTCCGGCCAGTGCCGGATCAATGCCTCTGGCTTTGAGAATCTGAGGCAGTGAAGCGCCAGCAACAGCAGCGGCCATCAGGTTGATCATGATGGCTGCTGCCATGATCAGGGAAAGTCTGGGATCTCCGAACCATACCCACGCCAGTATCGCGATGACAATAGCCCAAAGTACACCATTTAACGCGGCAACCAACAGCTCACGATTAAATAACCAGCGGAAGTTGGCACCGCTGAGATGACCCAGCGCCTGTCCTCGAATCACCAGTGTCAGTACCTGGCTGCCAGCAATGCCACCCATGCTGGCAACAATTGGCATTAATACCGCCAATGCGACCACGGCCTCGATGGTTTTATCAAACAGTCCAATCACGGCCGAGGCGATAAAGGCGGTAATCAAGTTGATGCCGAGCCAGACAGCCCGTCGTCGCGCCGTTTTGAGTGCTGGTGCGAAGGTATCTTCATCTTCGTCCAGACCCGCCATACTCATCAGTGAGTGATCAGCCGTTTCGCGGATAACATCGACCACGTCATCGATGGTGATACGGCCCAGCAGCATACCGTTGGCATCCACCACCGGTGCCGATACCAGGTCGTGACGCTCGAACAGTTTGGCGACTTCGGTTTCATGCTGGGTCGCCTGGATCACTGTGCTGCCGGTTGACATGACTTCACGAACGGTCTGCAACGGGTCGCTCACCAGTAATTTACGGATTGGCAGGGCACCAATAAACTCGTTTTGCCGGTTTACCACCAACAGGTTATCCGTCATGTCTGGCAACGATTGGTGGCGGCGCAGATAACGCAGCACCACATCAAGGGTGATGTCCGGGCGAATGGTGATGGTGTCGGTGTTCATCAGACCACCGGCGCTGTCCTCCGGGTAGCCAAGAATGGCTTCAACACGAGCACGATCCTGATGATCCATCGAGCTCAGAATTTCCTGGGTAACCTGCTCAGGAAGTTGCTGGAGCATATCGGCAATATCATCGCTGTCGAGATCTGCGGTGGCATCGACGACTTCCTCGGCGCTCATGTCGCTGAGGAACTGACTCTGGATATCGATCGCCAGATATTGCAGCACTTCACCTTCGATTTCCTTGTCGACCAGTTCCCAGATGATTTTTCGGGCCTTGGGCGGAGAGGATTCGATCAGATGGGCAACATCGACAGGGGCGAGGCCGGAGTTGATGATCCGGCGCACCCGAGTCATGGCACCAGATTCGAGCGCTTCGTTCAGGCTATGGAGTTTGGATCTGGCCTTTTCGCTGAGTTCTGCCATGGGAGCCCCGATACGGAGTGAATGGCATGATTCTAGCGTGAATCGTCGAGTGTTGCCATGTGAGCAGTGCTGAAACTACTCGCATTTATGTCGCTAGTGATTTGATTTTATAGGAAACTTTTTATGTGTTAGCGAATCTTGGCAAGCAGTGGCGACACCAGGGTGGGTACATTTTATTCGCCTTCATCGAAGCGGCGGTTGATCAGCTCGCAGAGCGCATCCAGTGCTGGTTGGGCATCGTTACCCTCGGCTTCGATTTGAATATCAGTGCCCTTGCTGGCGGCGAGCATCATCACCGCCATGATGCTTTTGGCATCAACCATCCGGTTCGGATAGCCGATCTTGACGGTAGAACCGTAGGCGGCGGCAGTCGAAACCAACTTGGCTGCTGCCCGTGCGTGCAAACCAAGTTTGTTGATGATGGTTATTTGAGTGCTGACCATCCAGGCTCCCGAACGATGTCATTGTTTTTGGTGTGTGTCAGTGACTGCTGTTGGCAGTCGACCGCAGCTCGCGGTGACGCACCTGAACGTTGCCGAATTCTTGCTTGAAGGCTTCTGCCAGTCGTTCAGATAAATACACTGAACGATGCTGGCCGCCAGTGCAACCAATCGCAACGGTTAAATAGCTGCGGTTATTTTCAGCAAAACGGGGTAGCCAACGCAACAGGTATGCCTGAATATCATTAAATAGTTCGGTGACTTCCTGTTGGCCGGACAAGAACTCGATGATGGCCGGGTCTTGCCCAGTCAGCGGGCGCAACTCATGCTGCCAGTAGGGATTGGGCAGGTTGCGCACATCGAAAACGAAGTCGGCATCCAGGGGAATGCCCTGTTTGAAGCCGAACGACTGGAACAGCACAGCCATGTCCGGAGTGATTTTCTCGGCCACTCGCAGTTTGATCAGGCTCCGCAGCTCATGTACCGACATGCGTGTCGTATCCAGAGTCAGATCCGCGAGGTTGGCGACGGGTTCGAGTAATTCGGTTTCGCGCTCAATGGCTTCCGCCAGGGAAATATTGTCATTGGTGAGCGGATGCTTGCGCCGGGTTGAACTGAAGCGTTGTAACAGGACTTCTTCGGTGGCATCAAGAAAAACGATGTCGACCTGGCGATACTGCTCCGGCAAGCGGGTCAGCACCTGGGTCAGTTGCTCTATGGCATCGGGCAGGTTACGAACGTCAACACTGACAGCAACGTTGGCGCGTTTTTCTGCACTGTAGGGCAGGCCTGCGAGTGCTGGCAGTAAATCGACCGGTAGATTATCGATGCAATAAAACCCGAGGTCTTCAAGCACCGCCAGTGCGCTGGATTTACCTGAGCCTGAACGGCCACTGATCACAACCAGACGCATGTACTGTCTCCGTGTTTTGGGCAAGGTCAGTTGTCGGCCAGCGCCCGTTGATACAGTTCCTGGTCGCTGCTCGCACTGCGTAATAGGTGGCGATATTGGCTCTGGCTGAAATTTTCTGCCAGGGTTGCCAGTATTTTCAGGTGGTCGTCTGTTGCTTCTTCAGGCACCAGCAAGGCAAATACAAGATCGACTGGCTGATGGTCTATGGCATCAAAGTCGATGGCCTCGCGCAGGTGGAGTAATACCCCAACGGCCCGTTCACATTGCCGTAATCGACAGTGAGGGATAGCGATGCCTTCGCCAATGCCGGTACTGCCAAGGCGCTCACGCCCAAGCAGACGTTCAAAAACCTCATCCGATGAGCTGCCATCCACTTCTTCAGCAATCAGCTCTGCCAGAAACTCCAGCAGTTTTTTTTTGCTGGTAATGGCGACATCGGTACGAGTACGTTCAGGCGCAAGAATATCGGCAATCGCTATGCTCATGTGTCAGCCTTGTCCGTGCTGTCGGGCAACCAGTTTTTCTTTGTGTTTCAGCACTTGCCGATCCAGTTTGTCGGCCAGCAAGTCAATGGCAGCGTACATGTCGTCATGGGATGACGTCGCATGAAAATCGGCACCACTGACGTGCAGCGATGCTTCTGCCAGCTGACGGCCTTTTTCAAGGGTCAGGGTAACCTGACCAGAGGTAATGGGTTCGGCATGCCGCTCAAGGCGAACCAGTTTTTCCTTGACGTATTCTTCCATGGCTTCGGTAACTTCGACATGGTGTCCACTGATATTGATGCTCATAAACGGCTCCTTATGGCTCGCTTTAAACCGAACAAGGATCGACGGGGTCGATCAAATCAACTGTTTCCGCTCATTCGATGGCGGAATCATCATTGCCTCACGATATTTGGCCACCGTGCGGCGTGCAACCTGAATTCCCTTGTCTCCGAGGACGACGGCGATCTTGTTGTCACTCAGTGGCTTGCGCGGGTTTTCTTCGCTAATCAGCTTCTTGATCATGGCGCGAATGGCGGTTGATGAACATTCGCCGCCAGCATCGGTACTGACATGGCTGGAGAAAAAGTACTTCAGTTCAAAAATACCACGCGGTGTGTGCATGAATTTTTGCGTCGTTACCCGTGAAATGGTCGACTCGTGCATACCAACGGCATCGGCAATATCATGCAGTACCAGTGGTTTCATAGCTTCTTCGCCCTGCTCAAAAAAGTCGAGCTGATATTCGACAATTTTGGTAGCGACTTTCAGCAGGGTTTCGTTGCGGCTTTGCAGGCTTTTGATAAACCAGCGCGCTTCTTGCAGGTGATCTTTGAGGAAGGCGTTGTCGGCACTGCTGTCTGAGCGGCGCACCAACGAGGCGTAGTCGGAGTTTACCCGCAGTTTGGGGGCAATATCCGGGTTCAGTTCAACGCGCCATTCATCGCGGATGTTACGCACGATCACGTCGGGCACAACGTATTCTGACTGTTCGGAGCTGATTCCGGCTCCTGGTTTGGGATTCAACTCCTTGACCAGGCGTAATACGGCTTTGAGGTCTTCTTCTTTCAGCCGGGTTTTGCGCATCAGCGTGGGGTAGTCTTTACTGCCCAGCAGGGCAATGTAGTCACCGATCACCAGTTTGGCTTCTGCCAGCCAGGGAGTGTCGGCTGGCAGCTGGTTTAACTGCAGGATCAGGCATTCGCGCAGGTCGCGGGCAAAAACACCAGCCGGATCAAACTGTTGCAGGCGTTTGAGTACGGCCTGGACTTCGTCTTCCTCAACCCCAAATTCCGGATCCATGGAACCCAGTACGTCGTCTATGGTGGTGTGGAGGTAGCCGTCGTCGTCGACACCGTCAATCAGCATGGTGGCAATCTCGCGATCGACATCACTCATGGGAGTCAGATTCAGTTGCCATTCCAGATGCCCTTGCAGGTCGTCGGAGGTGGCATGACGGGAGTCGTAGTCAAAGTCGTCGTCGCCGACAGAGCCTGAACCGGAGGAAACGCCAGCGGTAGTCTGGAAGGTATCGTCCCAATTGCTGTCGACCGGCAGGTCATCCGGCATCTTGTCGTCCGACCACTGTTCACCCAGTTCCTGGGTGTCGGTGTCGGTCGCTGTCGCCGTGACGGCGGCTTCTCGCTCCTGATCGCCGTTGGTTTGCTGGGCATCCGTATAGTCGTCGTGCTCGGACTCTTCGAATTCCAGCATGGGATTGGAATCCAGGGCTTCCTGGATTTCCTGTTGCAGATCAAGGGTAGACAATTGCAGCAGTCGAATTGCCTGTTGCAGCTGAGGGGTCATGGTCAGCTGCTGACCCATTTTTAACTGAAGCGATGCTTTCATACAGCGTTATAGTTCATCGGTTGTCGGCATGGTCTGTGCATTATACGCCAGCCTGTGAGGCTGGGAATGCTTTTCATGGTGTCGAAATGAAACAGCGCCGGGCATCATAGCCCTGTAAGCCAGTAAGAATCAAAGACGGAAGTCCTGACCAAGGTAGATGGCCCGAACCTGTTCGTTGGCGAGTACTTCATCGGCGCTGCCTTCGGCAATAATGTGTCCACCGCCTACGATATAGGCTTTTTCACAAATTGCGAGGGTTTCGCGGACGTTGTGATCGGTAATCAGTACGCCAATGCCGCGCGCCTTGAGCTGGCGAATGATGGCCATAATGTCGGATACGGAAATCGGGTCGACACCGGCAAAGGGTTCATCAAGCAAAATAAAGGAGGGTTCGGCGGCCAGTGCCCGGGCAATTTCTACCCGGCGGCGTTCACCGCCGGAGAGTGACATCCCCAGGCTGCTGCGAATGTGCTGGATGTGAAATTCGTCCAGCAGTTGTTCCAGCTGTTGCTGGCGTTGGGGTTTTTTCAGTTCCGTGCGGGTTTCCAGAATGGCCATGATGTTGTCTTCGACGCTGAGCTTGCGGAAGATCGAGGCTTCTTGTGGCAGATAGCCAATGCCTTTCTGGGCACGGCCATGCATGGGCAGGTGACTGATGTCGTCGTCGTCAATTTTGACGCGTCCCTTGTCGGCCTGTACCAGGTTGACAATCATGTAAAAACAGGTGGTTTTACCGGCTCCGTTAGGGCCGAGCAGGCCGACAATTTGTCCGCTGCTGACGGCAAGGGATACGTCTTTGACGACCTCTCGGCCGCTGTAGCTTTTGGCCAGATGTTCCGCCCTGAGCGTTTTCATGGTTGTGCTTCCGTGTCGGGCTGGGGCTGGATAATCACCCGGATACGCTGTTTGTCTTCCGACTCAGCCGTACCATCGGCAGGCGTGTCGGAGCCGCTGGCGGTCACGGTTTCCTGTTCAATGTCGTAGCGAATCAGTTCGCCACTGAAGAGGTTGTTTTCCTGGCGTAATTCGGCATTGCCTTTAAACGCGATTTCCTTGCGGGTGGCGTAAAAATCGATGCGATTGGCGGTTGCCTGAGTGACCGGCTTGTTGCTGCTGACCTGTTGCTGGTAGCGGGCGGGTTGACCTTCGGCGATGGCTTGTTCGAGAATTTTGCCGTTCAGGATCAGTACCAGGCGTTCAGATTCGATTTTCAGAGTACCTTGCGTCAGTACCACATCCCCTTCATAAACGACCATGCCGGTTTTGCGATCGAGTTCGGCGCGGTCGGACTGGATAATCATTTCTTGCTGCCAGTCTTCTGGCAATGCCTCTACCGTGGCAACCAGGGCGCTGGTGAGCAGCAGCAGGGCTGCCAGTTTATTGTACATACCGGGTACTCACGTGTTCTTGAAGGTCGAGGTGTTGACGCTTGATGTCCAGAGTCATGCCTGTTGCGTGGGTAATACTGTTGCCATTACGAATGGTAACCTGTTTGGTCGTAGAGGCTGTAGCCAATTCCGGTTCGTAGAGCAGTTGGCTGGTTTCAATACTCAGATCGTCATTTGTCTGGCCGGTCTCCGCCAGCGAACGTATTTCGACCTGATTGCGTAATTCAACCAGACTGTTGGCATCCTGAATGCGGCCGGATTCAGCACTGACACGCCATGCCTGTTGTGGAGCCGTCTGGGTGATAATAACGGGATTCTCCAGTCGGGTTTCCGAGAAAGCCGGAATATGGCTGGAGCCATCCGCTTGCAGCGTTTGCTGCAGTTGGCCATTAACGTCGTAGTGGCGATGCTGTAATTGCTTGCCATAATAATCCGGTTCAAAACTGACCACCTGGGTTTCAGCGGTGACCAGTTCAGTGGTGTAGCGTTCTACTGCCAGCAAGGCAAGGCCAAAGACCACCGCCAGTACCAGCAGCAGATAGCGCTTGCGCATCAGATGACTCCGGCACGCAGCAAGTCGTGCATGGTAATCACGCCGCAGATGCGGTGGTTTTCAGCCACGACAAGCGCATTGATTTTACTGTCTTCCATAATTTTCAACGCTTCTGCGGCCAACATGCCGGGTAATATGGTTTTGGCATGGCGCGTCATCAGGTCGGCAATAATGGCGGAATGGATATCAACACCATGGTCGATGGTACGGCGCAGGTCGCCATCGGTGAAAATTCCCACCAGATCGCCGGAGGCGGTTTGAATCGTGGTCATCCCGAGGCCTTTGGTGGTCATTTCAAGCAGCGAGCGCGACAGGCTGGATTCCGGCCTGACCGTGGGAATCTCTGGGCCGCTGTGCATGATGTCTTCCACTTTTAGCAACAGACGCCGCCCGAGGCTGCCGCCGGGATGTGAAAACGCGAAGTCTTCGGCGGTAAATCCGCGTGCTTCCAGCAAGGCGATTGCCAGTGCATCTCCCAGTACCAGGGCGCTGGTGGTTGAGGAGGTGGGTGCCAGACCCAGCGGACAGGCTTCTGAATCGACGCTGGCGTTCAGATGGGCAGCCGAGGCCAGACCCAGCGTGGAACGCGGATTGCCGGTGATGCTGATCAAAGGGATCGCCATGCGCTTCAATAACGGCAACAGGCTGGTCACTTCTGCGGTTTCACCGGAGTTACTCAGGGCAATCACGACGTCCACTGCGGTGATCATGCCCATATCGCCGTGACTGGCTTCACCAGGGTGAACAAAAAAGGCCGGTGTCCCTGTGCTGGCCAAGGTGGCCGCAATTTTGTTGCCGATGTGGCCGGATTTACCCATCCCGGTGACCACGACTCGACCCTGGCAAGACAGCATCAGCTGGCAGGCAGTAATAAAATTGCTATCCAGCATGGCTGACAGATTATGAATGGCGCGCTGTTCCAGTTCGATGGTGCGCAGCGCCGATTTCAGAAAATCAAAATCAAATTCAGTGTTCATTGTTATCCGTTGCTTGTCGTTATCCGTTGCTTGTCATCATAAACAGGGTGGTCAGGTAGCCCAGATAGCTCAGCCCAAGCAGGCTGCCACTGAAGCGTCCCATCACTCCACTACGACGATTGAGTATAAACAGTACCAACAGTACCAGAGTCAGAGCCAACATGACGGGCAGGTCGCGATACAGTGCCATTGGTTCGACTGCAACTGTCGCGATCAGACCGGGGACAGGCATCACTGCGAGCAGGTTAAATATGTTGGAGCCAATCACGTTGCCAATCGCAATGTCGTGATGCCCTTTGAGGGCGCTGGCAACCGATGCCGCCAGTTCTGGCAGGCTGGTACCAATGGCAACGATGGTCAGGCCAATCATCAGATCGCTGATGCCAAAGCTGCGGGCAATTTCTGTTGCGCCCCAAACCAGTGCCTTGGAGCTGATCATCAGGCAGACCAGTCCGAGCAAGAGCCAGAACACTGCCATCTTGGTGGACAGCGATTCAATCGCTGCGGCTTCGTCTTCATCAACCAGCGATTCGCCGCTGTCATCGGATTCCTGAAACAGGATGTACATGGCGGCAACCAGTCCGGCCAGCAGCAGGATGGAATCAATATAGCTGAGTTCCAGGTCGGCCAGTGTCAAACCGGCAAGAATACTGACCAGCAGCAGCAGTGGCAGTTCTTTGCGTAACAACTTCTTTTTCAGCGGAATCGGGCTGACCAGTGCAGTAATACCCAGTACCAGGCCGATATTGGTGATATTAGAACCCAGTGCGTTGCCTATGGCGAGGTTGCCAGCACCATCCAGTGTCGCGACGGCAGAGACAAACAGCTCGGGAGCGGAGGTGCCGATGGAGACAATGGTCAGTCCGACCAGCAGCGGTGACATGCCGAGACGACGGGCTGTCGCCGCAGCACCGAGGACAAACTTGTCGGCACTCCATACCAGAACAACCAAACCGATAAGGACGGCAACCAGTGCTGTGATCATGATGCTCCTGCAGGTGAATTCTGCTTTGACGTGCTTGATGATAGAGAGGCCGCATTGTACCGAAGGGGCGCAAGGGCGCAATTGGAACAATGCGTTTTGTGGCGGGTGAAGGTCATCACAAAAGCAGCGTTGGTTCTGTCTGTGCAATCCGCTATGCTAGCGCTCACTTTAAACCCCGCATTTCCGGCCCAGGTAAGGAAGCTTTCATGGTGGTTGAGCAGCCCTACATCTCGGTGCGTGATCTGACCTTTACACGCGGCGATCGTTTGATCTACAACGGCCTGTCCGTCGATTTTCCCCGTGGCAAGGTCACTGCAATCATGGGACCCAGTGGCACCGGGAAAACAACCTTGCTGCGCCTGATTGGTGGTCAGTTGCTTCCCGACAGTGGTTCTATCCTGCTTGCCGGAGAAGAAATTACCACTCTCAAACGTCATCAGCTGTTCGAACTCCGCAAACAGAAAATGGGCATGCTGTTCCAGACCGGTGCCCTGTTTACTGACCTGGATGTGTTCGATAACGTGGCTTTCCCCTTGCGTGTTCATACCGATTTGCCCGAATCCATGATTCGGGATCTGGTACTGATGAAGCTGGAAGCCGTCGGTTTGCGCGGAGCTCGCAGTCTTAATCCGGCTGAATTGTCCGGCGGCATGGCGCGTCGAGTGGCACTGGCACGTTCCATCGCCATGGATCCTGAACTGATCATGTACGACGAACCCTTTACTGGTCTTGACCCTATTTCAATGGGAATGATCGTCAAGCTGATTCGCGGGCTGAACAAGGCACTCGGACTGACCAGCCTGCTGGTATCCCACGATGTTGAGGAATGTTGCGGGATTGCTGATTACCTGTGCCTGGTCTCGGGTGGCAAGGTGATCGGTTTTGGCACGCCGAATGAGCTGTTGCATGAAGGCTCGGATGAAGTTCGCCAGTTCCTCAATGGCGACCCTGATGGGCCGGTACCGTTTCATTATCCCGCGAATGATTACCGCCAGGACATATTGGCAGGGAGCGACTGAATATGCTCAATCGATTGCAGTTGCTGGGCCGTCGTGGCTTGTCTTCCATTGAGGCACTGGGCGCTGCGTCCCTGGTGTTATGGCATTCACTGGCTTGGGGCGGCCCAGGCAGTGCGACGTTTTCTGACCTGATTCGACAACTCTATTCTGTTGGTGTGCGCTCGCTCAGTATTATTGCCGTTGCCGGCTTCTTTGTCGGTATGGTGCTGGGGTTGCAAGGCTATACCATTCTGGTTGATTTTGGCTCCGAGGCGGCGCTGGGCACGCTGGTGTCGCTGACGCTGTTGCGTGAGCTGGGGCCGGTGGTCGCGGCGCTGTTGTTTGCCGGGCGGGCTGGTTCCGCGTTAACGGCAGAAATTGGCCTGATGAAGGCAACGGAACAGTTGTCGGCGATGGAAATGATGGGGGTTGATCCGCTCAAGCGAGTGATTACGCCGCGTTTGTGGGCCGGTATTATCTCGCTGCCCGTGCTGACGCTGATATTTAATACCGTGGGCATCTGGGGCGGGGCCTTTGTTGCCGTTGATATGCTGGGTATTGATGAAGGTGCCTACTGGGGCAATATGCAGGCGTCAGTCGAATTTTATAACGACGTGGTCAAGGGAATTATCAAGTCGGTCGCATTTGGCTGGGTGGTGACCTGGATTGCGGTTTATCAGGGCTATGCATCAATGCCGACTTCAGAAGGCATTGGCAAGGCAACAACCCAGACGGTGGTGATTTCCTCGCTGGCGGTATTGGGACTCGATTTTGTACTGACAGCAGTCATGTTTGGAGGCGTTTAATTATGCAAAAGCGTTCTGTAGAGCTCACCGTCGGTGCTTTTATGGTGATCGGTATTCTGGCTCTGGTACTGATGGCGCTCCGCGTCAGCGGTTTGTCGATGAGTGATGCCGGAGATACCTATACCATCAAGGCCCGTTTCGAAAATTTGGGGGGTCTGAACGAGCGCGCCAAGGTCTCCATGGCGGGAGTGACCATTGGTCGGGTGACCAAGGTGTACCTCGACAAAGAATGGTACTCGGCTGTTGTCGAGATGGAAATCACCAAGGACATGAGCACCCTGACCAGCGATACGTCAGCGGCGATTCTTACCGCAGGCTTGCTGGGAGAAAAATACATTGGCCTGACCGTGGGTGCCGAGGAAGACTTCCTCAAAGAAGGCGACTGGATTGAAGATACCCAGTCGGCGCTGGTACTTGAGGAATTAATTGGCCGTTTCTTGTTTAACAAGGCAGAAGATGGCTGATTTGCTGCTTTTATGATCGCTTTGTTGCAATTTGTAATGGTTGTAACTTAGCTTCCCAGATCAGGCGTATGGCAGCTGTCAGACCGTGGATACACAACGTAAGCCCGCGCTACATGGAGAGAAGGAGACGTCATGATTCGGTTGCTATTATTGGTTATGGTATTGCTTGCGCCTGGTGTTCAGGCACTTGAGTCAGAAGAACTGGGCGAGCACGCCCACGAAGTGGTGCGACGGGTAACGACCAAGGTGCTGGAGAAAATCAACACCAATCGGGATCTTTACGAGAGTGACAAGGCCCGGTTTTATTGGGAGCTGGAAGATGTGTTGGGGCCGATGGTGGATTTTCGCCGGCTGACTCGCAAGATCATGGGGCGTTATTATTTTGATGCCAGCAAGGAACAACGCCAGCGTTTTGCCCGTGCCTTCAAGCGCAGTTTGCTGAGTTCCTACGCGACCGGCCTGATTGAGTTCACCGATTACGAAGTCCGGATGCTACCGCCTCGCAAGGATTTTGAACACACATCATCCAACACTCTGGTCGATCTGGAAGTTATTACCCCCAGTGGTCGGGTTTTTCCCATCACCCAGAGCATGTACTACGACCTGTCCTCCTACGCCTGGAAAGCGCAAAACGTGATTGTTAACGGCATCAACATCGGACAATTGTTTAATGAACAGTTTGTTCAGCTGGTTGAAGATAATAATGGCAATATCGGTGCGGCCATCGATCAATGGATCGAAAATTTGCAAGAGCAGGGACGCGAGTTGCGCAAGCGCTCCGTTGTCAGTGGGGCACAATAAATGACCACGCTTGAGTCCCTCTCCGCCAACCTGGCCAATGTCAGTGGTGACATGCTGGCGTCCACTGTGGTTGCCTTGATTGAACCAGGGCACGAAATGATTCGCAGCTCCGGTGGCGAATGGTGTCTGGATATGTCCAATGTGGATCGGGTGTCGAGTGCCGCCGTGGCACTGCTACTCGATTGGATGAGAACCGCACGCCAGCACGACGTTCACATGACCATTCGCTCGGTGCCAGAACGGTTGATGCCTATTCTGCAGGTCAGTGACCTGGAAGTGCTGTTTGCCGAAGTCATGGTCACTGACGCATAACGCACAGACGCGCATAAAAAGAGGGACGGCTTGGGTGCCGTTCCTGATGGTCACCGCGTACGGCCCGGCCCCCTCAAGCTGATTATCGGCCGAATAGCTATTGCTGATCCTCCTTCCACTTATTCTGATCCACTAAATCCGCTATCATTCCCGCCCTCTCTAATTCCAATACCGGTGGAGCAATATGACACCTTCTACACTCTCCGAAATCCAGGCCATGCTGGAAAGCCAGTTTCCTGACGTCCAGTGGTCTGTTGATGGTGATGGTTACCAATATCAGGTAGAGGGCATCGGCGATCATTTTGAAGGCCTGAATGCCGTTAAACGCCAACAGGTTGTCTACACAGTACTTAATCCTCTGATCGCCAATGGCTCGCTGCATGCTGTGACCATTCGTACCTTCACCAGCGCTGAGTATGCTGCGCGCTGATTTCTGGAAGACACATGGAAAAATTGCAAATTGTTGGCGGCAACCGGCTGTCCGGTGATGTTCGGATCTCGGGTGCCAAAAACTCCGCCTTACCAATTCTGGCCGCTACCTTGCTAGCCGAAGGCGTTATGCGGGTCGGTAACTTGCCGCACCTGCATGACATCACCACGATGCTGGAATTGCTGGGGTGCATGGGTGTTGAAGTGGCAATCAACGAAGATATGTCGGTCGAGACCGATTGCCGCCATGTTAAAAGCTGTGTTGCTCCCTATGACCTGGTGCGCACCATGCGGGCATCGATCCTGGTGCTGGGGCCATTATTGGCGCGTTATGGTGAAGCCGAAGTGTCCTTGCCAGGAGGTTGTGCCATTGGCAGCCGTCCGGTTGATTTACACCTGCGTGGTATGGAAGCGATGGGTGCACATGTTGATGTGCTGGATGGTTACATCAAGGCACATGTGCCAGGTGGCCGTTTAAAGGGTGCGCATATCTTCCTGGATACCCCCACGGTGACCGGCACGGAAAATATCCTGATGGCTGCCGCGCTGGCGGATGGCCGGACAGTGATTGAAAACGCTGCCCGCGAACCGGAAGTGGTGGATCTTGCCAACTGCCTGATTGCCATGGGTGCCAAGATTCAGGGAGCAGGCAGTGCGACCTTGACGGTCGACGGCGTTGAAACCCTGCACGGCTGTTCCTTTGAAGTCTTGCCTGATCGCATTGAAACCGGTACTTATCTGGTCGCTGCGGCCGTGACCGGTGGTTGCGTCAGAACCCGCAACACCGACCCGTTATTACTTGAAGCGGTGCTGCTGAAATTGCAAGAAGCGGGTGCCGAAATCACCACCGGTGACGACTGGATTCAGCTGGATATGACCGGCCGCCGCCCTAAAGCAGTGAATATTCGTACCGCTCCGCACCCTGCATTTCCAACCGACATGCAGGCCCAGTTTGTGGTGCTGAATGCGGTCGCTGAAGGTGTGGGTACTGTGATCGAAACCGTCTTTGAAAACCGTTTTATGCACGCCCAGGAACTGGTGCGCATGGGAGCGGATATTCATGTCGAAGGTAACACGGCCATTATTACCGGTCGTGCCACACTCAGTGGTGCCCCGGTGATGGCCACCGACCTGCGGGCTTCGGCCTCGCTGGTACTGGCTGCGCTGGTCGCCAATGGCACCACCGACGTAAATCGCATTTACCACATTGATCGTGGTTACGAATGTATTGAAGAAAAATTTCAGCAGCTGGGTGCCAATATCCGTCGAATTTCCGGCTGATTGGCACACCACACTAGATTGAGGACATCATGACCCAACCGCTTACCATTGCACTGTCCAAGGGACGCATTCTGGATGACACCTTGCCCCTGCTGGCCGAGGCGGGCATTCATCCGGCGGAAGACATTCAAAAAAGCCGCAAGCTGATCTTCGATACCAATCATGAGCATATCAAGCTGGTGGTGATTCGTGCGACGGACGTACCGACCTATGTCGAATACGGTGCAGCGGATCTGGGCGTGTCGGGCAAGGATGTGCTGATGGAGTACAACAGCGACAATCTGTGTGAGCCACTGGATCTGAACATTGCGACCTGTCGGCTGATGACGGCGGCCATCAAGGGCTATGCCTTGCCAGAAGGGCGGCTGCGGGTGGCGACCAAATTTGTCAACGTGGCCAAACGCTACTTTGCCGAACAGGGCCGTCAGGTCGACATTATCAAGCTGTACGGTGGCATGGAGCTGGCACCGATCATGGGCCTGGCGGATTTGATCGTCGACATCGTGGATACCGGCAATACCCTCAAGGCCAATGGTCTGGAAGCGCGTGACCTGATTGCCCCGATCAGCTCCCGACTGGTGGCCAGTCGTGCCGCGATGAAGGTCAAGCATGCCCAGATTCAGCCTATTATCGATTTGATTGGCGCTGCGGTAGAGCGTCAACAGCAGCAAGCCAAATAACCGGGGAGACAACATGACTTTATCCATTCGTCGATTCAGCTCCGCCCAGCCGGATTTTTCCAGCCAGATGGACGCGCTGTTGTCATGGGAATCGGTATCCGATACCGGCGTCCAACAGGCCGTCACCGACATCGTCAACAATGTGCGCAGCCGTGGCGATGCCGCCGTGATTGAATACACCAACAAGTTCGACCGGATGGATGTGACGTCCATGGCCGACCTGGAGTTGAGCCAGCAGCAGTTGCAGGATGCACTGGATGGCTTGCCAGAAACACAACGTACCGCCTTGCTGGCGGCCGCTGAACGTGTTCGTTCGTACCACAAACACCAGCAGCAGGACTCCTGGCGTTATACCGAAGCCGACGGCACCGTGCTGGGGCAGAAAATCACCCCGATGGACCGCGTTGGCATTTACGTCCCCGGTGGCAAAGCCGCGTATCCATCTTCGGTCTTGATGAACGCCATTCCGGCTCACGTTGCCGACGTGCAGGAAATCATCATGGTGGTGCCGACGCCAGGGGGAGAGCTGAATCAACTGGTGTTGGCCGCTGCCGCTGCCGCCGGCGTTTCGCGGGTCTTCACCATTGGTGGTGCGCAGGCGGTGGCAGCACTGGCTTACGGCACCGAAACCGTACCGGGAGTGGACAAAATCGTTGGCCCTGGCAATATTTACGTTGCCACCGCCAAGCGCATGGTGTTTGGTCAGGTCGGTATCGACATGATTGCCGGGCCGTCAGAAATTCTGGTGGTATGTGATGGCAAAACCAACCCGGACTGGATTGCCATGGATCTGTTCTCCCAGGCAGAACACGACGAAGATGCCCAGTCGATCCTGGTATCAACCGATGCCGATTTCCTTGATCAAGTGGAAGCCAGCATCAACACGCTGTTGCCCACCATGGAACGTGCCGAAATTATCCGTACATCGCTGGCGGAGCGTGGGGCGCTGATTCACGCCCGCTCAGACGACGATGCAGTGGCCATTATCAACCGCATTGCACCTGAGCACCTGGAGCTGTCGGTGGCAGACCCGGAAGCCTGGTTACCGTCCATCCGTCATGCCGGAGCCATCTTTATGGGTCGGTATACCGCAGAAGCATTGGGTGATTACTGTGCCGGGCCGAACCACGTATTGCCCACCTCGGGCACGGCGCGTTTCTCATCGCCGCTGGGGGTGTACGACTTCCAGAAACGCTCATCGCTGATTATGTGTTCAGCTGATGGCGCATCGGAACTGGGAAAAGTAGCTTCAACGCTGGCTCGTGGTGAGTTCCTGACTGCCCACGCCCGTTCCGCCGAGTACCGCATCAAGGACTGATGCGGCCGCTGGCGGCTCAGGAGCCTGTCCGCAGTAGAGCAGCAGGCTCCTGCTAATGCTCAGCTTTCTGGCTGGGCACCCCGTTGACCGGCAATTGCTTCGGTTTGGGCCAGTTTTCCTTCACGAATAAAATCCACCAGAATCTTGTCGCCCGGATGCAGAATAGCGATCTGATTCATCGCAGCGCGGGCATCACTGGCGTCCATCTGGTTGATCTTGACGATGATGTCGCCGACCGTCAGCCCGGAAAGATCCGCAGGGCCATCCTGATAGATACCCGTCACAATCAGCCCTTCCAGCGCCTCCGGCAGGGCCAGCGCTTCCAGCAGTTTGGGGGTTGCCTCCTGCACTTCGATACCGAGCCAGCCACGAATGGCAATACCGTGTTGGGAAATATCCGTCAGTGCCCGCTGGGCAACCGTGCCAGGAATGGCAAAACCAATGCCTTCGCTGCCACCACTCTGGGAATAAATTGCAGTATTGATGCCAACCAGCTCGCCGTTGGCATTGATCAAGGCACCACCGGAATTCCCCGGATTAATGGCAGCATCGGTCTGAATGTAGTTCTCGTAGGTATTCAGCCCCAGTTGGTTACGCCCGGTAGCCGACACAATTCCTAATGTCACCGTCTGACCAACGCCAAACGGGTTGCCTATCGCCAGCACAACATCACCCACCCGCAGATGCTCGTTATGGGCCACTTGAATCACCGGCAGATCTGCCATGTCAATTTTCAGAATGGCCAGATCCGCTTCCGGGTCAGAGCCGATCAGAGTCGCATTGGCCTCGCGACCATCACGCAGGGCTACCACAATCTGGTCGGCATCCTTGATCACGTGATTATTGGTGAGGATATGGCCTTCCGCTGTCATGATCACACCGGAACCGAGACTGGACTGCAGTCGCTCGCTGGGCTCTGGCTTGGTGTTGAAAAAACGCTGGAACAGCGGATCATCAAACAGCGGATGCTGTTTGCGTTTTACCACCTTGCTGGTGTAAATGTTGACAACCGCAGGAGCTGCCCGCTCCACAGCATCAGCGTAACTGCTCACCATGCCGGACGCTGTCGGTGTATCCTGCTGGACGGCAGCAGCCGTTTGCTGGTTCTGTTGCTGGAGCGCAGGCGTCACCCATTGCGGCGCCCAAAGCAGGATCATCAAGGCGACACACAGACCGACCAGTGATGGCACCAGCATAGTGTGAACAAAGGAATATCGGGGCATGTAAGCAAGTCTCCACGGGGTTGCGAGCAAGCCGCAGGTTCAAACGATCAGGTCGATTATTGCTGGCCAACAAATTTAACAGAAATAAGCGAGACGCATCATGTTAGATGGCGCTATTGAACGCCAGCAGCTGCTGACATATCTGGACCAATTGTTGCAAAACCGGCAGATCCGGGATTATTGCCCAAATGGTCTGCAAGTCGAGGGTCGAGATCGCATTCAGCACATCGTCACCGGCGTGACAGCCAATCAGGCGCTGATTGATGAAGCCATTGCGCTCGGTGCCGATACCTTGCTGGTGCATCATGGTTACTTCTGGAAAGGCGAAAATGCCTGTGTGACCGGGATCAAACGCGAACGCCTGAAAGCCCTGCTGGCCCACGATATCAACCTGATCGCCTACCACCTGCCGCTGGATGTTCACCCTGAACTGGGCAACAACGCCCAGCTGGCCGATATTCTCGAACTGACCGTCACCAGCGCTATCGATCCGCTGGATCATACGACCCCCGGCCTGATCGGGCGATTATCAAAGCCGATGGCTGCCGCCGAGTTTGCCCAATGGATTGGCGAATGCCTGGATCGTACGCCATTACATATTGGCGAAGATGAAGACATCATCGAAACAGTTGCCTGGTGTACCGGTGGCGCGCAGGGTTATCTGCAGCTGGCAGTGGATGCCGGTGTCGACGCCTATATCACCGGTGAAATCAACGAACCGGCGGTGCACCTGGCGCGCGAAACCGGCACCCATTTCTACAGTGCTGGTCATCACGCTACCGAGCGTTACGGTGTTCTGGCTCTGGGGCAGCATCTGGAAACCGAGTTTGGTATCAAGGTCACGTTTGTCGATATTGATAACCCGGTTTGAGCCCGACGTCTGAGTGGTCGGAGATCATCTATATAATCCGGTACCCGCCGGTTTCTGGATGGTCTCGAATTACGAAATCAGAGCCGGGGCTGTGCAGAATTAAATAGATAGCCCCCGTCGCCCCGAATGCGCATGAGCCGGCGGACATCGTTGAGAAACGGGCTGGAAATTTGAGGGGAAATTGACATGTCGACATTGACCGTACGCTTGCCCGACGATAAACATAATCGCCTGAAAGCTCTGGCAGCTCACAGAAAAATCAGCATGAACAAACTGATTGAAGAGCTATCAACCCAGGCCATCGCTGAGTTTGATACTGAAGTCCGCTTCAGGGCTATGGCGGCAGTGGGCGACAGGAGCAAGGGGCTGGAGCTGCTGGATAAGCTGGACGAGCACTTTATGGGATAGCTCCGATGGTTTCAGATTCGAGAGTTCAATTACGACGGGTTTGAAACATCCAGCAAGAACACGTCAATAACGCCTCGCAAATCATCTTTTGTTGTTCACTGGGAGATGTGTTCTGAACCAAAGCACCAGATAGATTGGCGCCGCAACATCCCCACGCAGGAGCGTAGGGATGAGATCCGGTCAGTGGGAGCGCAGTCTGTTGGCCGGTTGACTCTTCTTCATGGCGTGGGTTAACTGCGCAGGATATGTCTGTTGAGAATCCATGATGAAAAACCTGACCACCATTCTGATGGACCTGCTCTGTTATCTCTCGGTAGAACCGGACAACGGTTATGACCCGGATGAAACGGCCGATCTGCAAATTAATGCCTGGCAAACCCTGATTCACGATCTGACCGAGGAAGAGTCTGCCCTGATCAAAGACGCAGCCCGCTTGAAACTGGCATCGATGGAGGGGATTCAGAATCCAACGCAGGAGCAGGAGCAGGAGCAGGAGCAGGTGATGGATATTCTGAGTGCGTTTGTCGACGGTGAGTTGCAGTGAGTTGAAAGCCTGTCACCCATCATGTACAAGGCTGCTGCGGATATTAGCGCGCTGATGCGCGGAAGCTACGGGCGCTAGTGGCGGGGCTGCGTTGCCATCCGTCACATAAAAAAGCGGAAACGTTGAGGGTTAAATGGCCAAACAAATGCTTGGCAATGGCAGGTGTCGGTACTCAGCGACATATTGTTGAAAACGGGGGGATGGATACCTGCAACGTCGCGGAGTTTGGTGCTTAACGAACTCTCAGGTCGTCCGGTTTGTCTTGTAGAAGATGGTGGTATAGTTAAGTAATCATCATTCAGGACATGTGCATGATTTACAGTTTCTCCATCTCCAATAGCGGGCCGATTGCCTCTGCCAAAGGGCAGGGGCTTGGCGCATTGAATCTGATCATTGGGGAAAATGGTTGTGGCAAGACCTGGCTGCTGAAAAGCCTTTATTGCGTTATGCGTACTCAGGAAGAATCCGGGCGCGGCAATGACAAGCGTGAATTCCATGACGTTCTGAGTGACAAGCTCTATTGGACGTTTCAGACCGACTCTCTGGGCGATATGGTGCGTCGAGGCAAGGGCAACCGCCTGAGTTTTGAAGTGTCCATGTCGGACAACACCAGTCTTGCATACAGTTTTGGGCAAGACACCAGCAAGCTGGTAAAGCCATCGGTTAACACCCTTTCTGAACGTGAAGACAACTCGATCTTTCTGCCCCCCAAGGAAGTGCTGTCACTGTGGCATGTGATTTTGCGCAGTGCCTTACAGAATCGTGAGTTTGGTTATGACGCCACCTATTCCGATCTGGTGCTGGCGTTGCAGAACCAACCACAAAAGGGCCGTAACTACGACAGCTTTTCCAGATCCCGCAAACAACTGGAAGAGATGTTTCAGGGTAAGGTCACGTTCGAGAACAACGAGTGGATTTACAAACAGGGCAACTCGAAATTCTCGATTCACAGCACGGCAGAAGGCATCAAGAAAATCGCCATTCTGGATACCTTGCTCGGCAACCGTTTCCTGACACCGGGTTCGGTGATATTTGTCGACGAGCCAGAATCCGCCTTGCACCCGACAGCGATTGTGCAGTTTCTGGATATTCTGGCCCTGCTGGCACAGCAGGGCATGCAGATATTTATGGCCACCCATTCTTATTATGTGGTCAAAAAGCTGCTCTTGATCGCTCGCCAGCAACAACTGCCCATCCCTTGTTTTCTCTCTGATTCTCAGGGTGTCTGGCAACAGAGTTGTTTGTTAAATGACGGTCTGCCAGAAACCGAAATCATCAAGGAATCCGTCAGGCTGTTTGAACAGGAGTTCGAAGGAATCGGATGATCACCATCACAGAGTCAGGGATGACGTTTGGGCCTTTTGATCCTGATCGGGTTTTCAGGATCGAAGAGTCTGCATTTTTGCGAGGCAAACAACTCAAGGCCTGTGAGTTTGTCTGGCTTACTCCGCAAGATAGCTTGCTGCTGATCGAAGCCAAAAGCTCGGTTCCTAACCCTCATACATTCCCCAAAGAATACGACGAATTTTTCACCAGTATCTTCGAAAAGCTGGATAACTCATTACAAATACTCGCGGCAGGTTTGCTGGAGCGTCATAACGAATTGACTCACCAAATGGGCCCGATGACTAGAGTTACACCACTTGGGCCAGAGCGCAGAATTATGTTGTATCTGGTGATTCCGGAGATGCCAGATGAATACCTTCCGCCTTTTAGCGATAAATTAGCCAGTGTATTAAAACGCCAGGGTCAGATATGGCGAGCGGAGGTTAAAGTGATTAATAAGCGGTTGGCGGGGACGGTGGGGCTAGTGGATTATTAATTATATTAAATAGGAGGTTATGGCATGAACCCAGTCCCGCACTGGAAAAGCGGGTGCGCAGAGCCTTCAGTACCGAATACAAGTTATCCATCATCCAGCAAGCCGAGGCCTGCCAGCATGGTGAGTTAGGGGAACTGCTGCGCCATGAAAAATTGTATTCCAATCAACTGTCTCAATGGCGTCGGGAACGGGATGAGCGAGGGCTGGATGGTCTGAAAAAATCCGCCCCAGGTCCCGCGCCGAAGAAGACCGCTGAGCAAAAACGTATCGAACAGCTCGAAAAAGAGAACGACCGGCTACGCAAGCAGATCGAGATTCAGAATGGCTGCCTGACGCTCCAAAAAAAAGCCTTGGATCTACTGGACATGCTCGACGAGGACGCGTCATGAATCAGTTGCTGCAGGCACCATTACCCTCCGGTATTTCTGAACGCCTTGCTTGTCACGTGCTGGATATTGGTCGCAATACCTTTCGTGCCATACGCGCCCGTTATCACCTGTGCGGGCCGGTGAGCCCACACCGACGAAAGCGCAAGGATACCCAACAGCCACGGGCCCTGAGTGTCGAAGAGCGTACTCAGGCAAAAGCGGTATTGAGCAGCACTGAGTATCAGGATCAACCACCGGCGCAGGTGTATTACAGCCTGCTGCAACAAGGCACCTACCTGTGCTCCATCAGCACGATGCACCGACTGCTGCGAGCCGATGGACTCAACGGCGAACGCCGTCTTCAGCGTCCGCGCCAGTCGCATGCCATTCCACGGCTGAAGGCGACCGCACCCAATCAAGTCTGGACCTGGGACATTGCCAAGCTGCCGACCAGGAAGCGCGGTGAATACCTGTCCTTGTACGTGGTCATGGACCTGTTCAGCCGTTACATTGTGGCCTGGATGCTGTCACGCAAGGAAAACAGTGCGCTGTCCAGCCAGCTGATCATGGAAGCGCATGAACGTTATGACATACAACCCGGTACGCTCACGCTGCATCAGGATCGTGGCACCCCCATGACCGCCCACTGCTATCTGGATTTGCTGGGTGAGTTGACGATGACGGCCAGTCATAGCCGCCCCCGAGTGAGCAACGACAACGCGATGAGTGAAGCACAGTTCAAGACCCTGAAATATCAGCCGGACTACCCGGGCCGCTTCGACAGCTACGACCATGCGGTACATTGGAATGAGGAGTATGTCCGCTGGTACAACCATGATCACCACCACAGCAGCCTGGCCGGTTTTACGCCCCATCAGGTGTTTAGCGGGGAATACCTTGAAATCGCTCACCTCCGGCAAGCGGCACTGGACGAGATGTACGCTCAGCACCCGGAGCGCTTCAGTAAAGGTCGTCCAAACGTACCGCTGCCACCGGCCGAAGTCTGCATCAATCCGGTGCCAGAGGATGCTGATCAGGCGACAATCGAAAAAGGCGTGAATTTCCCAACGTTGCCACGGGCGATTACAAAAGCAATGTAATGTTTAAAAAACTGGCTCAAATGACGTTGACACGTTCCGCCTCCGATACAGGTGCACCTTGAGCGGACGCAGCCTTGCTACCGACCGCGTCCGGGGCTGCAAGGTAACCAATCTTGAGAAAATACCTATAGAGCGCTTAATGAGTCATAAATTACATCGCATAACCATTTGTGTGCCGACGGTTCATCAATATTATTGTTCCAATATAGGCCGACCTCAAAAGATGGGAGGTCGAATGGAAGTGGGGTGGAAATAAGATCACGGCTCTCGGCGAATTTGTTCGCAACGCGGGTCGGTAAGCAGGCGATCATATCGCACTTCGGAATGATTCCAGGGAGTGCAGAAAAATGAGGTATTTTTAGCGCTATATCGATAGATTTGCTATTTTCTCTTAAGTACTCATCAATTATAAAATGTCCGGTAGATTTTGATATTAATATATGTTTTTCAGTTAGAAATTGCTCGGTATTTATATTGTTTTTTATTCTTGGGTGGTTGGTAGATAATAAGCATGAATAGTTTTCATTAAAAAGTTTCTTAGATTCAACTGTGCCTTTCAAGAATTTAAGGTTTCCAATAGCTGCATCTATTCTTCCGCGAAGAAGCCATGATTCTACTTGATTAACTTCGATTGTTATGACTTCCATACTACAGTTGGGCGCAAGCTGTTGGAATTTTTCCATAATTATTGGTAATAGGTAAAATTCACCTAAGTCTGAAAGCGCTATTCTGAACGTTCGATTTGCTAAAGCAGGGTCGAATTCCTGGGCGGCCGCGATCGCTTGCTCAATTGCCAGTATGGAGTCACGAAATGTCGCGTAGTATTGGTCCGCTATGAATGTGGATTGCATACCTTCACGGGTTCGGGTGAAGAGCGGATCATTCAGCAGTTTTCGCAGCCTTGCGAGGGAGTAGCTAACCGAAGGCTGTGTCAGGTGTATTTTTTCAGCCGCGCCACTGACACTTCCACTTTCGTAAATGGCCAAAAAAACTTTAATCAGGCCTAAATCTGCTTTGTAAGACATGGCATCTCTAATATATAGATATTATTTATATCTTGATCGATTAATTATCTATTTGATGGATAATGCTAGCATTGATAACCTTAAAGTCCAATCAATAAGAAAGAAGCTGTCATGAGCGATACACTGCCGTCCGTCAAAGAAACAGTATTTCAGATACTCAGGAATCATGGGGTAGACAAGGTTTTTGGCAATCCGGGTTCCAACGAATTGCATTTTCTGCGCGGCTTCCCCGAAGATTTCGAATACATTCTGTGCCTGGATGAAGGTGTTGTCATTGGTGTTGCGGACGGTTATGCCCAAGCGACGGGCCAGCCGGCTTTCGTTAACCTGCACTCCGCCGCGGGGACCGGGAACGCAATGGGGGGGCTGGCAAACGCGCGTAACTCTCACAGTCCGATCGTAGTGACAGCCGGTCAGCAGGCCAGGACCATGGTATATGCTGATCCAATGTTGAAGAACTCAGATGCCACCATGCTGCCAAGGCCTTTGGTCAAGGACAGCTTTGAGCCACTTAGTCATGAAGAGGTGCCACATTCGATCAACCGGGCACTCAACTCCGCAATGGCTCCCGCCAAGGGACCGGTATACGTTTCGATACCCTATGATGACTGGGAAAAAAAGGTGAGTGAAAATGCGTTGCAGTTGGTTAATCGACGCGTCTCGCACTGTGGGGCCCCAGATAAGGGGTTGCTGGAAAGGGTCAGTAAGCAAATTCAGGTAGCTAAAAGCCCCGTACTGATTCTCGGCCCGGAAGTTGACAGTGAGCGCTGCAATGCCTTGGTCGCAAAACTGGCCGAGAAACTTCATGCACCAGCTTGGGTGGCGCCGTCCGCACCACGTTGTCCCTTTCCGACCGGTCATCGTTGCTTCGCCGGCATTTTACCTGCGGGGGAGGCCGCGCTCTGTAGCCATCTTCAGGAGCATGACTTGGTCATCGTCATTGGTGGACCTGTTTTCCGCTATCACCAGAATGACCCAGGCACCCTGATTCCCGACCATGCAAAGCTGATTCACATCACGTCCGACAGTGATGAAGCCGCAAGGGCGCCTATTGGTGAAGCGATCGTTGCTAGCGTTAAGAGCTTTGTCGAAGCTCTGTACGACAGCCTGCCGCCCAAGCAAACGGAGTGTCCAAGTTTTCGGAAAGAGGTTAGGCGGAATACATCGGATGACGCGGTGTTGAGCCCCGAGACAGTTTATGATGTGGTTGATGATTTGAGCCCCCGAGACAGCATTTATCTCAATGAGGCAACCTCAACGCTGGCTACCTTGTGGTCCCGTGTCACGATGGAATACTCTGGTAGCTATTACTTTGCCGCGGCGGGTGGTCTTGGCTTTGCGATGCCAGCGGCACTCGGAGTTCAGTTGGCCTCTCCGGAGCGGAAAGTGGTCGCATTTATCGGAGATGGATCCGCCCATTACAGCATTGCAGCGTTATGGACGGCTGCAAAATACAATATTCCCGTTGTTTATGTGGTTATTAACAATAAGGGGTATTCTGCACTGAAGTGGTTTGCTGACCTGTTTGGTGTCGATGATGCGGTGCCTGGATTGACTATTGAAGATGTCGATTTTGTAAAAATTTCGGAGGGGTATGGCGTTAAGGCTGTAAAAGTGAACTCTGTTCGAGACTTCAAAAAACATTACAAGATAGCCTTGAATATGGATAGGCCGTTTTTGATTGAGGTTATCGTTTAAAATTTACTTTATCTTATGGGTGGTTATAATGAATAACAATAATTTAAATTTCGGTATTTTTGCTTTATGTTTCGCGCTATCTAGCTCTTCAGCAACAAGTGCATTTGCTGAAGATAAAGTTGAAATAAGAGCAATCAGCGGGTTTGCTAGAGGTACTGCTATTACGCGCACTTTTGAAAAATTTGTTGAAAATATAAATTCAGATGAAAAATCGCCTATCAAAATTAACTTGATCGGCGGCCCGGAAGCGATGCCACCGTTTCAGATCGGAAATGCCGTTAAAACCGGCGTTGTCGATATGATCCTTTCGACGGGGGCTTTCTACAGCAACGTTATGCCTGCCGCAGATGCACTGAAGTTGACGAACTATTCTCCGCAGCAACTGCGTGCAGCGGGTGGGTGGTCAAAGCTCCAGAAAATATGGAAGGACGGAATGAATGTCCATCTGCTCGCGTTTACCAATTATGGCAACCAGTTCCACCTTTACACGAACAAACCGATAGAGTCCGCCCAATTGGATGGTCAGCGCTTAAGAGTGACGCCAATTTATCGGCCATTCTTCGAAGCTTTGGGAGCGACTGTCGTACAGACTGCACCCGGTGAGGTTTACACTGCACTTGAGCGTGGTGTAGTAGATGGATATGGCTGGACGATGCAGGGTATTTTTGACCTCGGCTGGCATGAACAAACTAAGTACCGTGTTGAGCCTGGTTTCTATCAAGCAGAAGTTACGGTCATGGTCAATGAAGGTAAATGGGAGAGTCTGACAGGCGATCAGCAGAAATATCTTACGGATAAAGCTATTTGGCTCGAATCGTTGAATGATGAGAATGTTTCTATTAATGAAATAGAGCGACAACGTCAGACTGAAACAGGTATAGACGTTATTGAGTTACGAGGGGAAGAACGCACGAGGTTTCTTGAGGTTGCAAAAGAAGCAGCTTGGGCAGAGGTTATGAAGAATTCCAAGGATATGGCGATTAATATTAAAAATATAATTGAGTAACTATCGATGAGTATCGGGATGTTGAGTGCCGAAAGTTATATTAAAATGTCGGGGCTCTCGAAAAGCTACGATATCTTTATGAAATCACTGGGCGTAATATCTGGAATATTTATATTTCTGATATCGCTGTTGATTTTCATAAATGTTATTTTGCGGAACACTGGTGGCGTTTCTTTTTCATGGGTCACTGAAATATGTGAGTATGGACTAAGTTTTTCAGCCTTCATCGCTGCGCCATGGGTTCTATACGAATCGGCACATGTTCAGGTTGATTTTTTGCTTCGAAGCTCGCCAGAAGCTATCAGGAAAAAAATTGAGCTTTTTATCAATGCTGTTGGTTTCCTTGTTGGAGTTGTATTGTGCTATTTTATGCTCCGAATTGCTCATGAAGCCTTTGTAAATGAAACCTTACAAATAAAATCATTGGTCATACCCGAGTGGTGGTTGTTGATAGCCCCCGCTCTGTGCTTTTTACTGGTTTGTGTCGAGTTTCTCCGCCGCATAATTATAGCAATAAGAGGATCTAACTAATGGATTGGCAACTGAGTCTATTCTTTTTGTTTGGGTCTCTTCTATTCCTGATGATCGTCGGGGTGCCCGTTGTAATTGCATTCTTTGCGATCAATATACTAGGTGCCTTTGCTTTTCTTGGAGGTGAGTTCGGGGTGGTGCAAATGGCTCGAAACTCAGCAGAAGCAATTTCTTCTTTTTCGTTGATACCTATCCCCCTTTTTATCTTGATGGGAGAGGTTCTTTTTCACACGGGACTCGCTTACAAAGCAATTTCAGCCATTGAACGCCTGATATCGGCGGTCCCTGGTCGTCTTAGCATTGTCTCCATTTTAGGGGGAACTGCTTTCGCGACGCTGTCAGGATCCAGTATCGCCAATACGGCTATGATGGGCAGTGCGATGCTTCCTGAGATGCACCGTAAAGGCTACCACCCTTCTATGTCGATGGGGCCCATCATGGCTGTTGGCGGGATAGCAATGCTTATCCCGCCATCGGCATTGGCGGTTACGTTGGCGAGTCTTGCCGGGATTTCGATCAGTAAACTGCTCATTGCGGGTATCGTGCCCGGGTTGCTCATTGTGCCGCCACGCTCGTCTACGTTATTATCCGGTGTTCCCTTAATCCGCAATTGGCGCCGTCTGATGAGGTTGAACTGATCAGCGGGTCGGACAAATGGAAGCCGTTCTTCCGCGATGTGGTTCCACTTCTCTGTATTTTTTTCGTCGTTATTGGTTCTATGCTTGTCGGCTGGGCATCACCCACCGAGTCTGCGGCCTTCGGAGTGGTCGCATCTTTTATCGCTTCTGTATGCTATGGGACCTTGAATAAGAAATCATTTTTAGTTTCAGTTGTCGAAACGGCAAAAATATCGGCAGTGATTTTATTTATTTTAGTCTCGTCAACAACTTTTTCACAAATACTTTCATTCTCCGGGGCTACAACAGGGCTGCTTAATACTTTCATGGGTTTTGATCTGTCACCTTTTATGGTGGTAATTATCATGGTAGTAACCCTGCTAATTCTTGGGTGTTTTACAGATCAGATTAGTATGATCATGTTAACGCTTCCCTTCTTTATCCCGTTGGCCAACAATCTTCAAATTGACTTGATCTGGTTCGGTGTTTTGATTCTTATCGCTATGGAAATAAGTTTGCTTACACCGCCGTTTGGGCTGCTCTTACTCGTTATGCAGGGAGTGGCACCTGCCGGCACCCGACTCAGTATGGTTTATAAGGCGGCATTTCCATTTTTGCTGCTCCAGGTTAGTGTTTTGATTCTTTTGGTCTTATTTCCTGAGATATCCAAGTTTTTACCAGCATTAATAAAGTAATAATAAGTTGTTCCAAATTATGTAATTGAGCGATTTTTATGAAGAATAAGCTGTTAAATTCTGAAGATTTTCGTTGTAAGGCACAGAAGAAACTTCCTGGTATGGTATTTGATTACCTGGAAGGCGGTGCTGATGACGAAGTCGGGCTTAAGCACAACCGAAGCGTATTGGACGCGATCAGGTTCAAGCCCAAGCGACTCATCAACGTTAAAAACAGGAGTATTGGGTCTAGCTTTCTAGGTGGATCGTTTTCGGCTCCCATCGCGATAGGGCCTACCGGCCTTAACGGTATGCTTTCGCCCGATGGCGATTTCAAACTTGCCAGGGCCGCGGCACGGGCAAACATACCCTTCGCATTGTCGACAGCCTCGAATGCTTCGATCGAGGATATTGCCAAGGTGAGTGATGGAGAGCTCTGGTTTCAGCTCTACGTCGTGCACCGAGATTTGGCAAAGCAAATGGTGGAAAGGGCCTTAAAGGCCGGTTACAAGACACTCATACTTACTGTTGATGTTAGCATAAATGGTTTTCGCGAACGAGATATTCGCAATGGCTTTTCCGTGCCGTTCCAATACACGCTGAAATCAATCATTGACGGTGCACTGCACCCGGATTGGTCCTTGAACTTCATGCTTAGGGGAGCGCCAGAACTGGCTAACTTCAAAATCGCCGATGTTTCCAACCTGGAAGTTCAGGCCGCACTGATGAGTCGGCAGATGGATGCCAGCTTTAATTGGCAGGATCTCACATGGCTGCGTGATATTTGGCCACACCGGCTTCTGGTGAAAGGCATTACCAGTACAGAGGATGCTGCGCGGTGTGCGGATCTGGGAGTGGATGGTGTCATCCTGTCCAATCACGGTGCCCGACAACTGGATAGCTGTATTTCGCCGGTGGAGATACTCGAAGAAACGGCTTCTGCGATCAATATACCTGTTCTGGTTGACAGCGGATTTCGACGCGGTGCGGATGTGGTCAAGGCGCTCGCCCTTGGTGCTACGGCTGTGCTGATCGGCCGGCCTGTTCTTTACGCGCTTGCTGCGGAAGGGGAGGCCGGTGTCGATCACATGCTTCAACTGTTAAAAAACGATATTGACCGGACTCTTGCTCATATCGGTTGTGCGGATATCAATACTGTTGATAAATCTTTTTTGTCTTTGAAATAATAATTTGGGGTTTATAATGAAAGACTTTCTGATAAAAGGAATAAAGGCCAGAGGTGTCAATGCGCCCCTGAAATATCCTGTCTATACGGCTATGGGGGCCGTCGAGACATCTCCACTCGTTTTGATTGATGTGTTAACAACTACCGATGAAGTCGGTCACGCCTATATTTTTGGCTACACACCTCTTACTATTAAACCTCTTATTTCCATTATCATGGGTATGGAAAGTGCGCTCATTGGGTTACCTGTAGCACCACAGAGTATTGAAAAAATATTGTCGGAAAAATTCACCCTGCTGGGTTTTACAGGGCTGGTTCGTATGGCATGTTCAGGTATTGATATGGCGCTTTGGGATCTGCTCTCAAAACAGGCCGGATTGCCGCTGTACAAATATCTTGGTGGTATTGCTCAACCGATAAAAAGCTACGACAGTCATAGTATGGATGGGCGAAATCTGGCGGCCGAACGCGCAGCAGGAGCTGCGTCTAGCGGTTTCAAGGGTATAAAAACAAAAATCGGCTACTCGAGTGTTCAGGAAGATATCAATGTCATACGCGGTATTCGCAAGGAAGTCGGCGACAACTTCAGCATTATGGTCGACTTCAATCAAAGCCTTACAGTGCCGCAAGCGATAGCACGGGGTCAGGCATTGCAGGATGAAGGTATCGCCTGGATTGAAGAGCCGACG